>NZ_JBVJKQ010000020.1:0-26488 GCF_055585205.1 Streptosporangium sp. NPDC053982
GATCCGCTGCCAGGCTTTGTCGGTCAGTTCACCTCGTCGCACCACGAGGCATCATCTAACCGCACCACCGAGATCATTTATCAGACACGCCTTAGCCGGCGCCTCACGCCGCATCCCGCCCGGAGCGGGGTGATCCGGCCGGAGCCCGGCGGACGACGCGGAAGCGGGGTGATCGGCCGGAGCCCGGCGAGCGACGTGGGAGCGGGATGGCTCCGCCGTACCTGTCCCGGGTGGCTCCGCCGTACCTGTCCCGGGTGGCCCCGCCGTACCGGCCCTACCAGCCCAGCCGGCCCTTTCCGGAGATCAGCGCGCGGGCGATGACCATGCGCTGGACGTCGTTGGTGCCCTCCCCGATCGCCATCATCGGCGCGTCGCGGTAGAGCCGCTCGACCGTGAACTCCGGCGAGTAGCCGTACCCGCCGTGGACCCGCATCGACTCCAGCGACGCCCTGATCGCGACCTCGGAGGCGAAGTACTTGGCCATGCCCGCCTCCATGTCGGCCCGCTCCCCCGCGTCGGCCCGGGTGGCGGCCCAGTAGGTGAGCAGCCGGGCGGCCTGGATCTCGGTCGCCATGTCGGCCAGTTTGAGCTGGATCGCCTGGAAGTCGGCGATCGGCCGCCCGAAGGCGGCGCGCTGCCGGGAGTAGTCCAGCGCGGCGTCGTAGGCCGCCTGGGCGACGCCGACCGCGCGGGCCGCGATGTTGATCCGGCCGAGCTCCAGCCCCGACAGGACCTGCTGCATGCCGCGCCCCTCGACGCCGCCCAGGAGGTTCGCGGCCGGGACCCGCACGTCGTCCAGCACGACCTCGCATGACTCTGTGCCCTTGTAGCCGAGCTTGGGGAGGTCCCGGCCCACGGTGAAGCCCTCGGCGGAGGCGTCCACCAGCAGCACCGACATGCCCCGGTGCGCCGGCTCGGTCCGGGACGTCTTCACCAGCACCGGCAGCGGGTCGGCGTGGCGGGCGTTGGTGATCCACGTCTTGACGCCGCGCACCACGTAGTGGTCCCCCTCGCGGCGGGCGGTCGTGGTGATGCCCTGAAGATCGGTTCCGGCGCCCGGCTCGGTCAGCGCGATCCCGGTACGGCGGGCGCCGGTGGCCAGGTCCGGCAGGTAGGCCGCCTTCTGCTCGGCGGTGCCGTACCGGGCGATCATCGAGCAGGCCAGGGAGTGCGAGCCGATCGTGCCCGCCACCCCCATCCAGCCGCGGGAGATCTCCTCGAAGACCAGGGCGAAGGAGACCATGTCCGCCGCCAGCCCGCCGTACTCCTCGGGGACCGACAGTCCGAACAGGCCCATCCGCTTCATCGTCTCGACGATCTCGGCGGGATGGCGGCCCGAGCGCTCCCATTCCGCGGCGACCGGCACGATCTCCCTGTCCACGAACGCGCGCAGCGTCTCGCGGAACGCCCGCTGCTCCTCGGTCAGTTCGAAGTCCATGTCGCTCCTCGGGAGGGGACCTAGGCCAGCGGCCCGTTCTTGGCCCGCGGGAAGTAGCCCTTGTCGTGCGGCGCGTCGCGTTTGTAGACCATGACGGTCCGCCGCCACGACATGATCTCGTCACCGTCCTGGTTGAGCCCTCGGGTGCGGCAGGTGACGATGCCGGCGTAGGGACGGGAGGCCGACTCGCGCTTGTCCAGGACGACCGACTCGGCGTAGACCGTGTCGCCGACGAAGACCGGGTGGCTGAGCCTGATCTCCTCCCACCCGAGGTTCATGATCGCGGTCTGGCTCACGTCGATGACCGACAGGCCGAGCACGACGGCCACGGTGAACCCGGAGTTGGCGATGATCCTGCCGTAGGGGGCGCGCTCGGCGAAGTGGGCGTTGAAGTGGTTCTGGTTGGTGTTCATCGTCAGGAGGCTGAACCACGTGTTGTCGGCCTCGCTGATCGTGCGGCCGAGCGGGTGCTGGTAGACGTCCCCGACCACGAAGTCCTCGTAGTAGCGGCCGATGCGGGCCTCGTGCAGGGTCACGGGCGGCTCCCCGAGGCTCGGCGGGCGTCAGGCCATCACACTAATGATCGCCCGTTCCGGCGGTCAACGCTCCCGCGCCGCCCTTCCGGGAGGAAGGAACCCATCCCGAAGACCCTTCTCCCACTCATGGTGATTATTCCATGACGAAGGGTAGTCAAATATGGTGACGGCGCGCGACCGGACCACCCGGCCGCCCGGCGGGAGGCGACGCGGCCGTGTCCCGCACCGGAGACTCGACGGAGGATGTCACATGGGAGAGCGGGTTCGGGCATGGCGGACGGCGGGGGCCGCCGCCCTCGGCGCGACGGCACTGCTGGCCGGGCCCGTCGCCGGCGCGGCGGCGCTGCCGTCCGGGCCGGTCACCGGCGCGGCGGGCGGCGGTCTCGGAGACGGCGACCCCGGAGCGGGCGGCGGCCCCGGGGGCGGCGGCGATCCCGGAGCGGGCGGCGTCTCGGCTTCGACCCGGGACGACCTGATGAACGCGATACAGGGTGAGGCGTTCGCCTACGCGAAGTACCGCGCCTACGCCGCGCAGGCCGGCCGGGAGGACCTGCCGGACGTCCAGGAGCTGTACGAGCGCATCGCCCGCGTCGAACTGCGCGAGCACCTCGCCGAGCAGGCCAAGCTCGCCGGGCTCGTCGGCGACGACGCCGCCAACCTGCGCACCGCCATCTCTGGGGAGACCTACGAGGCGAGGACGATGTACCCCGGGTTCGCCGCCCAGACCCGGGCCGCCGGCGACCCGAACGCGGCGAAGCTCTTCTCCGAGATCGCCGGGGACGAAGCCGGCCACCGCTCCCGGTTCACCCGGGCACTGCGGGCCCTCTCGAACCCGTCGTCCGGGGTGTCCGTCCCCGCCGGCCCGGTCGCCCGGCCGGTGAGCATCCCCGAGGGACCGCCCCAGGTGTCGGCGCGGACGCTGGAGAACCTGCGGACCGCGATGCGCGGCGAGGCGCTCGCCCACGCCAGATACGGCCTGTACGCCGAGCACGCCCGGGCGAACGGCCATCCCAGGCTGGCCATGCTGTTCGAGCACATCGCACAGATCGAGCTCACCGAACACTTCGCCGAGGAGGCGAAGCTCGCCGGGCTGGTCCGCTCCACCGCGGCCAACCTGTGCGAATCGGCCGCCGGGGAGACCCAGGAGGGAACCGGCATGTACCCCGGCTACGCCCGGAAGGCCACCGCGGCCGGAGACCGGGCGGCGGCGGAACGGTTCTCCGAGATCGCCCGCGACGAGCTGAAACACGCCCGGGAGTTCAAGGACGCCCTGTCCAGGCTCGGCGCGAGCTGCCCGCCCGGCGGGTGACGCCGGTCCTCAGAGCGGGTCCCACGGCTTTTAGAGGGGGTCTCAGGGCAGGCCGTACCTGCTCCTGATCGCCTGAGCCTCCTCCTCGGTCACCTGACGCGGTGTGCGGGCCAGAGCCTGGCGGAGGTCGGCGAGGACCCTGTCCACCGAACCACGGACGCGGGCGTGATGAGAGGCGAGCTCGGCGTCGAACCGCTTGGCGACCGGCCCGGTCCACACCTTGCCGGAATGGAACTCCCGGCAGGGCGCGTCGAGACTGTTCTCGATCTCCTGGACCAGCGGCTCGACCGTCCGCAGAGTCTCCCCCAGCGCCTCGTGGAGCGGGTTGGGCACCATCTCGGCCATGATCCGGTCAGTCCCCCTTCGGGGAGGCGGAGTCCTTGCCCTCCGGAGAGGGGGACGCGGTGGACACTGGCTTCGCGGAGGGGGCGCTGGCGTCGGTGATGAGCTTCGGCGCGATGAGCTTCATGAGCGCGAGCACATCGGCGGCGTTGTCCCGCCCTTCGACACCCACCTCCAGTTCGATGACAAGCTCGGCCTCACCACGCACCAGGATGGCGGACGCGGAGTTATTCGCACCGTTCGCAGCCTGGAAGTAATAGCCGATGGAGCCAGAGACGATCTCCGGCAGCGGCGTAGCGCCGTCTTTGATCCCCTCATCGATCTCTTCTTTGTATCCCCCTGGCGAGAGACCGATCCTTAGCAGCTTCAGCCGGTCACCTTCCCGCTGGTAGGCTACGCAACTTCCGTCACCGATCAACCCCCCGTCGGGTGTCAGATCGAAGTACCCGCGAACCAGTGGATCGTGGATCCCGGTCATCAGTTCTACAGCCCTCAACGGAATGTATTCACAGACGTAAGGCGGAGCAGCAACTGTTGGAAGCGGGCTGCGATCAACCTTTCTATCGCCACCCTGACAGGCAGATGAGAGAATCAGTCCGCATATCAACGTAAACGCGAGGCCGATTTCTTTCCTCATTATGATCCGTACTGAGAAAAAGCCTCGGAGAAACTCTGGTCCATACGGCCCTCGATATTCTGCCAAGGCTCCCCCGACAGCCCATCATATAGCCACCGTTCGTATGCTTCAAGCCGTCGATCATCAGGACCACCCGGAGCCGCCCTATCGATCATCTCGTTCTTAGGCATGAGAGACCGGCCATCGTCCCGGAGAAAATTATTTGGGTTCCCCCGAGGATCATCTCCCTTCTTCAAACCCTCCAACGAGGCCCAAGGATGAGTCTTTGCTGGAGGGTCGGCCTCACCGAACAAACCATGCTTGAGCATGGCCTGAGCGGCCAGGTCGTGCAGGAGAACGCGGGCTTGGTCAACAGCGGCGTTGGCCTCGCTACGAGCCTTGGTCTCCGCGTTTCCCTTCATGCTGTCCTCGAGCAGTCCAGTCCACGCTCCGATGACTCCTGACACGATCGGCCAAGCCCCCTTCTGGGGAAATGAAAGGCCGCTGTTGACTGCCGCAGTAAGCAGCTTCATGTTACGTTCCTGCGCCTCGTCCAAGCCTTTTCCTTCCTCTATACGGGCTAGACCTGCGGCGTCAGTGACGATTCCGAAGCCTGCTCCAACCTGCTTTACGTTGCTCTTGAAAATGTCATTTCTCCCTGTAGAGGACATCTCCACTGCACCATGGTCGAGCAGCCAGCCGGAGAACGCCGTTTGAGCTGCCACAACAGGGGCGAACGCCTTAGGATCGGCGAACGCCTCCTTCATCACCTGGCGTAGCTCTTGTTTGTTGAACTCTGCCCCCCATGGCTCCCGGCCCGGCACGCTGGGACTGTCAGAACCTCGGACACCGGGCGCGACGGTATCGCTGATTTTCTGAGCCACACGGTCGATGTCGCCGATGTACCCCGCCAAAATCCGCCCCGTGCTCACCGGTTTCACGAGCGAATCGTCACCCTCGATGATCCGCCCCGCCTCCAGATGGACGAACTCCGAGGCCAGCTTGGCCGACAGGTAGCCGCGTGAGGGCTTGTCCGGCGAGCCGTCGTGGTCGCGGAAGGTGAGCGTGGCCGCTTCCAGCGCCTTGCCCAGCGCCTCGCCGCCGTCGCCCAAGGGCCGCTCGGTCAGGTAGTGCTTCAGCACGGAGGGGTCGCTCACGAAGAAGTCCTGGGCCGCCGCCGGGTCACGGCCGAGCGCCCTCATGAGGTCCGCCATGACGTTCGGGTGCAGGGGCGCCTGCCGGTCGCATGCGTCGATCTTCTTCGCGATCGTCAGCAGGAAGGCACTGCTGAAGGTGCCGTGCTTGAGCGCCAGCACGGTCGCGTAGCCCCGCTTCCAGCCGGTGTAGCCGGTCTTCCCCGCCGGGTCGAGGTCGGAGGTGAGCTCGTCGTACCATGCCCCGCCGAGCTTCGAGCCGGCCGTGCCGAGCGTCCTGCCGAGAGCCGTCTGCAGCCGTTTCGCCTGCTTGTCGTTCTCCCGCCCCGGTCCCACGGTGTCCGTCATCAGCTTGCGGAAGCGGGTCGCGCCCAGTGCGTTCATCAGCGCCGTGGCGAACGTCGCGTCCCCGGTCCGCTTCTCCATCTCCGCCAGGGTCTTCCCGTCGATCTCGCCGCTCTTCGCGGCCTCGGCCAGCCTGGTGGTAGCGGCGTAGACGTCCGGGTCACGGGCGGCCTTGCCGTACAGGGCCTCGTCGAAGGCGACGGGGCCGTCCGGGACGCCGCCGGAGGAGGCCCCCCAACCGGTCTGCTCCTTGCGGATCGTCTCGCTTCGGCGCCGCAGGTCGGGCCGGCTGCCCTCGATCCAGCTCCGCACCTCGCGCAGGGCGCCCAGTCCCGAGGTGTCCAGGTCGAGGCGTTCCAGGGCGCGGCGGATGCGCGGTTCGTTCCGGCCGAGCGCGTTCTCCGCGCGGCCGAGACCCCGCTCGAAGCCGTCCATCGCTGCGGGGTCGATCCCGGAGTACTCGCCGTCCACCGAGGGCGGGGGCTGGGTGGGCTGGGGATGGGCCGGGGTCCGGCTCCCGCCCGTCCCGGAGGCGGTCGGAGACGGCTGCGGCACAGCCGGCGGGCCGGGTTGCGGTGAGGGACTCGGCACCGATGAGAGCCTGGGCACGGAGGGGGAACCGGACGCCGGAGCGGGGGCGGCCGACGGGGACGGGCTGGGCGATGGGTGGGTCATGGGGGCCTGGGCTCCGGCTCGGTCCGTGGAAAGCGGCAACTCCGGCGACAAGATTAATTTCAATCTATCGGCCCGTAAAGATCACCGGTGGATTTCGGTGGTCCACGGAGTGGTGAAACCGTTCCGGAGAGCATTATGGTCCGGAGTTTTCTCCCCCTTCCTCCCTCCGGGAGAGGTTCGCTGGTTTCCGGCCTCGGTAAGACGGGTCATTTGCCACCGCGACGTTCCCTAGGGATAGGACCGTCCAGAAAATCGGGTCGTACGGTGCCCGGCATCCTGTTCGCGTTCCAGCGGACCAGAGGAAAGGGGCGGACGGCGATCAACCGGTCGGAGAGGCGGCGGACCTCTCCCCCGGCGCGCTCGCCCGCTCCCCCGTCACGCCGCCCGCTCCCCCGTCACGCCGCCCGCTCCGCCGCCGCGCTCCCATGACTCCCGTCAGATCCTGACTCCCGTCAGATCCGCACGACGAGCTTGCCGTGGACGTGGCCGGATCGGCTCAGCTCGAACGCCTCGCCCAGTTCCTCCAGGGCGAACGTGCGCGCCACCGGAACGGTGAGCCTTCCCGCGTCGGCGAGTTCCCCGAGGGTGGTCAGGTCGGGACCGCTGGGGCGCACCCACATCCACTGCCCGCCGGCGGCGACGACGGAGTCGTCCGCGATCGAGGCGTGCCGCCCGCCGTCGGCGAGCACCGCCAGGGTGTCGTCCAGGACGCCGCCCACGAAGTCCGCGACCACGTCGACGCCCTCCGGGGCGAGGGAGCGGACCCGTTCCGCCAGGCCCTCGCCGTACGCCACCGGCTCGGCGCCCAGGGCGCGCAGCCGGTCGTGGTTCGCCGGGGAGGCCGTGCCGATCACGCGGGCGCCCAGGGCGGCCGCGATCTGCACGCCCAGCGTGCCGACGCCTCCCGCCGCGTTGTGGATCAGCACGGTGTCGCCCTCGCCGGTGCCGAGCCGGGTCAGCAGCTGGTAGGCGGTGAGACCGGCGAGCGGCAGCCCGGCGGCCTCCTCCCACGTCAGCGAGGCGGGCTTGCGCGCGAGCGCGCGCACAGGCACGGTGACCAGCTCGGCGAAGGTGCCGCCGTGGACGTAGTCCTTGCGGGCGTAGGCGATGACCTCGTCGCCCACCGCGAACTCGGGGGTGTCGATGCCCACCTGCTCGACGACGCCCGCGACGTCCCATCCCGGGACGACGGGGAAGACGGTGTCCATCAGGGCGTCGAGACCGCCGGACATGAGCTTCCAGTCGACCGGGTTGACCGCGGCGCAGCGCACCCGTACCAGGACCTCGCCGGGCCCGACCTTGGGACGCGGCAGGCGCGCCGGAGCCAGGACCCCGGTGTCGCCGTAGGCGTCGTACGCCATCGCCCGCATGGTGTCGCCGGCGCTCGTGTCTCCGCCCCCGGACATCGCTCCCCTTCCCTGGGAGGCCGCCGCCGACGCGGTTCGTCCCGCGGCGCCTCACCGATGAGCGCAGGATACCCAGGCAGTCGATCACAAACTGTGAGGCTCCACACACGACCGCGCCGTACGGTCCCGCCAATGACGATCACGCGGATTCCACCTCCGGCCCGCCGTTCGTTCCCCGCCGGCGCCCGGAACGTACGGCCAGCCGCTCCTCTCCCTTCCCTGTCGGCGCCCAGGAACGTACGGCCGGCCGCCGTGTCCTACGGCACGAGGACGAGGCGGATCGGGTCACCCGTCTTGTTCTCCAGCCGGGCGACGGCGTCGGCGGCGTCGGCCAGCGGGATGTGGGCGGTGACGGAGGGCGCCAGATCGAGGCGACCGGTGGCGGCCAGCCGTACGAGCTGCTCGACGTGCTCGGGAGAGGAGCCGTAGTGGCCGCGGATCTGGTTCTGGCGGTAGCTGAACCGCGTGCCGTCGGTGACGGTGAGCGGCTGCGGGGTGAGCCCGGCCAGGACGAGGACGCCGCCGGGGCCCAGGACCGTGGCGGCCTGCTCCCGGACCGCCGGGACGCCGGCGAAGTCGAACGCCGCCTCCAGGCCGCGCCCGCCGGTGGCCTCCCTCACCGCGGCGGCGAAGCCGGGGTCGGCGGGATCGAAGGCCAGGTCGGCGCCGAAGGCGAGTGCGCGCTCACGGGCGCCGGGCAGCGGATCGACGGCGATGACGGGCGCCGCCCCGGCCAGCCGGGCGATCCGGACGCCGTGCGCGCCCAGGCCGCCCGCGCCCCAGACGCCGACGGCCTGGGCCGGGCGGACCTGCCCGGTCTGCACGACGGCGGCGTAGGGGGTGGAGACCGCGTCGGGGATGATGGCCGCCTGGTCGAACGGCAGCGCGTCGGGGATCGCGACGAGCGTGTCCTCTCGGGCGAGCGTGTACTGGGCCCAGCCCCCGTCGTAGTCCACGCCCCGGGTGAGCGGCAGTCGGCACGGGCGCCGGCGCACGCAGTCGGCGCACCGGCCGCAGGACTGCCCGGCCTGCAGGGCGACGCGCGCGCCGGGGGCCCAGTCCCCGGCGACGTCCGGGCCGAGACCGTGGACGACCCCGGCGACCTCGTGGCCGAGGGTGACCGCGTCGGAGAGGCGCAGGGGCCTGAGGCTGCCGTCGATCAGGTGGACGTCGGACAGGCAGACCCCGGCCGCCCTGACCTCGATGAGCACCTCCCCCGGGCCGGGGACGGGAACGGGGACCTCCTCCACCGCGAACGTCCGGGGGTCGGTGTCCAGGTGGAGCCGTCCGGCGAGCATGGTACGCACAGTGGTGAACCTCGGTTTCTCGGCGATGAGGCTGTGAAGCGATGGGCGACGATCACGGCAGGTGGTCACGGCGGGTGGTCACGGCGGGTGGTCACGGCGGGTGGTCACGGCGGGTGGTCACGGCGGGTGGTCACGGCGGGTGGTCACGGCGGGTGGTCACGGCGGATGATGGTCACGACAGGTCGCGGGGACGGCGGACGGCGCCGGTGAAGCGGACGCCGTCGGTGACCGGACCGCTCCGCATCAGGCGCACGTCGCGGAGGTAGTTCTGGTACAGCCGCCACGGCGCCTCGGGGCCCTGCCTGGGCAGCAGACCGGCGCTTCGCAGCACGTACCCGGATTTCAGGTCGATCAGCGGTGCGAGGGCGTCCCGATCCTCCAGGTCGGGGGCGACCGGGGTGACGGCCCGATGCCCGTGCGCGTCCATGTGCCTGAGCAACCGGCACACGTAGCGGGAGACCAGGTCGGCCTTGAGCGTCCAGGAGGCGTTGGTGTAGCCGACGGTGAGGGAGAAGTTCGGCACACCCGACAGCATCATGCCCTTGTAGGCGAGGGTCCGCGGCAGTTCGACGTCCCGGCCGTCGACGCTCAGGCGCATGCCGCCGATCGCCAGCAGGTTGAGCCCGGTCGCGGTCACGACGATGTCGGCGGGAAGGCGCCGGCCGGAGCGGAGCGTGACGCCGTCGGGGGTGAGACGCTCGATGTGGTCGGTGACGACGTCGGCCCGGCCCTCCCGGACCGCGCGGAACAGGTCGCCGTCGGGTACGGCGCACAGCCGCTGGTCCCACGGGTCGTAGGACGGCGCGAAGTGCGTGTCGACGTCGAAGCCGGCGGGCAGCGCGGCCGCCGCGCCCCGGCGCAGGAGGGCCTTCACCAGCTTCGGCCGGCGGCGGCTGAGCCGGTAGACGGCCATGGAGAACAGCACGTTCTTCCAGCGCACGATCCGGTAGGCCGTACGGGCCGGCAGGTGGCGGCGGATCCGGTCGGCCAGCCGGTCACGGGACGGCACGGCCGCGACGTAGGTCGGCGAGCGCTGCAGCATCGTGACGTGCTCCGCCTTCTCCGCCAGCGCGGGCACCAGGGTCACCGCGGTCGCGCCGCTGCCGATGACGACGACGCGCCGGCCGGTGTGGTCGAGGTCGTCCGGCCAGTGCTGCGGGTGCACGATCGGCCCCCGGAAGTCGTGCTCTCCGGGGAGGGCGGGGCGGTATCCCTCGTCGTAGCGGTAGTAGCCGGTGCAGGCCATCAGGAACGAACAGGTGAACGTCACCGTCTCCCCGGAATTCCCGGAATCACCCGGACCGCCGGGACCGTCCTCGGGGCCGCGCCCGGCGTCGCCTCCGGAAGCCTCCTCGGCCCCCTCTTCGATGCCCTCTTCGGAACCCTTCCCGTGCCCGGCCCCGGTCCCGACCCCGTGCCCGGCCCCGGCTCCGTGCCCGGAACCGTCCTCGGCCCCGTGCCCGGTTTCGTGCCCGGGGCCGTGTTCGCCGGGCCCGGTGCGCACCGCGGTGACCGTCCAGCGTGCCGTCTCCGACGACCAGGACGCGCGCGTGACGCGCAGGTGGAAGCGGATGTGCCGGCCCAGGCCGTACTCGCGGGCGGTGTCGGCGACGTAGGAGCGGATCGACGGGCCGTCGGCGATGGACTTGGCGTCGGTCCAGGGCCGGAAGGAGTATCCGAGGGTGAACATGTCGGAGTCCGAGCGGATCCCCGGGTAGCGGAACAGGTCCCACGTCCCCCCGATGGCACCCCTCGACTCCAGGATCGCGAGGGATTTCCGTGGGTGTTCGCGCCGGAGGTGGGCGGCGGCGCCGATTCCGGACAGGCCAGCCCCCACGATGAGGACGTCGATGTGTTCGGGGGTTCGCTCGGGGACCGTGTCGCTCACCGGTGCCCTCCCAGGGGACAGACCACAACGGACTTATCCCCCAGTCTTATCAAAATCCCTCAGCCCGCCATCCGGCGGGCGACGGCCACGCGGTGACCGCCGCCCGCCCGGGGTGGGAGAACCTCAGTCCAGGTAGTCACCGACGTAGTCCTCTTCGTGGGATATCTGAAAGGTGGCGGCCGGCCGGCGGAGACGCAACACGCTTTCGGCCCGTCCTTTCCCGCGCCGTCCCGGGTCCGGCCATCGCCGTACGGCCGGCGCGGTTCGGCCTTCCTGCGGCACCGTGCGGCCGGCGGCCCTGCGCTCACCCTCCCACTGGGGTCCCGAGGCGTCCGGTCGTGCTCTCGACGGTGGTCCAGTCCTGTTCGAGGGTGGTGTTCCCACCTCCGTCGGCGTTGGCGGGCATCTGCCGGTCCGGTCCTTTCCTGTCGGGACATACGGTGATGTGGCGGAGCGAATGCAACGGGAGAAGGTGCGACCCCGTTCGAGGGCCGCGCCTCCTCTCACTGCGGTTCACCCCTGGGATCCGCCGCCGGTGAGGCGGGAGATCACTCCTGGGATCTGCCACCGGTGAGGCGGGAGAGGACGAGGGCGGTGAGGATGATCGCTCCGTTGAGCGCCTGGATCCACTGGGCCGGGACGCCCGCGAGGGTCAGGACGTTCTGGATCATGTAGAGCAGAAGGATGCCGGTGAACGCGCCGAACATCGTGCCCTTGCCGCCGTTGAGACTGACGCCGCCGATGACGGCGGCGGCGAACACCGTGAAGATCGCGCCATCCCCCTGGGAGGCGGCGACCGAGGCAAGACGGCCCGACAGCAGCAGACCGCCGAGCGCGGCCAGCGCGCTCGCTCCGATCAGCGTGATCCACAGAACCCGGGTGGTGCGGATCCCCGCGGCCCTGGCGGCGTCGAGGTTGCCGCCGATGGCGTACAACGCCCGCCCGAACCGGGTGAAGCCCAGCAGCACGACCCCGGCGGCGAACAGCAGCAGGCAGATCCAGATGGACGCCGGCACGCCGAGCCACAGGGCCGAGCCGAGGTAGGTCATCGACGCCGGGAGGTTGAAGAAGGTCTGCCCGCCGGAGATGCCGGTCAAAAGGCCGCGCAGCACGATGAGCATGCCCAGGGTGACGACGAAGCCGTTGAGGCCGAAGCGGACGATGAACAGCGCGTTCACCACGCCGATCAGCACGCCCGCCGCGAGGGTGACCGGGATAGCCCAGCCGCCGTCCAGCAGCCCGAGGCCGTGGCCCGCGCCGGCGGCGACGGTCAGCCAGGCGGCCACGCCGGGTGCCAGGCCGAAGGTCGACTCCAGTGACAGGTCCATCTTCCCGGCCACCAGCACGAGTGTCTGGGCCAGGACGAGCAGGGAGATCTCCGACATGGTCTGCAGGATGTTGATGATGTTGTCGGCCTGCAGGAAGATCGGGCTGACGATCTGGCCGACGACGGCGATCCCGATGATCGCGGGCACCAGCGCGAAGTCCCGCAACCGAGCCAACGCGGGGCCGGGGCGCCGGCGGCCGGACACCGCGGCGGCCGGGGCATCCGGTGCGGACCCGGTGGATCCGGTTGGGACGGTGGTGGTCTCAGGCATCGAGGTCGACTCCTTCCATGGCGGCGACCATCTCGTGGTCGTGCCAGCCGGCGGCCAGTTCGGCCACGATGCGGCCGTGGAACATCACCAGCACCCGGTCGCACAGCCGCAGATCGTCCAGTTCGTCGGAGGCGATCACGACGCCCGTCCCCTGAGCGGCGACTTCTTCGACCTTGCCGAGCAGGAACTCCTTGGAGCGCACATCGACCCCGGCGGTGGGGGTGATCAGTACCAGCAGGCGGGGATCGCCGGCCAGGGCGCGGGCCATCACGACCTTCTGCTGGTTGCCGCCGGACAGTCCCGAAACGGGCAGGGCGGGGCCGGGCGTCTTGATCGCCAGGTTGCCGATCAGGTCGCGGGCCAGCTCATCCCGGCGCCGGCCGCTGATCAGGCCCGCCGGTCCGAGCCGCTCGGGAACGGTCAGGGTGGCGTTGTCGGCGATCGACATCTGCGGGACGAGGCCCTGATGGTGACGGTCACGGGGTACGAAGCCCACGCCGGCGGCCAGGGAGGCGGGCACGCTCGCGGCGCGCGGACGCCGCCCGGCCACCTCGATGGTCCCCGAGTCCGGGGCGCGCAGGCCCACGACGGTCTCGGCGACCTCGGTCTTGCCGCTGCCCTCGGCGCCGGCCAGGCCCACGATCTCCCCGGCGCGCACCTGGAGACTCACCTGCTCATAGGTCCCGCCCGAGGTGAGATCCCGCACGTCGAGGACGACCGGCTCACCGGCGGAGACCGGCGGGCGGGCCTCGCGCTCGCGCAGCCCTGCGGCCTCCCCGGTCATCGCCGCGACCAACTCCGCCCGGGGCAGGTCCGCGACGGGAGCGGTGAGGATGTGCCGGGCGTCGCGGAACACGGTGACGGTGTCGCAGATCTCGTAGATCTCCTGCAGGTGGTGGCTGATGAACAGGAAGGTGACGCCCTGCTCGCGCATCGCGCGCATCCGGGTGAACAGCCGGGAGATCGCGGCGCCGTCGAGCTGGGCGGTGGGCTCGTCCAGGATGATGAACCGGGCTCCGAACGACAGCGCACGGGCGATCTCCACGAACTGGCGCTGCTCGACCCCCAGTTCCCCGGCCGGGCGGCGTACGTCCACCTCCACCGACCATGCCTGCAGCAGATCGGCGGCCTTGCGCCACAGACTCTTCCAGCCGATCAGGCCGAGCCCGGTGCGCTCGTGCCGGTTGAGGTACAGGTTCTCGGCCACGGTCAGCTCGGGGATGATGGTGGACTTCTGGTAGACGCAGGCGACCCGCCGCCGCCAGGCGTCCCGGTCGGTCAGGCGCGGCGCGGCCGCCCCCGCGAACCGCACCCGTCCCTCATCCGGCGCCTGCAGGCCCGTCAGGATGGACACCAGCGTGGACTTACCCGCGCCGTTCCGGCCGACCAGGGCGTGGGCCTGGCCCGGCATGATCGTGATGTGGGCGCCGTTCAGCGCCACCGTCTCGCCGTACCTCTTGGTGACGCCCTCCGCCTCGGCCACCGGCGAATCCGAACCGGACGGCCCGTGACCGTGGGCGGAGGGGCGGCTCACGGTCCCTTCCGTGGACTCCGACATGGGCCGCCTTTCAGCCGAGGTTGTTGCCCCACAGCGACGTGTCGTCGTGCTTCAGGCTGGTGATCTCCCCGTAGGCGGCGCCGTCGGCGGTGACGAGCGGCGCGGACAGCTGGTCCTCCAGAAGGCCGGGCCGGACCTGGATGATGGTGCTGTCGTGGTCGGTCTTGCCCGGCTGGAAGGTCTTGCCCTCGGCGGCGGCCTTGGCGTACGACAGCGCCCACTTGGCGTACAGGTCGGCCGGCTGCGACACGGTGGCGTCGATGTTGCCGGCGGCGATCTCCTTCAGCTCCTGCGGGATGCCGTCGTTGGAGACCACGAAGACGTGCTTGGGATCGGTGGGCGCGACCAGCAGCCCGCGCTGCTTGAGCACCTGGAGGGTCCCGGCCAGCGCGAAGCTCGACTGCATGTAGACGCCCTTGACGTCCGGGTTGGCGGTCAGGCGCGTCTGCAGCTTCTGCGAGGCGACGGCGCCGTCCCAGTTCGCGGCCTCACCGAAGACCGTGATGCCGGGGTAGTTCTGCTTCATGCAGTCGTTGAACGCCTCGGTGCGGTCCCGGCCGTTGATGGAGGCCAGGTCGCCCTGCAGCATCACGACCTTCCCCTTGCCGCCGAGCTTCTCGCCCAGGAAGCGGCAGGCCTTCTCCCCGTAGGCGCGGTTGTCGGCGCGCACCACCATGTAGGCGTTCCCGGTGTCGGGCCGGGTGTCCACCAGCACGGCGGGGATCTTCTTGCCCTCCAGCTGCTGGAGGGTGGGGGCGACCGCCGCGGTGTCCTGCGGCGCCATCACCACGGCCTTCACGCCCTGGCCGATGAGGCTCTGCACGTTGGAGGTCAGCTTGGCGATGTCGTTCTGGGAGTTGGTGGTCTTCAGCTCCATTCCCAGCTCACCACCGGACTTCGGCACGTAGCTGATGTAGGAGTTCCAGAAGTCGGTGTCGGAGCGCGGATAGTCGACGCCGACGACCGGCTTCGCCGGAGCGCCCCCTCCCGCGGCGGCGCCGGAACCGTCGTTCCCCCCGCACGCCGCGGCCAGGAACCCCGTGATCACCAGAGCCGCCGCCGGTATGAGCCGTCCAGGTTTCATCTTCTCCCCTATGCGTGGGTCACCGCGATCGCGGTCCACGGAGCGCCACGGGTGGGCGTCGCGAATGGCAGGCGTGTCAAGGAAAACGGGGTGTCTCCGTCCGGTGACGGCCGGAACCCGACGGCCGGAACCCGACGGCCGGAACCGGATCGCACCGCGGGTGGTGGTCCCGCCCGGCTCCGGTACGGTGCTCACATCACTGTTAGCGTTAACAAATCATTCGCAAGACCGGTTCTCCTTCGTCGGAGTGTGTGGTGGTGATGCCGGGGAGCAAACACGACGTGAGGCGGTCCCGTCAAGGGCCCCCGAATCCCCCTCCCGGCGGCGTCCCGGCCCGCCGCACGCGCCCCGTCCGCTCCCACCAGGCGGAACTCGATCATGCGCGAGGTGCGGTGGATGAAATTTTCACGAAATCACTTCGCAACGATCGGATCTCCGGCGGGTGACCGCCCCCGTGGAGCACCCGCCGGGGAGGGATGGAAGCCCTCGTCACCCGAGCGGCCCGGCGACGCGGGCCGGGGGCTCGGCCCGTCCGCTCCGTCGAAACGCTTCCGAAGCGGCCTTGACAGGTTTCGTGGAGATTTCCACACTGAGTCCGCAATGGCCCCCTTGCCGGAGTCGGTGGTGATCGGCAGGGGTTCCCGGTCACGACGCCGTCCACGTCGCACCGGTACGGACCGGGCCGCGGGTTCGCCGGGTCCGGCTTCCGCGCATTCTCACGAACGCCGATGACAGTGCCGGCCGATCCAGGTTCTCCACGGCCGGCGTCACCACCGTGCGCGGCCGCGGCCGCGCCCCCTGGAGCGTGAATGAACACGTCCGCAGCACTCCGCGCCGCGTCGCCCGCCTCCCCGGCCGGCCGGCGCCTCCCTATGTGACCGCCCCCGTCCACGCACGCCGGCGTCCGGCCGGCAGAGAGAGTCACGTGATGTCGAAACGCAGATCCCTCTTCGTCGCCCTGGCGATCGCGGCGCTCGCCGTCCTCGTCGCGAGCGGCCCGGCGCTGAGCGCCGCCATCGGTGGTACGCCCACGCGCGCGGCCGGAACCCTCGCGGCGACCGCCGGGTGCGGCAAGGCCCCCGGGCTGACGAGCGGCACGCGCACGATCCAGAGCGGCGGCAAGAGCCGCAGCTACATCCTGCGGGTCCCCGACAACTACGACGGCAACCACCCCTACCGGCTGATCTTCGGGCTCCACTGGCTGGGTGGCACCGCCACCGACGTCGCCACGGGCCAGACCGTGCAGCGGGACGTCTGGTCCTACTACGGGCTCCAGCGCCTGGCGAACAACAGCGCGATCTTCGTCGCGCCCCAGGGCCTCAACAACGGCTGGGGCAACTCGAACGGCGAGGACCTGACCCTCATCGACGACATCGTCCGGCAGGTCGAGGGCTCGCTCTGCGTCGACACCTCGCAGCTGTTCGCCACCGGCTTCAGCTACGGCGGCGCCATGTCGTACGCGATCGCCTGCGCCAGGGCGAACGTCTTCCGCGCGGTCGCGGTGCAGTCCGGCGGGGTGCTCAGCGGCTGCAGCGACGGCTCCCAGCCCATCGCGTACATGGGGATCCACGGTCTGCGGGACAGCGTGCTCAACATCTCCGGCGGACGGTCCATGCGTGACAGGTTCGTCAGGAACAACGGCTGCACCGCCCAGAACCCGCCCGAGCCGGCGCAGGGCAGCCTGACGCACCGGGTCACCACCTACTCGGGGTGCCGGGCCGGGTACCCGGTGGTGTGGGCCGCGTTCGACGAGGGCCACATCGCCGCGCCGCAGGACGGGGCCCCCGGCGACAGCGGCTCCCGGACCTGGGTCCCCGCGGAGGTGTGGAAGTTCTTCACCCAGTTCGACAGCACCACGCCGCCGACCTCGTCGCCCTCGCCGAGCGTCACCCCGACCACCTCCCCGTCCCCGACCACCTCCCCGATCGGGGGCGCGTGCTCGGCGACGATCGAGACGACCAACAGCTGGCCCGGCGGGTTCCAGTCGACGGTGACCGTCCGCGCGGGCAGCGCGCCGATCGACGGCTGGACCGTGCAGTGGACCTGGCCGGGCGGGCAGACGATCAGCAGCCTGTGGAGCGGCACGCAGACCGTGTCCGGCTCCGCGGTGACCGTCCGCAACGCCCCCTACAACGGTTCCGTCGCCGCCGGGGCCTCCACCACCTTCGGCTTCACCGCCAACGGCACCGCGGCCACCCCGACCGCCACCTGCACCAGCCCCTGACCCGTCGTCCGCACGCGGCGGCCGGCGCCACTCACCGGCGCCGGCCGCCCTCCATCCGAAGCGGCGGTCCGGCCGCTTTCACCGGACGCCCGCCGCTCACCTCAGGGAGGATCCTTGCGCAAGGTGGGAGCCATACTCGCCGCCGGCGTTCTCGCGGGCGGCCTGGTCGCCCTGCAGGGCCAGGCCGACGCCCTGGAGAACGGCGTGGCCCGCACGCCGCCCATGGGCTGGAACAGCTGGAACACGTTCGGCTGCAACATCAACGAGACACTGATCAAGCAGATGGCCGACTCGATCGTCAGCTCCGGTCTGCGCGACCTGGGCTACCAGTACGTCGTGGTCGACGACTGCTGGTTCGACCCCGCCCGCGACTCGGCGGGGAACCTGCGGGGCAGCCCGTCGCGGTTCCCCAGCGGGATGAAGGCCCTCGGTGACTACCTGCACGCCAAGGGGCTGAAGTTCGGCATCTACCAGGTGCCGGTGGACAAGACCTGCGCGCAGTACTTCGGCGGCTATCCGGGTGCGACCGGCAGCCAGGGCCACGAGGTCCAGGACGCCAGGCAGTTCGCCGCCTGGGGCGTGGACTACCTGAAGTACGACTGGTGCTCCCCCAACGGCACCATCGACGACCAGGTCCGGACGTTCGCGAAGATGCGCGACGCGCTGGCGGCGACCGGGCGGCAGATCGTCTACAGCATCAACCCCAACAGCATCCACGCCAAGACGGGGCCGCAGCGCGACTGGGGCGATGTCGCCAACATGTGGCGGACCACCGAGGACATCACCAACAAGTGGGACACCGGCCAGACCAACGGGTACCCGATGGGCATCCAGAACATCGTCAACGTCACCGTCCCGCTCGCGTCGTACGCCCGGCCGGGGGCGTTCAACGACCCGGACATGATGGAGGTCGGCCGGGGTGGCATGAACGACACCGAGATGCGCAGCCACTTCGCCCTCTGGGCGATCATGGCCTCGCCCCTGATCGCCGGTAACGACCTGCGCTCCATGGACTCGGCGACGACGGCCATCCTGAAGAACCAGAACCTGATCGCCATCAACCAGGACCCGCTCGGCCTGCAGGCCCGCCAGATCAGCAACGACGGGACCCGGCGGGTGCTGGCCAAGAGGCTCGCCGACGGCGACGTCGCGGTCGCCCTGTTCAACCAGGGCGGAAGCACCACCACGGTCGGCACCACCGCGTCCGCGATCGGCCTGCAGGGCGGGTCGTTCACCCTGCGCGACGCGTGGACGAACGCCGTCAGCACCAGCACCGGCTCCATTTCGGCCAGTGTGCCGGCGCACGGCACCGTCGTGTACCGGGTCAGCGGCGGCGCGGGCCCGACGGCCACCCCGACGGCGACGCCCACGGTGACCCCGACCGCCACGCCGACGGTGACCCCTCCGCCGGGCGGATGCACGGCGGCGTACCGGCTGACCAACGAATGGGGCTCCGGCTTCCAGGGCGAGGTGACCGTCGGCAACCCCGGGTCGTCCCCGCTCAACGGCTGGACCGTGAAGATGACCCTGGCCGGCGGCCAGACGATCACGAGCCTGTGGAACGGTGTGAACACCGGCACCGGAGGCACGGTGACCGTCAGGAACGCCCCCTACAACGGCACCGTTCCCGGCAACGGGTCGGCGACGTTCGGCTTCACCGCCAACGGCAATGGCTCTGCCGCCCCGACCGGTGTGACCTGCACGAGCCCGTGACCGGAGGCGACGGCGGGTGACCTCCGGCTGCCGGTGAGCCGGCGCGGACGGGAACGAACGAGAAGGCCGGGTCCTGGTCCCAGGGCCCGGCCTTCTCGGGGCGGTGGTGTGACGCGGGCACCGGAGGGGCGTGCGCTCCGGCGCCCGCGTCACGCGGCGGTCGCGGTCAGCTCGCGGTGATGGTCCACTGGTTGTTGGTGCTGCCGTTGGGGGTCCACATCCCTGCGGTGGATCCGGCGGTGGTGTTGCCCATGCCGTCCAGGGCGGTGCCGGTGCCGCGGTTGACGATCTGGTAGCGGCCGTTGCCGAGGTTGGTGAGCTTCCACTGCTGGTTGTTTCCGCCGTTCCAGGTGCCCTGCCGGCACACCGCGCCGTTGGCCGTATTGCCCCAGCTGTCGGCCACCAGGCCGTTGGTACGGTTGACGATCCGGAACCAGCCGCCGCCCAGGTCGATGAGCTGCCACTGCAGATTCGTGCTGCCGTCCCAGTTCCACTGCTTGAGGTTCGCCCCCGACGCCACGCTGCCGCCGCCGTCCAGCACCAGACCGGTGGCGACGTTGGCGATCCGCACCCAGCCGGTCGGCGTGGGGCCGCCACCGCCGGTGTTCCAGTAGACGGCGTAGTTGTACCCGTGGGCGTCGTAGAAGGGGCCGAGGTTGACCGTCGCCGAGTCGGCGGTCGCGGTGAAGGCCAGGGTCGTGGAACCGGTCCTGGTGACGGACGCGGTGTTCAGGGCCGGCGGCGCCGACAGCGCGGTGTTGCCGTAGTTCCCGGACAGGACGACCGGGCCGTAGGCGATCGCCTGGATGCCGGGGTTGTCGTTGGCGGGCTTCGTGACCACCCGCATGGGCAGGCGCACGGTGACGGTGTCGCCGGAGCTCCAGGAACGGGTGAGGACGGCGTACGTCCCGGGGGTGGTGTCCACGTTCTGCTGGGCGCCGTTGACGCTGATCGTGGCGCCGGTGGTCCAGGAGGGGATGCGGACCCGCATCGTCCACGACCCGCCGGCGTCGCCGGTGACCTGGAGGGTGGTGGTGTCGCTCACCGGGAAGGACGTCGTCTGGGTGACCGTGATGCCGCGCTGGGTCCAGTCCAGCGTCGACGGCACGAACAGGTTCACCGTCAGCGTGGTGCCGTTGCGGAAGTAGATGGAGTCCATCAGCCGCGTGTTGATCTCCACCCCCGTCCCCTGGCAGCACCAGAACGAGTTGTAGTCGGTGCTGTAGGTGCCGCCGCCCCACGCCGGGCCCACCCCGCGGCGGCCGCCCGGTTTGAGCGGGGTGAAGTAGGTGACGTGACCGTGGCCGTCGGCCGGGTTCTGCGCGCCGACGACGTGGTTGAGCAGCGTCTGCTCGTAGAAGTCGAAGTACGCGGCCCGGTCGGGGTTCAGCAGCCACAGTTCGCGGGTCAGGTTGAGCATGTTGACGCTGTTGCAGTGCTCGCAGGTGTCGTTGGCGAGGTAACCGGCGATCGCGTTGGGGGCGCGGAAGTGCTCCGCCTGGCTGTTGCCGCCGATCGCGTAGGTGTGCGCGCCGACGGTGATGTTCCAGGCGTTGACGGCGATGTCCCGGTAGCGGGTCGTGCCGGTGGCCTTGTACTCGCGGGCCGCGCCGATCCACTTGGGCACCTGGGTGTTGGCGTGCAGGCCGTTCAGCTGGTCCTGGTTCGACGCCAGGGGGTTGAACACGGCGGCGTGGTCGAACCGCTGGGCGGTGATCATCCAGCGGGTGTCGCCGGTCTGCTGGTACAGGTCCGTCAGCACCGCGTTCATGCCGCCGAACTCGGTGCCCAGCATGGCCTGCATCTGGCTGCCGCTCAGCCTGCCCGTCCGCCAGTCGACCCAGCCGGCGAGCGCCAGCAGCACGTCGCGCGCCTGGGTGCTGCCGATGAGGCGCCACACGTCGAGCAGACCGGTCATGGTCTTGTGGATGCAGTAGTACGGCACGTTGCCGTTGTTCAGCGTGTGGGCCTCGAGGGCGGTGAAGTCCGACTCGGGGAAGCCGGACAGGTACCCGGTGTTGAACCCGGCGGCGCCGTTGTTCGCCTGGCACCTGGCCATCTCGGCCACCATGCGGGTGGCCTTGTCCCGGCAGACGGTGTCGCCGAGCACGGCGTAGGCCTGGGCCCACGCGGTGAGGAAGTGCCCCTGCGCGTGGGTGCGGAACGGGAACGAGGGAGCGTCCCAGCCGCCGTTGGCGGCGGCGCCCTCGGTGGACAGCCGGTGGTTGGCGCGGAAGTTGTACAGCAGCCGTTCGACGTCGACGAACCGCAGGTACGACAGCGTCCGGTTCTGGTTGTCCATCAGGCGGCCGGCCGTCAGCCGTACCTGCCCGAAGTCGAACGGGTACGCCGACACGCCGATGTCGGGCCGCGCCGGGGCGACCGCGGCGCGGGCCGTGCCGGTGCCGCCGATCTGGCCGGCGGTGGAGGCGACGACGGCGACGCCTGCGGCCTGGAGCAGCCGGCGGCGGCTGAGGGGGGTGGATGACACGTGAGCCTCCTGGAGAGTGGGGGGTCGGACGGGCGCACGGGCCGGAGGCGGCCGCGCGGTGGTTACGGTCAGCTCGCGGTGATGGTCCACTGGTTGTTGGTGCTGCCGTTGGGGGTCCACATCCCTGCGGTGGATCCGGCGGTGGTGTTGCCCATGCCGTCCAGGGCGGTGCCGGTGCCGCGGTTGACGATCTGGTAGCGGCCGTTGCCCACATTGGTGAGCTTCCACTGCTGGTTGTCGCCGCCGTTCCAGGTGCCCTGCCGGCACACCGCGCCGTTGGCCGCATTGCCCCAGCTGTCGGCCACCAGGCCGTTGGTACGGTTGACGATCCGGAACCAGCCGCCGCCCAGGTCGATGAGCTGCCACTGCAGATTCGTGCTGCCGTCCCAGTTCCACTGCTTGAGGTTCGCCCCCGACGCCACACTGCCGCCGCCGTCCAGCACCAGACCGGTGGCGACGTTGGCGATCCGCACCCAGCCGGTCGGCGCGGGACCGGATCCCAGGGCGGGGATCCGGCCGTTGAAGGTCAGCTTGACCACGTACGCCGGCGCGCTGAACGGGGCGGTGGACGAGGGCATCGAGACGTGCAGGCCGGAGCCGTCCTGGGTGCGGCCGGGCAGGTCGACGTACTGGCCGGCCGAGGAGCCCAGGAGCCGCACCGAGACCAGGTTGCCGAGGTTGACCCGGTTCGAGCCCAGGGTCGTGATGTGCAGCGTGCCGCCCGGCCAGCCCAGCACGGTGGCGTACAGCACCGTGTCGTCCTTGCTGCGGGTGAAGCGGATGTCGGTGGCGGTCCCCGCCCGCGGCGTGGTGAAGGAGCCGCCGCCCATCTGGGTGGGCCCCTCGCCGTGGACGGTCCAGGCCCGGGTCGAGTAGACGGACTCGCCGAAACGCCGGAGGTAGTCCCCGATGCCCAGCAGGATCGACCGCTGCCCCGAGGGGATGGTGCCGTCGGCCGTCGGGGCGATGTTCAGCAGCATGGTGCCGTTCTTGCTGACCCGGTCGATCAGCGAGTGCAGCATCGCGTTGAGCGAGTAGTAGCCGATGCCGTCGGTGTAGCACCAGCTGGAGCTGGAGATGCTGTCGTCGGTGAGCCAGTAGGGGGTCTGGATGGCGGCGGGGCCGCCGCGCTCGTAGTCGAAGACCTCGCCCCTGGTGTCGAACCCGTCCTTGTAGGTGGCGACGACGTCCCTGTTCCAGGCGACCGCCTGGTTGTAGTAGTACGCCAGGAAGCTCAGCCGCCGCGACTCGTCCAGCCGGCTGAGGTTGAAGTCCTGCCAGATGATGTCGGGCTGGTAGCCGTCGATGACCTCCTTGAGCTTGTCGTACCACAGCTGCTGCTCCTCGGCGGAGCCGAGCTGGCCGTACAGCTTCCTGAGGGAGGCGGACGACTGGGCCGGCGCCCACTGGTAGAAGCCGGTGAAGTTGTAGGCGTGGTGCATGGCCACCAGGAGTTTGAGGCCTTTGGCGCGGATGGCGTCGGCGTGCAGGCGCAGCAGGTCGAGTCTGGGACCGGTGGCGACCGAGTTCCACTCGTTCACCCTGCTGTTCCACATCGAGTAGCCGTCGTGGTGCTCGGCCACCGGTCCGGCGAACCGGGCGCCGGCGTCGGCGAACAGCTGCGCCCACTCGTCCGGGTCGAAGGCGCCGCCGGCCGACTTCAGCTTCGGTGCGAACTGCACCCAGTTGCCGGCCCTGTCACGCGCGCCGTTGATGAAGTTGTGGTACGGCCAGGCCGAGGGGTCGCCGTAGACGCTCCTGTGGTGGTTGTTCTCGCCCGAGCCGTTGTTGTACATGTTGCGCGGGTACCACTCGTTCGCGAACGCCGGGACGCTGAAGACGCCCCAGTGGAAGTAGACGCCGAACTTCGCGTCCTGGAACCACTCGGCGGCCGGCGGGTGCTGGTCGACCGACGACCAGCTCGGGGTGTAGCTCTGGGGGCCTTCGGTGGCCCAGGCGGGGCCCGTCTTCAGCAGGCCGGCGGCCGTGGTGAGCGCGGCCGTGGCGAGTAGTCGGCGGCGGCTGAACCGGAACGAGGACATCGGAAGAGCCCTTTCGTAAGGGGGACGTTCTTCTCGGTCACTTGGGGCGCGCGGAGCGGACCCGGCGGCACGCCTGACCCGCGTCCACCGGCGCGGGTCGTGACGGGTGAGGCGACAGGTCGTCCTGGTCCGGCGAGCGGGCGTCGCCGCCGTCCCGGGGTGGGCGCGAGGTGCGCTCCGTCCGTGGTCCCGGCGTGGGCCCGGCGGTCCACGGCGTACGGGATCATCACCGGCGGTCCGCGGCGCGCGGGATCGTCACGGGTCGGGAAGCGGCCGGATCACACCGATCCGGCCGGAAGGGAGCCGCGCGCCGAAGCGCTCCTGCCGTTCCACCACCGACCCGGCAGGAGGCCGACTGGAGAGTCAGTTTCGAAATCATTACCGAACTTGTCAAGACTTCTTTTCGGACTCGGGGCACGACCTCGCCGGGAGGGGCGCTTCCGGGCCGGTCCGGCGGGCGGGCCTTCTCCCGGCTCCGCCCTCACCGTGCGGGTCGCCCGCCTGTGAAAGTTTCACTCCCCGCGGGAGCGTCCCGGCTCGGCTTGTGCCCAGCCAGGAGACCCGGGCCACGGCCGGCGGCGCGTCGAGGGGCGGGGACGGCGCTTGACAGGCCCCGCGGTGTCATATTTGCTCCGCGACACCACCGCCACCATCCGACGGCAATCGAAGAAGGGCTGACCCCGACAATTATGTTAGCGCTAACATAAGCCGCCCCCGTAGGACGGACCGGTCCCCGTGAGCGGCCACCCCCCGAAGAGGAGATCCATGCGAATCGCACGTCCGGGTCCGAGCGGGATCCCGTCCAGGCGCGGACTCGCCTGGATCATGAGCCTGCTCTCCGTCATGATGCTGCTTCCGGCCGCCGCGGCCAGGGCGGACAACCCGATCGTCCAGACCATCTACACCGCCGACCCGGCCCCGCTGGTGCACAACGGCCGGGTCTACCTCTACACCGGCCACGACGAGGACGGCTCGACATACTTCACGATGAAGGAGTGGCGGGTCTGGTCCTCGGCGGACATGGTCAACTGGACCGACCACGGCTCCCCGCTGAGCCTGGCGACCTTCAGCTGGGCGAGCGCGGACGCGTGGGCGGGCCAGGCGATCCACCGGAACGGCAGGTTCTACTGGTACGTGCCCACCAAGAACCGGGCGACCGGCAGGATGGCCATCGGCGTGGCGGTGTCCGACAGCCCCACCGGGCCCTTCAAGGACGCCATCGGACGCCCGCTGGTGGAGAACGGCGAGATCGACCCCACCGTCTTCGTCGACGACAACGGCCAGGCCTACCTCTACTGGGGCAACCCCAACCTGTGGTACGTGAAGCTGAACGCCGACATGACCTCGTACTCCGGCAGCCCGACGAAGGTCGCCCTGACCACCGCGGGCTTCGGCACGCGCACCGGTGACGCGAACCGCCCGACCCTGTACGAAGAGGGACCCTGGGTCTACAAGCGGGGCGGCCTGTACTACAACGTGTTCGCCGCCAAGTGCTGCTCCGAGTTCATCGCCTACTCGACGGCCCCGAGCGCCACCGGGCCGTGGACCTACCGCGGCACGATCATGCCCACCCAGGGCGGCAGCTTCACCAACCATCCCGGCATCATCGACTTCGCCGGGAACTCGTACTTCTTCTACCACAACGGCGCACTGCCGGGCGGCGGCGGCTACACCCGCTCGGTCGCCGTGGAGAGGTTCGCCTACAACGCCGACGGCACGATCCCGACGATCAACATGACCACGACCGGGGCGCCCCAGGTGGGCACGCTGAACCCCTACGTCCGGCAGGAGGCCGAGACGATCGCCTGGGAGTCCGGCGTGGAGACGGAACCCGCCGACGGAGGCGGGATGAACATCGGGTTCATCGAGAACGGCGACTACGTCAAGGTCAAGGGCGTCGCCTTCGGGACCGGAGCGAAGACCTTCACCACGCGCGTCGCCTCGGGGTCCGGTGGCGGGAGGATCGAGCTCCGCCTGGACGGCGTCAACGGCACCCTGGCCGGTACGTGCATCGTCCCGGGTACCGGCGGCTGGCAGGCATGGACGACCGTGTCCTGCGGGGTGAACGGCGCGACGGGCACCCACGACCTGTACTTCAGGTACACCGGCGGGAGCGGCTACCTGTTCAACGTGGACTGGTGGCAGTTCGGCTCCGGCGGCGGGCCGACGGCGGAGCCCACCCCCACCCCGACGGTCACGCCCACGGCCACCCCGACGCCGACGGTCACCCCGACGGTCACGCCCACCCCCGGCGGCGCCTGCGTCGCGACCTACCGCACCACCAACTCGTGGTCCGGCGGCTACCAGGGCGAGGTCACGGTGACGGCCGGCGCCTCGGCGATCGGCGGCTGGACCGTCAGGTGGAACCTGGGCGCCGGCCAGGCCGTCAGCCAGGTCTGGGGCGGCACGCTGAGCACCTCCGGTTCGGCCGTGTCGGTGGGCAACGCCCCGTACAACGGCTCGCTCCAGCCGTCCGCCTCGACGACGTTCGGCTTCCTCGCCGACGGCACGCCGTCGGCGCCGTCCCTCACGTGCACCGCCTCCTGAGAACGCGCACCGACCCCTGAAGGCGTGCGCCGCCCCCCGAAGGAGTGCGCCGCCTCCTGAAGCCTCCGGAAGGCGTGCGCCGCCTCCCGAGGACGGCGGCGGGGGGGGGGGGGGGGGGGGGGGGGGGGCCCGCCGCCCCCGCGGGGCGCCCCCCCCCCCCCCGGGGGCCGGCGGCCCCCCGGGGGGGGCGCGCCCGGGGGCGGGGGGGGGGCGGC
>NZ_JBVJKQ010000020.1:26498-192782 GCF_055585205.1 Streptosporangium sp. NPDC053982
ATCTCAGGGGCACCGCCCCCTGAGAAGGCGCCCCCCCCCCTGATGGCGTGCGCCGCCCCCCGACGGCGTGCGCCGCCTCGTGACGCCTCCGGACGGCGTGCGCCGCGGCCCGCGGACGGCGACGCGGATCACCGCGCGCCCCGCCGTACCACCCCGTGACCCGTGTGCGGCGGACAGGCCCGTGTCCCTGTCCGCCGCACACGTGAGCGACGACAACCCGTGACCCGTCCCCGCACCCCCCGGGAGCACCCATGAAGATCGCACGCCTCCGGCGCCTGACCGGCGCTGGAACCACCGTCACCGCCGGCGCGCCGGCTCCCGGCCGGGACGCCGCCGGCCGGACGGACCGGCCCCGCCGGAACGCGGAAGGAGGACCGGCCGCGCGGAGACGCCCGTGGACCGCGACGCTGTCGGCCGTGGCCCTGGCGGCGGCCGCGGTGCTGGGCTCGGTGACGGCCGCGGGCACCGCCGCCGCGGAGTCGAACGGCGGGGTGCGGGTCATGCCGCTGGGCGACTCGATCACCGAGGGCACCCAGGTGCCGGGCGGCTACCGGATCGGCCTGTGGCAGCGCCTGGCGGCCGGCCGCTACACGATCGACTTCGTCGGATCGCAGTACAACGGGCCGGGCAGTCTGGGCGACCACGACCACGAGGGACATCCCGGGTGGCGGATCGACCAGATCGACGCCAACATCAACGGCTGGCTGCGCACCTACACCCCCCGCACGGTGCTGCTGCACATCGGCACCAATGACATCCTGCAGAACTACAACGTCTCCTCGGCGCCGTCCCGGCTGTCGACGCTGATCGACCACATCACCGCGGCCGCGCCCAACGCGGAGGTGTTCGTCGCGACGATCATCCCGCTGTCGAACTCCGGCCAGGAGGCCGCCGCCCGCGCCTTCAACGCCGCGGTCCCCGGGATCGTGCAGTCCAAGGTGAACAACGGCAAGCACGTCCACCTGGTCGACATGCACGCCAAGCTGACCACGGCCGACCTGATCGACGGCGTCCACCCCACCGCGACCGGCTACGACAAGATGGCCGCCGCCTGGTACCAGGCCCTGCAGTCGGTCCCCGGCAGCATCAGCCAGGGCCCCGGCCCGTCACCGAGCCCGTCGATCACCCCGACGATCACCCCGTCGCCCAGCGTCACCCCGACGCCCCCCGACGAGCCGGTCGCCTGCCGGGTCGGCACCACCGTCAACGCGTGGAACAACGGGCTGACCGAGAACCTCACCGTCACCAACACCGGAACCTCGGCGGTCAACGGCTGGTCCCTGGCCTTCACCCTCCCCGGCGGGCAGACCATCACCGGCGGCTGGAACGCCACCTACACCCCCGCCACCGGCCGCGTCACCGCGAAGAACGTCACCTACAACGGCTCCCTCGCGCCCGGAGCCTCCACCGAGATCGGCTTCCAGGCCACCCACACCGGCGACGCCGGCAAGGCCACCGCGTTCACCCTCAACGGAGCCCCCTGCACCACCTCCTGACGCATCGCCCGACGCCCCCTCGCGGGGATCCCCCACCTCCCAGGAGACATCAATGCGTTTCATCCGACATCGGCGCTGGCTCGCGGCCGCGATGGCCGCGGCGCTCGGCGCCCTCGGGATCGCGACGGCCGGCTCCTCCCAGGCCGCCGCGGGCTGCCGGGTCACCTACACCGTGACCAACGAGTGGTCCGGCGGTTTCGGAGCCAACGTCAGCATCACCAACCTCGGCGATCCGGTCAACGGCTGGAAGCTGACCTGGTCGTTCACCGCCGGGCAGACCGTCACCCAGCTGTGGAGCGGCACCCACACCCAGTCCGGCGCCCAGGTCACCGTGACCAACGCGGACTACAACGGCGCCATCCCCACCGGCGGCAGCACGAGCTTCGGCTTCAACGGGAGCCAGAACGGCTCCAACCCGGTGCCGACGAACTTCGCGCTGAACGGCGTCGCCTGCGGCGGGACCGTCGACCCCTCGCCGAGCACCAGTCCGTCTACCGGGCCCTCCCCCAGCACCAGCCCGTCGACCGGCCCGAGCCCGTCGGCCACCCCCACGAGCGGGCCGTGGCCGCCGTCGTCGACCTACTCCAACCCCGTGCTGTGGGAGGACCTGGCCGACATCGACATCCTCCGGGTCGACGACACCTACTACTACTCGGCCTCCACGATGCACTACTCGCCCGGCGCGCCGATCCTGCGCTCCTACGACCTGGTCAACTGGGAGTACGCCGGCCACTCCGTGCCCAAGCTGGACTTCGGGTCGAAGTACGACATGAGCGGCGGGCGCGGGTACGTCAACGGCATCTGGGCGTCGTTCCTGAACTACCGCAAGAGCAACAAGACCTTCTACTGGGGCGGCTGCATCGACTTCAGCAAGACCTACATCTACACCGCCACCGCCGCGGAGGGCCCCTGGAACCGGCACACCACGATCAACAAGTGCTACTACGACGCCGGGCTGCTCGTCGATGACAACGACACGATGTACGTCGCCTACGGCAACACCCAGATCAGCGTGGCCCAGCTGTCGGCCGACGGCAAGACCGAGGTCCGCAGCCAGCAGGTGTTCTCCACGCCGTCCAGCGTTGGCACGCTGGAGGGGTCGCGGATGTACAAGCGCAACGGGTCCTACTACATCTTCCTGACCCGCCCGGCCAACGGCCAGTACGTGCTGAAGTCCACCAACGGCCCGTTCGGCCCGTACGAGATGCGCCAGGTGCTGCTCAACATGTCCGGCCCGGTCTCCGGTGGCGGCGTGCCGCACCAGGGCGGGCTGGTGCAGACCCAGAACGGCGCCTGGTACTACATGGCCTTCCAGGACGCCTACCCCGGCGGGCGGATCCCCGTACTGGCCCCGATCACCTGGACCTCCGACGGCTGGCCGACCGTGCAGACCGTGAACGGCGGCTGGGGCGGCTCCTACCCCTACCCGAACGTCCCGCGCCCGCCGCGGCAGGTGAAGTCGCCCACCGGGACCGACACCTTCACCGGCACCCAGCTCGGCCCGGAGTGGGAGTGGAACCACAACCCCGACACCACCAGGTACAGCGTCGGCAACGGGCTGCGGCTGCAGACCGCCACGGTGACCAACGACCTGTACTCGGCCCGCAACACCCTCACGCACCGCATCCTGGGCCCGTCGTCGACCGCGACGATCCAGCTGGACTACTCGGCCATGCGCGACGGTGACCGGAGCGGTCTGGCGATGCTCCGCGACTCGTCGGCCTGGATCGGCGTCAGACGCGACAACGGCCAGACCCGCCTGGTCGCGACCAACAACCTGACCATGAACGGCAGCTGGCAGACCACCTCCACCGGCACCGAGGTCGCCTCCACCGCGATCTCCGGCGGGCGGATCTGGCTGCGGGTCAACGCCGACATCCGGCCCGGCAGCGGCCGGCAGGCGAGGTTCTCCTACAGCACCGACGGGGTGAACTTCACCTCCTTCGGGCCGGCCTTCACGATGGGCAACGCCTGGCAGTTCTTCATGGGTTACCGTTACGCCGTCTTCAACTACGCCACCCAGGCACTCGGCGGCGCGGTCACCGTCAACCGGTTCGACCTGACCACACCCTGACCACGCCCCCTGACCATGCTCTGATCCACACGATCCACGACGGCCCCCCTGAGGCGCGCACCGCGCCTCAGGGGGGCCGTTCCATGCGAGGGCCCGGCGCCCCCGCGGACTTCGCGGGGGCGCCGGGCCCGGTCGTCGCGTCAGCGAGCGGTCAGGCTCGGGTCCACTTCTGGTTGTTTCCTCCGGTGCAGGTCCAGATGTTCACCCTGGTGCCGTTGGCCGTGCCGGAGCCGGAGACGTCCAGGCACTTGTTCGCGCCGACGGCGGTGATGCTGCCGTCGGAGTTGAGACGCCACTTCTGGTTGTTCTGGCCGTTGCAGTCCCAGATGGTGACCGCCGTGCCGTCGGCGGTGCCCGCTCCGGTCACGTCCAGGCACTTGTTGCCGTAGACCCGCAGCTCACCGGCGCTGGTCGAGGTCCACTTCTGGTTGTTCTGACCGTTGCAGTCCCAGATCTGCACCTGCGCGCCGTTGGACTGCGAGGCACCGCTGACGTCCAGGCACCGCCCCGAGGCGGTCCCCTTCAGCGCGCTCGTGTCCCCGGGGGACGTCGGCGTGGCCGACGGCGAGGGCGACGTGCCGTCGCCCTGCCCGACGCCCTTGCCGCCGAAGGTCAGGGAGTCGAGGTCGAACGCGTTCGCCGACGGCGCCTTGAACACGACGTAGAGGTCGCCGGTGCTGCCGGGGTTCGTGACCCGCACCGCGGGGAGGGACACGTAGTTGTTCCATCCCCCGGTCGACGGCACGGAGCTGGAGGCGACGAGCGTCCCGGTCGGCGAGCCGGCGTGCAGCTCGATGGACGCCCCGGTGGCGGACGGCGCCGACACGCGGAAGGACACCGTGTCGATCCCCGACAGGTTGACCGGCGTGTAGGAGATCCAGTCGTTGTTGGAGATGTCGCCGACGCGCCTGCCGCCCTCGGCTCCGGCCTCGTCGACGACCCGGACGCCGTTGGAGCCGTTGAAGTGCTCGGCCTGCTTGTGCTTGGGCTGCAGGGTGATGCCGGCGTTGCCCTTCAGGCCGTCCTTGTCGGTGTAGTCCGCGCCCAGGACGTAGTAGACGTTGGCCGCCTCGTCGTGGCCCGAGGCGGTCGTCGTGACCGTCCCGGAGCAGCCGGTGAACTGGCCGGTGTCGTGGGCGTGCTGGTCGTGGCCGAGCGCGGTGAACACGTTGACCTTGGAGCAGTCGACGGTGCCGTCCTCGGGGTCGGTGACGTTGACGGTGTAGGACACCTTGTCACCGAAGTCGATGAACCCGCCGTCCGGCGGAGCCGAGAAGACGACCTTGGGACGGGTGTTGCCGACGGCGATGGTCAGCGTGATACTTCCCGTCTTCCCGCTCGCGTCCCGCACGGTCAGCCTGGCGGTGTAGGTGCCGTTGGTGGTGTAGGTGTGGGACGGGTTGGCGGCGGTGGAGGTCCCGCCGTCGCCGAAGTCCCAGCTGTAGGTGATCGCGTCGCCGTCGGGGTCGGACGAGCCGGCCGAGGAGAATGCCACCGTCAGCGGCGCGGCGCCCGAGTCGGGGGTGGCGCTCGCCTTGGCCACGGGGGCGCGGTTCCCGGCCACGTAGTCGATGCGGTAGATGGCGTCGTCGGTGTTCGCGTGGCCGAAGCCGTTGCCCCAGTCGGCCATGTACAGCGCGCCGTCGGGGCCGAACTTCATGTCGATCGGCGCGTGCGGGGCGATGTTCGCCACGAACGGGTTGATCTTCAGGAGGTTGCCGGAGGAGTCGAGGCGCATCTCCTTGACGAAGTTGCGGCTCCATTCGTACAGGAAGGTCGCGCCGTCGAAGTACTGGGGGAACCTGCGGTCGGAGGCGCCGGCCGCGTCGTAGCGGTAGAACGGGCCGCCCATCGGGGCCGCGCCGCCGCAGCAGTTGATCTCGGGGAACTCGGCCGAGGCGTGGTAGTTGTACCACACGGTCGCGGGCTTGGCGGCCGGCAGGTTGGTCAGGCCGGTGTTGTTCGGCGAGTCGTTGACCGGCGCCGAGCAGTTGAACTTCGCCCCCGAGGTGTTGGTGGAGAAGTTGAAGTCGTTGAACGGGGTGTTGTTGCCGGTGCAGTACGGCCAGCCGTAGAAGCCGGGCTGCTTGATCAGGTTCCACTCGACCGTGCCCTCGGGGCCGCGGTTGGGGTTGGCGCTGCCCGCGTCCGGACCGTAGTCGCCCACCGAGAGCCAGCCGGTGACCTTGTCGACCGAGAAGCGGAACGCGTTGCGGAAGCCCATCGCGTAGATCTCGGGCCGCGTCTTGGCCGTGCCCGGCGCGAACATGTTGCCGGCCGGGATCGTGTAGGTGCCGTCGGACTCGGGGTGGATGCGCAGGATCTTGCCGCGCAGGTCGTTGGTGTTGGCCGCGGACCGCTGGGCGTCGTAGTGCTCCCGGCCCGGCCGCTCGTCGATCGGGGCGTAGCCGCTGGAGGCGTTGGGGTTGGTGTCGTCGCCCGGGGCGATGTACAGGTTGCCGCCCGGCCCGAACGTGATGTAGCCCCCGGTGTGACCGGGCTCGTCGACGTTGCGGAACGCCGGAACCTCGATGAGCTTCTTCTCGCTCCCCATGTCGAGGCTGGTGCCGTTGAAGGTGAACCGGGAGACCCGGTTCACCTCGCCGCCGTTCGACGGCGAGTAGTTGAGGTAGATCCAGCCGTTGGCGGCGAAGTTCGGGTCCAGTGCCAGCCCGATCCCGCCGTCCTCACCGCCGTCGTACACCGAAAGGGTGCCGATGACGCGCGTGCCCCCGCCGTTCGCGGGGATCATGTTCACCTTGCCCGAGCGCGAGATGTAGAAGACCCTGCCGTCGGCGGCCACGTCCAGCTCCATCGGCTGGTCCGGCGCGCCGTCGAGGGTGACCTTCTGGAAACGGGCCGAGACGGTGCCGCCGCAGTCGCCGGGCTCCGCGCCCGCCGCCCACTTCACCGCGCCCAGCAGGTGCTGCTTGAACTGCGCCTCGGAGTAGGAGGACGCGTTGTGGCCCATCGCGGTGGCCCAGACACGGCCGCCCTCCGGGTTGTGGCACCAGGAGATCGGGTGGTCGGCGCCCATCTTGTTGGGGCCCGCGTCGTAGGTGGTCTCGTCCGCGGTCACCAGCACGTGCACCGAGCCGCGCATGTTCTTGTCGAAGTTGTACCACTCCTCCGTACGGGTCCACCGGTCCGGCAGGCCCTTGGTCGAGGGGTGGACCTTGTCGGCGACCTTGGCGGTGCCCTGAACGATCGAGGAGTGCTGCGTCATGTGGGCGCCGGCGAGCACGGTCTGGTCCCACCACGGGAACTGCGACTCGATGTTCATGTCGACGGCGTTGTGGATCGCCACGACGCCGTGGCCGCTGCGCACGTAGGCCTGCATGGCCTGGCGCTGGGCGTCGTTGTCCCACACCATGCCCGAGGTCTGGAGCATGATCACCGCGTCGTAGGTGTTGAGGTTCGACGTGGTGAAGACGGCGGAGTTCTCACTCTGGTCGAGCTGGAAGTTGTTGTCGGCCGCAAGCTGCTGGAACATCGAGATGCCGGCGGCGATGGAGTCGTGCCGGTAGGCGCCGCTCGCGGTCTTGCTGAACAGCAGCACCTTGAACTGTGGCGCCGCCGCGTGTGCCACCAGTGGCACCGCGGACAGCAGGAGCCCCAGCATGGCCGCGGCCAGTGCGGGGAGCAGGTGTGATCTTCGCATGAAGGATCTCCTGGGGGTTACCGGGGACGGTCGGAGTCGGAAAGGGAGGCGAAGGCGTGGGTCGTACCGGCCCGGAGGGGGCGCCGGTCAGACCGGAAGGGCGGATCAGGTCATGAAGATCTGTCAAGTCGCGGAAGATGATCAGGTCATGGGAGCCAATCGGGTCGGGGGGCCGGTCAGGTCGGGGGGCCGGCCCGCGGGGGGCCGGCCCGATCGGGAAGGACGGTCAGGTCGTGAGGGCGCGGAGGAAGGCGAGCCCCTCGGTGGCGAGGGCGTCCTGGCTCGGGGCGAGGGGACGCCAGACGGATGCGGCGGTGGCGATGGTCCTGTTGTCGGCGGTGAAGGACTCGATCACGAGCGGTCCGGTGTAGCCGGCGTCACGCACGGCCACGGTGAAGCCCGGCCAGTCGAAGTGGTCGGAGCCGGGCGCGCCGCGGTCGGTCCCGCTCGCCTGGATGTGGGCGATCCTGGCGCCCGCCAGGCGGACGGCCCCCAGGGGGTCCTTCTCCTCGATGTTCAGGTGGTAGGTGTCGAGGGCGAGCCCGCATTCCTCGGGGAGGGCCTCGAGCGCCTGCTCGACGGTGTTGACGACGCTGGTCTCGTACCGGTTGAGCGGTTCGACGCCGATCCTGATCCCGCGTTCGGCCGCGTACGCGACGACCGGTTTCAGGTTCTCCCTCAGCTCGGCGTAGATCGAGCGCCGCTCGTCCGGGCTCATCCGCCAGGTCCGGCCGACGGAGGCGTACGCGGGCCCGCTGACCGCCGGCGCGCCGACGGTCACCGCCACGTCCACGCAGTGCCGCAGGTAGTCCTGGGTGTCCTGGACGGTCCGCGGCGAGGCGCCGACCAGTTCCCGTCCCGGCGGCATCGTGAGCACGACCGACGCGCGGAGCCCGAGCCCGTCCAGGAGGGCCGCCGCCCTCCCGGGGTCCCAGTCGCCGGGCCGCTCGACCGGCAGCTCGGCGACGTCGAAACCCCATTCCGCGATCCGCGGCGCGAGGGCGGCCAGGGACTCGTCGGTGAGCGGCGAGACCCAGACCCAGGTGTTGACCCCGATCACGAGGTGCCGCCCCATTTGCCGGGGTAGCCGGGCAGGTCCTCGCAGCCGCACAGGGCGTAGTGCAGGGGTGGCATGCCGGGCTTGAGGTAGGCGGCGAGGTTCTCCTGGGTGATCACGGGCTGCGGCAGGTTCCAGACCTTGGGCACCTGCTCGCCCTTGAGGATCTTCAGTGCCGCGATGACCGGCGTGCGCCACTGGTAGGTCGGGTAGGTCGGGGCGATCGCGGTCAGCTTCGCGTCACTCCACTTCTTCAGGAAGTCCTGCTGGTCCTCCCCGTTGATCGGCGGCACCGGCTGCCCGGCGTCCTCGAACGCCTCCACCGCCGCGACGGCGGTGGCGCCCGAGTCCATCCACAGGCCGTCGATCTTCCCGTGGCGCTGGATGTAGTCGCTGACGATGCTCTTGGTCTTGGCGGCGTCGCCGTCGGTGAACTCCGCGCCGACGACCTTGAGGTCGCTCTTGTCGAAGACCACCTTCGCCGCCGACCAGCGGGTCTCCAGGACGTCCACGCCGGGTGAGATGCGCAGCGCCAGGACCTTCCCGCCCGCGGGCACCTTCTCGACGAGGAACTCGGCGGCCGCGGCGCCGAAGGCGTAGCCGCCGATCGGCTTGATGAACGTGACCGGGCAGTCGGTCTGGACACCCCGGTCGAACACGATGACCGGCACCTTCGGGCAGGCCCCGGCCACGGCGGGCGTCAGCGTGGCCGTGGTGTTGGGCGAGACGATCAGCGCGTCACAGCCCTTGGTCTGCAGCTCGGCGATGTCGGAGATCTGCTTGTCGTCCTTGCCCTCGGCGTCCAGGGCGGTGAAGCGGGTGATCTCCTTGTGCAGGGCGACCTCCGCCTGCATGGTCTTCCAGCCGACCTGCCGCCAGGGGTTGTCGACCGCGGCGTTGGAGAAGCACAGGTGGTACGGGCCCGCCTTCCTGTACTCGGCGGTGTCGACGGGCTTCGGGTCGATGCTCTGCTCCCACGGCCTGCCGGCCGGGCCGTCCGGCCGGGCTTCGCGCATCGCCATCTGGGCGTCGTAGTCGGCCTGCACGAAGAACTTCGACTGGGCGCCGGTGCCGCTGTCCTCCGATCCGGCCGACGCCGCGGCGGAGGTCGCGGGCGCGGGCTTGTCGCTGGTGCACGAGACCGCCGACAGCGTCAGTACGGCCAGCGCGGCGGTGGCGAGGAGCCGCCGCGGATATGTGAGCATGGTCTTCCTTCCATCACGGGGCGGCCGCGGCTCTTGCACGCGGGAAGCGCACGGCTCCCAGCGCCACCGCGGCGATGATGATCACGCCCTGTACGGCCGGCTCCAGCGCCCCCGAGATGCCGTACAGGTTGAGCAGGGTGAACAGCGCCTCCAGGGTGAAGGCGCCCGCCATCGCGGCGACCACGGAGCCGCGGCCGCCGCCGAGGGCCACGCCGCCGAGCACGACGGCGGTGATGGCCTGGAACTCCAGCCCCTGGCCGACCTGGGCGGACACCCCTGCGAAGCCACCGAGCAGGACCGCGGCGACCGCCGCGGACAGCCCGGAGATCATGAACGCCGCGGTCCGCACCCGGGCGACGCGGACGCCGGACAGGGCGGCGGCCCGGTCGTTGTCGCCGGCCGCGACCAGCGTGTGGCCGAACCCGGCGCGCATCGCGGAGACGGCGGCGGCGGTCACCGCGACGAGGATCAGGACCGCCCAGGGCACCGGACCCAGGCTCCCCCGGCCCAGCTCGCGGAACTCCGGGGACAGGGCGCCGCGGGGCGCGCCGCCCGTCCAGAGGAACACCGCGCCGGACAGGATCAGCAGCATGCCGAGCGTCGTGATGAACGACGGGACCCGCAGCCGGGTGGTGACGGTCCCGTTGACCAGCCCGACGAGCGGTCCGAGAGCGAGCAGCAGGGCCAGCACGGGCCAGGTCGCCTCCGCGGAGCCGTCGATGAGCCGGGCGGCGATCACCACCTCGGCGGTGACGAGGGAGCCGACCGACAGGTCGAACTCGCCGGACACGATGACGAAGTACTGCCCGGTCGCGAGGATCACCAGCGGAGCGGCCCGCTTGACGAAGGCGAGGAGGGCGGGCGGCTCCAGGAAGTACGGGTTGACGGCCGCGATGGCGATCAGCAGTCCGGCCAGCACCACGAGGATCGGCAGCGCTCGTCTCATCCGTTCCGCCTCCTGCGGGCGTAGACGGCCAGGGCGGCCACCAGGACCACGCCCCGTACGACGTCCTTGGCGAAGGAGTCGACCTGGAGCTGGTTGAAGATGCTGTCGAGGACGGCCAGGAGCAGGACTCCGCCGACGGTCCCGCCGACCCCGCCGCGGCCTCCGGCCAGGGCCGTCCCGCCGAGTACGACCGCGGCGATCGACTCCAGGTCGTATCCGCCGTCGGTTCCCACCGTCGGCGCGCCGGCTCCGAGCCGCGAGGCGAGCAGCAGCCCGGCGATCCCGGCGCAGACGGAGCAGAGCACGTGGGCGGTGACCACGACCCGCCCGGTGCGGATCCCGGAGAGCCGGGCGACCTCGGAGTCCCCGCCCACCGCGTAGATCCGGTACCCCGGGCGGGTGCGGGTCAGCAGGAACCACGCGGCCGCCGCCACCGCGGCCCACAGCAGCGCCGACACCGGCAGCGGCCCGATCCGGTCGTATCCGAGGTGCTGGAAGGACGCGGGCACGCTGCCCGCCGGGCCGTCGTACCGCTCGTCGAGCGCCCCGCGGATGATCAGCGCGATCCCGAGCGTGGCGATGAAGGCGTGTACCCGGAGGCGGGTGACGATCAGGCCGTTCACCAGGCCGGTGAGCGCGCTCACCGCCAGCACCGCGGCGACCGCGGGCAGCACGTTCGCGTCGCCTCCGGCCATGATCTCGGCCGCGACGAGCGAGGTCAGGCTGATCAGGTAGGCCACGGAGAGGTCCAGGCTGCCGGCCAGGATCACCAGGGTCTGACCGACCGCGACGATGCCCAGCGCCGCCGACCGCTGCTGGATGCCGACGATGTTCTCCTGGCTGAGGAAGTGCTCGCCGTCCAGGGCGAACAGCAGCCAGCCCAGCACGATGAGCAGGGCCAGCGCCAGGTAGACGGCGCGCGCGGGCCGGTCGGCGGACAGCCGCCGGAGGAAGGAGCCCGCGGCCGGGACGGGCCGGAGCTTCAGCTGCTGGGTCATGACGCGGCCGCCAGGCGCATCACGGCCTCCTCGGTGGAGCCGGCGGGCAGCTCTCCGGCGACGCGGCCGTCGCGCAGCACCACGATGCGGTCGCTCATGCCGATGAGTTCGGGAAGCTCGGAGGAGATCATCAGGACCGCCGTGCCGTCGCGGGCGAGTTCGCGCATCAGGTCGTGGATGGCGGCCTTGGCGCCCACGTCGACGCCGCGGGTGGGTTCGTCGAACAGCAGGACCCGCGGGGCGACCGTCATCCATTTGGCCAGCACGACCTTCTGCTGGTTGCCGCCGGACAGCAGCCGGACCTCCTGGGCGGGCCGGGGCGGGCGCAGGCGCACCCGTTCCAGCAGCTCCTCGATCCCGGGGCCGCGCTTCCGGGTGGCGCGGGCCACGAGCAGGGCGTTGTCGCGCACCCGCTGGTTCAGCAGGAGTCCTTCGGCCTTGCGGTCCTCGGTGACCAGGCCGATGCCCGCGGCGATGCCCTCGCGGACGGAACGGGGACGGCGGGGCGTCATCTCGCCGTGGGTGAAGGGGTCGGCGCCGAACAGCGCCCTGGCCAGCTCGGTGCGGCCGGAGCCCTGCAGCCCGGCCAGGCCGACGATCTCGCCCGCGCGCAGGTCGAGGTCGATGCCGTGCAGCCTGGCGTTGCCGCCGCCGCGCACGCTCAGCATCACCTCCCCGGGGGGCTCCGCGGCCCGGGGCGGGTAGTAGGAGTCCAGTTCCCGGCCGACCATCAGCCGGACCAGGGTCGGGGTGTCCAGACCGGCGGCCTCCGCGGTGGTGACCCGGGCGCCGTCCTTGAGCACGGTGATCCGGTCGGCCAGCTCGAAGACCTCACGGAGCCGGTGTGAGATGTACAGGACCGCGATGCCGCGTCCGGTGAGCCTCCGCACCAGCGTGTACAGCAGTTCGACCTCGTGGTCGGCCAGGGCGGCGGTCGGCTCGTCCATCACCACGATCCGGGCGTTCAGTGACAGCGCCTTGGCGATCTCGACGACCTGCTGCCGCGCGACGGAGAGCCGCCGGACGGGATCACGCGGCCCGAACGACTCCTCGCCGAGCGACCTCAGCAGCTCACCGGTCGCCGACTCCATCGCGGCGCGGTCGACCAGTCCCCGCCGGACGGGCTCACGGCCGAGGAAGACGTTCTCGGCCACCGTCCGCTCGGGGAGCAGGGTGAGCTCCTGGTAGATGATCGCCACTCCGGCCTGCTGCGCCTCGACCGGGTGCCGGAACGCCATGTTCCGGCCGTCGATCTCGATCGTCCCCTCGTCCGGGGGGTGGACCCCGGCGAGGATCTTCATCAGCGTCGACTTGCCCGCGCCGTTCTCCCCCACGACCGCGTGGACCTCACCGGCGGAGACCTCCAGGTCGACTCCGCCGAGGACCCTGACTCCCAGGAAGCTCTTGCCGATCCCGGTCATCCTCAGCACGCGGGCCGCCCATCGAGCCGGCCGGCCGCGACGGTGGGGCCTGCCGGGGCGGATCTCCGGGCCGTGCGGGGTGAGCGGTCATGCACCGAGATCTCCTAATGGGGGCGGGAGCGTGGGCGGGGCACGCGGTTCACCCGGCCGGTCTCCGGCGAGCGCGCCGTGATCACCGGGGCGGCGCGGCCGGCGCGCACTCCTCCCGGCGGACGGCACGTGGCACGGTGGACGAAGGACCTGAACATACGATGATTTCGAACCGATTCGGGATGAAAATAGGCCCACCTATCATGGGTGTCAAGCATTCCCATCCGCCAGTAGGGATACGGTCCCTCCGCCCGGCCGGACAGGGGTTTTCCCTCTTCCATCGGTGATCCGCATGTCACGGTCGAGCCGGGCCCGCCTCGTCGATTCCGGCATACCGGACCCCGGGGGACGATGAGTGGGTATATTCGCGTTAACAGATGTGTCATAAACATGAAACTTTCACGACCCGTATCCGCCGGATCGCGCGGACATCCGGAATCCGGTGGCCGACGGCCCGGAGCCGCCGGGGCCCGGCGGACGGCCGCCGGAGGCGGAGATCCGTCGCGCATCGCCACGTACCGGCCGGGTGAAACACGGTGTTCATGCCGGGGACACGCACCATTGACATCCCCCGTTGACGAGACCTACCCTTCAGGCGAATCGATTCGATAAGAGATTCCCCAGGCCGGAGAGACGACCGGCCCACCGATCCGACGCCGCGCACACGCGGGTGCGCGAGCGGAACCGGACGTCACACACGCGACACCATCGGCGACGCCGCCGTGCCGGGACACCGTACGGCGGCGCCCTCCGTCCCCGGGGCCTCAGCCGGGCGGTCTCCGGCGGGCCACCGCCGGCGCCGGCTCCCCCACCCCCCACCGTCCAAGGAGTCATGAGTGGAAACGAAAGGCAAGAGGCGGCGCACAGGCCGCCGCGGGATCGCCACGCTGTTCGCCCTCGGTGCGCTCGTCGCCGGAACCGTCCTCGCGGCGGTGACGCCGGCCCAGGCCGCGGACGAGTCGATCAGCGTGAACTTCTCCTCCGCGGGCGGCTCGCCGACCCACCGGGCCTCAGGATGGATCTACGGCATGACCGAGAACGGGGCCAATCCCCCGGACAACTACTTCACCGACGTGAAGTTCCGGTACATGCGGGCCGGAGGGGCGCAGCTCGACGGCCCCGGCGGCTGGGTGTCGGGCAAGTACGACCGCCGCTGGAACGCCACCCGCGCCCAGTTGCTGCGCACCCGCTCCCTGGGCGGCGAGTTCGTCCTGCTCGTCCACGACCTGTGGGGCGCCGACGGCTACCCGATCTCGCGCTTCCCCGGCGACAACGGCGACTGGAGCGACTACGACGCCTTCCTCACCCGTCTCGTCAACGACGTCCGCGCCACCGGGGCCCCCGTCCAGTGGGACCTGTGGAACGAGCCCAACATCACCCTGTTCTGGAACCGCCCCATCTCCCAGTACCTGGAGATGTGGAAGCGCGCCTACCAGCGCATCCGCACGGCGTTCCCGTCCCACCTGATCGTCGGCCCCAGCTGCGCCTGCGTGCCGTCCAACGGCGGCTTCTGGACCCAGTACCTCGACTACGTCAAGGCGAACAACGTCGTCCCCGACATCTTCAGCTGGCACTCCCTGCCCGGTGACCCGGTCGCCAACGTCGCCACCGCCGACTCGACCCTCGGCTCCCGCGGCATCCCGCACCCGCGCCCGTACCAGATCAACGAGTACGGCGCCTCCAACGAGCAGAACCCCGGCGACGGCGCCTGGTACATCTCCCGCCTGGAGAGGGCCGGCGCCGACGGCCTGCGCGCCAACTGGGCCGGCGGCGGCAATCTGCACAACGACCTGGCCAACCTGCTCACCCGCGACTCCTCCGGGCAGTACCGGCCCAAGGGCGAGTGGTGGGTCTACCGCTTCTACGGCTCCCAGACCGGGCAGATCGCCTCCGTCACCCCCAGTTCCGGCTATGACGCGTTCGCGACCAAGGCGAGCGGGGAGGCGAGGATCCTGGTCGGCGGCGGCCGCACGACCGGCAACCTCGCGGTCGGCCTGCAGCGCCTGGACACCGTCGAGGGCCTGGTGCAGAACAACCAGGTGCGGGTGGTGACCGAGCGCATCCCGTACAACGGCGGAGGGGCCGTCGCCGGTCCGGTGACCGTGCAGAACACCGTGGTGACGCTGTCGGGCAACGGCACGGCGGTGAACCTGCCGAACAACGCCGTCGACGACGCCTTCACCGTCACGCTGCTGCCCCCGGGCACCCCGGGGCCCACGCCGACGGCCACCCCCACGGTCGACCCGCCGGCGGGCGGCGCGCTCAAGGGCGCGGGCTCGGGCCGGTGCCTGGACGTCAGCGGAGCCTCGCAGTCCAACGGCGCTCAGGTGCAGATCTGGGACTGCAACGGCCAGGCCAACCAGCAGTGGGCCACCACCGGCGCCGGTGAGCTGCGGGTCTACGGCAACAAGTGCCTCGACGTGAGCGGAGCCGGCACCGCCGACGGCACCGCGGTCACCATCTGGGACTGCAACGGCCAGAACAACCAGAAGTGGCGCCTCAACACCGACGGCAGCATCACCGCCGTCGGCGCGAACAAGTGCCTCGACGTCTCCGGCTACGGCACCGCCAACGGCACCAAGGTCCACATCTGGACCTGCCACGGCGGCACCAACCAGAAATGGACCCGGGTCTGACCCTCGGTGAAGGACCCCGCCGGGACGGACGGCCGTCCCGGCGGGGTCACCGCCGCCCGCTTCCCCTGGCGGGCGGCGGCGTCACGGGCCACACAGCGCCCACAGGGTCACACCGTGGCGGCCGCGACCGGCCCCTCCCGGCGCTCGTGGGCGGCGGCGAGGATGAGATAGGCGCTGGCGGTCCAGGTGTAGGCGCGGTCACGCAGCCCCGCGCCGCTGCGGGCGTCGAAGTTCTCCGCGAACCCGGACCTCTCGCACAGACCGCGGAAGCGGGCGCTGATCTCGTCGGCCAGGACCGGGTATCCGGCGCGGCGCAGGCCGTCCTCCACCAGCACGGTGGAAGGCGCCCAGATCGGGCCGCGCCAGTAGCCGTCGGCCCGGTAGTGGGGTGAGACGGGGAGTTCGGTGGCCAGCCCGAACTCGGTGAGGTGCGCCTCGATGCGGGCGGCCAGCGACGCGCGGACGGGTTGCGGCAGTTCCTCCCCCAGCACGATCGGCATCAGGTCGAGCAGGCTCGAACCGGACCACGTGCGGCCGGTGCGGGGGCTCCTGGCGACGAACCCGTCGCCGTCCCACAGCTCGGCCAGCAGCGCCCGGAGCATGCGGTCGGCCCCCCGGTCCCAGGCGGCGGCCGCGTCCGGGAGGCGGAGCTCGGCGGCCAGGCGGGCGAGCTCGCGCATCTGGAGGACGAGGAAGGCCGCCAGGTCCGCGGTCTCGACGACGCGCTCGGGGTCGAAGGTGGTGGCGTTGTCCCAGCCGCTGTCGTTGCCGTGCTGGTAGTGGGCGAACTCGTGGCCGGGGACGCGCCGGCGGGTCAGCCAGAAGGAGGTCCACCGCTCCAGCAGCGGGTACACCTCGGCGGCCCCGCCGTCACGCAGCGGGCGCAGCCGCGAGAGGGCCCAGCCGTGGATGGGGGGCTTGACGAAGTTGTACAGGATCTCCGAATGCGTGACCGAGTCGGGGAGCGCCCCGGTGGCGTCCTGGTGGTCGAACACCAGCCGGAACTGGTCCCACGCCAGCTCCGGCAGCCCGTCCGCGAGGGCCATGGCGTTGAAGCAGTGGTCCCAGCTCCAGACCTTGTCCATCCAGTGCTTGGACATCAGCACCGCGGGCCTGGCGACGAACCCGGCCGGGCGGACCGTGGCCGACCACAGGACGTAGGCGGCCAGCTCGGCGGCGGGCGTCCGGTCGCTGCGCCAGGGCGCCACCGCGTCCCGGAACGACGCGAAGTCGGCCCGCGCGGCCGCGGCCACCCGCTCGAAGCCGGCCCCGCCGTGGTAGGGGGCGCGGGCGGTCTCGTACTCCTCGACGGCGATCTCCCACGGCTCGTCGCCGCCGAGCGCGACGCCGCGCTCGGCGGTGCCGAGCACCTGCTCGCCGTACGGCTCGGCCCGCCCGGCGAGGAGGGTGATCCGGTAGCGGCGGCCGGTCTGGTACACGGTGAGGACCCACGAGCCGTCGCCGGGATCGGCGTAGAAGTACGGGCCGCTGAACGGCGTCAGGACCGGATCGGCCGCCACGAACCGCATCCCCAGTCCCCGGCCGCGCACCCGTACGGTGTCGGGGGTCTCGTAGGCGAGGTCGATCCGCCCGCCGTCGTGGGTCCAGGTGAGCGTGTACGGGGTGGCCGACAGGCCGGTCCCGGCGCGGTCCCCGCCGGCGGTGGGGACCAGCCGCAGGATCGGGTGCATTCCGGTCTGGTGCGACACCAGGTGGACATCGGGCGCATGGGTGTTCTCCGCGATCACCGGGGAGAAGTCGAACCACGATCCGCGGAAGCTGAACGGGATCTCCCGGAGGGAGAACACCGGGCCTGCGGCGACGGTCATGAAGGACGGGTCCCTTCTGTCGGGGAGGAGGGCCGGGCCGGCTCGCCGGAGCCCGTCCCCGGGGATCCCTCGCCGTGGCGAGGGATCCCCGGGGACGGGCCCCTAGTGCTTCACCGCTCCGGCGGTGACGCCCGCGGCGACGTAACGCTGGGCGATGACGAGCAGCACGGCGGCGGGAACGGAGGCGACCACGGCGGTGGCCATGATGGCGTTCCACTCCTGGTTGTTGTTGCCGATGTAGTGGTAGATGCCGAGCGTGATCGGCTGGTACGCGCCGCCCTGGTCGAGGGTGGAGGCGAACACGAAGTCCGACCAGGACCACAGGAACGCGAACAGCGACGCGGTGATGACCGAGTTGCGGCTGACCGGCAGGACCACCGACCAGAAGGTCCGCAGGGAACCGGCTCCGTCGACCCGGGCCGCCTGCAGCAGCTCCTCGGGGATGCCGGACATGAACGCGGTGAGGATCAGGACCGCGAACGGCACCGCGAGTGTCGAGTCCGCCACGATCAGCCCGGGGATCGTGTTGAGCACGCCCAGGTTGAGGAAGACGGCGTAGAACCCCATCGCCATGATGATCCCCGGGATCATCTGCGCGATCAGCAGCAGGAAGCTCAAGGCCACGCCGCCCCTCGGGCGCAGCTTCGCCAGCGCGTAGCCGGCCGGCGCCGCGACCAGCAGCGTGAGGGCGACCGTGCCCAGCCCCACGACCAGGCTGACCCCCAGGTACGGCAGCTGCCGGTCGAGCACCGACCGGTAGCCCTCCAGCGTGCCGTCCAGGGGGAGGAGGGCGGGCGGGCTCCTGCGCATGTCCTGTTCCCGGGTGAGGGACACGTTGACCATCCAGTAGACCGGGAACAGCATCACGCCGGTCAGCACCAGCCCGGCCGCGGTCTTCCACCGGGCGCGTACGACGCTCATCGGACCCTCCCTCCTGATCGGCGGGACTCGGACGCGGAGGCCGTGCCGTACTCGGCGTGCCCGTTCACGCGAGGGCCTGCCGTCGCTGCGCGCGGATGTAGACCAGGCCGAAGACCAGGGCCGCCACGATCAGCAGGTTGCCGACCGCCGCCCCGCGGCCGAACTCCGGCAGCAGGTTGCCGAACCCCAGCCGGTAGGACCAGGTGGCGAACGTGGTGGAGGACCCGCTCGGCCCGCCCTTGGTCATGATCCAGATGATGTCGAACACCTTCAGCGTGTAGACCAGCCCGAGCAGCAGCGTGATCGCCGAGACCGGCCGCAGCAGCGGGAACGTGATCGTCCGGAAGCGCCGCCAGCCGACCGCGCCGTCCAGCGCGGCGGCCTCGTGGACGGCGGGATCGATCGCCTGGAGACCCGAGTAGAGGACGACCAGGTTGAACGGGACGCCGATCCAGACGTTGGCGATGATCACCGACCACAGCGACCAGTCGGGCGAGGTCAGCCAGCGGACGGGATCGACGCCGAACACGGCCAGGGCGGCGTTGACGATCCCGGAGTCGCTGTTGAGCATCCACGACCACGTCGAGGCCGACACGATCAGCGGCAGCAGCCACGGCACCAGGAACAGCGCCCGCAACGTGGCCGACAGCGGGAAGTTCTGGGCGAAGAACACGGCCAGGGCGAGCCCGATCGTGAACTGGAAGACCAGGGACACCAGGGTGAACACCACCGTGTGCCACAGCGCGGGCCCGAACGTCGCGTCTCCGGCGACCTCGGCGTAGTTGGCCGTCCCCGTGAAGGGGGCGTCTCCCTGCACGAACGACCGCACCGTGTAGTCGTGCAGGCTCAGCTCGACGTTGCGGTACAGCGGATAGGCGTAGAAGACCGCCAGGTAGACGACGACCGGGGCCAGGAAGGCCCAGGCCGCCCATCGGCCGGTCCGCCCGGGGCGGCCGGCCGCGCGCCGCTCCCCCGCCGTCACCGGATGGCGCTCGCGGCGGCGGCCTGCGCGTCGGTCAGCGCCTGCTGCGGGCTCTTCGACCCGCTGAGCGCCGCCTGCACCGCGCCCCACAGCGGCTCGGAGATCTTCGGGTACTTGGTGCCGAGGTCGTCGCCGGTGCGGCCCCTGGCGGCCTTGACCGCCTCTACCCACACCTTCAGGTCCGGGGTCCGTTCGACCTGCTTGGACTGCGCCTGCTCGGTGGGCGCGACGTACGAGAGGGTCGTGGCCGTGGTCAGGGAGTTGTCGGTGCTGGTCAGGCAGGTCACCAGCTTCTGGGAGGTGGCGTAGCGGCCGGTGTCCCGCTGCACGGGGACGCCGACGAACTCGCCTCCGGTCGGCGCGGGGGCGGTGCCGCCGTCCTTGCCGGGGACGGGGATGATCCCGTAGTCGAAGCCGGCCTTCTCCGCGGCGGCCACCTGCCAGGTCCCGTTCTCGGCGAAGGCGTAGTCACCGCCGGCGAACTCCTGCCAGCTGGTGGTCTGGGTGTTGTTGATGACGGAGTCGGGGGCGTACCCCTTCTTCAGCCAGTCGGCCCACAGCGTCACCGCCGAGACCCCCTGCGGCGAGTCGAGCTTGGTGAGCATGGCGCCGGACCCCCAGAACCACGGCAGGAACTGGAAGCTCCCCTCCTCCGTGCCGATCGCCGAGAACGTGATCCCCTTCTTGCCCGCCGCCTTGACCTTCTCCAGGGCGGCGGTGAGCGACGCCCAGTCCCGGACCGAGGCGATGTCCACCCCGGCCTTGTCGAGCACCTTCTTGTTGTAGTAGAGGGCCAGCGTGTTGGCCCCGATCGGGACCCCGTACGTCTTGCCCCCGATCCGCCCCGCCCCCAGCAGGTTCGGCTCGATGGCCGAGGTGTCGAGCCTGTTCTCCTCCGTCGTCGTCAGCACGCCCGCCTCGGCCAGCGTGGAGACCACCGGGTTGTCGACGATGAGCACGTCGGGCGCGTTGCCCTGCTGCGCGGCGAGCAGCGTCTTGTTCGTCAGGTCGGTGGTGTCGAAGGCGGTGCGCTCCACCGTGACGCCCGCCTGGGCGCCGCAGGCGTCCAGCAGCTTCACCCACTCGGATCCCTTGTCGTGCTGGGGATAGGGGTCCCAGATCGTGTAGGTCCCGCCGCCGGCGGCTCCGCTCGCGTCCGCGGCGGTGTCGGACGGCCCGCCAGACGATCCGCCGGACGATCCTCCGGACGGTGAGGAGCATGCGGCGAGACCGCCGGCGGCCGCCAGCACCGCCAGGCTCAGTCCGGCCGCACGCCGGCTCGTTGCCGTTGACCTCATGATCTGACCTCCGCTGGCATGCGTTCTGCGGCTGCTGTCGTTCTCATCGAATCGGTTCGCATGAACATAGGACCGTGGATCACGTACGTCAATGCCTGCGTGTGAAAACACCCCGGTTCGTCGGTTCGAACGATTCGACTTACGATGATGCGGGGGGCCCGGACCAGGTGAGGAGCACCGGTGAACATTGGGGAGATCGCCAGGCGGTCAGGCGTGTCGCGCAGCACCGTCTCCTACGCTCTGAGCGGCAAGCGCCCGGTGTCGGAGGAGACCCGCCGGCGCATCCAGGCGGTCATCGATGAGCTGGGCTACCAGCCGAACGCCGCCGCCAGGGCGCTCAAGGAGGGCAGGACCCGCACGATCGGGCTGGTCATCCCCCCGGCCAGCCGGCGGCTCACGGACATGCAGCTCGGCTTCGTGGCCAGCGTGGTCGACGCCGCCGCCCGCGCCGACCTCGACGTCCTGCTGTCCCCCTCCGGAGGCGAGCACGACCGCTCCTTCGAGCGCACGGTGAGCGGCAGGCGCGTGGACGGCGTCATCCTCATGGAGATCCGGCTGGAGGACGACCGGGCCGTCCGGCTGGGGCAGATCGGCATGCCGTTCGTGGGGATAGGGCGTACCAGCCGCCCCGATGAGCTGTCCTGGGTGGACGTCGACTACGAGACGCTCGTCGCCCGGTGCGTGCACCACCTGGCCGACCTGGGCCATCGCCGCGTCGCCCTGGTCAACCGCTCCGCCGAGCTGGTGGCCGCCGGGTACGGCCCCGGCCACCGCGCCCAGGCCGGCTTCGCGCGGGCGGTGGCCGAACGCGGCCTGGAGGGCGTGCAGACGTGCTGCGCCGACGACGCCCAGTCGGGGGTCTCCTGCGTCGAGCGGCTCCTGGCCGGGCATCCCGGCCTCACCGCGATCGCGACCATCAACGAGGCCGCCATGCCGGGCATGTACCGGGCGCTGGCGCAGGCGGGCCTGACCGTGCCGGGGGACTTCTCCATCGCGGGCGTCGCCGCGCTGCACTGGGCGGAGAACCTGCACCCGCCGCTCACCGCCGCCGACGTGCCCGTCGACGAACTCGGCGCCAGGGCCGTGGAGCTGCTCATCCAGCGCATCGCCGATCCGGCCGCCCCCCACCGTCACCTCCTCGTCGCCCCTCCCGTCTCCCTGCGCGGGACGACCGGCCCCGCGCGCCCGCGCTGACCGGCGGGGAACGGCGGGCGGGTCCGCACGGTCACGCCCGGGGGCGGCCCCGGGCGTGACGTCATGTGCGAAGGGTCCGGCGGAGCGGAACCCCGGAGGGCCCCGGCCGCCTCCCGGCGCGGGCGGACGGTCTCAGGATCGGGTCCACTTCTGGCTGTTCTGGCCGTTGCAGGTCCAGATGTTCACCCTGGTGCCGTTGGCGGTGCCGGAGCCGGAGACGTTCAGGCACTTGTTCGCGCCGACGGCGGTGATGCTGCCGTCGGTGTTCAGGCGCCACTTCTGGTTGTTCTGGCCGTTGCAGTCCCAGATCGTCACCGCGGTGCCGTCGGCGGTGCCCGCGCCGGTCACGTCCAGGCACTTGCCGCCGTACACCCGCAGCTCACTCGCGCTCGTCGGGGTCCACTTCTGGTTGTTCTGACCGTTGCAGTCCCAGATCTGCACCTGCGCGCCGTTGGACTGCGAGGCCCCGCTGACGTCCAGGCACCGGCCCGAGCCCACGCCCTTCAGCGCGGTCGCGCCGCCGGGCGGCGTCGGCGTGGCCGAGGGCGAGGGCGACGCACCGCCCAGTTCCTTGATCCGGATGTTGCGGAACGACACCACGTCGCCGGACCCGTGGTTCTGGATGCCGATGTAGCCCTGCTGGAGCGAGCGGACCGGATCGGTGTTGGTGAAATCGTTGATCTTCGTGCCGTTCAGGAACACCTGCAGCCGCTCGCCCTCCACCAGCAGCTCGTAGGTGTTCCACTGACCCGGCGGGTTCAGCGCCGCGTCGCGCGCGGCGGTGTCCGCCGCCTTGACCCCGTAGATCGCCCCCGTCGTCTTGTCCGGGGTGTCGGTCGCGTCGATCTGCACCTCGTACCCGGTGTCGAGCGCCGCGTTCGGGTCGCTCGTGGCCGGGAATCCGACGATCACCCCCGAGTTGGAGTCACCGGTCAGCCTCCAGTCGAGCTTGAGCGAGTAGGAGCCGAACTCCTTGGTGCCGTACCACAGCATGCCCATGCCGCCCTGGGAGGTCAGGGTGGCGTCGGTGTTGGTGAACGACCCCGGGCCGGCCTGCGACCAGCCCGCCGTCGAGCCGTTGTACAGCGCCGTGTACCCGGTCTCCGGGCGGCAGTCGGCCTTGGCCACCCCGGCCGCGTACCGGATCCCGCCGACCAGCAGCGTGCGGAAGGCCGGGTCGGCGTACGACTCCTGGGTGTGCCCCAGGCCGGTGTAGAACGCGCGGCCCGAGGACTGGGCGTGGCACCAGGTGATCGGGTGGTCGCCGCCCATGCCGCCGCCGCTGTAGCTGCCCTCGTCCAGGTTCTGCAGCACCTTCGCCGTCGAACGGGGGTTGGTGCGGTAGTTGTACCACTCGTCGGTGCGCGACCAGGTCGCCCCCAGATGGGCGGTCGCGGCGTGCGCCCGGTCCTCGTTCCGTACGGTGGCCCGCTGGATCGCCGGGTGGTTGTTGAACCAGGCGCCCACCAGCTGCCCGTAGTACGGCCAGTCGTACTCGGTGTCGGCGGCGGAGTGGACGCCGACGTAGCCGCCGCCCCCGTCGACGTAGGACTGGAGCGCGGTCTGCTGGGTGGCGTTGAGCACGTCCCCGGTGGTGCTGAGGAAGACGACGGCCTTGTACTGGGCGAGGTTGGCCGAATTGAAGGCGGCCGAGTCCTCGGTGGCGTCGACGGTGAAGTCGCCGGTGGCCCCCAGGTCGCGGATGGCCTGGACGCCGGCGGGGATCGAGTCGTGCCGGAAGCCCGCCGTCTTGGAGAACACCAGCACCTTGAAAGCGGCTGCCTGGGCGGGGACGGCGGGGATCGCCGCCGCGGTGGCGACGAGTGCCGCCGCGGCGGTCACCGACAGGCGTCGCAGCACGGACGCCTTCCGGCCGGCGCCCGCGTCGCGCGCGGGCGCGGCGGGGGTCGGATGTCGCAGCATGGATGTCCTTCCGTCGCGGCGTCCGGCGCGGCCCGTTCCGGTGTCGGAGGCGGGCCGCGCCGGGCGTCACATCAGTCGATGGTCGCGGTGGGGTCGGGGCTGGACGGGGTGAAGGGCGGCCTCAGGCCCGGGTCCACTTCTGGCTGCCCTGGCCGTTGCAGGTCCAGATGTTCGCCTTGGTGCCGTTGGCCGTGCCGGAGCCGGAGACGTTCAGGCACTTGTTCGCGCCGACGGCGGTGATGCTGCCGTCGGAGTTGAGACGCCACTTCTGGTTGTTCTGGCCGTTGCAGTCCCAGATGGTGACCGCGGTGCCGTCGGCGGTGCCCGCTCCGGTCACGTCCAGGCATTTGTTGCCGTAGACGCGCAGCTCACCGGCGCTGGTCGAGGTCCACTTCTGGTTGTTCTGACCGTTGCAGTCCCAGATCTGCACCTGCGCGCCGTTGGACTGCGAGGCTCCGTTGACGTCCAGGCACCGCCCCGAGGCGGTCCCCTTCAGCGCGCTCGTGTCCCCGGGGGGCGGGGTCGACGGCGTGCCGGTGTCGAGGGTGAAGGAGTCCACGTCGAACAGGTAGCCCTGTCCGGTCGCGCCGCGGAAGACCAGGTACAGCGTCGTGGTGCCGGACGGTGCGCCGCTGAGGTTCGCCGACACGTCGGTGAAGGTCTCCCAGCCGCCGGTGCTCGCGACGTTCACCGTTCCCAGGAGCGTGCCCGTGGCCGAGCCGGCCCGGACCTCGATCCGGCCGCCCACGCCGCCGGAGGACACCCGGGCGGTGAACTTCGTCGCGTTGCCCAGGGCGTACGGCTGGAAGGAGATCCAGTCGCCGTCGTCGGTGAAGCCGACCGTTCTGCCGCCCTCGGCGGTGGTGTGGTCGGCCGTCTGCACGCCCTGCTGGGCGCCGAAGTGCTCGGCCTGCCGGTGCCGCGGCTGGAGCGTGCGGGAGCTGGTGGAGGTCAGGCCCCCGTTGTCGGTGTAGGAGGCCTCGAAGACGCCGTAGATGTTGGCCGCGGCGTCGTGCTCACCGTCGACCGGCACCGCGATGGAGCCCGAGCAGCCGGTCTGGGAGGTGATCTGGTGGCGGTGGCTGTCGTGGCCGAGGAGGTAGGTGACGGTGACCTTGGAGCAGTCGATCGTGCCGTCCTCCGGGTCGGTGACCGTGACCTGGAAGGGCACGGTGTCGCCGAAGGAGAACAGCTGCCCGTCGGCCGGGTTGGTCAGCGTCACCTTCGGGGCGGTGTTGCCGACGGTGACGATCAGGCTCGTGTTCCCGGTCAGCCCCTGCGGGTCCCGTACGGTGAGGGTGACGGTGTAGGTGCCGTCCGCGGTGTAGGTCTTGGACGGGTTCGCCGCCGTGGACGTGGTGCCGTCGCCGAAGTTCCACGAGTACGTCAGCGCGCCGCCCTCGGGGTCGGAGCTGCCCGCGGAGGAGAACGCCACCGTCAGCGGAGCCGGTCCCGAGAGCTTGTCGGCGGCGGCCTTGGCGATCGGGTTGCGGTTGGCCGCCTTGCCGATGTACTCGACCCGGTACAGCGCCTGGTTGTTCTTCCCGTCACCGTAGTCGAGGACGTACAGGGCTCCGTCGGGGCCGAAGGCCATGTCCATCACCTGGGTGCCGGTCCAGGGGAACGCGGAGATCTCCCCGCGGGAGCCGTCCGCCTTGACCTCGATCGCCTTGATCCAGCGGCGGCCGTACTCGCCGGCGAAGAACCGCCCGTCCAGCTCCTGCGGGAACTTGATGGACGAGCTCAGGTTCGGGTCGAAGCGGTAGACCGGGCCGCCCATCGGCGACTCCGATCCGGAGCCGAACTCCGGCGGGGAGCCGGAGTCCCCGGCGTACTTGATCCACGCCGGCTTGGCGGCGGGCAGCGTGGTCAGCCCGGTGTTGCGGAAGGAGTTGTTGGTCGGCCCGCCCGCGCAGTCGTACTTGGGGCCGGTGCTGTTGGTGGCGAAGTTCCACTCGTTATAGGTCTCGGTGGTGGTGTTCGAGCCCGTGCAGTACGGCCAGCCGAAGAATCCCGGCCCGGTGATCCGGTTGAACTCCACCTGCCCGCTCGGACCGCGGTTGGAGTTGGTCACGCCCGAGTCGGGGCCGTAGTCGCCCAGGTAGACGACGCCGGTGGCCTTGTCCACGCTCATCCGGAACGGGTTGCGCAGGCCCATCGCGTAGATCTCCGGCCTGGTCCGGGCCGTGCCCGGCGCGAACATGTTGCCGCTGGGGATGGTGTACGTGCCGTCCGGCTGCGGCTTGATCCGCAGGACCTTGCCCCGGAGGTCGTTCGTGTTGGCGGCGGTGCGCTGCACGTCGTACTGGGGGTTGCGGTCGGTCCGCTCGTCCAGCGGCGAGTAGCCGCTCGACTCGAACGGGTTGCTGTCGTCCCCGGTCGTCAGGTAGAGGTTCCCGGCCGCGTCGAAGTCGAGGTCGCCGCCCACGTGGCAGCACATCCCCCGGTCGTTGGGCACCTCCAGCACGACCTTCTCACTCGCCAGGTCGAGGGTGTCGTCGGACTTCAGCGTGAACCGGGAGAGGTTCAGGTGGCCCTTCCACTGGTCGAACTGCGCCTGCGTGCCGTTGCCGGGCGCGTCGCCGGTCGGCGTGCTGAGGCGCGGCGAGTAGTAGAGCCAGATGTACCGGTTGGACGCGAAGCCCGGGTCCACCGCCACCCCCTGCAGACCCTCCTCGTCGTGCGTGTAGACGTTGAGTTTGCCGGCCACCTTCGTGGCGCCGTTCACGTCGGTGATCCGCACCGTGCCGTCGCGGGCCGTGTGGACGACCGACCGGTTCGGCATCACGGCCAGCGACATCGCCTCGCCCAGCTCCGCGCCGCCGGACGCCAGGGACACCTGCTGGTAGTCGGACGCCGGAATCGTCAGCGCGTTCGCCGGGGAGCCGCTGACCGCGAGGGTTCCAGGGATGATCAGCGCCATCGTGGCCAGCAGTTTGAGCCACGGACGTCGGGACATGTGTGTTCCTTACGAGTCGGTCCGAAGAGGGGGGTCGCCCCGCGTCCCTGCCGGTGGGGGACGCGGGGCGGGTCGTCAGCGAGCGGTCAGGATCGGGTCCACTTCTGGTTGCTTCCTCCGGTGCAGGTCCAGATGTGGACCTTGGTGCCGTTGGCGGTGCCGTAGCCGGAGACATCGAGGCACTTGTTCGCGCCGACGGCGGTGATGCTGCCGTCGGCGTTGAGACGCCACTTCTGGTTGTTCTGGCCGTTGCAGTCCCAGATCGTCACCGCCGTGCCGTCGGCGGTGCCCGCGCCGGTCACGTCCAGGCACTTGCCGCCGTAGACCCGCAGCTCACCCGCGCTCGTCGAGGTCCACTTCTGGTTGGCCTGGCCGTTGCAGTCCCAGATCTGCACCTGCGCGCCGTTGGACTGCGAGGCCCCGCTGACGTCCAGGCACCGGCCCGAGCCCACGCCCTTCAGCGCGGTCGCGTCCCCGGGCGGCGTCGGGGTGGCCGAAGGCGAGGGCGACGTGCCGGTCCGGGGCCCGGCCGACGCGATCACGGCCTGGGCGCCCGCCGGCCAGTTGCCGCCCGCGACGGTGACGTTGCCGGAGACGACGTTGCCGCGGTCGCCGTTGGTCACGTTGGTGCTGCCGTTGGTCGACCAGTTGCCGGTGACGGTGAAGTTCCCCATGTTCTCGGCGAACCAGTAGTTGGCCGTGGCCCAGGTGCCGGTGTTGGAGAAGACGTTGCCGTTGGCGGTGTAGTACCGCGAGCCCTCGTCGAAGTAGAGCCCGAACCAGCCGTTGGTCCGCAGGCAGTGGTTGCCGCTGATCGTCCCGTTCGGGTTCGCCGACAGCGTGTAGATGCATCCGCCGTCGGTCATCTGCTGCATGACGTCGTGCACGTAGTTTCCGACGAGCCGGTGGCCGGACGCGGTCGTGGCCGTCGTGTACCGCGGCTGGTAGTTGTACAGGCCGCGGTCGGCGTAGTGGTTGCTGCCGCCGGCGTCGTTGGCGCCCCAGCCGTACCCGATCGACATGCCGGTGTAGGGCATGTTGTAGACCTCGTTGTGGGACACGTCGCTGCCGGTGACGTAGGTCGTCAGGACCGAGACGACGCCCCGGTAGTCCAGGCCGAGGTCGTGGATGCGGTTGTCGGTGACGGTGATGTTCCGGTTGACCATCCGCTGGTCGCCGGGGTGGTGGGCGTCGGCGCGCACGCCGCCGACCACGATGCCGCCGGCCGAGCTGCGGGCGATCTCGGAGCGGGTCACCGTGATGTCGCTCGCGCCCAGGCCGACGCCGCCGGCGTGCGCGTTGGCGTCGTTGCCGATGCCCACGGCCGTCTGCCCCAGGTTGAGGAACCGGGAGTCGGTGAAGGTGACGTTGTTCGCGGCGGAGACCTGCACCGCGGCGGGCATCTGGTACCAGTTGGGCCGGGTGGCCTCGAACTGCTGGCAGCCCTCCTGGCAGGACTTCGGCAGGTCGGCGGGCACGCTCCAGTTGCCGGCGATGTAGGCGCCGGTCTGCTGGTCGGCGAAGCCCTGGTTGCTGCTGGGGCCCAGCCAGCTGGTGCCGGTGAACGTGATGCCCTTGAACGTGATGTGGTGCGCGGGCGCGTCGTAGGTGCCCCCGACGTTCACCAGGGACTGCAGCAGCGGCAGCTCCACGCTGACGTCGTTCATGTTCTGCCCGGCGAGGGGGATGTAGGACAGCACGCCGGTCGCGGGGTTGATGTACCACTCGCCCGGCGCGTCGAGGAACTCGTAGGCGTTCTCCAGGTACAGCGGACCCGCCCGGTGGGGGGTGGTGAACACGTCGTATCCGAAGATGTTGTTGGTCCAGCCGGGCTGCTGCATCGTGATGAAGTTCCCGCTGATGCTCTGCACCCGCACGTACCGGTCGGTGAACGAGCCGATGCTCTCCATCTCGATCCGGTTCTGGCCGGCCAGGTTGTTCAGGTAGTTCAACGCGGAGTTGCCGAACCTCATGCCGGTGCCGGTCGCGGTGAAGTCGGCCCGGTTCACCTGGGTACGGGCACGGGTGGCGAGGGCGCCGTTGACGTACAGCTGCCGGGTGTCGATCCCGGTTCCGACGTCGGCGCGCCAGATGTTCTTCCCGGGGTCGGCCTGCGACCATCCCGTGACCGCGCGGGCCCCGCTGATGACGGGGCTCGCGCCCGCCGCGGCCTGCCAGCTGACGGTGTGGCCGTTGTTCCCGGAGTCGGCGGCGGTCAGCCGGAGCGGTGAGGAGAGCCGGTACACCCCGCCCGCCAGTTCCACGACGATGTCGTCGGTCATGGCGCCGTTCAGCGACCGCACCGCCGCCTGGGCCCCCGTCAGTGAGCACGGCTGGGCGGAGGTGCAGGCGGTGCCGGTGCCGGTGGGCGACGCGTACAGGGTCGTGGCGGCCGCGGACGCCGAGGTGGCCGGGGTGACGAGGGCGAACGCGGCCAGTACCGCGGCGACGATGCCGGCCAGGACCGGTCTCGGCACCGCGGCGGGTGAGGATGATCGCACGGTGGTTCCTTGGGGGGTAGGGGCATGGTCAGGTCACACCCTCCTCCGCAGGGCAGGTGACGCCCTCCCGGAGGAGGAGACCGTCGCCGTACGGGAGGCGTATGGGACCACGGGGGGACGCCCGCGGAGCGGGACCGCGGACGTCGTCGTGGCCGGCCACGACGCGGAGGGCCCGGAGGCCCTCCACACCCTGCCCGTGTGGATTCGGCCGCGGGGGTTTCCGGAAGGAGGCGCGCCCCCCGCGGGGATCTCGCTACCAATTACGAGTGGAGCACCAGGACCCGTCAAGACCTTAAGCCCACTTATTTCACATTCAGCACACCGAGGCCACGGTCGCTGTTAACGACTCTGACGCGTTCATCAGGGAGGACGCCTACCGCCCGCGTCGTTCGCACCGGCCGCTCCGAATGAACCGTTCACATGTTTCGTACTGATCATGGACGACCCGGCCCCAGGTGACGGCCTCCCCCAGGCGGATGAACGTTTCATCGGGCTCGTCCCGGCGGGAGCCGGATGAGCCGCCGATGGGAGCCGCCGGGAGGGATTCCCGGCCGCCGGTCCGGATTCACCGAAGCTTGACAGGCGGCGTGCGGGTCGTGTGTGCTTCGCTGTAACACAGCCTCCTCCCCCTCCTCAGCGGCCTCGACACTGAGGCGAATCGATTCGCGCCCGTTGTGGCGATCGGCTCCGAGCGGCCCTCCCGCGCTGTCCCGTGACCGGGCGGCCCGGTCCTCGGCGCCCGCCGGACGGGCGCGTCCCGTATCCCGCCGTCTCCGGCGAGCCCCGTGTCTTCCCCGGCACGGCCGTCTCCGCCGCGCCCGTTTCCGAAGGAGTACGACATTGCAGCCTTCACCGGTTCCCTTACCGGGCCGTGCGACGCGTGGGCGGCGTGCTCGGACGACCCTCGCCGCGTCCGTCCTGGCGATGCTGGCGACCCTCGTCGCCACCGCTCTCGTGTGGTCCGAACCCGCCTCGGCGGCGACCACGCCACTGATCGGCACGGGCTCGGGCCGGTGCCTGGACGTCAGCGGTGCCTCGCAGTCCAACGGCGCGCAGGTGCAGATCTGGGACTGCAACGGCCAGGCCAACCAGCAGTGGACGACCACCGGCACCGGTGAGCTGCGGGTCTACGGCGGCAAGTGCCTGGACGTGACCGGCGCGGGCACCGCCGACGGCACCGCGGTCACCATCTGGGACTGCAACGGCCAGAACAACCAGAAGTGGCGCCTCAACACCGACGGCAGCATCACCGCCGTCGGCGCGAACAAGTGCCTCGACGTCTCCGGCTACGGCACCGCCAACGGCACCAAGGTCCACATCTGGACCTGCCACGGCGGCACCAACCAGAAATGGACCACCGGAACCGACCCGGGCCCGACCCCGACCGTGACGCCGACCTCCACGCCGACCCTGCCGGCCGGCGCGCGCCCGTGCGACATCTACGCCTCGGGCGGCACGCCGTGCGTGGCCGCGCACAGCACGACGCGGGCGCTGTACGCCGCCTACGGCGGCAACCTGTACCAGGTCAGGCGCTCGTCGGACAACACGACCCGCAACATCGGGCTGCCGGTCGCGGGCGGCGTCGCCGACGCCGCGGCCCAGGACGCCTTCTGCGCCGGCACCACGTGCGTCGTCACGGTGGTGTACGACCAGTCCGGCCGCGGCAACGACCTGTGGTACCAGGGGTCCAGCGTGGTCCCCGGCTCCCCCCAGAGCAGGCCGGCGGTCGCGACCACCGAGTCGCTCACCGTCGGCGGCGCCAAGGCCTACTCCCTGTACATCAACCCCGGCAACAGCTACTGGCGGGACGGTCACCTGACCGGCGTGCCGACCGGCAGCGCGCCCGAGGGCATGTACATGGTCACCAGCGGCACCCACGTCAACGGCGGCTGCTGCTTCGACTACGGCAACAGCGAGACCACCAGGAAGGCCGACGCCGCCGGCGCCATGGACGCCATCAACTTCAGCACCCAGTGCTGGTTCGGCGGCTGCTCCGGAGGCGGCCCCTGGGTCCAGGCCGACCTGGAGTGGGGCCTCTACCCCGGCGGAAGCCAGTCCTGGAACCCCAACCAGCGGGCCTTCCCCCACAAGTTCGTCACCGCGACCCTGAAGAACAACGGCACCAGCCGCTTCGCGATCAAGGGCAGCAACGCGCAGTCCGGCAGCCTGTACACCCTGTACGACGGCTCGCTCCCCCCGGGCTACAGCCCGATGAGGAAGCAGGGCGCCATCATCCTGGGCAGCGGCGGCGACTGCTGCAAGCCCGACGGCGGCGCGAACCTCAGCGCCGGAACCTTCTACGAGGGGGCCATGGTCGCCGGCTATCCCTCCGACGCCACCGAGAACGCGGTGCAGGCGAGCGTCGTCGCCGCCGGCTACCGCTGATCCCGCTCCGGGACGGGGCCTCACCGGCCGGACCCGCCGCGCCGACCGCGGCGGGTCCCCGTGAGGGCCGCCCGTCCTGCGGATCGATCCGGAAGACCGTCCCATCGGGCCACCCGGAAGAAGGAGATGTGGCACACGGCTATTAGTTAGCGCTAACACAGCGACTTCCCCATCCATGCGTCACCACGAGAACGACGAAGGAAATCGTGTGATGTCGAGGAAAAGACCCCTCTTCGCCGCTGCCGCGACCGCCGCGCTGCTCGTCCTGGGCCTGGTGCAGGCGGTGCTGGGCGGCAGCGCGAGCGCGTCGTCCGCCCAGCGGAGCGCCCTCGCGCCCACCGCCGGGTGCGGCAAGACCCCGACGCTGAGAAGCGGTACGCAGTCGATCACGACCAGCGGGAAGAACCGCAGCTTCATCCTGCGGATCCCCGACAACTACAACAACAACACGCCCTACCGGCTGGTCTTCGGGTTCCACTGGAACGGCGGCACCGCCAACGACGTCGACTCGGGCGGGACCAGCGGGTACGTCTGGTCCTACTACGGCACCAGGGCGCTGTCGAACAACACCGCGATCTTCGTCGCCCCCCAGGGCTTCAACAACGGCTGGGCCAACTCCGGCGGCGAGGACGTCACCTTCGTCGACGACATGATCCGGCGGATCGAGTCGGACCTCTGCGTCGACACCACCCAGCGCTTCGCCATGGGCTTCAGCTACGGCGGCGGCATGAGCTACTCGCTCGCGTGCTCCCGGGCGAACGTCTTCCGCGCGGTGGCGGTCTACTCCGGCGGGCAGCTCAGCGGGTGCAGCGGCGGCAACGACCCCATCGCGTACATCGGTCTGCACGGCCTCCGCGACCCGGTGCTCAACATCTCCGCGGGCCGGTCGCTGCGCGACAGGTTCGTCAGGAACAACGGCTGCACGCCCCAGAACCCGCCGGAGCCGCCGCAGGGCAGCCTGACGCACGTCGTCACCTACTACTCGGGGTGCCGGGCCGGGTACCCGGTCGCGTGGGCGGCGTTCGACGCGGGTCACACCCCCAACCCGGTCGACGGGAAACCCGGCGACTTCGAGCCCGGTGAGAACTCCTGGACCAGGTCGGTGGTGTGGAACTTCTTCACGCAGCTCGGCGGCGGCCCGACCCCGGACCCCACGATCACCCCCACGGCCACCCCCACGGTCGACCCGCCGGCGGGCGGCGCGCTCAAGGGCGTGGGCTCGGGCCGGTGCCTGGACGTCAGCGGTGCCTCGCAGTCCAACGGCGCGCAGGTGCAGATCTGGGACTGCAACGGTCAGGCCAACCAGAAGTGGGCCACCACGAGCTCCGGTGAGCTGCGGGTCTACGGCGGCAAGTGCCTGGACGTGAGCGGAGCCGGCACCGCCGACGGCACCGCGGTCACCATCTGGGACTGCAACGGCCAGAACAACCAGAAGTGGCGCCTCAACACCGACGGCAGCATCACCGCCGTCGGCGCGAACAAGTGCCTCGACGTCTCCGGCTACGGCACCGCCAACGGCACCAAGGTCCACATCTGGACCTGCCACGGCGGCACCAACCAGAAATGGACCCGGGTCTGAGACCCACCGGCCGCGCGGTCACCCCGAGCACCTGCCCGGGTGACCGCGCGGCTCCGCCGGGGCGGGTCACCGCCCCGGCGGACACGTTCCAGAACACGAACACAGACGCGAGGAGGATCGGACGATGAGGACCGATCACGTTGTCCGCACGGCTCCCGGGAGCCTCTGATGACCACGGGAGTATGGCTGGTCGGCTGCCGCGGCTCGGTCGCGGTGACCGCCGTCGTGGGGGCACTGGCCATCCGGGCCGGGCTGGCCGACCGGACCGGCTGCGTCACCGAACTGCCCCTGTTCGCCGGAGTCCCTTTGCCGGCCCTGGCCGACCTGACCTTCGGCGGGCACGACGTCGCCGCCGTGTCGCTGGTGAAGAAGGCTCAGGCACTGGCCGACGAGGGCGTCCTCCCGGGCGGGCCGGTGCGGGCGCTGGAGGAGGAGCTGGCCGCGGTCGACCGGGACGTGCTGCCACTGCCCTCGGCGCGCGACCAGGCCGAGACGGCGGCGCTGATGGCGGGCGACCTGGCGGCGTTCCGGAAACGCCACGGCCTGCGGCGGGTCGTCGTCGTCAACGTCGCGACGACCGAGCCGGCGCCCGCGCCGCATCCCGCGCACGCCCGCCTGGACCTCCTGGAGGAGGCGCTGCGGGGGTCGCGGCCGGACGACGGCGCGGTGCTGCCGCCCAGCTCGCTGGCGGCCTACGCCGCCTTCCTCGCGGGCTGCCCGTTCGTCGACTTCACCCCCTCCACCGGGGCCCGGCTGCCCGCGCTCGACCGGATGGCCGTACGGCGGGGCGTGCCCTACGCCGGGCACGACGGCAAGACCGGGGAGACCCTGGTGAAGTCGATGCTGGCCCCCATGTTCGCGATGCGGAACCTGCGGGTGCGGACCTGGTCGGGGATCAACCTGCTCGGCGGCGGCGACGGCGCGAACCTGGCGCGGCCGGGCCCGAACGCCGCGAAGGCCGCGAGCAAGGGGAAGGTGCTGCGGGAGACGCTCGGGTACGTCCCCCAGGGCGAGGTCCGCATCGACTACCTGGAGGACGCCGGCGACTTCAAGACGGCCTGGGACCTGGTGACGTTCGAGGGTTTCCTGGGGCGGCGCATGCGCCTGGACTTCACCTGGCACGGATGCGACTCGGCACTGGCCGCGCCCCTCGTGCTCGACCTGGCCCGGCTGACCGCCGCCGCGCACGAGCGCGGCCGTTCCGGCCCGCTGACCGAGCTGGCCTTCTTCTTCAAGGATCCGCTCGAACCGGCCCCGCACGCCCTGGCCGACCAGTGGAACCTGCTGTGCGACTTCGCCGGCGGCCTGCGCCCCGGATCCGGGCCGGACTCCGGGGAGCCGCGGTGAGCGGCGTGGCCCCCGGAACCCCTGGGGTCCGCGGGGTCCCCGGGGCCCGGATGGGACGGATCGCGGTGCGGGACCTCGTCGAGCTGGTGCGGATGCCGGCGGCGCTGTCGGTGCCCGGCGACGTGGTGGCCGGCGCGGCCGCCGCCGGTGTGCTGGGCCGCCGCACGGCCGGGCTGGCCTGCGCGTCGGTCTGCCTGTACTGGGCCGGCATGGCCGCCAACGACTGGGCCGACCGCCACGTGGACGCCGTCGAGCGCCCCGGGCGGGCGATCCCGTCCGGCCGCGTCTCCCCCGGCACGGCGCTGGCCGTCGCCGCCGGCCTCACCGCCGGGGGTGTGTCGGCGGCGGCGCTGGCCGCGGGGCCGCGGGCGGGCGCGCTCGCGGCGGCCCTGGCGGGGGCGGTGTGGACCTACGACCTCGCGGCCAAGGACACCCCGGCGGGCCCGGCGGTGATGGCGCTGTGCCGGGTGCTCGACGTGCTGCTCGGCGCCGCTCCCGGCGGACGGGCGGGCGGGGCGTTCTCCGCGGCCATGCCCGCCGCCCTGACGGTGGGCGCCCACACCTACCTGCTCACCCTGCTGTCCCGGCGCGAGGTCTCGGGATCCGGGCCGCACCTGCCCGCCGGGACGCTGGCCGCCACACTCGCCCTGGCCTCGGCCGTCGGCCGCCGCCGGGGGTGGACGCAGAACGCGCTCGCCGCCTGGTACGCCGCGCGCTTCGGCCTCGCCCAGGCCCGCGCCGCCGCCGACCCCTCCGCGCCGAACATCCGGGCGGCCGTCGGCAGCGGGATCACCACGCTGCCCGCGCTGCAGGGCGCGCTCACCGCGCACGCCGGCGCGGAGGGCGCCGGGCTGGCCGTGGCGGCGGCCGCGCCGCTGGCCGGGATCCTCGCCACGAAGGTGTCCCCGACATGACCGGCGTGGACACCGCCGGGGCGACCGGAACGACCGCGCCGGGCGCCGCCGGGGCGGGCGGGGCCGCGGCGGCGGGAGGGCTGCGGTTCGGGTACGGCACCAACGGGTTCGCCGACCACCGGCTCGGCGACGCGCTGGAGGTCATCGCCGGCCTCGGCTACCACGGTGTGGCGCTGACCCTCGACCACGACCACCTGGACCCCTACGCGCCCGGCGCGGCGCGGCGGGTCGCGGCCGCCGCCGACCGGCTGCGCGACCTCGGGCTCGGCGTCGTCGTCGAGACCGGCGCGCGCTACCTGCTCGACCCCTGGCGCAAGCACTCCCCCACCCTGCTGCACGACGACGGTCACCGGCGGCTGGACTTCCTGCGGCGGGCCGCCGCCGTCGCCGCCGACCTCGGCGCCGAGGCCCTCTCGCTGTGGGCCGGGACGCGGCCCGCCTCCGTCCCCGCGGACCTGGCCTGGCGGCGGCTCGTGGACGGCTGCGCGCACCTGCTGGGCACGGCGACCGTACCGCTCGGCTTCGAGCCGGAGCCCGGGATGCTGGTCGCGACGATCGCGGACTGGCGGAGGCTGCGCGATGCGCTCGGCCGCCCCCCGGGCTTCGGGCTGACCCTCGACATCGGGCACTGCCGCTGCCTGGAGCCGGACCCCGTACCGGACTGCGTGGAGTCCGTCGCCGGGCACCTGGTGAACGTCCAGATCGACGACATGCGCAGGGGCGTGCACGAGCACCTGGAGTTCGGCGACGGCGAGATCGACTTCCCGCCGGTCCTGGCCGCCCTCGCCTCCTGCGGCTACACCGGGCTGGTCTCGGTCGAGCTGCCCCGGCACTCGCACGCGGCGCCGCAGATCGCCGCCCGCTCGATCGAGTTCCTCCGTACGGCGGAGCGCGCCGCGACGGGCGCGGCCGCGGGGCGGGGGACGGGGAAGGCGGCCGCGAGGCCGCGGGCCGGGGAGGCGGCCGTGCCGGAACACGTCTCCGCGGAAAGGAGCCGGTGATGGAAGCCCGGGAACTGCGGGCCGTACTCGGCCGGGAATGGGTGACGGACGCGTGCGCGGAGATCGGGCGGCGGCCGGAGACGATCGGGCGGCACTTCGCGGCCGCCGGGCGCCGCGCGGGCCGGACGCCGCTCGCCGGGGCGCCCGGCTGGCGGGCCGACGAGGCGGCCCGCGCCGTGCTGCTCGCGGCGCTGCCGGCGCAGGAACTGGCCGCGCGCCTCCCCGTCCTGTACGCCGAGGGGACCGCCGAGGAGAAGCTGGCCGTGCTCAGGGCGCTGCCGCTGCTCCCGGCCGGGGTGCGGGCCGCGCCGCTCCTGCGGGACGCGATCCGCACCAACGACTCCCGGCTGTTGGCCGCCGCGCTCGGCCCGGCCGCCGGGGTCCTGGACCAGGCGGAGTGGCGGCAGGCCGTGCTCAAGTGCGTGTTCACCGGGGTGCCGCTCGCCGCCGTCCACGACCTGGACGGACGGGCCGACGGGGAGCTGGCCGCGATGCTCGCCGGGCTCGCCGCCGAACGCGCCGCCGCCGGCCGCGCCATGCCCCCCGACGCCTCCGCCCTGCTCGGCCGCCTCAACGGCCGTCTCCCCGGCCGTCTCAACGGACAGCCCCCGGGGTGGCCCGGCCAGGGGGCGGACCACCCGACCCGGCGGCCGGCCCGGCCCGGCCGGGCGGCAGATCACCCGACCCGGCAGCAGGAGGCCTGATGCGGATCTTCGACCCGCACATCCATATGACGTCGCGCACCACGGACGACTACCGCGCGATGGCGGCGGCGGGCGTCCGCGCCGTCGTCGAGCCCGCCTTCTGGCTGGGCCAGCCGCGCACCAACCCCGGCTCGTTCACCGACTACTTCGACTCGCTGCTCGGCTGGGAGCCGTACCGGGCCGGGCTGTTCGGCATCCGCCACCACGCCACGATCGCGCTGAACCCGAAGGAGGCCAACGACCCGCGCTGCCGTCCGGTGCTGGACCTGCTCCCCCGCTACCTCGACAAGGACGGCGTCGTCGCCGTCGGCGAGATCGGGTACGACTCGATGACGCCCGAGGAGGACGAGGCGTTCGCCCGCCAGCTCGACCTCGCGATCGAGCACGGCCTGCCGGCGCTGGTGCACACCCCGCACCGGGATAAGGCCGGCGGCACCCGGCGGACGCTCGAGGTGGTGGCCGCCTCGGGCATCCCGCCGGAGCGGGTCCTCGTCGACCACCTCAACGAGCTCACCGTCGGCCCCGTCCGGGAGTCCGGCTGCTGGATGGGGTTCTCCATATACCCCGACACGAAGATGTCGCCGCCGAGGATGGTGGAGATCCTGCGCCGGCACGGGCTGGAGCGGATGCTGGTGAACTCCGCGGCCGACTGGGGGAACTCCGACCCGCTGCTCACGCTGGAGACCGCGCGGGCCATGCTCGACGCCGGCTTCGACGCCGACGACGTGGACCGGGTGATGTGGCGCAACCCCGTGGAGTTCTTCGGGCAGTCCGGGCGGCTCGACCTGTCCGAGGCCGAGCCGGCGGAGCCGGTGTTCCAGGGCAGCTCCATCCTGCGCGGGGGGAGCTGATGCGGCTGCGCGACACGGCCGGGCGGGTCCTGCACCTCGGCTACTGCACGAACGTCCACCCCGCCGAGGACCTCGGCGGGGTCATCGGACAGCTCGACGAGTTCGCCGTGCCGGTCCGCGAACGCCTGGACGCTCCCGTGCTCGGCCTCGGCCTGTGGCTGGCCGCGCCCGTGGCGGCCGGGCTGGCGGCCGACCGGGCGAGCCGCCTGCGGCTACGCCGCGAACTGGACCTCCGGGGCATGGAGGTCGTGACGCTCAACGGCTTCCCCTACCGCTCGTTCCAGGACCCGGTCGTCAAGCACGCCGTCTACCACCCCGACTGGACCGCCCCGGAGCGGCTGGCGTACACCCTCGACCTGGCCCGCGTCCTGGCCGACCTGCTGCCGGACGACGCGGCGCGCGGCTCGATCTCGACGCTGCCGCTCGCCTGGCGCGAGCCGTGGGACACCGCCATGGCCGGGCGGGCCGCCCGGAGCCTCGACAGGCTCGCCCGCGGCCTGGCGAACGTCGAGGAGACCACCGGACGCTTCATCAGGGTCGGGTTCGAGCCGGAGCCGGGCTGCGTCGTCGAGACGACCGCGCAGGCCGCCGCCCACCTGGCCGGCGTGGACACCGACCGGCTCGGGATCTGCCTCGACCTGGCGCACCTGGCCTGCGCGTGGGAACGGCCCGCCGACGCGCTGCGCACCCTGCGGGAGGCCGGCCTGCCGGTGGTGAAGGTCCAGCTGGCGGCCGCCCTGGAGACGGCCGAGCCCGCGGCGCTGCGGGAGTACGCCGAGCCGCGCTTCCTGCACCAGGCCCGCAACCCCGGCGGCGGGGCCGCCGACGACCTCGGCGAGGCGCTGGCGGACGGCCTCCCCGCGCCCTGGCGTGTGCACTACCACGTGCCGCTGCACATGCGGCCGGAGCCGCCGCTGACGTCGACCGTCGGCGTGCTGCGCGAGGCCCTGGCCGAACTCGTCGGCCGGGGGGCGTGCGACCACTACGACGTCGAGACCTACACGTGGGGCGTGCTGCCGCCGGCGCACCGGCCCAGCACCTCCGCCGGGCTGGCCGACGGCATCGCCGCCGAGCTGGCCTTCGCCCGCGACGAGCTATGCCTCCTGGGAGCACGCACATGACCTCGCAACTCGTCCTCGACGTGGTCGGGCTGACGCCCCGCCTGCTGGAGTCCATGCCCCGGCTGCGGTCCGTGGCCGCCGCCGGCTTCCAGGCCCGGCTCGACCCCGTCCTGCCCGCCGTCACCTGCCCCGTCCAGTCGACGTTCCTGACCGGTCTGCCGCCCGCCGGGCACGGCGTGGTGGGCAACGGGTGGTACTTCCGCGACCTCGGCGAGGTGCTGCTGTGGCGCCAGCACAACGCGCTCGTCCAGGGCGAGAAGATCTGGGAGACCGCGCGCCGCGACAGGCCCGGCTTCACGGTGGCCAACATCTGCTGGTGGTACGCGATGGGCGCCGACGTCGACTGGACCGTCACCCCCCGGCCGATCTACTACGCGGACGGCCGCAAGGAGCCGGACTGCTACACCTACCCGCCCGGACTCCACGACGAGCTGACCGCGCGCCTGGGCCCGTTCCCGCTGTTCACCTACTGGGGCCCCGGGGCGGGCATCGCCTCCTCGGCGTGGATCTGCGAGGCCACCCGGCACGTCATGACGACCCGCGACCCCGACCTGACCCTCGCCTACGTCCCGCACCTCGACTACGACCTCCAGCGGTACGGGTCGTCGGACCCCCGCTCGGCCGCGGCCGCCGCGGAGCTGGACCGGGTGATGGCGCCGCTGCTGGAGACCGCCCTCGGCCGGGGGACGACGGTGACCGTGCTGTCGGAGTACGGCATCACCGACGTGTCCCGCCCGGTGGACGTCAACCGGCTGCTGCGCGCCGAGGGCCTGCTCCACGTGTACGACCAGGACGGGATGGAGTATCTGGACCCGTGGACCTCCCGGGCCTTCGCCGTCGCCGACCACCAGACGGCCCACGTCTACGTGCGGGACCCGTCCGACGTTCCGGCCGTGGCGAAGCTCTGCGCGGCCCTGCCCGGCGTTGCCGAGGTCCTCGACGAGGAGGGCAAGGCGGCCTGCGGCCTCGATCACCCCCGCTCGGGCGAGCTGGTGCTGCTCGCCGACCCGGACGCCTGGTTCACCTACTACTACTGGCTCGACGACGACCGGGCCCCCGACTTCGCCCGGCTGGTGGAGATCCACCGCAAGCCCGGCTACGACCCTGCCGAGCTGCTCTTCGACCCGGCCGACCCGGGGCGGGCCAAGCGGAGGGCGGCCGTCGCCCTCCTCCGGAAGAAGACCGGCATGCGGTACCTCATGAACGTCGTCGGCCTCGACGCCGGCGCCCGGGCAGTCAGGGGCTCCCACGGCCTGCTCCCCCGCGACCCGCGGGACGCGCCGGTGCTGCTGTGCTCCGACCCGTCCGCCGCCCGCGACCGGATCGCCGCGACCGAGGTGAAGGACCACCTGCTCGGCCGTACCCCGTGACCCCGCACCCCTTTCCAAGCTGGGAGAAGTGAGATGTCCGAGTTATCGCGAAGGAAGCTGCTGTGGTACGGCGCGGCCGGAGCCGGAGCCGCGATGCTGCCGTTCCAGTGGACGGCGACCGCGCGGGCCGCGTCGGCGGCTCCCCCGGAGGTCCGCGCCGCGAACGACCTGGCGCTGTGGTACGACGGAAGCGCCGGCACCGACTGGCTGCGCGCCCTCCCGATCGGCAACGGCCGCCTGGGCGCCATGGTGTTCGGCAACGTCGACACCGAGCGGCTGCAGCTCAACGAGGACACCGTCTGGGCCGGCGGGCCGTACGACCAGAGCAACACCAGGGGCGCGGCGGCGCTGGGGCAGATCCGGCAGCTGGTCTTCCAGAACCAGTGGAGCCAGGCCCAGAGCCTGATCGACCAGAACATGCTCGGCAGCCCCGCGGGCCAGCTCGCCTACCAGACCGTCGGCAACCTGCGGCTCGCCTTCGGCGGCACGAGCGGCGTCTCGGAGTACAACCGCCTCCTGGACCTGACCACGGCCACCACGGCGGTGTCGTACCTGCAGAACGGCGTGCGGTACCGGCGCGAGGTGCTCGCGAGCGCGCCGGACCAGGTGATCGCCATCCGCCTGACCGCCGACAGGCCCGGCTCCATCACGTTCAGCGCGACGTTCGACAGCCCCCAGCGGACGACGCGTTCCAGCCCGGACGGCCGGACGGCGGCGCTCGACGGCGTCTCGGGCGACTTCGAGGGCAAGACCGGCTCGGTCAGGTTCCTGGCGCTGGCCAGGGCCGTCGCCGACGGCGGCACCGTCACCAGCTCCGGCGGGACGCTCCGGGTGTCCGGCGCCGACAGCGTGACGGTGCTGGTCTCCATCGGGTCCAGCTACGTGGACTACCGGAACGTCGGCGGCGACTACCAGGGCATCGCGCGGCGGCACCTCGACGCCGCCACCGGCAGGACCTACGACGACCTGCGAGGCCGGCACGTCACCGACCACCAGCGGCTGTTCGGCCGCACGACCCTCGACCTCGGCCGCACCGCCGCGGCCGACCAGCCGACCGACGTGCGGATCGCGCGGCACGCGAACACCGACGACCCGCAGCTGTCGGCGCTGCTGTTCCAGTACGGCCGGTACCTGCTGATCTCGTCCTCGCGTCCGGGCACCCAGCCCGCCAACCTGCAGGGCATCTGGAACGACTCCCTGACCCCGTCGTGGGATTCGAAGTACACCATCAACGCCAACCTGCCGATGAACTACTGGCCCGCCGACACCACGAACCTGGCGGAGTGCTACGAGCCGGTGTTCAAGATGATCGACGATCTCACGGTGACCGGCGCCCGCACGGCGCGGGTGCAGTACAACGCCGGCGGCTGGGTGACCCACCACAACACCGACGCCTGGCGGGCCACCTCCGTCGTCGACGGCGCGCTGTGGGGCATGTGGCAGACCGGCGGCGCGTGGCTGGCCACCATGATCTGGGACCACTATCTGTTCACCGGCGACGCCGGGTTCCTCCAGAAGTACTACCCGGCGATGAAGGGCGCCGCGCAGTTCTTCCTCGACACGCTCGTGGAGGAGCCGAGCCTCAAGTACCTGGTCACGAACCCGTCGAACTCCCCGGAGCTGCCCCACCACTCGGGTGCCAGCGTGTGCGCCGGCCCGACGATGGACAACCAGATCCTGCGCGACCTGTTCAACGGCTGCGCCCAGGCGAGCCAGGTCCTCGGCGTCGACGCCGACTTCCGGACCCGGGTGCTGGCCGCCCGGGACCGGCTGCCGCCGATGAAGGTCGGCTCGCGCGGCAACATCCAGGAGTGGCTGTACGACTGGGTCGAGACCGAGCAGAACCACCGGCACATCTCCCACCTGTACGGCCTGCACCCCAGCAACCAGATCACCAGGCGCGGCACCCCCTCGCTGTACAACGCCGCGCGGCGCACCCTCGAACTGCGCGGCGACGACGGGACCGGCTGGTCGCTCGCCTGGAAGATCAACTACTGGGCGCGGATGGAGGAGGGCAACCGGGCGCACACCCTGATCCGCCTCCTGGTGACGACGGCCCGGCTCGCGCCGAACATGTTCGACCTGCACCCGCCGTTCCAGATCGACGGCAACTTCGGCGCCACCTCCGGCGTCGCGGAGATGCTGCTGCAGAGCCACAACGGCGAGCTGCACGTGCTGCCGGCGCTGCCCACGGCCTGGCCGGGCGGGAAGGTGCAGGGGCTCCGGGGCCGCGGCGGCTACACCGTGGGCGCGACGTGGAGCTCCGGCGGAGCCACCGAGATCCTCGTCGCGTTCGACCGGGACGGCACGGTCAACGTGCGCAACCGGATGTTCACCGGGACCTACGAGGTGGTCGACGCCGCGACCGGCGGCGCCGTCACCGTCACCAAGCCCGAGGCGGACGTCATCAGGCTGACCGGCCAGGCCGGCCGCACCTACCGCGTGACCGGGTCCGCCGGCCCGGCGCCGTCGGCCTACGTGCGGATCGCCAACGTCACCACCGGTCTGGTGCTGGACGGCGGCGGCAGCGTGGCGTCGGGGGCGAACCTCAAGCAGTGGAACCAGGACGGCAGCACGAATCTGCAGTGGCAGCTGGTGGATCTGGGCGGCGGCTGGTTCCGGATCGTCAACCGTACCAACGGCCTGGTGGCCGACAGCTGGGGCAGCACGGCCAACGGCGCGGTGTGCCGGCAGGGCACCTGGAACGGCGGCGACAACCAGCAGTGGAAGCTCACCAATGTGGGCAACGGCCGCTACCAGATCGTCAACCGCGGCACCGGCACCGCCCTGGACGGCATGGGCAACACCACCGCCGGATCCACCGTCGGCATGTGGACCCCGAACAACAGCACCAACAACCAGTGGACCGTCACCGACGTGTGACGGCCGGCGGCCCGCCGGGACCCGGCGGGCCGTCCGCGGGGTCACTCGGAGGAGAAGAGACGTTGCTGGATCTCCCTGCGGTAGTCGTCGAGGGTGTTGTCGACGTGCGCGGCGGCGGCGCAGGCGGCCGCCTCGGGATCACCGGCGCGGATGGCCCGGCAGATGGCCTCGTGCTCCTCGACCGCCTTGGCCGCGTGCCCGCCCATCGAGCCGCGCATCCCGATGATGGTGGACTGCCCCTGCAACCGGCGGGCCTCACGCACCGCGATCTGCAGGAACACGTTGTGCGAGGCCGCGGCGACAGCGGTGTGGAAGGCGTCGTCGCCGTCGTTGAACAGCTCCGCCCGCCCGGTCTCCAGCCCCTGGCGGCACATCCCGGCCGCCTCCTCGATCGCCCGCAGCTCCACCGGCGTGGCGCGGTGGGCGGCCAGCCGGCTCGTCTCCATCTCCTGCGCCCGGCGGAACTCGAACAGCATGTAGACGTGGTCGAGGTCGGCCGGCAGGAAGAACGACGCCCACCGCCCCGTGCCCAGCATCCCCTCACCGTCGGCCACGTACAGGCCGCGGCCCTTCTGCGCCCGCACCCGGCCCAGCGCCGACAGGATCTTCACCGCCTCGCGCACCACGGTACGGCTGGTCCCCAGCTGCGCGGCCAGCTCGTTCTCGGTCGGCATCCGGTCCCCCGGACGCAGGTCCAGCCGGACGATCAGCTCCAGCACCTGCTCCGCGGCCACCTCGTAACCCGGCCGGTATCCGCTCTCACGCGGGGCGTCGGTCACCGTGTTCCCTCTCTCGCGATCCCAGTAAGAAGTATGGCCCCGCAGGCCGCGCCGCTCCCAGGCGGTTCGAGACGTATGACGAGGACAGGCCCGGCCCGGGCGCGGCGGCGGCCGGGGCGGGGGGTCCCGGTGACCGTCGGCGCCGTCGCGGTGACCGGCTGTCGACGTGACGTCATACGAGTCACGCCCGGGGAGCGGCTCCACCTCGTCTGCGGACCCGGAATCCGCCCCGGCCGCACCGAAGACCCTTGCGCACGTAATACGTATGCCATATTTTCTTCCCCAATCCCCCCCGTCGCCAGGTAGCGACAGAACAAAGGACTCCAGCATGTCCCGTTTCACACGCGCCGGACGAGCGGGCCCATGGGTGCGCGCGATCAGCGGCGCGGGAGCATCGGCCATCGCCCTCATCCTGGCCGGTTGCGCCGCCGACGGCGGAACCTCGGCGGGTTCCTACGGCTTCCCGCAGGCCGAGCAGGACGACAAGGCCCCGATCACCGTCTGGGTGGACTCCGACCGGGTGGGCGCGGCCGACGCCTTCAAGAAGGCCAACCCCGGCGTGAAGATCGACGTCGTCACGTACGACGGTTCGGCGAACGGCTCCAACTCGTTCCGGACGAAGATCCAGCTCTTCGACCGGGCCGGCAAGGGCTGGCCCGACGTGGTGTTCTCGACGCAGAACAACGACGCGGCGTGGGCGAGCCGGAAGAGCAACGGCAAACAGGCGTTCGCGGCCGTGCTGAACGGCGGGCTGATCCCGGACAAGACGCTCGGCTCCTTCACCCAGGGCTCGCTGACCCCGTGCACCGTCGAGGGCAAGGTCCACTGCCTGCGCAACGACCTCGCCCAGGCGGTGCTCTGGTACGACAAGAGCCTGCTCGACGAGTTCGGCTACTCCGTACCCACCACCTGGGAGGAGTACCAGGCGCTCGGTGAGAAGGCCGCCAAGGAGCACCCCGGCTACATCGTGGGCACCACCGGGGACCCCTGGACCCCGGAGGTCTACTTCTGGGGCAGCAAGTGCCAGGCCAACGGCATCACCGGCCCCGCCTCGGTGACGGTCGCCACCGGCACCACGGAGTGCAGGCGGGCAGCGTCGATGCTCGACGTCCTGATCAGGAACGGCACCACGCCCAACGTGAGCGTCTTCACCCCCGAGTTCGTGAAGAAGTACTCCGGCAAGGTGCTCGTGATGCCGGGCCCGGCGTGGTACGCGGGCGCCATCTTCAACAACCCGCAGTCGCTCGACGTCCCGGCCGGCCGGCTCGGCGTCGGCGCGCCGCCGGCGTGGCAGGGCGACGGCGCCGTGACCGGCAACGTCGGCGGCGGCACCTGGTTCGTCAGCAGCCATTCCAGGAACCTCAAGGCTGCCGCGAAGTTCGTCGAGTTCGTCACGACGGCCGACGACTACCAGGTGAACGTCGCACCCGGATACCCGGCCTACGCCCCCGCCGCGGACAAGTGGGTCAAGAAGCAGGAATCGAGCGGCTACTACGCCACCGACCTGCAGGCGCTGATCAAGGCGGGATCGCAGATCTGGAGCGGATGGGGCTCCGGGATCTTCAGCCAGGAGGCGATCTGGGCCAAGACGGTCACCCCCGCCATCGCCGAGGGCAGGAGCCTGGTCGATCTGCTCCCCGAGTGGGAGACCGCGATCAAGAACCAGGCCCAGGTCAACGGCTACACGGTCAAGTGACGTGACAGCCGTGAACGAGGCCGCCCGCGCGGTGACCGCACCCCGCGAGCGGCGGGGTGACCGCGGGCGCGCCGACCGGAGCGCGATGAGCTACGGCTTCGTCGCCGTCTACGCGGTGCTGGTGGCCGCGTTCGGCGTCCTTCCCGCCCTCTACGCCGTCTACCTCGCGTTCACCGACGGCGACGGCGGCTTCGCGGGGCTCGCCAACTTCACCAGGGTCGTGGGCGACTTCCGCTTCCTGCCCGCCGTCGCGCACGTCTCGCTCTACCTGGTGATCTGGCTGGTGGCCCTGGTGGTGCTGGTCTCGTTCCTGGCCCTCGTCGTGCACACGATCCGGGTGCGCCTGCTGAGCCGGGCGCTCCGCCTCGTCTTCTACCTGCCCGGGGCCCTCGCGGGCGCGTCGAGCGTGCTGCTCTGGCTGTTCGTGCTCGACCCGGCCGCGAGCCCGGTCAGCGGCCTGCTCCACCTGCTGGGCTTCTCCAGCTTCGTGCAGGTCATCGTGCCGGCGAACCTGCCCCCGGTGTTCGCGATCATCGCGTTCTGGACCGGCGCGGGCGGCTGGGTCGTCATCATGTACGGCGCGCTCAACAACATCAGCGCCGACGTCATCGAGGCCGCGCGCATCGACGGCGCCACCACCGCGCAGATCGCCTGGCGCGTCCAGCTGCCGCTGCTGCGCAAGTGGATCTCGTACATGGGGATCATGTCGCTCGCCGCCGGCACGCAGCTGTTCGTCGAGCCGCAGTTGCTCTCGCAGGCCAGCAACGCGGTCGTGCCCAACGACTACTCCCTCAACCAGCTCGCCTACCAGTACGCGTTCCAGCAGGACGACTTCAACGGAGCGGCGGCGATCTCCCTGCTGCTGCTCCTCATCGCCCTCGCGCTGTCGGCCGTCTTCGTGACGCGCGGCGGCCTGTTCGAGAGGGACTGAGACCATGACGAGAACGGACATGGGCCGGGCCGCGGAACGCCGCGACGGCCTCAGCGGCTGGAGCGGCCGGACGATCATCGCGGTCGTGGTCGCGGTCTTCGTGCTGTTCTTCGCCGTACCGATCGTCTGGCTGCTGCTGGCGACGACGAAGTCGGCACGCGGGCTCATCGTCGGGAACCCGTTCCGGCCCGGCGGCCTCGGCGACCTGGCCGCCAACTGGGACCAGCTGTTCGGCTTCCAGGACGGCGCGGTGACCGCGTGGGTGGGCAACTCGGCGCTGTACGCCCTGGGCGCGCTCGTCATCACGCTCGTCGCGAGCATCCCGGCGGGCTACGCGATGGCCCTGACGGAGTTCCGGTTCCGGCGGCTGCTCCTGGTGCTGACGCTGATCGTCATGCTGATCCCGAACACCGCGCTGGTGCTGCCGATCTTCCTGGAGCTGAACGCGGCGGGTCTGATCGGCAGCCCGCTGTCGGTGATCCTGCCGATGTCGTTCTTCCCCTTCGGGGTCTACCTCACCTACATCTACTTCTCCACCAGCGTGCCGCGCGACCTGCTGGCGGCGGCGCGCCTGGACGGATGCAGCGAGGCCCAGGTGTTCGGGAGGGTCGCGCTGCCGCTGGCCGCGCCGATCGTCGCCCTGGTCGCGTTCTTCAGCTTCGTGCAGAACTGGAACAACTTCTTCCTGCCCTTCGTGATGCTGCCCTCCAGCGAGGGGTATCCGATCCAGGTCGGCCTGACCTCCCTGCTCGCCTCGACCCCGGCGTTCAACCCGAGCTCCGCGGGGGCCCAGTCCGTTCAGTTGCCCACGCTCGCGCTCGCGACCGTCGTGTCGGTGCTGCCGGTGCTGGTCGTCTTCCTTTTCTCCCAGCGCTTCCTGGTCGCGGGCATGACGGCCGGAGGCACCAAGGAGTGAGTCGAATCCCTGCCACGAAGGAGTACCAGTGAAGGTCACCGGCTACCGCAGCCTGACGACGGCGCACGACTGGGGCCGGCCGATCGGCGACGCCAACGGCGTCATGCCGGGGCCGCACACCGACGTGCACGTGCTGATCCTGGAGACCGACGGCGGCCTCGAAGGCGTCGGGCTCGGGGCGCACGGCGACATCGACCGCGTCTTCGGCGCCGTCGAGGGCGAGGACCCGCGGGCCGTCCCGGCGCTCTACGACCGGATGATCGACCGGGTCTTCAAAACCGGTCACTCGGGTGCGACCTTCGGCGCGATCGGCGCGATCGACATGGCGCTCTGGGACCTCAAGGCGAAGGCGGCCGGCGAGCCGCTCTGGCGCACCCTCGGCGGCCGTGACCGGTTCGTCCCCGGCTACGCCTCCGGGCTGGACATCGCACTCGACGACGACGCCCTCGTCGGCCTGTACGAGCGCTTCGCGGACCGGGGTTTCAGCGCCGGAAAGCTCAAGGGCGGCCGGGACCTCGGGCACGACCTGCGGCGGCTGGGGGCGTTGCGGGACGTTCTCGGGCGCAACTCGGCCCACCCGGCCCTCATGTTCGACGCCAACGAGTCGTGGAACCGCTCACAGGCCGTACGGTTCGTCTCGGCGCTGGAGCGCGTGGTGGACCTCGCCTGGATCGAGGAGCCGGTGCGCAGGTGGGACGCGGCCGGGCTCGCCGCGGTCCGGCGGGGCATCCGCGCCGGGGTGGCGACCGGGGAGAACCTCACCGGTCTGGAGCAGTACCGGCCGCTGCTGGACGCCGACGCCGTGGACGTCGTCCAGGTGGGCAACGTGTGGGGCATCACGCACTTCCTGCGGGTGGCCGCGGTGGCCCACGGCCGCGACCTGCCCGTGAGCCCGGTGGCGTACCACGCCAACCCGGTGGCGCACGCCGCCGTGGCCGTCCCGAACCATCTGGCGTTCGAGGTCCAGGACCTCTCGGCTCCCATCGGGCTGGAGGTCGACCAGGAGTTCCAGGACGGCGGGATCGTCCTCGGCGACGAGCCGGGGCTCGGCATCCGGGTGGACGAGGAGCACATCCGCGCCGTGCGGGCCGCCGACCCGCCGGCCGCGACCGCCGGGCCCCATGTCCGCCCCGGCCGGGCGGGCCTGCGTCTCGTCCCGGACGACCACTGGAACGGCCACCGGGACGACCGCGCCGGCGTGCCCGCGCGCGCCCGGTGAGCGCCGTCTCAGGGGGCGGTCCCGCCCCTCGCCCCGCGTACGGCGGGGCGGCGCCTGGCCCATGAGCCCGCTATGTGGACGCGCATCGCGGCCGCGGCTCCCAGGGCGTCGCCCTGGAGGATCATCGACTCGATCTGCCGGTGCTCGGCGAGCGACTGGGCGAGTTCGTCCCCGTCGGGGTCGCCGTTGTACCGGCTCGACAGCCGCGCCTTGGCGTGGATGCCGTGGATGATCGCGTGACCGAGACGGTTGCCGGAGACGATCATGATCATCTCGTGGAAGGCGACGTCCTCCGCGGCGTAGCGCGGCGGGTCGTGCAGGCTCGCCGCGAGGACGTCCGCCTGCCTGCTCAGCGCCTCGGCCTGGGCCGGTGTGATCACGCGCGCGCACTGCGCCGCCATGTCGCACTCGAGGGCCGCCCGGACGTTGACGAGGTCGTCGAGGATGGACAGGTCGCTGTCGTGCCGGATCTGCGCCTCCAGGACGAGGGGGTCCAGCAGGTTCCAGCCGATGGGCTCCAGAACCCGGGTCCCCCGGCCCGGGACGGCTTTGACCAGTCCCTTCGCCTCCAGGAGCTTGGCCGACTCGCGGACCACCGTCCGGGAGACGCCGAACTCCCGGCACAGCTCGGGCTCGGTCGGGAGCACGGCGCCCACGGGGTAGGCCCCCGACACGATGCGGTCGACGAGGGAGGCGACGACGGTGTCGCCCAGCCGCCGGGGGCGCCGGGGCCCGGGGGCCTCCAGTGGGTCGCCGGAGGCGTTGGCGGCGCGGTCGGATGTGGAGAACGCGGCGGTCACCGGGCCTCCTGGAGGGTCGTCACGTCTCAAGTGTACGGGCTCACGTATACGTAATTCGTATTATGTACATCCTCGACCGGTGATCACCTGTGAACCCCGGTCGAGCGCCTCGCGCAGCCTGCCGGACGGTGCCGCGCCGTCGCCGCCGTGGACGTGGCAGGGCCGGCCGTTGACCAGGTTGCGGGCGGCCATCGCGCCGCGCCGACGGCCTCCCCGCCGTCGGCGCGGATGCCAGAATGTCCCTGGAGAAGGCCGGGCGGGCCCGGCGGACGGCGACGCGCGGGCTCGCCGTCGACGAGGAAGGGCGAATGTGACGGACAACCGATCGGACGAACCCGCGGCCGACGAGCAGAGCTCACAAGGCGGCGGGCCGGGATCGGTCACCATCGCCTACATCGCCGAGTCCGCCGGGGTCTCGGTCCCCACCGTGTCGAAGGTGCTCAACGGCCGCTCGGGGGTGTCGGCCCAGACCCGTGCCCGGGTCGAAGGACTGATCAACCGGTACGGCTACCGCAAGCCCGCCTCGAGCAGCCGGAACAACATCGTGGAACTGGTGTTCCGCGAGCTGGAGAGCATGTGGGCCGTGGAGATCATCCGCGGGGTCGAGCGGGTGGCCCGCAAGAACCGCGTCGGGGTCATGGTCTCGGAGTTCGGCCTCCACGACTCGTCGCCCATGTCCATCGACGACACGGTCGGACGCCGTCCCCGGTGCGTCCTGTCGGTGGCGCAGCTCTCACCGGAGGAGCGCGACCAGCTGACGGCGAAGGGCATCCCGTTCGTCGTCTTCGACCCGAGCGAAGAGCTTCCGGACGACGTGCCGTTCGTGGGCGCCACCAACTGGAGGGGCGGCCGGTCCGCGACCCGGCACCTGATCGAGCTGGGGCACAGCCGAATCGCCATGATCAGCGGTCCGGACCACCCGTTCTGCCGTGCCCGGGTGGCGGGCTACCTCTCCACGCTGGTCGAGGCCGGTCTGCCCGCCGACTCCGCCCTCGTGGTCCGCACCCTGCTCACCCGCGAGGACGGCCGTACCGCGGCGCTCGGCCTGCTCTCCCGGCCCGACCGGCCCACCGCCGTCTTCACGGCGAACGACCTGCAGGCGCTCGGTGTCTACCAGGCCGCCCGCGAGCTGGGACTGTCCATCCCCGGGGATCTGAGCGTGGTGGGCTTCGACGACCTGCCGGTCGTGGCCTGGGTCGACCCGCCCCTGACCACGGTTCACCAGCCGCTGAGCGAGATGGCGGCCGCCGCGACCGAACTGGCGCTGTCCCTCGGGCGGGGTGAGGAGATAACGCAGGTCGGCCTGGAGATCGCGACCACCCTCACGGTCCGGGGAAGCACGGCTCCGCCGAAGCGCTGAGCCCTTCGACGCGGGCGGGCGTGGTCAGGCGGCGGTCCGCGCCGAGGACGACGGTCTCGCCGGTCAGCAGGACCTCGGCCCGCAGGGGGCGGTCGGCGGCCGAAGGACCGGCGGTCAGCTCGATCACGCCCGGCTCGACGACGCGGCGCAGGTCGGGGCCGGTGTAGGAGAAGGCGTCCGCCGGCACGTCGAAGACCACCTCGGCCGTCCGGCCCGGTTCGAGCGCCACGCGCGCGAAACCGACGAGCTGCGCGACCGGCCGGGCCACCCGCGCGACCGGGTCGGAGGCGTACAGCTGCACCACCTCCTCTGCGGGCCGGTCGCCGTCGTTGGCGACCGTCACCCGGGCCTGGACGACCCCGTCCGTCGGGCAGGCGGGCGCTGCGACGGTGAGCGCGCCGTACCGGACGGCGGTGTACGACAGGCCGTGCCCGAAGGGGAACGCCGGTGTCGGGTCGAGCACGGACACGCCGTCCGTCCGCAGGCCCAGCGGCGCCTGGAGGTAGGTCGAGGGGTTGACGGAGGGCGAGGCCGGCACCTGCACGGGCAGGCGGCCCGAGGGGTTCACCCGGCCGCTGAGCACGCCGGCGACGGCCGGGCCGCCCTCCACTCCGGGGAAGAACGCCTGGACGGCGGCGGCGACCCTGTCCCTGTAGGCGCCCAGCGCGTACGGCCGTCCGGACACGACGACCAGGACGACCGGTGTCCCGGTGGCCAGGACGGCCTCGGCGAGCTCCGGCTGGACGCCGGGCAGGCGCAGGTCGGCGGCGTCGCACCCCTCGCCGGAGGTGCCGTCGCCGAACAGCCCGGCCCGGTCACCGACGAACAGGAGCACGAGGTCGGACGCGGCGGCCAGGGCGGCGGCCCCGGCGATCCCCGAGGTGTCGTCGCCGGACACCTCCGCGCCGCGCGCGTACCCCAGCTCCGCATCCGGGAACTCCGACGCGAGGCTCTCCCGGATGGTCGCGACGGGCAGGCCCATCCCGTGGCCGGGGAAGCGGCCGAGCACGTGGTTGGGGAAGGCGTAGCAGCCGAGCAGGGTCCGCGGGTCGTCGGCGCACGGGCCGACGACGGCGATCCGCGCGGTCGTCCCGGCGTCGAGGGGCAGGACCCCGGCGGGATTGCTCAGCAGCACGACGGACCGCTCGGCGAGGGCGCGGGCCAGGTCACGGTTGCGGGGGCCGTCCAGGTCGGCGGCGCCGGCGTCCTCCGGGACGAGGGGCGCGTCGTCCAGCAGGCCCAGCTCGACCTTCTGCCGCAGCACCCGGCGCACCGCCTCGTCGACCAGCGACTCCTCCACCCGGCCGGCCCGCACCCGCTCCACCAGGCGGGCGCCGTAGCAGACCGTGTCGGGAAGCTCCACGTCGATGCCCGCGCGCAGCGCGATCGCGCCGGCGTCCGCCTCATCCTCGGCGACGCGGTGCATCGTGGCGAGGAACGGAACCGCCCAGTAGTCGGCCACCACCGTGCCGTCGAACCCCCACCGGTCGCGCAGCACCCGCCGGAGCAGGTCCGGGTCGGCGGCGACCGGCACGCCGTCGACGTCGGCGTAGGAGTTCATCACCGACCGGGCGCCGCCCTCGCGGATCGCCGTCTCGAACGGCGGAAGGATCACGTCGGCCATCTCCCGGGGGCCGATGCCGGCCGGGGCGTGGTTGCGGCCCGCCCGGGAGGCGGAGTACCCGGCGAAGTGCTTGAGCGTCGCGATGATCCCGGCGCCCTCCAGGCCGCGCACGTAGGCCGCGCCGATCTGCCCGACGAGGTAGGGGTCCTCGCCGAGCGTCTCCTCCACCCGGCCCCACCGGTGGTCGCGTACGACGTCGAGGACCGGCGACAGGCCCTGGTGGACGCCGGCCGAGCGCAGGTCCTCCCCGATGGCCCGGGCCATCCGCTCGACCAGGGCGGGGTCGAAGGCGGCGGCCCAGGCCAGCGGCGTGGGGTAGGCGGTCGCGCCGTACGTCGCGAACCCCGTCAGGCACTCCTCGTGCGCGATCGCGGGGATGCCGAGCCGGTTGGCGGCGACCACCCGCTCCTGGAGCCTCCGCAGCCGGGCCGCGCCCTCGGCCGGGCTGACGGGGCTCGTGCCGTAGACCCGGGTGAGGTGCCCGATGCCGCCGCGGATCCGCTCGTCCAGATCGACGTCGTCCTGGGCGAACCGGTCCTGCAGCGGGGCGACGTTCCCGGCGGTGTTCCCGGCGGTGTTCCCGGCGGCCGCCTCCTGGCCGGTCGCCGGGACGCCCGGCCAGGCGGTCCCCTCGTCCGCCGCCCCGGGGCCGGCGGACGGAGGGTTCAGCCAGACGGATCCGAGCTGGGCGACCTTCTCCTCCAGCGTCATCTCGGCCAGCAGGGCCTCCACACGCTCACCGGCTGGCAGTCCGGCGTCCCGCCAGGGCGCGGTGCTCGGGGCGTCCACGGATGTCATCTCGCTCTTCTCCTCGGGTCCCGTTCCTCAGGTCCTGTCACTCGGGTCCTGTCCCCTCAGGGTCTGTCGCAGGCGATGTCGGACGGGACGCGGTTGGCGCCCGCGGAGGAGCCCAGGAACCCGAACGAGGTGGACGCGCCCGCGCCGAGTGCGCCGTTGTAGCCCGCGTTGCGGACCCTGACCGACGACCCGGTGGTCGTCGCCTCGCCGTTCCACAGGTTGGCGATCCTCTGGCCGTCGGGGAAGGTCCAGGTGACGGCCCAGCCGCCGAGCGGGCCGGAGGAGGTGTTGCGCACCGTGACCTCGGCGGTGAACCCGCCCTGCCACTGGCTCGTCACCCTGTAGGACGCCGAGCACGTGCCCGTGCCGGGCGTCGGGGAGGGCCCGCCCGTGCCGCCCAGCGCGGCGGCGATCGCGTGGTAGGCCGGCTTCTTGGCGTAGTTCTCGTCGTACGGCAGGGCCGCGCCCTGGCCGGGGAAGACGGACGGCACCCAGGACTGCCTGTCGCTGAAGTCCCAGACGGTGATGCCCACGCACCGGGAGACCGCCAGGCACGCCTTGACGACCGCGCTGTAGTCGCCGGCCTGCTGGGTGTCCTTGGCGTCGGTGCGGGGCAGGTCCATGCGGATGTCGAGCTCGGTGACGGCCACGTCCACCCCGAGGTCGGCGAAGCGCTGGATGTTGCGCTGCATCGTGGCGGGAACCTGCCCGAGGATCAGGTGGGCCTGCATGCCGACGCCGTCGATGGGGACGCCCTGCTGTTTGAACGACTTCACCATCTCGTAGACGGCGTCGCTCTTCGGGCCGACGCCTTCGATGTTGTAGTCGTTGTAGTAGAGCTTGACGTTCGGGTCGGCGGCCCGCGCCGCCTTGAACGCCTCGGCGATGTAGCCGTTTCCGATCTTCTGCTGGAACACGGTCTGCCGCCGGGAGCCGTCCTCCTCGAACGCCTCGTTGACCACGTCCCAGTGGACGACCCGGTTCCTGAAGTGGGTGACCTCGTCGGTGATGTGGTCGCGCATCACGCCCGGAAGCCGGTCGGCGGGCACGGCGGCGACCCAGTCGGGCAGCTGGTTGTGCCAGACGAGGGTGTGACCGCGGACGGTCTGGCCGTTGGCCTCGGCGAGGGCGACGATGGCGTCGGCCTGCTCGTAGTCGAACCGGCCCTGAGACGGCTCGGTGTACTGCCACTTCATCGTGTTGCCGACGGTGAGCTGGCCGAACTCGCTGCTCAGGATCTGCTTGTAGGCCGTGTCGGACAGGTGGGGGTTGTCGGTGGCCGAGCCGAAGTACCGGCCCTTGGCGGCCGCCAGCTGTCCGAGCGTGGAGTCCGCGTGAGCCGGCGCGGTCAGGGCGCCGGCGCACAGGACCGCCGCGGCCGCCGCGAACCCGGCGGTGAGCCCGGCCGTACGGCGTCCGGAGTGGGGGGTGCGTTCCATGCGTGCTCCTAGGGGTCGGCGCCGGGACCGCGGCGAATGAGGTCACCTGAGGGGCACGGCCCCTCCGGGCGCGCTCGGGGCCGCGGCGCCGGCGGGACCGCGCCGAAAAATGATCTTCAGTGGGTTTCCGGCGCCCTGCGGATCGTTAACTCGGAACCCTAGGTGCGAGCCCTGGACCCGTCAATAAACTTTCGTAGTACTAATGAAAGTTTCAGAGCACCTCGGAGCGGTCCCGGCGTCGGCCCGCAACCGTGACCGCGACGGGAGGGCCGGCCCGGCCATCCGGAACGCCACAGCCGCCCACCGGCGCGCAGATCGCGTACGACCCCGGGAATCGGGCGATCCGCAGTGCAGAGCCCGCGGTTCCGGCCGCCTCACGGGATCCCCCTCCGTCGCCGCCGGACACGCCCGGGTCACGGGCCGGAACTCTGGCCGACGGCGAAAATTTTCGGCCGGCTTCCCCTCCGGGCGCCCGCCGACGCCGTCGGGGGGGGGGGGGGGGGGGGGGGGGGGGCGGGCGCGCGCCCCCCCCCCCCCCCCCCCCCCCCCCCCCCCCCCCCCCCCCCCCCCCCCCGCCGCCCCCCCCCCCCCCCCCCCCCCCCCCCCCCCCCGGCCGTCACGCGGGACGGCCTCCCCGGAGGCCGACGCCCCTTCAGGACCCCACGTCCGCCGGGCACGACTCCGGGGCCCCGCGGAGGACGGGGGCGACCGCCGGATCCGACATCGCGCCGGGCCCGGGACGCGTTCCCATGCCGCCGCCGATAAATACACGCCGTATTCCATATAACGGCTTTCCTGAATCACCCGGCAGCCGCACAGGAATGGTCGCACTCCGTAATCACATTGCCGGGAATCGCGGGATTCTACACAGAAACGACGACTTAAAAAAGAGGAATATGTGCTTTACATAACCGGAATCGGATTTTAACATCGGCTTCATGGGAGCGCTCCCACACACCGATTCAGCCATGAGACCTCGACTACGGGACGACGTTCGCTTCGTCGAATGCCCGGACGGAGTCCACGTGCAGAGCGACTACGGATCGTGCACGTTCCGGGGCCGTCAGGCGCACGCCTGGCTCAGCAGACTGGCTCCCGCGCTCACCGGGGAGCACACCCTGGCGGAGCTGACCGCACCGCTTCCCGACGACAAGCGCGACATGGTCGAGGGCCTGGTGCGGCGGCTGGCCGAGCAGCGGTTCGTCGTGGACGCCCGGCAGGCGCGCCCCCACGGCCTGAGCGAGGCCGAGCGGCGCACGTACGCGGAGGAGATCGCCTTCATCGGCTACGCGCTCGACTCCCCCGAATGGCGGTTCGAGCGGCTCCGCCGCTCCCGGCTGGTGCTGGCGGGAGACGGCCCGCTGCCGATGTCGCTGCTCCAGGCGTGCGCCGGGTCGGGCTGGCGGCGGATCACCGTGGCCTGCTCGGACACCGCCTCGGTCACCCGGGCCGCGGACGCCGCCCGCCGCGACCCCGAGCAGGAGATACGCGTCGTCGCCGCCGGCGCGCTGCCCGATGTGATCAGCCGGGACGCGGACGTCCTCCTCCAGGTCGGCACGGACACCGGCGCCCTCGTGGCGGGTGCCCGCGCCTGCGAGGAGGCGGGCGTCGTCGTGGGCCAGGCCCTCGTCCATGCCACGGAGGTGTGGCTCAGCCGGGTGGGCAGACCATCGGCGACGTCCGTGGAGTCGGGCTGGCACCGCCTGACCGGGCTGCCCGCGGCGACCCCGCCCCACTCCGGCGAGGACTTGCTCGTGGGCCCGGTGCCCCCGGTGATCGCCTCTATGCTGACGCTGGCCTGCTTCTCCCATCTGACCGGCCTCGACGCCACCGGCGCCGGCACCGAGCCCGAACTCACCCGGGTCGACCTGCGCAACCTCGACGCCGTCCCGCACCGGTTCGCCCCCCACCCTCACGCGGCGGCCGGTACGGCCCGCGGCGCCGAGGCGGCGCGGGCCGCGGTGGAGTCGCTGGCGTCGGGAGCGCCGGTGGAGGCCGGTGAACTGCTGGAGAAGGCCGCGCGTGTGGTCGATCCCCGGCTGGGGATCCTCGGCACGCTGGACGAGCAGGGACTCTCGCAGACCCCGCTGTCGGTCTGTCAGGCCACCGTCTCCGATCCGTTCGGTGCGCTGCCGCGCTGGGCGCCGCCCCCTCAGGTCGTCGGCTGGGGCGAGGACCGGCGGTCGGCGCGTCTGCGCTGCCTGCTGGCCGCGCTCGCCACCTACGGCGTCCTCGCGGCGGCCGGCCGGGCCGGCGACGTCCTGTGGGGCGTGGAGCTGCCGGGCGGCCGGCCGCGCACGGTGCCGGCGGCGTCCCTCCGGCTCACCGGCGCCACCGGCGCGCTGCGCGCCCCCGACGGCGCGGGGGCCGGCCTGAGCTGGGCGCAGGCGGTCGCGGCCGGGCTGCGCACCCACTGCGAGACCCTGCTGGCCGGCCGGACGGCCGAGGGCCCGGCCGCGGAGACGCACGTGCCGCCCGCCCTCGCATCCGCCCTCACCTCAGCCCTTCCCGGCGGCCCCGGGACGGAGACGGCGGCGCGGCAGCTCGCACTGGCCGGTGAACCGCCGGACGTCCGCGAGCGCACGTCCGTCCTGGGCGTGCCCGCCCATTCCCTCACCGTCCCGGGCATCGCCCCCGGCGGGCCGGTCCTCGTGTCCGCGGCCGGCACGGCTCCCGACTCCCTGCGGGAGGGACTGGAACGGCTGCTGCTCCGCGTCCAGGCCCGGACCACGGGACAGAGCGCGTACGCGTCGGCCCGGCCGCTGTGGGCTCCCCCGGGTGACGCCGCGGAAGCCGTACGGGTGATGACGGGCGCGCTTCGGGCGGCGGGCGCGGTGCCGGTCGTGGTGCCGCTCGACCACGACCCCGCGGCGGCCGGGCTGCTCCCCTACGTCGCACAGGTCGTGCTCCTCGATGACTGAGACCTCGATGACCGGGACCCCGCCGCCGGCCGCCCCCGCCGGACCGCCGGGCCCCGTGAGCGTGCTGGGGACGGGCAGGCTGCACGCCGCGATCAGCGCGGCCCTGGCCGCCGCCGGGTCCGCCGGCCCCGGCGGCGTGATCGTCGTCGCGAGCGACGCCGACGACGTGCGGCCGTACCCCTCGGTGGCGCGGCGCGCGGCCGGGCGGGGCGTGCCGTGGCTGCCGGTCCGGGTGGACGCCGGCTGGGTGCTGGCCGGTCCGGCGGTGCGCCCGTCCTGTCCGGGCTGCCCGACCTGCGTCACCCGGCGCCGGAGGGGCAACCGGTCCGACGCGATCGGACGCGACGCGCTGCGCGAGCGGTACGGCGCGGAGCTGGACAGCAGGCCCTCCTCCCTCCTCATCCCGCTGGTCGCCAAGACGGTCGCCGCGCTGGTGGCCGACGAAGTGGACCGCCTGCGGAGCGATCCCGGGTCCGCCCGGACCGCGGGCGCGCTGCTGCGGATCCATGTGCCGACCGGCACGGTACGCCGCCACGCCTTCCTGCCCGACCCGCTGTGCCCGGACTGCGGCGCCCGGCCGGACGACGGGCCCGAGGCCGGCCGTTACGTCCCCGCGCCGGCGCGGAAACCGCATCCGGGAGCCTTCAGGGTGGGCGGCATCGGCGGCAGGGCCGCGGAACTGGAGAGGCGGTTCGTGGACGCCGAGACCGGGATCGTCCAGGCCCTGGTCACGGAGGAGCGCGGCGGCGGCGCGATGGCCGTCGCCCGGCTCAGCCCCGCCAGGACCGCGCACGAGAGCCACCACGGGTACGGCCGCAGCGACGACTTCGCCTCGGCGCGGGCGACCGCGGTGGCCGAGGCCCTGGAGCGGATCGCCGGCATCCACCCGCGCGGGCGGCGGACCGCCGTACGCGCCGCGTACGCCGACGTCGCCGACCGGGCGATCGACCCGAGGACGCTGGGCCTCTACCCCGACGACTGGTACGACCGGCCGGGCTTCTGGTTCACCCGCTTCCACCCGGAACGGCCCACGGCGTGGGTGTGGGCGTACTCGTTCCGGCGCGACGAACCGGTTCTGGTGCCGGAGAGCTACGCCTACTTCGGTCCCCGGCCGGCGGACGACCTGGGGTTCGCCTACGAGTGCTCCAACGGGTGCGCCCTCGGCGGTCACCCCGCCGAGGCGATCCTGCACGGCCTGCTGGAGGTGGGCGAGCGGGACGCCTTCCTCGCCACGTGGTACGCCCGGATGCCCATCCCGCGCGTCGACCTGGCGTCGGCGGCCGACCGGCGCGTCCCCATGCTCGCCCAGCGCGTACGGGACCGGCTGGGCTACGACGTCCACGCGTTCGTCGCCATGCTGGAGCAGCGGGTTCCGGTGTTCTGGGTGATGGCCGTCGACGCGACGGGCCGGCCCGGCCGCCCGCGCGCGCTGTGCGGAACCGCCGCCGGCCTGGATCCGGAGCGGGCGCTGCGGCGGGCGCTCGACGACCTCGGCCCGATGCTGGAGGGGCACGTCGAACGGTACGACCCGGCCGAGGCGGCCCGGCTCGCGGCCGACCCGGACGAGGTCCGGCTCCTGGAGCACCATCCCCTGCTGTACGGCCATCCGGAGGCGGCCGGACGTCTGGACTTCCTGCCGGTCCGCGGGCCCGCGCTGACGGTCGCGGAGGTGACGGCACGACTCGCGTGGCCCGAGCACGACGACCTCACGGCGGACCTCGCGGAGCTGGCCGGGCGGTACCTGGCGAGCGGCCTGGACGTGGTCGCCGTCGACATCACCTCCCCCGAGGCCCGCGCCGCCGGATTCTCCTGCGCCAAGGTGATCGTGCCGGGGGCGATGCCGATGACGTTCGGCCACCGGTACCGGCGCACCCACGGCCTGCCGCGGCTGCTGTCCCTGCCCCGGCTGCTCGGCCACCGGGACGAGGACCTGCGGCCCGACCAGCTCAACCCCCATCCCCACCCCTTCCCGTGACGACCCCCTCTCCCCCCGGATCCACACGGCCCGATCCGCACGACCGACGAAGGAAGCGAGGCAGACCGGATGCACGGCACCACGACGGCGGACGCGCCCGGTGACGCCACCCGCCGCTACCTGGCCGCGATGCGGAACCGGGGCCCGCTGTCCATCGACTGGGCCAACGCCCCGACCAGGCACAAGCGCTACCCCGGCGCCGAGCGGATCGTCCTGCCCTGGGCCACCCGGGACGACACGCCCCTCGGCCTGCTCGGCGAGCTCCTGCGGGAGCTGCTCGGTCTCGCCAGGCTCGTGTGGCTCCACCGGCTGGACGACGACGGCGCCCCGCTGGGCGGGCCTCCGGCCTTCCTCCTCGGCCGCCCCGCGCCGTCGGGGGGCGGGCTCTACCCGATCGAGGCGTACGTCGCCGCCGGGGAGTCCCGCGTACCCGGGCTCCCCGCCGCGCTGTACCACTACGACCCGGTCCACCACGCGCTGGAGCGCGTGCGGGAGGGCGACCACACCCCGTCGCTCACCGGGCCGCTCGCGGACGCGCCGGCGTCGGACGTCACGCTCGTGCTGTCCGCGGTCTTCTGGCGGTCGATGTTCAAGTACGGCGACTTCGGCTACCGCCTGGTGTGCCAGGAGACCGGCGTGCTCGTCGCCCAGGCGCTCGCCGTCGCCGGGCGGCTGAGCGTGACGGCCCGCGCCCATCTGCGTTTCCCCGACGGGGAGGTCGACCGCCTGCTCGGGCTCGACGGCGTGCGGGAGGCCGCGATGGCCGTGCTCACGCTCACGTCGCTCTCCCCGGCGGGGACGGACGCCCCCGGCGGACCGTCACGACCGGCGGCCATGGGGAGGCCCGGGACGGGAGAAGGACCCGTGGCCGGGGAAGGACCGGTCGCCGGGGAGAGCGCGCCCGTCCCGCTGCCGATGCCCGACGGCCCCGCCTCGGCCCTGCACCGGGCGACCGTGGCCGCCCACCTCCCGTCCGGCTCCCTCCCCCGGCCGCGGCCCCCGGTGGAGGACGGTCCCGCCGTCCCCCTCCCGCAACCGGCTCCCGAGGCGCGCCCGGCGGCGGGGGTGCCGCGGCGCGCCTCCCCACCGGCCGGGTACCGCCCGGTGCCCCTCCGTCCGGACCTGCTCGGCGCGATCCTCGCGGCCGCGGGCGGCGGCTACCCCGCCGACCTGCCCGGAGCCGGGGACGGACCGGTGGCGACTGCCCTCTGCCTGCTGTCGCTGCGCGTGGACGGGCTGCCCCGCGGCGCCTACCGGTACGACCCCGGCCCGCGGACGCTGCGGCGGGTCGCGGGCCCGAACCGCCTGGACGCCCTCACCACCGGGCGCCTGCTGGCCAACACCCGGACCGCCCTGCGCGGGGCGGCCGCCGTGCTCGTGCCGGTGGGCGACCCCCTGGCGGGCGCCGGACCGTACGGCGACCGCTGGTACCGCCTGCAGCAGGCCGAAGCGGGCCTGGTCGTCCAGCGGGCGACGCTGGCCGCCACGGCCCTCGGCCTGGCCGCGCGCATCCACTCCGACGGCGCGAACGACACCACGGACGAGGTGCTCGGGATCGCCGGCACTCCGCTGCGGAGCCTGTCCTTCCTGGCGATGGGCACGCCCCTGACCAGCGGGCCCCTCGTGGCCCGCGGGATCCCGCCCGTCCTGCCCGAGGAGGTGAGGCCCACCCATCCGGTGACGCCGTGACCCGTGGGGTCACGGCCGGTACGGCACGTGAGAAGCGGTTACCTCATTTTCAAGAAGGAGACACATACATGTCCGACAACCTGAAGCTGGACCTGCGCGGCCTCGACGTCGACTCCATCGACGTGCTCTCCGCCGACTCCATCGTGGCGGAGGGCCACGGCGCCGTCGAGACGGGCGCCTCCTCGGCCGCCGGCTACTGCTCGTCCTACCTGTCGGCCACCAGCTGCTGGGCGCCCGAGCTGTAGGACCCGCGACGCCGGGACTGCGAGCCCCGGCGACGATCAGGACCGGTGAGCCCGCGCGGACGCCGGTGAGATGAGCGGGGCCGAGGGCGCCCACCGCACGGGCGCCCTCGGCCTCCCGGCGAACCACACGAGGAGCGCGTTCCTTGACTCATGTCACGCGGACCCATGCGACACGGACTCAAGCGACGCGGGCCGCCGCCGAGGGCGGCGATCCCGTACGGCCCACCGGTCGCGATTATGCCGTGTCCCCGATCTTCGCGGTCCGCGTCGCGGGACTGCCCCTGGCGGGCCTCGACCGGATGCGCTGCACCCGCGCCTGGGAGGTCGTGGACGACATCGCGGACACCTCGGCGTGGCTGCGGCGTGAGGGCGCCGACCTGTCCGGCCCACTGCACGACGTGATCGGGCGGACCGCGGGCGGACCGCTCAGGGCCGGGCTCGTCGCGCTGCGGCGCGCCGTGTTCTCCGGGCGCCGCCCGTCGGCCCGGGCCGCCTCGGCCGAGGTGCTGGCCGCCCTCCCGGAGGAACTCGCCACCCGGGTCCGGGAGTGGACCGCCCGCAGGGACCGCGAGACGGCGCTGCGGGCCGCGCTGCCCGCCGTACTGGCGGAGGAGACGCGGGAGAGGACGGCCCTGCTCCGCTCGGCGGTGGCCGACCCCGGCTTCCGGCACGGGCTCGCCCTGGGCAGCCCGGTGCTGGCCGCCCGCCTCGACGCGTGGCTGGCGGGCCCGGCGGACCGCCCGCCGGACCGGCAGGAGCTGCTGCGGCTGGCCAGGTACGTCGCACGGGCGACCGTCAAGACCAGCCCGTACGCCACGTTCGCCCTCAACGGGCTCGGCCGGTGGACGGAGCGCGGCCCCGCCGTGCGGACCGATGGCGAGCCGTCCTGGCACGTCGTCGCCGAGCTCGACCGGGCGGTCCTGCGCCCGCTGTGGTCCGCGCTCACCCGGCACCGGGCGGTGCGCGAGCGGGCGCGGCTGCGGGTCAACCCCTCCGCCCGCGACGACGGGAGCCGCATCTGGTTCCTCGGTCCGGGCACGGACGAGCCGCTGTCCGGCGTGGCCGCCGGCCCCGATGTGCGGCGGGCCCTCGACTGGGTCCGCGGACACGCCTTCCCCACACTCGCGGAGGCCCCCGGGATCGAGCCCCTGGTCGACGCGGGGCTGCTGGAGCTGCTCCCGCCCTACGACGAGCAGTCGGCCGACCCGGTGGGCGACCTGGCGACCTGGCTGGCCGGGGACGAAGCCCGCGACGGCGTCGGGGACGGCGCGGCGGGCGGCGCCGGGAACGGCGCCAAGGGCCGTGCCGGGAACGGCGCCGAGGGCGGTGCGGCGCCGTACGCGGCCGCGGTCGGGCGGATCGCCGAGACGCTGCGGGAGGCCACGGGGGAGGCGTCCGCGTCCCCGCGGCGGGAGCACGCCGTGGTGCGCGAGGCGCTGGAGGAGGTACTGCCCCCGGAGTCGTCGCTGCCCGACAGGAACCTGCTGTGGCACAGCGCCGTGATCCCCGGCGTCGCGGCCCGGCTGGGCGCGGCCGCCTGGCGGGGGGTGTGCGACGACCTCGACGCCCTACGCCGCCTGCTCGGCCTCTTCGATCCCGACCTGCCCGTCAAGATCGCCGCCACCGCGTTCTTCCTGGACCGGCACGGCCCCGGCACCCGGATCCCCGCCCTGGACCTCTACCGCGAGATCCATTCGGGAGGCCCCGGGGCGGGCGGCGCGGTGCTGCGCGGCATGCTGCGCAACCCCGTGGCCGCCCCGCGCGCCGTGCCCGGCGAGGAGACCCCGGACGGACTGCGCGAGCTGTCGGAGCTGCGGCGGGCGTTCTGGGAGCTGGCGGACGCCGGCCCCTCGCCCGGGGAGAGGGTGGCCGGGGTCGCGCCCGCCCGCCTGGCGGCCATGGCCGCCTCGTGGCCGCGCTTCGTCCAGCCGCCCGGGTCGGTCTGCTGCTACCTGCAGGCCGTACCGGACGGTGCGGACGGCGTGCGGGCGGTCGTCAACTCGGTCTCGGCGGGGTACGGCCGGGGGCTGTCGCGGCTGTACCGGCTGGTCGCGCTGGCCGGAGGGAACGTCCCGCCCGCGGCCGGGCTGCGCGCCGGGCAGGGCGACGTGCTGGTGGCCGAGTGCCGGGGACTGGTGGGCGGCGGGCTCAACGTGCGCCCCGCGACGGCCGACCTGGCCCTGGACCACCCCTTCGCGCACGGGGACGCCGCGCTGCCGGCCCTCTCCCCCGCGGACCTCGTGGTCGGCCACGACCCCGGCCGCGACCGGCTGGCGCTGCTCGACGGGGAGGGCCGTGCGGTCCGGCCGGTCCACCTGGGGATGACCGCGCAGCACTGGCTGCCGCCGTGGCTGCAGTTCCTCGTGCGGGCGTTCGGCGAGCCGTCCACGGCGATGGTGCCCGGCTGGGTGTTCCGCACCCGGGGCGGGGTTCCGGCCGAGGGGGAGGTGGAGCGCTGGCCCCGGATGGACGTCGGGCGGGTCACGGTCGCCCGGGCGGCCTGGCGCCTGCGGGCGGACGGCTTCCCCGTGCCGGCCAAAGGCGAGGACGAGGCCGCCTACCTGCCGCGGCTGGCCGGGTGGCTGGCGCTGCACGGCGTGCCCCGCCGCTTCTTCGCGCGGGTGGTCGGGCTCGGGGAGGGTCTCCTGGTCGGGCTGCTGAGCAAGGACCGCAAGCCGATGTACGTCGACGTGACCGACCCGCTGCTGCTGACCGGGTTCCTGCGTTCGCTGCGCGACCCCGGCGCGCTGGTGGTGCTGGAGGAGGCCCTGCCCGACCCCTCCGACGCCCCCCTGTACGGCGACGGCAGACGGGTCACCGAGTACGTCGTCCAGCTCTCGGCGGGGACGGCCCGGTGACGGCGCCGCGGCCCGACGCCGGCGACCGGTGGGTCAGCGCCCACCTGTTCCACTCCGGTGACCTCGACGCCCTGGTGACCGGCGTCGTGGACCCCGTGGTGCGGGAGCTCACGGCGGACGGGACGCTGCGCGGCCACTTCTTCCTCCGCTACTGGGAGGGCGGCCAGCACGTGCGGCTGCGCCTGGGGGTGCCCGACCCCTCGCGGGCGCCGCGCGTCCGCGGCCTCGTACGGGAGCGGGCGGCGGCCCACTTCGCCGCGCATCCCTCTCCCCCGGTCGACCCGGAGGCGTACCGCGCCTTCGCGGCGGCCGTCGCGAGGGGTGAGCGGCGCGAGCGGTACGACGACCGGCTGCGCCCGGCGGACTCGGTGGAGTTCATCGCCTACCCGCCCGAACACGCCGCCTACGGCGACGCCGCGTGCGTCGCCGCCGCGGAGCGGCACTTCACGGTGTCCAGCGCGCTCGCGCTCGACGTGCTGGCGGCCGGCACGCCGATGGAGCGGCGCGCCGCGATCGGCCTCGCCGCGCTGACCATCGCGCTCGCGGCGTGCGAGCCCGACCTGCCCGCCGCCGCGCACGCGTTCGCCCGGGCGGCGCGGGAGGCGGGCCGGCGACCCGAGATCCCCGGCGGGCAGGACGACTGGCTGCGCCGCAGGGAGGCGCTGCTCGCCCAGACACGCAGGCTGTGGGACCTTCCCGAGCCCGGGGGCCTGCTCGGCACGTGGACGTCGTCCGTGCGCGCCCTGCGCGAGGACCTCGCCGCACTGCACGCCGCGGGCAGGTGCGAGCCGTCCGACCCGGGCTCCCCGCACGCGTTCCTCGCCCTGGCGGCGCAGCCCGGGCACCGCACGGTGCCGCTGATCCTGATGCGTTGCGCCCACCTGTTCTGCAACCGGCTGGGGCTGCGCGCCGGGACCGAGCACCACGTGTCCTTCCTCCTCGCCCGTGTCCTCACCGACCTCGCCGGCGTCGCCGGCTCCCGGAGGTGGTCCCCCTGACCGGCTCACCCGCCCAAGCCGCCCCCGCGACCTGGCACTGCGTCCACGTCCACTACCACGCTCCCGACAAGGACGGCCTGCTGCTCGACGCCGTACGGCCGCTGCTCGACGGGCTGCGCGGCCGGGTGGAGGCGGCGTACGTGCTGCGCCACTGGAGGCAGGGCCCCCACCTGCGGATCAACGTGAAGGCGGCGCCGCGGGTCTGGGAGGAGGTGGTGCGCCCGAGGATCGACGAGGTCGTCGGGGCCTACCTGCGCGAGCATCCCTCCACGGTCCGGCTCGACCCGGACGAGAGCCTGGCCAGGCACCGCCTGCTCGCCGTACGCGAGCAGGAGCACGGGCCGCTCACGCCGTGGCCGCCCGACAACTCCATCCGCGACGCGCCGTACGACTCCCGGCGCCACGTCCTCGGCAGCGACGAGGCGGTGGAGCTGCTCACCGCCTTCTACGCCGACAGCACGCCGCTGCTGTTCGCCATGCTCGACCACGTGCGGGCGGGTCACGACGGCAGGCAGGGTCTCGCGCTGAACCTCATGCTGACCGTCGCGCACACCTCGCACCCCATCACCCGCAGCTACCTCTCGTTCCGGATGCACGCGGAGGGGTTCATCACCTGGGCGGCCGATCCCGCGGCCACGCGGGACGCCTTCGAACGCGACTTCCGGGAGCGGCGCGAAGCCCTGACGGCGCGGGTGCGGGACGCGGTCGCCGCGCTCGACGACCCGGCGGCCCCGCCCGTCCCGTTCGTACGGGAGTGGGCCGCACTGCTGGAGCGCTACCGCGTCCGGGCGGGCGAGCTCATGGACGACGGCCGGCTGTCCCAGCCGATGACCAGGCCGGGCGAGGCGTTCGAGGCCCGGCTCGGCGACCTGCCCGTGCCGCGGCGGGAGCCGAGCGAACTGCAGCGCCTGATCTTCGACAGCCCGGCCTACCACGAGGAGGTCTTCGCCGACCCCGCGTTCCTGCGCTACCGGGTGCTGCTCAACTACACGTACCTGCACCTCACGCGGATGGGCCTGACCCCGCTCGACAGGTTCCGGATGTGCCACCTGCTGGCGGACGCCGTCGAGGACGCCTACGGGTTGTCCGCCCTCGACGCGCTCCGCCGATTCGCCGCGGCGCGGGAGCCCGCTGGCGGGGACGACCGGTGATCGGTGAGCGTCGTGCGGACGGCGCTGAAGGGCGGCGAACCGGCGGAGCGCGTCGCGGATCGGCGGAGCACGATCGGACCCGCCTTGGCCGCCTGGCACAGCCCATAAGGCGGAGATGACGACCTACTGGCCATGGTAGTGTTTATCTCGCGCCGAGAGGAGCGGGACGGGGAGACCGGTCTGGCACCTCAGAGGCAACGGGGTATGGCCCAGCTTGGTAGGGCGCCTGACTGGGGGTCAGGAGGTCTTCGGTTCAAATCCGGATACCCCGACACACCGAATGAGGCCCGAGTCCTGGAGATCAGGACTCGGGCCTTTTATCGTCTCCGCCTGTGACGATCTCCCCTCTCGCCGCCCGCACGACGTGGACGGATGAAGAACTCCGCACCGCCGTAGCCCAGTCCCGATCATGGCGTGGGGTACTCCGTGCCATGGGCCGCAACGAGTCCTCGGCCGGCGTCGTGCGCGGCATGCAGCGTCGCGCCGAGGAACTGAGACTGGACACGAGCCACTTCACCGGTCAACGCCGATGGAGCGAGAAACAGTTACGGGCTGCGATCGACGAAGCGGAGTCGTGGGCCGACGTCATCAAGCACCTGGGATTGACCGACAACGGCGAGAACCGGACGGCGGTGCGTCGGCACGCCGCACGACTCGACCTTGACACCGCGCCTCTCAGCGAACGACTTCCCGACAGACCCTCCCAGGGCTTGGCCCAGCTCAGCAACCTGCGCAGGTCAGCCGAGCCGCTGGCGGTCGCCTGGTTCGAGTTGCGCGGTCATAGTACGGCCATCCCCAGCAACGCCCAGCCCTACGATTTCCTCGCCGAGATCGACGGGAGACTTCGCAGGGTCCAAGTCAAGTCGACCACCTACCGGGATCCCGGAAGCCGATCATGGATGGTTCGTGTCGGACGCAGAGTCCCCGGCCCGACAAAAAATGGACCACTGATGCCCTACACCTCCGAAGAGATCGACATGTTCTTCATCGTCGACGGTGACTTGGACCTCTATCTGATCCCGGTGGAGGCCACACGGGGCAGCATCGCCCTGAACCTCAAAAAATACGAGAAGTACAAGATGGGCACGGCCGCAGGACTGATGTAGCCCACACCCATGATCGGACGTGTGAACTCCAGACCGTCGTCAGGTGCGCTGCCGGGCTGCGCCATGCCCGGATGTCGGGCGCCCTCCGGCGAGACGTCATAACCTTGGCGCAGATCTGACGGACGTGCGCACACGACGGTGCCCGCCGTACATGTGCGAACGGGTGGGAAATGAGGAGCGGGTGGGACGCAAGGCGGTGATCGACCAGCGGGAGCTGCGGAGGCTGGTCGCGGAAGGGCTGTCCAACGCGGAGCTGGCCTCCCGGTTCGGGGTGAGCGAGTCCGGGATCCTGCAGGCCAAGCGGGCAGCGGGGCTGTCCAAGCCGATGCTCGACCACTCCCGCGCGATCCCGTGGAAGCTCGACCGCGCCCACGGCCAGTCCGGCCCGGCGACGAACCTGCGGAACCTGTCGTCGGTGGCGCAGGGACGGACGATCCCGGCGGAGAAGCTCAACACCGCGCTGCGCTGGGCGGACCGGCTGGTGGCGGGTGGACTGGACATCGCCTACGAGCCGGGGCGGGGGTTCACGGAGGTGCCCGCCGTACCGGGACGGTCGCTCGTCGAAGGGCTGCTGGCCGAGGTCCGCGCGACGATGGAACGACCGGAGGGACAGGAGGGGCCGGAGAGGCTGGAGGGCCGATAGCGGCACCGGAGACGGAGAGCCGTGGGCGGCGACGCACGGCGGGGAGGCACCGGTGACGGCCGGGAACCGGAGGACCGGACCGGGGACGGTCGGGAACCGGAGGACCGGTGACGCCGGAAGGACCGGGGATCGGGAGTGGCGAATCGGGAGGAAAGCCGCGGGGAGCCGGTGGAATCCTCGGGCCGGACAAAGCTTCCCCGGAACTTCGCACAAAGCTTCATAGACGGTGAGTCACGGACATCTCCGAGCGGTTTCGAGGTCTGCCCCGGGGGCAGCGCACGAGAACAACCGCTACACAACCGGAGGCAGGTATGTCCACCGTGATCTGGGTGGTCGTCATCGCGGTCGCGGTGGTGGCGATCATCGCAATCGGCTATCTCATGACACGGCAGCAGCGCCGGCGCCGGCTCCGGGACCGGTTCGGCCCCGAGTACGATCGCACCCTGCGCGAGCGTGACAGCCGCCAGGAGGCCGAGCAGGAGCTCCTCGCCCGCGAGCAGCGTTTCAGCTCCCTCGACATCCGGCCGCTCGACCCGGGCACGCGGGACTCCTACGCCAGGAAGTGGACGGAGGTCCAGGAGCGGTTCGTGGACGCCCCCGGGTTCGCGGTGACCGAGGCCGACCACCTGGTGACGTCCGTGATGGCTGAGCGGGGTTACCCGACCGACGACTTCGAGCAGCGGCTCTCGGACCTGTCGGTCGAGCACGGCCGCACCCTCGACCACTACCGGCAGGCCCACGAGATCAGCAACCGCGCGGCCCGCACCGAGGCGTCCACCGAGGAGCTGCGCCAGGCGATGGTGCACTACCGCGTCCTGTTCGAGGAGCTCCTCTCGACCGGGAGCCCCGACGGCGACCATGCGGTACGGCACACCGGAACGGACCGGACCGACACGGCCCTCGACGGCCGCACCGCGTCACGCACCGGGACGGACCGGGCCGACGCGACCCACGACGGCCGTCCCGCGTCACGCACCGGAGCGGACCGGACGGACATCACCCCCGACGGCCACACCGCGTCACACAGCGGAACGGACCGGACGGACATGGACGCCGACGGCCGGACCGACCGCCACGAGACCCGGGGACGGTGACCTGAATGAACGAGAAACTCGAACGGATCAAAGACCGGCTGGTCCACGGGACCGGCGAGACCCGGGAGGAGACGGCCCAGGAGGAGATCGCCCGGCACGGGACGGGGCGGCCCGTCGACGGCGCGTCCGCCCGGCCGGAGCCGGTGGACGCCTCCCCGGGCGGCGTGCTCCCCGGCGACCGGCTCGTCGCCGGCCGCCGTGAAGACCTCGCCCGCGACGGCCTGGCCGACGACGACACCGCCCCGACCGCGGTGATCACCGACCGGCCCGGTGACGCGCCCGCCTCCCGGGAGGCCGCCGACCGGCCCGGGGTTCCCGCCGGTGAGGCCGTACGGCACGGCCGGCCCGATGCCGCGCACGACGAGGCCGGCGCGCCCTCCCCGGTGCCCGCCGCGCACGGCGTACCCGATTCGGCAGGTTCAGCGGGTGCGGCGGGTGCGTCCCTTCCCGGGCACGGCACCCCCTCCCCCACTCCTCAGGGCGCCCCTTCCGCGCCCCGGAGTCCCTCCTCCGAGCGTGACGCCGGCCGCTCCCCCGCGCCCGGCACCGGCCACTCCCCCACCGGCGGCGGCCCGCTGTTCGAGCACGACGCCGACGAGATCCGGCGGCGCTGGCAGGAGGTCCAGGTCGGTTTCGTCGACGACCCGCGTGACTCGGTCACCCGAGCCGACGCCCTCCTGGAGGAGCTCGTCGGCTCGCTGCGGACCGCCCTGGAGCGCAGGACGTCCACGCTCAGGCAGCGGTGGGACGGCGACGAGCGCGACACCGAGGATCTCCGGACCGCGCTGCGCGACTACCGGGCGACGCTGGAGCAGCTGCTGAACCTGGCGTCCGGGACGAGGTGACCATGTTCGCGATCGCCGCGGCCGTCGTGTTCGTCCTCGGCCTGCTGCTCGACCTGGCCGACGGCCGGATCGCCGGGGTCGGCGGGCCGGCCTTCCTGGTGCTGGCGCTGCTCCTCCTCGCGCTGCACAAGGCGGATGTGGGGACGCCGGGGGAATGGGGCCAGGCCTGGCGCCGCCGGCACTGAGCGGGTCCCGCAGGGCCGCGGAAGGGGGGGCGCCGTCCGCACGGGACGGCGCCCCCTTCCTCCCGGCAGCAAGCATCACCTGATCACTGAGGCGACCCCTCGCCGAGCAGCCGGGCGGCCAGCACCCGCAGCTCGCGGTCCTCGGCGAACGCGCGCCAGCCCATCGGTGTGTGGTGGTGCAGCCGCTCCTCGTCGAGGATCTCGCGGCGAATCCAGCCCCCGTCGTATGAGACGGGCCGCCCCATCTCCGCCAAGTACCGCAGAGCCGTCCATCGTAGGGAGGTTCTCTCCTCGCGGGCCGACATCCACAACGTCCAGCGGACGGCGTCGTAGTCGCCGGTGAGGCGGAACAGCGCGTACGCGGCATCGACTCGGACCTCGGGGTCCCGGTGGTCGAGCAGGACCCGCAGATGAGCGGCTTCGGCTTCCCCGCCCAGCTCGGCCACGAAGGGCCAGAGCCGCGAGTGAGTGATCTCCTCGAAGGGCACATCGGCGGTTCCCGGCTCCCCGGTGATCCGCTGGCGGGCCCAGGGCAGGACCGCCCTGGCACGGAGCCGGTCCTGGTAGCCCTTGAACTCCCGCGGCCGCCGTATGAAGCGCTCGATCACCGGGACCGCCTCCGCGGCGGCCGGGCCGATCCGGCCGAGCGCCTCGGCCGCGGGCAACTGGGCGTCGGTGTCCAGCAGCGCGACCAGCTCGGGCACCGCGGGTGCGGCCACGCCACCCCACTCTGCGAGCACCTGTGTGTAGGTGACCGTCTCTCTCCTGCCCGCTTCGTCGGTGAGACGGGCGCGGATCACCGGCAGCAGGTCGTCCGCGAACTGGGGTACGGGGCCCAGCACATGGCGCAGCCGCGGCGGCCACCCGCTGTACCAGGAGCCGTCGTCCACGCCGGCATATCCGTCGTCGTCGGCCTCGATCCGTTCGACGAGTCGGGGCAGGCCGCGCCGGTCGCTCAGCCAGACCAGGCCCCACGCGGCGATGTCGGCGACGCACAACCGGTACAGGGGCCAGACCGGCCGGTCGTCTTCCAGCCGGGCGGCGAGGAGGTCGGCGCCGCCGTACACCGGCGCGTCGCCCGTGGGCGCGCGGCTCATCGCGGCCAGCACGTGGGTGGCGTAGGCCCGCACCTTGGCCACCTCGTCCGTGGTACGGCCGGCGAGGGCGGGCAGCAGCCGCTCCGCCGGGGAACGCCAGGTGCACAGAACCTCGGCGGCGGCGCGCACCGCGCCCTCCCGGTGGCCGGCGTCGCGATGCGTCATGAGCGAGAGGCACAGCTCGGTCCGGGCCGGCAGGTCCTCGCCCAGCAGCGCATCGGCCCGCAGGACCACCCGCGCCGCGATGTCGCCGACGAAGGCGGCGAGATCGACCCCGGGATTCTGCGGGAGCGCCCCGATCCACGGCACGTCCTGCCACACCCGCAGGTCGGCCTCGCCCAGGGCGTCCAGCAGCGTCGCCAGGTCCGCGCCGAGCCGCTGCCCCCGTACGACCCGCGACAAGACCACCGTGGCGGCCAGCCGGACCTGCGCGTCGGCGTCGGAGCACAGCCCGCGCAACCAGGCCAGACTGTCGATCAGGACGCCGACGGTGCAGCCGGGGGTGAGGAAACCGACGGCGATGACGGACGAGAGCCGCACGGCACGGTCCTGCTCCGCCGCCCAGCGCCGGCGCAGGGCGGGCGCGACCAGGTCGGCGAAGGTGACGGCGGCGGACAGCGGTTCCGTCAACGCCCTCCGCACCGCCGGATCCGGATCGTCCAGCAGCGCCAGCAGACGGGGCACCGCAGCGTCCCAGGCCGGGGCCCAGCCGGGATCGACGTCCTCGTGCACCGCGTGAACGGCATTGGTGGCGTGCTCCCCGACCAGTCGCAGGATGTCCGCCCGCACGGTCACCCGGATGTCCTCGGCCAGCGTCACCAGGAACGGCAACGCCGCCGAGGACGCCGAGTGCACCCCGTCCTCGCTGTTGAACAGCAGGAATTCGATCTGGCTGAACGCCTCCCCGGCCTCCTCGCCGGCGGCGATCGCCCGCAGCAGCGACGGCAGTTCCTCCGCCGCCGTGCCCGGGCTGGTGCTGAGCGTTTCCCAGTCGATGTCGTCGAGGCCCCGCATCATGCCTTCTTCGCTCCGCTCACGTAGTCAGACAGGCACCCGGATCAGCGCTCCGCTCAACGGCCATGCTCCCATTCCCGTGGAGAATGCCGGGCTGCGCGGAATCCACCGTGCGCGCAGATCGCGGCTCCGGCCCGTCAAAGAGCGCGGGATCGGGAACGCCGGCCACGCCCTCGGGAAAACGGATGACCGGTGAGGGGACCGGAACGCGAGAGTACGACCGGTTGGCGGGCCGCCTCGCCCGGGCCCAGCCGGACAGGCGGAAGTCCTCCGGTTCCATCACCGGGTGGAGGCGCCGATGTCCTGACGGCCCTCTTCCGGCGGCTCAGCGCGGGCCGGACCGGGCGGCCCGTTCGAACTCCTCACGCGGATGGCTCAGCGCGCCGAGCGAGACGATCTCCCGCCGGAACGGGATCGCGAGGGTCCAGTCGACCAGGACGCGGACCTTCTTGTTGAAGGTCGGCACCCGGCAGAGGTGGTAGGTCCGGTGCATGAACCAGGCGGGCAGCCCGTGCAGCTTGTGACCGTAGATCTGCGCGACCCCCTTGCCGAACCCCAGGCCGGCCACCGAGCCGGCGTAGGCGTGCCGGTAGGCCTTCAGCGGTCTGCCCCTGAGCGTGGCCACCACGTTGTCGGCCAGCGTGTGCGCCTGCCGTACGGCGTTCTGGGCGTTGGGGGCGCACATCTCCCCCGGCTTGGTGAGGTCGGGTACGGCGGCGCAGTCCCCGGCGGTGAAGACCTCGTCGTGGTCCTCGACGACCAGCTCCGCGCTCGCCCTGATCCTGCCCCGCTCGTCGAGCGGCAGGCCGCTGGACTGGTTGAGGGGGTTCGGCTTGACCCCCGCGGTCCAGACCAGGGTGTCGGAGTCGAGCTCGGTGCCGTCGCTGAGCACGATGTGGCCGCCCTCGGCGGACTTCATCAGCGTCTCCATCCGCGCGTCGATGCCGCGGGCGCGGAGCTCCTGCAGCGTCCAGAGCCCCATCTCGGGGCCGACCTCGGGCAGTATGCGCCCGGTGGCCTCCACCAGCATCCAGTGCATGTCGCCGCGCTGGATCGTCCGGTAGTAGCGGCAGGCGTACCGGGCCATGTCCTCCAGCTCGGCGAGCGCCTCGACGCCGGCGTATCCCCCGCCGACGAAGACGAAGGTCAGGGCCCTGTCGCGGATCTCGGGGTCGCTGGTCGACTCGGCCAGGTCGAGCTGGCCGAGGACGTGGTTGCGCAGGTGGATGGCCTCTTCCAGGCTTTTGAAGCCGATTCCGCACTCGGCGAGGCCGGGGATGGGCAGCAGCCGCGAGATCGACCCCGGCGCGTAGACGAGGATGTCGTACTCCATGACGCGGACCGGCCCGAGCTGGGGGCGGAGGTCGACGGCGCGGTTCACGGGGTCGACGCCGATCACCGTGCCGTTGGCGATCGCGCACCTGTCCAGGGCCCGGCGCAGGGAGACGACGACGTGACGCGGTTCGATGTTCCCGGCCGCCGCCTCCGGCAGGAAGGGCTGGTAGGTCATGTAGGAGTCGATGTCCAGGACCGCGATCCGGGCCTCGCCGCGACGAAGCTTGCGCTGCAGACGCAGGGCGGTGTTCAGGCCGACATATCCGCCGCCGACGATCAGAATGCGGGGAGCTTCAGTCATAAACCGGCTTGTACCCGGAAAAACCTCTCAAATCGGGAAGGTCATGGTAATGAACGTTCCCGCGACCCCTGTCCTGAACTGCATGTCCGAGCTGACCATCCGGGCCACCCACAGCCCCATGCCACTGGTGGCGTGCGGGCCGGGGGGCGTCTGACCGGGGGGCTCGGCGGGGAACCACCGGCCCTCGTCGTGGATCTCCACGACGAGGGCGCCACCGGTGGTCCATATCCTCAGCACGGCCTTGGCCGTGGTGTGGCCGTGGGTCACGGCGTTGGTGGCGACCTCGTTCACCGCCACCAGGAAGTCGGGCAGGTTCTCCTCGCGCATCCCGCCGCGCAGCGCGTGGGCGGCGGCGAAGTCGCGCACGTCGGGGAGGTCCGGCAGGCAGAAGGCGAGCTCGGCCGCGGGGACGTTGCCGGGGTGCGGCCGGGAACGGTCGTCCCCCGCCATGAAGCGAGCCGGACGAGCACCGTCCTCGTTCACGCGAGATCCGCCTCCCCTGTCCCAGCGCGCGATCGTCCTCAGCATCCGGGGATCATCCAGAAGCACCCTATGCCACACCACGCCGTCGCCGACTTGGGTGCCCGATGCGGACCGGTGTATTCAGCATTCCGCCACCAGTTCGGCGCGGAGCTGGTCGAGCACCTTCCGCAGGATACGGGAAACGTGCATCTGGGAGATACCGAACTCCGCCGCGATCTCGGCCTGGGTCATGTTACCGAAGAAGCGCAGAAGCAGGATGTTCTTCTCCCGGGCCGGCAGCTTGTCGATCAGCGGCTTGACGGCCTCGCGGTCCACGAGCGCGCCCATGGCGTCGTCCTCGTCGGGGATGACGTCGCCCAGCGCGGCCGCGTCGTCGTCGGAGCCGAGGGGGGCGTCGAGCGACAGGGCGCTGTAGGCGGCGGAGGCGTCCAGAGTCAGCAGGACGTCCTCTTCGGAGATCTTCATCTTGGCGGCCAGCTCGGCGACCGTCGGGGCGCGGCCGAGGTCCTGGCTGAGGTCGGCGACGAGCCGGTTCAGCTCGGCCCGGCGCTCCTGGTAGACGCGGGGGACCCGGATCGCCCAGGTGCGGTCGCGGAAGTGGCGCTTGACCTCACCGGTCATGGTGACCACGGCGTAGCCGCGGAAGGGGTGGCCGAGGGTGGCGTCGAAGCCGTTGATGGCCTTCATGAGCCCGACGTAGGCGGCCTGGAGGAGGTCCTCCATCGGCTCGCCGCGGTAGCGGTAGCGGCGGGCGATCTCCATGGCGAGCGGCCGGTGCATCTCGACGAGGCGCTCGCGCAGACGCTCGGCGCGGTACTCGGAGATCTCGGGGGCGGACATCTCGGCGAGGAGATCCTCGGCGGTCATGTCGGTGATTTCGAGGGCCTGAACAGACATCGCTGCTCCTTGGTATAACTGCCGGGCGAAGCCATCGGCGCGGAGCAGTATCCGGGCAGACGGCATCGCCTCGACCTGTCTTCGAGGCGAGGCCCTCTGCTGGACCTCGGTTCTAGTATTACCCCGATTCCGGGAGTATTGCTCGCTCGCAGGTAACAGTAAGGTTGCTAATCGAATGTCGAGGAGGACCTGAGTGACGGTGTCGGAGAACGGCGAGAGAGCGTCAGCCCTGACTCTGACGTCGGCGCTGGTCGACGGGGTCAACGTGATCCGGGTGACGGGCCTGCTGGACGCGACGACCAGGGACCAGTTCGCCGACTATTTGGCGGCCGAGTTCGGAGAGCACGGCCCGGACATGGCGCTGGACCTGGCGGGAGTGACCTTCATGGACTCCCGGGCGCTGGGCCTGATCGTCCACCACTGGCAGCTCAGCACCGGTGCGGGCGGGAAGTTCGCGCTCATCGGGGTGGAGTACGCCAAGACCAAGGTGATGTGGATCACCGGGCTGGCCCAGCGGCTGCCGCTCTACGACACGATCGACGACGCGCTCGCCGCCTTCGGCTGAGGCCGGGCGCGGCCGGAGCCGCGCCCGGCCTCAGCCGGCCTCCTCGGGGCTCTCCTCGCGGCGGTTACGCTGGTTGCGCTGGTGCTCGTCGACCAGCAGCCGGGCCAGGTCCACCACCTTCACCTGGTGGTGCTGGGAGACCCGGCGCAGCTCGTCGAAGGCCGCCTCGGCCGAGCACCCGCTGGACTTCATGATGATGCCCTTGGCCTGGTCGATGATCGCCCGGCCGGCCAGCGCCTCCTGCATCTGGGCGGCGTCGGTGCGGACCTCGTCGTAGTCCCACATGTTGGCCAGGGCCACGCTGACCTGCTCGGCGAGCATGTCGGCCAGCGGCGGGACGTTACGGGCCGCGAACGCCCCGGGCCGCACGCCGTACAGGCCGAGGACGAGGACGGCGCGCTCGACGGTGATCGGCAGGGCCAGGATCGAGCGGACCCCGAAACGGACCGCCATGCCGGTGTAGGCGGGCCACCGGGGGTCGCGCAGGACGTCCTGGACGATCACGTGGCGGCCGGTCGCGCGGGCCTCGGCGGAGGGCCCCTCCCCCAGGTCGCCCTCGCTGTCGACGAGCACGACGAGCTCACTGTGCGAGGCCGACACCACGAGGCGTTCCTGGCGCCACAGCTCGGCGGAACCGCCCGCGCAGCCGGGCACCCCGCCCGCCAGGGTCGCGGTCAGGCCTCGTAGCACGCTCTCGCTCGATGTCTCCTCGTTCACCCTGCCCAGGGCCGCGAGGTCTCGGGCGAGGACAGGTGTGACCATGTCCATGGCGCGAATTCCCTTCCCGATGTCGCTAACTTAACCACTATCCGACCGCGCATCGATTCGGCCCACCGGGTGGCGTACCGTCTACGACGAAACCCGCCTCACGGCCGCTGACGAGGACGAGCATTGACCGACGCCATTGGCCTTCAGGCCCTGGAGCACGCGCTGAACGCGCTCACGACCAGGGTCTCCTCCCTGCGTGAGGCGAGGTCCGCCTACCCCGCCGACCCCCGGTCCACACTCGACGCGGCGCTCGCCGAGCTCGACACCGCCGGGGAGCTGCTGGAGGCGTCCCTGCGCGAGCTGCGCAGGGCGCCCCGCCGCTCCGGGGAGCGGGAGAGCGGCTCGCAGCGCGAGCTGAAGCTGCTGCGGCAGGTGTTCCGCACCTTCCCGGTCCCCGTGGTGGTGCTGGACGGCTCCGGGGTGGTCCGGCGGATCAGCGCGGAGACCTCCCGGATGCTGGGCAGCCCCGCGGGTTACCTGATCGGCCGTTCCTTCCCGCTGTTCGTGGACGTCTCGCGGCGGGCGGCGTTCCGCTCGCACCTGACGGCGGTGCAGCGCGGAGCCGAGACCGCGACGTTCCAGACCCGGCTGGCCCACCAGGGCCGGGCGCACACGGTGCAGCTCGCGGTGACCCGGCTGGCGATGCCGGGTGAGCCGCAGGCGATGATCGCGATCGTGGTCCTGCCGCTGGAGACGCAGGTCTCCGGCGCGCCCGCCGGTCCGGTGGCCCGGTCGGACGCCTCGCTTATGCTGGCCGCCGCCCGCCGCCAGGAGCTGCTGGCCAGGATGACCCGTCTGCTGCTCGACGAGGAGAGCCTGCGCCAGCCGGTGACCGTCACCCGGGCCGCCCGGCTGCTGGCGGCCGAGGCCGCCGACTGGGTGATCGCCGACGTGGTCCGGGACGGCATGCCCCGGCGGGCCACCGTGCTCGGCCCGAGCGACAAGCCGGTGACCGAGCTGGTCCGCGTGGTCGAGGGGCTCAACCCGCTGACCGCGCCGGCCGTCGCCCACGTGCTCACCGGCGGGTCGGGCGTGGTCCACGAGATGCTGGAGGACGACACGCTGCTCGGGTCGGTCCCGGGCGGCCCGCCGCTGCTGCGGGTCATGGGCGCCGCCTCGGTGCTGATCGTGCCGATCCAGGGCGAGGCGGGCGCGCTGGGCGCGCTGACCCTGGTACGGCTGCGCGACCGCGAGCCGTTCACGCTGGCCGACCTCGGTCTGATGGAGGAGATCGGCGTCCACCTCGGGCTGGCGCTGCGGGCCCGACGCAACTTCCAGACGCGGTTCCAGGCCGCCGAGGCGCTGCGCACCAGCGTGGTCCCCCGCGCCCTGCCGGACATCCCGGGTTTCGAGGCCGCGGCGGTCTACCACGCGGGCTCCTCCTCGGTCGGCGCGGAGTTCTACGACGCCTTCCCGGTGCGCGACGGCTGGGGCTTCGCCCTGGGCGGCGCGGTGGGCAAGAGCGAGGAGGCCGCGCCGGTCACCGCCATGGTCCGCAACGGCCTGCGCGTGCTCAGCGTCTGGGAGTCCGAGCCGGCCGAGGCGCTGCGCAAGATGAACCAGGCGCTGACCGCGCAGAACAGCGGCATGTTCGTGATGGCGGCGGCCGGGTTCGTCCGGGGCCGCAAGATCAAACTTGCCAGCGCCGGGCACCACCCGGCCGCGCTGCTGCAGCCCGACGGCGGGGTGCGTTTCACCGCCGGCGGCGGGGTTCCGCTCGGTATCGACCCCGAGGCGGAGATGTTCGGCGAGGAGATCACCCTCACCAGGGGCCAGACCCTGGTCTTCTACTCCGACGGGCTGGTGGCCTCCCAGAACGAGCAGGGCGAGCCGTACGGCGAGGACCGCCTGGCCGACGTGCTGGCCCGGTCGACGGCACAGGCTCCGGCCACGGTGGTCAAGGCCATCGAGGACGACCGGAACGCCTTCTCCGGCGGGCGGGTCTGGGACGAGGTCGTCATTCTGGCCCTGCGCGCGGTGTGAGCCGCTCCCGCGGGCGGTCGTCCGCGGGAGCGGGCCTCCCCGGCGCGGATCCCGTCCCGGCCGGCGGATCGCCTGGTCAGGAAGCCTGGTGATCCGCCCACCGGCCCGTTCGCGGCAGGACGGGTTTGCCTTCGGCGGATAAAGGGGTATGGTTTTTCTCATACAGATGAGTGCCTAAGACGCAGGCACCCCTGAAGGAATCACAGGCTCCCCACGCCTATACGTCCTCCCAGAGGTGTGCCATGAATATTGCATTCGTCTCCTTCGACACCGCGTCTCCTTCTCAGAGCCGGTCGGACATCGCCGCGCAGCGTGAGCACCTTCTGTCCGTCGCCCGCGAGCTCGGCCGTGACCACAAGGTCACCGTCTACTCCCGCAAGACCTCCGAGGACGACCGGGACCGCGTCCGTGTCTCCCCCGGCGTCACCCTGGAGAACCTCTCCGCCGGGCCCGCCCACGACCTTCCCGAGGACGGCCTGCTGCCTCACCTGTCCGGCCTCGGCGAGCAGCTGACGCGCCGCTGGTGCCAGGAGCGCCCCGACGTCGTCCACGCCCGCTCCTGGATCGGCGGGCTGGCCGCCATCGCCGGCGCGGACGGCCTCGACGTGCCGCTCGTGCAGAGCTTCGGCGCCCGCCGCACCCGTGACGCCAAGAAGGTCCGCGTGCAGCGCGCGATCGCCCGCCGGGCCGCCGCGGTGGTCGCCGGCTGCGGCGACGAGGAGTCCGAGATGATCCGGCTGGGCGTGCCGCGCAACGCGATCTCGGTGATCCCCTGCGGCGTCGACGTCGAGCGCTTCCGCCGCCAGGGCCCGGCCGCGGCCCGCGCCAACCGGCCGCGCCTGCTGCACGTCGGCTCACTGGCCCCGGGCCAGGGCGCCCACACCGCGCTGCGCGCCCTGGAGGGCGTCCCGGAGGCCGAGCTGCTCATCGCGGGCGGTCCCGCCGCCGCGGAGCTGGAGCACGACGCCGAGGCGCACCGGCTGATGCTGCTGGCCAAGGAGCTGCGGCTGGAGGACCGCGTCACGTTCCTCGGGCACGTGCCGCACGCCTCGGTGGCCAAGCTGATGCGCAGCGCCGACGTGGTGCTGTCGCTGCCGCGCGAGGCGGCCGGCGGCGCGGTGGCGCTGGAGTCCATGGCGTGCGGGGTGCCGGTGATCGCCTCCTCGGTGGGCGCCCACCTCGACTCCGTCGTCGACGGCGTGACCGGCCTGCTGGTGCCGGCCGAGCGTCCGGCGCAGACGGCCCGGCTCGCCCGGGAGCTGCTCGCCGACCCCACCCGCCGCACCGCGCTCGGCTTCGCCGGCGCCGACCGGGCCCGCTCGCGCTACTCGTGGGAGCGGATCGCCCAGGAGTTCGCCCAGGTGTACGAGGGCCTGCTCGCCACGCGGCACGCGATGGCCGCCTAGTCCGCCGACGCCGCCGGCGGACGACCGCCGGGTCCCCTTCGGGGGACCCGAAATCCAGGGCCCTTCGGGGCCCTGTTTTTTTGCTCCGCGCCCCCGCCCGGCCGGTCCGCTCCGCATGCCGGTCCGGTCCGTACGGCGGTCCGGTCCGTACGGCGGTCCGGTCCGTACGGCGCCGCGGGGCTCCAGGCGGGGCTCCAGGCGGGGTGAGGCTCAGAGCAGGCGGGCCGCCTTGAGGGAGAGGTGGACCAGCAGCCGGTCCGCGCCGTCGTCGAGGTCGCGGCCGGTGAGCCGCCCGGCCTTGGCGAGCCGGTAGTAGAGCGTCTGGCGGTGCACGCCGAGCGCGGCCGCGGTCTGCTGGACGTGTCCCGCGCGGTCGAGGTACTCCTCCACCGTCCTGGCCACCTCCGGATCGCGGGCCAGCGCCACGGTCTCCTCGGCCAGCTCCCGCAGAGCCTCCCGGGGCAGGCGGGCGAGCGTCCGGTAGACCCCGAGGTCGGGCCAGGACGCGACGGGCGCGAGGCCCGGCACCCGGTCGGCCACCTTCAGCGCGCTGACGGCCTCCCGCCAGCTCCGCCACGCCTGGGCCGGCTCGCCGCGGGCGCCGCCGACCCCGGCGGCCGTGCCGTACATCGCCTGGACCCGCTGGGCGGTCTCCCGGGCCTGGCCGGCCGGGGCGAGGAGGGCGACCAGGGACTCGCCCTCGCCGATCACGCCGGGGTCGGCGAGCACGGTGCGCGGCAGAGCCCACAGCGCGGCCACCCGGTCCAGCGAGCCGCGGACGGCGATCGCCGCCACCGGGCCGGGCAGGTCGAGCCGGGACAGCGCCCAGGAGCGTTCCTCGGCGTCGGAGGAGAACAGCTCCCGCAGGTTCCCGCCGAGGTCCTGGCGGCGGCGGGCCTCCTGGGCGAGTATCGCGGCGGCCCGGGCCACCAGAGGCGCCACCGACGCGAGCGCGGCGTCGCCGAGCGTGCCGTCGTCGAGCAGCCACAGGTACCCGTAGGTGACGTCGTTGTGGCGCAGCGGCACGCACACCCGGCCGAGCACGCCCAGCGCGGCGTCGGCGGGGATGCGGACCGGGCCGCGCGCCGCGGCGATGCCGTACCCCTCGAAGTAGGCCCGCACCTCGGGGGTCGCGCGGCGGCGCAGGATCGACTCCTGGCGCACCTCGTCGATGTCGCCGCTCTGGGCGCCGTAGGCGAGGAGCTGGAAGGAGCGGTCCTCCAGCGTGGCCGAAGCGCCCAGCCGGGCGGCGATCTCGTCGATGGTCTCCTGCAGCACCGTTCCATTGTCCGGCACTTTGGACAAATGTCGGAAAGCACCGCCGGATGATCGTTGCACATGCACATGCGCCTTCGTTGACCTGCGGTTTTAGCATGAGAGCATGCTCGGTTCCCTTCTTCTCGCCGGTTCGCGGATGCCGCTCGTGCGGCGCGCGGTCTCCGGCGTCCCCCTGACACGCAAGGTCGTCGACCGCTTCGTCGCGGGCGAGAGCGCCCGGGAGGCGGTGGAGGCCGTACACCGGCTGGCCAGTGCCGGCCTGGCCGTCACCGTCGACCACCTCGGCGAGGAGACCCGGGACGCCGAGGCGGCCGCCAAGACGGCCGAGGCGTACGTCACGTTCCTCGGCGCGCTGCGCGAACTGGAACTCGGCGACCGCGCCGAGGTGTCGGTGAAGCTGTCGGCCGTCGGCCAGGCCCTCGGCGCGGACGGCGACAAGATCTCCCTGGACAACGCCCGCCGGGTCGCCGAGGCGGCCCGCGCGGCCGGGGCGACCATGACCCTCGACATGGAGGACCACACCACGGTCGACTCCACGCTCGCGACCCTGCGCGCGCTGCGCGAGGACTTCCCCTCCACCGGGGTCGCCCTCCAGGCGTACCTGTTCCGCACCGAGGGCGACTGCCGCGACCTGTCGCACACGGGTTCGCGGGTCCGCCTGGTCAAGGGGGCCTACGCCGAGCCCGCCTCCGTGGCCCACCAGGGCAGGAGCGACGTCGACCGGGCCTACGTCCGCTGCCTGCGTCTCCTGATGGGCGGCGAGGGCTACCCGATGGTGGCCACGCACGACGACCGGCTGATCGCGATCACCGAGACCCTCGCCGACCGGTTCGACCGTCCCCGGGGCGGCTACGAGTACCAGATGCTCTACGGCATCCGGACCGACAAGCAGCAGGCCCTGGCCGGGGCGGGTCACACCGTGCGCGTCTACGTCCCCTACGGCGACGACTGGTACGGCTACTTCATGCGCCGGCTGGCCGAGCGTCCCGCCAACATCGCCTTCTTTCTCCGTGCCCTTGGAGGCAAGTGATGGATGCCATCTCCAACGTCCCGGCTCCGGTCAACGAGCCGGTGCTGGGCTACGCGCCCGGCAGCGCCGAGCGCGCCGCGCTCGAGAACCGCATCAAGGAGCTCTCCGGAGCCCAGCTCGACCTGAGCATGACGATCGGCGGCGAGCAGCGCATGGGCGGCGGCGCCTCCATCGACGTGGTGCAGCCGCACAACCACGCCTCGGTGCTGGGCCGTACGGCCGACGCCACCGCCGATGACGTGCGGGCCGCGATCGACGCCTCGCTGGCGGCGGCCCCGGCCTGGCAGGCGCTGTCGTTCGACGAGCGGGCCGCGATCTTCCTGCGCGCCGCCGACCTGCTGGCCGGCCCGTGGCGGCAGACGCTGAACGCCGCGACGGTCCTGGGCCAGTCGAAGTCGGCGCAGCAGGCCGAGATCGACGCCGCCTGCGAGCTGATCGACTTCCTGCGGTTCAACGTCTCCTACGCCCGGCGGCTCTACAGCGACCAGCCGGTGTCGTCGCCGGGGGTGTGGAACCGGATGGAGTACCGCCCGCTGGAGGGCTTCGTCCTGGCGATCACGCCGTTCAACTTCACCGCCATCGCCGGCAACCTGCCGACCTCGGCGGCCCTGATGGGCAACGTCGTCGTCTGGAAGCCCTCCCCCACCCAGCAGTTCGCCGCGCACTTCACCATGCGGCTGCTGGAGGAGGCAGGGCTGCCGCCGGGCGTGATCAACATGGTCACCGGCAACGGCCAGGCCGTCTCCGAGGCGGCCCTGACCCACCCGCGGCTGGCCGGCATCCACTTCACCGGCTCCACCGCGACCTTCCAGCACCTGTGGTCCACGGTGGGCGCGAACATCGCCTCCTACCGCAGCTACCCGCGCCTCGTCGGCGAGACCGGCGGCAAGGACTTCGTGCTGGCCCACCCCTCGGCCGACCCGGCGGTGCTGACCACCGCGCTGATCCGGGGCGCCTTCGAGTACCAGGGCCAGAAGTGCTCGGCGGCCTCGCGCGCCTACGTCCCGCGGTCGCTGTGGTCGCTGATCCGCGACGAGCTCGTCGGCACCGCCGAGTCGCTGACCGTCGGCGACGTGGCGACCGACCTGTCGGCCTTCATGGGCGCGGTGATCGACGACCGGGCGTTCGCCAAGCACAGGGCGGCGATCGACCGGGCCCGCTCGCTCGACTCGATCGACGTGCTGACCGGCTCCTACGACGACTCCACCGGCTACTTCGTACGGCCCACCGTCCTCGAGTGCGCCGACCCGGCCGACGAGATCTTCGCCAAGGAGTACTTCGGGCCCATCCTCGGCGTCCACGTCTACGACGACGCGGACTTCGACACGGTGATGGACCAGATGGAGAACGTCTCGCAGTACGCGCTGACCGGCTCGATCATCGCCCGTGACCGGTACGCGATCGCGACGGCGTCGGAGCGGCTGCGCTTCGCGGCGGGCAACTTCTACGTCAACGACAAGCCCACCGGCGCGGTCGTCGGGCAGCAGCCCTTCGGCGGCGCCCGCTCCTCGGGCACCAACGACAAGGCCGGCTCGATCTACAACCTGATCCGCTGGGTGAACTCCCGCACGATCAAGGAGACGTTCGTCCCGCCGACCGACCACCGCTACCCGCACATGGGCTGACGTCCGCCCCGGCCGCTCCGGCCGGTCGCGGGAGGCGGCGACGCCCGGGTCTCAACGGCGAGACCCGGGCGTCACCCTTTTCCACCCCGGGCGCTGGAGACGCCCCCGGGCACCGGGCGCGGCGATCAGGGCTCGGACCCCGCCGACGTACGGGCGGGCCCTGCGTGGCTTACGTGGCCGAGGAGGCCGTCAGCCCCGCGATGATGCAGTCGACGCCGAACTCGAAGTCGGCGTCTTCGTGGCGTTCCGGCGACTCGCGGTAGAGCCCGCCGTCGAAGAGGGCGGCGATCCGCGGCATCCCGCGCTCGACGAGCAGCGGGCCGACGAGGTCGACGATGGCGGACCCCTCGACCACCGGCGTCCGGTTCCCGGCGAGATCGCGGGCCGCCGCGGAGCTCCACCGGACGTAGCCGTCGAGGAGCCCCGCGGCGCGCAGCGTGCCCACGTCGTCCAGGCCGCTGCCACCGAGGCGTTCGAGGAGGATCTCGAGCCAGGCCAGCGCGTGCGGGGTCACCGGGACACGGACGCTCAGGTCGGCGAGCCAGGGGTGCCGCACGTAGCGCGCGCGCAGGGAGCGCGCCCATTCCGCCACGGCGTCCTGCCAGCGGTCGAACGTCCGTTCCGTGCGTTCCGGAGCCCCCAGCGCGTGGTCACGCAGCAGGAGGTCGAGCTCCTCGCGTGAGTCGAGGTAGCGGTAGAGCGCGTTGGTCGTGACCCCGAGCTGTTCGGCGATCCGTACGAGGGACAACCCCTGGAGCCCTTCGGCGTCGGCGAGCGACACCGCCGCGTCGAGGATCATCGGGATCGACAGCGACGCCTTGGGGCCCCGTCTCGGCGCCGGATCGGCGACCCCCCACGCGCGGCGCAGGCCGCCGGGAAGCCCGGCGTTCTTCTCGTGGGAGGCGTCGGGCGGGGCCTTCGTCATCGCCCCATGGTATCCGTGTGACCCTCTCACTGATCGAGCGGCCCGCTGTGCCCCCGCCCGGGAACCGGTACCCGACAAAACAGTGCATGCCTCATACTGTTCATTCATTACACTATTTATGGTGATGATCTGACGGCTTGGGGCCGAGGATGGAGAAGTCGGATGGACGTCGGCGAGCAGCCGCCCGGGGGCGGGTCCACGGGGATCCCGGTGGCACTCGACACGGTGACGAAGGTCTACGGAACGGGCGAACAGGAGATCCGCGCGCTCGACGGGGTGTCGCTGGAGCTGAGCGCGGGGTCGTTCACCGCCGTCATGGGCCCTTCCGGGTCGGGGAAGAGCACGCTGATGCACTGCGCGGCGGGACTCGACTCCCCCACGTCCGGATCGGTCACGCTGGCCGGGCAGGCGCTCGGCGGCATGTCCGAGGACCGGCTCACGGAGTTCCGGCGTGAACGGGTGGCCTTCGTGTTCCAGTCGTACAACCTCGTCCCCACCCTGACCGTCGCGCAGAACGTCGCCCTTCCGATGACCCTCGCGGGCCGCGCCTCGGACCGGCGGCGCATCGAGCGGGCGCTGGAGCGGGTCGGGCTCTCCGGACGGCAGGCCCACCATCCGGGCATGCTGTCCGGCGGCCAGCAGCAGCGCGTCGCGATCGCCCGCGCTATGGCGGGCGAGGCCGACGTGCTCTTCGCCGACGAGCCGACCGGGGCACTCGACACCGTGACCGCCGCCCGCGTTCTCGAACTTTTGCAGGACTCGGCCCGTGAGACCGGCCAGACCATCATGATGACGACGCACGACCCCGTCGCCGCGTCGTACGCCGACAGCGTGGTCTTCATCGTCGACGGGCGCGTCGCCGGCCGGATCGACCGCCCGTCGGCCGAGAGGGTCGCCGAGCTCCTGGCGCACCTCGCCGCCGGCCGTCCGGCGGTGCGCTGATGCTCGGCCTGGCCCTGAGCGGCGTCCGTCACCGGATCGCCGCGTTCGTCGCCGTGTTCGTCTCCGCTCTGCTGGGGACGGCCCTCATCGTCCTTTCCGGCTCGCTCTTCGAGACGGGCATCCGGCTGACCGCGCCGCCCGAGCGCCTCGGCGCCGCCCCGCTCGTCGTCATCGGGGACGCGAGCTACCGGATGCTCGACGGAGACGGGCGCCCCACGACGGACTTCCGTCCCTACCCCGAGCGGCACCGGCTCGGCGCGGACGTGACGACCGCGCTGTCCTCGGTGGAAGGCGTCGGCGCCGCGGTACCGGTGTCGTTCTTCCCCATGACCGCCGTCCGGAGCGACGGGTCGGCGGTCACCGTCCTGGCCCAGAACTGGTCGTCGGCCGCGCTGGGCCCGTTCCCGCTGTCCGGAGGCACCGCGCCCGCCGCCCCGGACGAGATCGCGATCACCCCGGCCCTGTCCCGGCCGCTCGGCCTCGAACCCGGCGGAACCGTGAGGCTCACGGTCCAGGGCGACGCCGCGGACCACCGCGTCTCGGCCGTCGCCGGAGACACGGACTCACCCCCCGTGATCTTCATCTCCGACGGGAGGGCGCGGACGCTGGGCGGCACGGAACCGGTCGACGCCGTCGGCGTCCTGCCCCGGCCGGGAGCGGACACCGACGAGGTGGCGAGGCGCGCCGCCGCCGCGGTCCCCGGCTCGACGGTGCTCACCGGGGACGGCCGCGGCGCCGCGGAGGATCCCACGGTCCGGGCCGCGCGCACCCCCACGATCGTCATCGGGGCCGTGTTCGGCGGCATCGTGCTCATCGTCCTGGCGACCGTCGTCTCGGCCACCGTGAGCCTTTCGGTCAGGCAGCGTGCCAGGGAGATCGGCCTGCTCCGGGCCGCCGGCGCGACCGGCCGGCAGGTGCGGGGGCTCATCGTCTCCGAGACCATGATCGTCGGTGTGGGCGGGGCGGCGCTCGGCCTCGCCGCCGGGATCCCGCTGGCCCACCTGGTCTTCGGTGTCATCACCGCCGCGGGGGTGGTGCCCGGCACGCTCCGCCTGGAGGCCGGCGCCGTCCCGCTCGCCGTCGCACTGGTCGTGACCTCGCTCGCCGTCTGGTCCGCCGCGCGGTCGGCCGCCCGCCCCGCGCGGCGGTCCCGGGCGATCGACGCGATGCGCGAGGCGGATCTGCCCCCGTACCGCGTCGGCGCCGCACGATGGGCGTTCGGCGTCCTCTTCGGGATCGGCGCCGTCGCGCTCGCCGTCGTCACCTGCCTGATGAGCCCCTCCGTGGTGTCCGCGACCAGCGGTCCCGCGGTCCTCGCCGGGAGCGTCTCCGCCGCCCTGCTGGCGCCGGCGATCCAGCGCCTCGGGACCCTGACGCTCCGCCCGCTCGTACGGCTCGCCGGCGGACGTCTCGGGCCCCTCGGCGCGGACAACGTCCGGGCGCGCGCTGCCCAGCTGGCGACCGTGAGCTCCTGTGTGGCGCTCGTGATGGGGATCGGCGGGGGCAATCTCGTCGCGCAGTCGATCCGGCTCGCGGCCCAGGAGGAGGCGTCGGTCGCCACGGTCGGCGCGGATTTCACGGTTCAGGTGCCCGGTGGCGCCGGGCCCGGCCTCGTCGGCGCCCTGGAGGCGGTCCCGGGAGTGGACGCCGCGAGCGCGTTCGTCATGAGCGGCGGCTGGATCGAACGCCCGTACGACGGCTCGCACCGCGACCGTCCGTGGCCGGTGCGCGGGGTGACGGCCGCGGGAGCGGGCCGCGTCCTCACCAACGAGGTCGTCACCGGCTCCCTGTCCGATCTCACCGGCGCCGCCGTCGCGCTCCCGGCGGCGAACGCCGGAGAACTCGGCGTCGCGGTCGGCGACACGCTGCTGTTCCGGTTCGGCGACGGCGCTGCGAAGGAGCTGCGCCTCGTGGCGACGTTCGAGGACCGGGCGGGCTACGAGAACCTTCTGCTTCCCGCCGGACTCCTCGCCGCCCACACGACCGGACGCGGCATCGGGCAGGTCGTCGTCCGCGGCACCGGGGACCTTCCGCCCGGCGACCTCCGGACCCGGCTCGCACACGCCGTCGCCGGGCAGCCGGAAGCCGTGGTGCGGGGCCGCGAAGGCGTCGAAGCCGCGTTCCGGCCGGGACTCGGGGTGCAGGCGCTCGTCGACTCCCTGCTCGTCGCCATCACCGTCGCCTACGCGGCGATCGCCGTCGTCAACACCGTGAGCGTGTCCGTCCTGTCACGGCGACGCGAGCTGGCCCTGCTGCGGCTCGCGGGGGCGACCCGGCGGCAGGTCCGCAGGATCGTCCTGACGGAGATGGCGATCGTCGCGGCGACCGGGATCGGCGCCGGGCTGGCCGTCGCCGCCGCCGCCGTCCTCCCCACAGCGATCGCGGTCTCCGGGGACGTCCTCACCGGCGGATCGGCGGCCGTCGCGCTGTGCCTGCTGCTCGTCGTGGCGGCGCTCGTGACGCCGGTGACCTCGGTCGCGGTCCGGCGGGCGATGGCCAGGAGGCCGGCGGAGGTGCTGGCGGAACCGGCATGACGATCGAGGCGGCGACGCCCGGGGCTCAACAACGAGACCCGGGCGTCACCCTTTTCCGCTCTTGAGCCTCACGCTGACGCGTCGATACGCCGGGCCAGCGCGAGATAGCTTTCGATCGCTCCTGGCAGGACGTCGAGGTGCACGATCGTGCCGTTGGGGTGAGAAAGAAGGTCGACCACGACCGCTACGGCAGGCGCGTCTTCGTCTCCGGCGATGACCAGAGCACCGGGCGTGATGATCGATGGATCGCGCGCCTCGTCGAGAAACGTCCACACATACCCGGTGTGATCTTCAGCGTTGAGATCGGCGGCGATGTCAATATTGATCGTCACGTTCGCCTCCTCGCCCGGTGTCCCATCTCACCATACTGAGGGTTCGCTTGCGGCGGACCAAGCAGATTCAGCAACGACTCCACGCGGTCCAAACTGCCTAACAGCAGTGTCACATGGGGGCGATCAAACGTTGGCAACAAGGGGAATCCAGCCGCTGACACCTCCCCCACCGGGATGAGATGGACGACGCGGTAGGTCGATAGCTTCCCAGCCTGGATTCCGTCCAGCGACGCCGGGCCGATGTCGTCCAACGCGGCGAAGACGGAGATTCCCAAGACAGGAGCGCCGTCGAGCACGAAAGCCCGACGGACACGCTCAGCATGGGACCTGAGTTTCCCCAGCGAGTCAGGCCCGCCCCGTACAAGCAGAGTCGACTTCGGGGGTAAGGGCTCATCCCGCACGAAGTCTCTGAGGTCCGGGAGTTTCGACACTCCGGCACCATACCGACGACCGACTTCCTGTGTGGGTCAGTAGGAAGATCCTGCTTCTTTCCAAAAGGTCAATAGGGCAATTCTTCCCCTTTTGCGATCTCAATGATCCTCCGGCGGCCCTCGGCGCGGTGTTCACGACGAACCTGGAACTCCAGGACATCCGCAAGGCGGATCAGACGATGACGACTGTCCGGCAGACGCTGGAAGGGGATCTCACCCTCGTCGAGCAACCTGACCACGAAGGGGCGTGACAGGCCGAGCATCCGGGCGACCTCGTTCGGGGTCAGCCGGGTCTCCACCGGCAGAGCGAGAACGGCGTTGCCCCTCGCGAGATCATGGGCCGCGGCCAGGACCAGGCTCACCAACGACCGGGGCAGTTCGATGTCGGCGCCGTCGGGGCCGCGCAGCACCAGCGACGCCTGCTCAGCGGCTATGGCTTCTTCCACGTGGGCCAGGAGCTCGCGGTCATCACTGTCCGCCTCGATACGCGTGGCATCGGCCAGGACTCCGGAACGGGACATGGCGCCTCCAACTCGAAAGCTTATCTGCAATAAATGTAACCCGATGGCGTCGAACACGCCACACGATGACCGAGCGCGTGAACGCGGGTCAGGCCGTCTCCGCCAGCAGGCGGTCCCAGTCGGACAGGAAGCGGGGCAGGCCGTAGCGGGACAGGGCGGCGGCGCGAGCGGCCCTGCCCGTCCGCGCGGCCAGAGCCGGGTCGGCGGCGAACGCCTCCAGGGCGGCGACCAGGGTGGCGACGCGGGTGGAGATCACCCCGGCCTCGGCGGGCACGGCCTCGACGGCCTCGGTGCAGGCCGGCGCCACCACGGGCATGCCGAGCAGCATGGCCTCGATCAGCGAGAGCCCCAGCGAGGTCCACCGGTAGGGGTGCAGGTAGACGCGCCGCCGGGCCAGCTCGGCGTGCATCCGCTGCTGCGGCAGGTCCTCGAAGGTCCCGTACGGCAGGCCGGTGACCTTCATCCCGAAGAGGTCCAGCGGCACGGCGGCGGCGAAGCGCGGGAGCAGGTCGGTGCCGGCGACGCGGGTACGGCGGACCGGCTCGTTGACCACGACGCCGGCGCGGGGCAGCTCCCCGGTGTAACGGTGCCCGGGATCGACGACGCCGTGCTCGATGACCCGGGCGGGGGCCAGGCCCGAGTCCCAGAACAGATCGTTGAAGTGCGTCACGTGCACCAGCGGGATGTCGGAGCGGCCGGCCAGCGGGTGGCGGGTGCGCGGGACGTCCCCGGCGGGGGTGTTGTGCTCGACGTAGACGGCCGCCAGATCGCGTCCCGGGCGGCGGCCGAGCCACTGTTCGGCGAGTTCGGTCTCGTGGGGCCGCTGCAGGACGGCGACGTCGATCTCCTCGTCGCGGAGCCGGTCCCACGGCACCTCGCGGACGTTCTGCGGCCAGGAGAAGGTGCGGGCCCGGCCGCGGCCGTCGGGTCCGCGGTCCGGGACGAGCGGCACCAGGTAGTCGTGACCGCCCTGGACGAACGCGGTGGTCCACGACCCGTGCACGTGCCACAGCAGGATCTTCACGCGGGCTCCTCGGTATCGGCCCGCACGGTCTCGGCGGGAACGGGGCGCAGGATCAGGTCCACGGCGGCGGCGAGGTCCGCGGCGACCTCGGACGCCGCCGCCACCTCCTCGGGCAGGGTGACCGGCGTCGGGACGAGGATGCCGCGCGCCCCGGCCGCGCGGGCGGCCTCCACGTCGCGTCCGATGTCGCCGACGACCACGCAGTCGCGGGCGTCGACGCCGAGGACGGCCGCCGCGTGCAGCACCAGCCCCGGAGCGGGCTTACGGCAGGCGCACCGGTCGTCCTCGCCGTGGGGGCACACCGCCCAGACCGCGAACGGGCCGAGCAGCTCCTCCACGCGCCGGTTGACGTCCTCCAGCGCGTCCGGGGTGAGGAGGCCCCTGGCGACCCCCGACTGGTTGGTCACCACCCCGACCGGGATCCCGGCCCGGCGCAGCCGGTCCAGCGCGCGGCGGGCGCCCGGCACCGGCCGTACCCGGCCGGGGTCGGCGTTGTAGGGGACGTCCTCGACGAGGGTCCCGTCCCGGTCGAAGAGCACCGCGGCGGGACGGCGGGCGGGCAAGGGCACCTCCAGGCGGACGGACGGCGGCGGACCCTCCGCGCCGGACCTGCTCACCGGGGAACGGCGCCTCCGGGCGGACCGGCGGTGTCTCCAGGCGGGACGGCGACGTCGTCTTCCCCGGACGGGCGGCGCGGACCCGGCGCCACGGGCTCTCCGGAAGGCCATACGGGATGGTCTGCGATTTCCCGGGCCCGGGATCTTCCAAACGGCTCCTTACCAGGACAGGACGCGGCTTGTGCTTCGTCTACCTTCCCTTGCGGGAAATCCGAGGTTTGAAAGACGCTTCCCTCGGTAGTCGTGCGCGTACCTCAACAAGGGGGCGCAATGCGATTTCTCGTGATGAATGCGATTTCTCATGATCCTGCCGCCGCGTCGGCCGCCGGCGGACGCGTGGCCCCGGCGGCCGTGACGGCCGTACCGACCCCGGCCGCCGTGACGGCCGCGTCAGCCGTGACGACCGCGATGGCCGGGAGCCCGCGCGCGGCCCGCCGGGCGGAGGTGTCCACCGCATGATCACCGTGGTGGTCCCGACCGTGGGCCGGCCCAGCCTGGCCGCGACGCTGGCCGCGATCGACCCGGGTCCCGACGTCATCGTCGTGGACGACCGGCCCGAGCACGTCCCCGACCCCCGTACCGACCTGGCCGACGCCGTGATGTGCGAGCTGCCGGGCCTGATCGAGGCGTACCCGGCGGAGACGTACCCGGCGGAGGCGCGCCCGCCCGGCGGCGACGGCGAGGCGGGACAGCGGATCCGGGTGGTGCGCTCGGGCGGACGGGGCCGGGCCGCCGCCCGCAACGCCGGCTGGCGGGCCGCGGACACCCCGTGGGTGGTGTTCCTCGACGACGACGTGATCCCCGCCCCCGGCTGGGTGCGGGCCCTCCACGCCGACCTGGCGGACCTCCCCGCCGACGTGGCCGGCAGCCGCGGCCGCGCCGAGCCCCCGTCCGAAGCCGTACGGCCGGACGGCGTGAGGCGCGGCGCCGCCGGGCGACCGGCCGGCGAGGGACGCGCCGCCGGCGAACCGGCGGACGCCGGCTGGGCCACCGCCGACATGGCCTACCGGCGGGACGTGCTGAAACGGGTCGGTGGGTTCGACGAGCGTTTCTCCGGCGCCTTCCGGCAGGACGCCGACCTCGCGCTGCGGGTGACGGCGGCCGGCCACCGCCTGGTCAGGGGTGAGCGCGTCGCCCGGCACCCGTCCCGGGACGACGGGCCGTGGGCGAGCGTGCTCCGCCAGCGCGGCAACGCCGACGACGCGCTGATGCGCCGCCTGCACGGCGCGTCCTGGCGGACGGCCGTCGGCGGCGGCCCGGGACGGCTGCCCCGCCACGCGCTGACGACGGGGCTGGGAGCGCTGGGCCTGCTGGCCGGCGGCCTGGCGGGCGGTGTCGCCGCGCGCGGCGGACCGCGGGCCGCCGGGGCGCTGCGCGGCACGGCGGCGCTGGCCGGAGCGGGCTGGCTGGCGCTGACCGCGGAGTCCGCCTGGGCCCACATCGCCCCGGGGCCGCGCACCCGGCAGGACATACGGCAGACGCTGCTCACCAGCATGCTCATCCCGCCCGCCGCCTGTGCCCACCGGCTGCTGGGCGAGTGGCGGGCCCGCCGGTGACGTCCGCCGGGACCCCGCCCCGGCCCCATAAGGCTCTATAAGGCCATAAAGCCCCGTACGGCCGGCCCCGCTGTCAAGGACGGACCGGGCCGTACGCGGCCCTGAGCCGTCAGGACGGGCCGGGCCGTACGGGGCCCTGAGCCGTCAGGACCCGAGCCGCCAGGACGGGCCCGAGCCATCAGGGCCCGCACCATCAGGACCGGAACCGTCAGGACCGGAACCGTCAGGACCTGAACCGTCGGGGCGGGAGCCGTCGGGGCGGGAGCCGTCGGAGCCCGGGTCGAGGCCGTGCACGGTGGTGACGTCGACGAGCCCGGAGATGGACAGGACCGGGGCGAGCAGGGGGTTGGCGACCAGTTCGATGTGCGGGGCGTGCTCGAACAGGACGGTCAGCCCGGCACTGTCGAGGTAGTCCACGGCGGCGAGGTCGACGACGAGGCGGCCGTCGTCGGCGGCCCCGGCCAGGGCGTCGTCCAGGGTGCCGGCGTTGCTCATGTCGATCTCACCGGTGACGGTGAGGACCGGGGTGCCGTCGGAGCGCCGAGAGGCGGCCAGCGTCAGGGGGGTCGTCATCGGGTGATCCTCGTGTGCATGTCGACGGTGGTGCCGCCGGCGCCGGGTTCGATGGTGACGTGATGCATCAGGGCCCGCATGAGGGCGACGCCCCGGCCGCGGTGGGAGTTGATCTCCGGCCGGGGGGTCTTCCACCGCCCGCTGTCGACCACGGTCAGACGCAGGTCTCCGCCGGTGGCGACCGCCCGCAGCCGGATCATGTCGCCCGGGGCGTGGCGGTGACCGTGCTCGATGGCGTTGGCGCAGGCCTCGCCGGCCGCCACCAAGACGTTCTGGATCATCGTCGAGCTGATCTCGCAGCGGTTCAGCCAGTCGCGCAGCGCCGTACGCACCGGGGCGAGCTGGCCGGACTCGGCGGGGAAGGCCACCTCCAGCGGCGCGGGCTGGCGGTACAGCAGCAGTGCGACGTCGTCGGTGTACCCGCTGTCCGGCGCCATGCGGATCATGACCTCGGTGGCGAGGTCCTCTATGGGGGTGGAGCGGCCGTCCTGGACGGCGGCGCCGGCCTGGCCGATGCCGTCCGTGAGCGGGCGGCTGCGGCGCTCGACCAGTCCGTCGGTGTACAGGAGCAGGGTGGAGCGGGCCGGCATCGTGCAGGCGGCCTCGGGACGCGCCCGGCCGGGGCGGGCGGCCAGCGGGGTGGAGCGGCCGTCCTGCAGCAGCCGGGTGACGCCGTCGGGAAGGACCAGTATCCCGGGTGGATGCCCGGCGCTGGAGTAGACGAGGTCGCCGGTGGCGGTGTCCAGGACGCCGCAGAAGACGGTGGTGTACCGGGCGCCGGGGACCTGCGCGGCGAACCGGTCGAGGGCCGTGAGCACCTGTGAGGGGCCCGCCTCCTGCAGCAGCAGGGCGCGGCAGGCGCTGCGCAGCTGCCCCATGACCGCCGCGGCCTCGAGGCCCCGGCCCACGCAGTCGCCGACCACGATGCCGATGCGGTCGTCGGGCAGCGGCACGATGTCGTACCAGTCGCCGCCGACCTCCAGGGGCCGGCCGGCCGGTTCGTAGCGTACGGCGAAGCCGTCGGGCAGCCGGGGCGGGCCGAGGATCGCGCGCTGCAGCGCCACCGCGGTCTCGCGCTGCCGGTCGAGCTGGTGTGCCCGGTGCAGGCCCTGGCCGAGGTGGCCGGCCAGCAGCGCCAGCAGGGTCTGGTCCTCGGCGGTGAAGGGCCGGTTCTGGCCGAGGTCGATCCAGACGGCGAGCAGCCCGGCGGGATGCTCCAGGGTGATCCCCGCGCCACCGGCTCCGCTCGCGGACGGGCGCAGCGGCGGCTGCCCGCGCAGGGCGCCGAGCGAGGCGCGCAGCTCCGGCGGCAGGGTCCGCCAGTCCGCTCCGGCGGCGGTGGAGGTCAGGGCAGGCCGGTCGCCGCCGTCGCCGTCGCCGTCGCCGTCGCCGTCGCCGTTCCAGAGGACGGCCAGCACCTGGCGGGCGTGCCAGACCTCCCGCAGCTCCGCAAGGGCCCCGTGCAGGGCGTCGGTCATGTTGCCGGCCTGCGACAGGCGGACGCTCAGGGCGGCCAGCGCGCTCTCCCGCTGCACGGCGTAGTGCTCGGCGGTGACATCGCGGAGCGTGCCGACGATCCGGCGGCGGCCGGTGTCGGGGTCGAGGACGTCGTTGAAGGTGGCCGCCACCCACACCCGGTGCCCGTCGCGGTGGACGAGGGGGACCACCCCTGTGCCCTTCCCGACGTCCAGGAGCCGGGAGAAGACGTCGCCGACCAGGCGGTGCCCCTCGGGGTCGTCGGCCTCGTCGGGCCACCACGGGTGGCTCGGCCGGTACGGCAGGCCGTCCGCGTCGTAGCCGAGGATGTCGGTGAACGCCGAGTTGATCTCGATGACGGCGCCCTCCTCGTCGCAGACGAAGAACGCCTCCTGCAGGGAGTCGACCAGCGCGTTGCGCCATCGGGCGTGGTGGCCGCGCAACCGCGCCAGCTCCACGTTGGCCCGCACCCGGGCCAGCAGCTCGGCCGCGGAGAAGGGCTTGACGAGGTAGTCGTCGGCGCCGGCCTCCAGGCCCTCGATGGACGCCTCCTGCCCGGCGCGCGCCGACAGCAGCAGAACCGGCACGCCGGCGGTGCGCGGGTCCGCGCGCAACGCGGCGACCAGCTGCAGGCCGTCCAGGAGCGGCATCATCACGTCGCTGACCACCAGGTCCGGCGGGCCGGCGCGGACGGCGTCCAGGGCGGCCCGGCCGTCGGTGACCACCGTGACGTCGTAGGCCGGATACAGCAGCCGGGTGAGGTATTCGCGCATGTCGGCGTTGTCGTCGGCGATCAGCACCCGGGCCCGCCCGGCCTCGCCGTCCCGCCGCCCCTCGGGAAGGTCCTCCGGGGCCGGGCCGGCGGTCTCCGCCGCACCCCCGGCGTCCCGGGCGGGCGCGTCGCCGGGCAGCCAGCGCAGGGCCTCCTCGACGAACGGGTCGGCGGTCGCCGAGACCCTCTCCGCGTCGTCGGCCGGGACGATGTTCCCGGGGGGCAGGTGCGCGGCGCCGAAGGGCAGGCGGACGGTGAACGCGGTGCCCTCGCCCTCGGCGCTCTCGGCGGTGATGGTGCCGCCGTGCAGCCCGACCAGCTCCCGTACCAGCGCCAGGCCGATGCCGCTGCCCTCGTTCGAGCGCGACCGGGCGCTCTCGACGCGGTGGAAGCGCTCGAACAGCCGCGGCAGCTCCTCCCGGGAGATCCCGACGCCGGTGTCGGCGACCGTGAGGACGGCGTGCTCGCCGTCGCCGCGCAGCGCGACCCGGATCGAGCCGTCGAAGGTGAACTTCAGCGCGTTGCTGAGGAGGTTCAGCACCACCTTCTCCCACATGCCCCGGTCGATGTGGACCGGCTCGGCCAGCGGCGGGCAGTCCACGTCGAAGGCCAGCCCGGCCTTGTCGATCGCGGAACGGAAGACGCTGGCCAGCTCGGCGGTGACGGCGGCGAGGTCGACCGGCTCGTAACGGGCCTGCGCCCGCCCCGCCTCGATGCGGGAGAAGTCGAGCAGGGTGTTGACCAGCTTGCCCAGGCGCAGTCCGTTGCGGTGGACGACCTCGAGGTCCTCCCGCACCCGCTCGTCCGCGCCGGCCAGCGCGCTCCGCAGCTCCTGGACCGGCCCCATGATCAGGGTGAGCGGGGTGCGGAACTCGTGGCTGACGTTGGAGAAGAAGGCCGTCTTGGCCCGGTCGAGCTCGGCCAGCTCCTCGGCCCGGCGCTGCTGGAGCTGGTAGGCGACCGCCGCGTTGACCAGGGCGGCGGTCTGCCGCGCGACCAGGCCGAGGAACGACTTGTACGCCTCGTCCAGGGCCCGGCCCGCGCCGGCCGCCAGCACGATCGCCCCGACGGCCTGGCCGCCGGTCTCGCCGGCCAGCGGCAGCACCATGGCCTGCGTCGGGGGGGTCTGCCAGCCCCCGGCGGGCAGGGCGCCGAACCGCTCCGCCACGTCCGTCACCGTGACGGGCCGCTCGGTGCGCAGCGCCTCCCGCACCGGCCAGTCACCGGGCCCGCCCGCCAGGGGGGAGACCTCCGCGCCCTCGGGGCTCATGGCGGTCAGCACCGGCTCGTCGTCGTCCGGCCGGCGCAGGTAGATCGCGGCGAACGGCACGTCGCGGCCGGCCCGCTCCAGCACCCGGGCCGCGAGCCGGCACGCCTCGGTGACGCTGCGGGCACGGCCCGCCTGGGAGCCCAGGTCCTGCAGAACGGCCAGGCGGCGTTCGCCGATGACCCGCTCGGTGGTCTCGCTGACCGCGGTGAACACCCCGCGCACGGCGCCGTCGTCGTCGTGCAGCGGGCTGTAGGAGTAGGTCCAGTAGGTCTCCTCCCAGTAGCCGTGCCGGTTCATCGACAGCAGGAGGTCCTCCGACCAGGTCGCCTCCCCCGAGTCCATCACCGACCGCAGCATCGGCCCGATGGTGTGCCAGATCTCCTCCCACACCTCGTCGCCCCGCTTGGCCAGGGCGGGATGCTTCGATCCCAGCAGCGGGAGGTAGGCGTCGTTGTAGAGGAACCACAGGTCCTCGCCCCACCAGACGATCATGGGGAAGCGCGAGGTCAGGCAGATCCGGCAGGCGGTGCGCAGGCTCGTCGGCCAGGCGTCCGGCTCGCCCATGGGGGTCGAGGACCACGAGTGGGCGCGCATCCGCCGTGCCATCTCACTGGTTCCGGGGAACATCAGTTCCGCCGGTCCGGAGCGATCCCGTCCGCTCATCGCCCGCCTTCCCCAATGCCCCGGCCGGTAAGTCTCCTGTTCAACGATTACGTAGGATAGGGCAACCCCTGAGGGGGCATTAACGTTGTCCCCGCCCTGCCCGCGCCCGCCGCCCGACCGCAGTCCCTCTCCAGGAGTCATGGTGCACAACGGTCTGACCGTCACCCTCCGGTCTCACCCCGCCGGCCCCCGCCTGCTGGTCGTGACGGGTGATCTGGACCACCACACCAGTCCCGATCTGCGGGACGCCCTGGAGAAGGTCCCCCTGGAGACCGGGTCCGGCGTGGTGGTCGACCTGTCGGCCCTGACGTTCTGCGACTCCACCGGCATCGCCGTGCTGATCGCGGCCCACCAGAGTGCCCAGGCCGCCGGGGCCTCCCTGGCACTGGCCGGCACCGACCCCGACATCGCCCGGGTCTTCCGCATCATGGGGCTGGACCGGCTGCTGTCCTTCTACGACACCGCCGAGGACGCGGTGCGGGCCCTGTCGGCCTGACCTCCCCCGCGCCGGGGCACGGCGGTCAGCGCCAGGACCGCCAGGTCGTCGCGCAGCCCTCCGCCCCACCGGCTCAGGGCGTCGGCCATCAACGCCTCGACGATCCGGTCGGCCGGCCGGTCACCGGGCTCGAGGGGAAGGCCCGCGGCCAGCGCGGCGGCGAGGTCGTCGGGCCGGCGCTGGCGGTGGGAGGCGCCGCCCTCGACGAAGCCGTCGGTGTAGAGCACGAGTCCGTCGCCGGGACGCAGGTCCAGTGAGTGCTCGGGGTAGCGCGCCCCGTCGAACAGGCCCAGCGCCGGGCCGTAGCCGTCCAGATCCTCCAGGGCCATGGTGACGGCCCCGCCGGCGCGCCGCAGGATCGGCGAGGGGTGACCCGCGCAGGCCAGCCGTACCCGGACGGGCTCGGCGGAGCAGTCCACGACGGCGTAGACGAGCGTGCAGAACGGGCTGTTCTCGCGCCGCAGGGCACGGTGGACCAGCGGGAGCACGTGGCCGGGGTCGGGGTCCTGCTGGGCGGCGGCCCACAGGGTGTGACGGACCAGACCGGTGACGGCGGCCGCGGCCGGTCCCTTGCCGCACACGTCTCCCAGCGCCACGGCCCAGCGCTCCCCGGGCAGCGGGAAGGCGTCGTAGAAGTCGCCGCCGATCTGCAGGCCGTCGCCGTACGGGCGGTAGCGGGCGGCCAGCTCGACACCGGGCGGCTCGGGCAGCCGCGGCGGCAGCAGGGGGCGCTGCAGGGCGTCGGCGGTGGCGCTCAGCCGTTCCAGCAGCCGGTCGCGGTGCACGGCCACGGCGATCTGGTCGGCGATCCCGGCGAGGGCCCGCACGCCGGTGTCGGGCAGGCGGCGGCGGGCCAGGACCGCGAGGACGCCCATCACCTGCCCCTGGATGACCAGCGGGTATCCGGCGAACGAGGTCAGCGACTCCCGCCGCACCCAGTCCTGCTCCTCGATGTGCGGGTCGCCGATCGCCTCGGAGGTCACGTACGGCAGGCGCCCGGCGGCGATCCGGCCGATCGTCGACTCCCCCAGCCGGACGCGGGCGCACCCGTCGTCCAGGGCGGCGTCCCGTACGGCGTCGGCCGTCAGGCGCAGTGTGCCGGTCGGAGGGTCGAGGATCCACACGGCGGCCACGGCGCCGTCCAGGTGGCCGGCGAGCGCCTGGGCGCACCGCCGCAGCCGCCGTTCCAGCGGTTCGTCGGCGGTCACGGCGGCGGCGACCTCCCCGCTGAGCAGGGCCTGGCCGGTGCGTTCCGCCAGGGCCCGCCGCGACTGGACGGCCTCGGTGACGTCCTCGGCCAGGACGAGGATCTGCTCGGCCCCGCCGGGGTCGGTCACCGGCTGGGGGCTGAGCCGCAGCACCTGCTCGGCGTTGTCGCCGGTGACGCGGGTGAAGACCGGACCGGTTCCGGCGGGATCGGTCCCGGTCACTGAGGTCCCGGTCACCGGGATTCCGGTCACCGGGATTCCGGCCGCGGGGTCTCCGGCGGGATCAGGCCCGGTCGCGTCGGCGGGCGGGCCCCCGAGGTAGGACCGCAGGCGCTCCCGGGCGTCGGCGGGGAACCAGCCGTCCAGGGGGCGGCCGATGGAGCCGGGCTCCTCCAGCCCGAGCAGGCCGGCGGCCCGGTGGTTCCACGCCACCAGGCGCAGGCCGGGGTCGAGCAGAAGGGCGCCGGTCAGCGCCTGGCCGAGTATCGCGCCGAGCAGGTGCCGGCCGGGCTGCCGGAGAGCGGGACCGCCGGAGGTCAGGGCGTGCTGCACGGCGGCCTGGGTGGCGGCGTAGGCGCGCTCGCGGTCGATCTGCTCCATCAGCCGGCGGGCGAGGTCCGGCAGGTCGTCGAGCCTGTCGTGCGGCAGCGTGCCGGCGAGCCGGGCCGGGAGCAGCAGCGGCAGCGCCGCGGCCCGCTCCCGGTTGTGAGGCGTCGTCAGCACGACGACGGCCAGGTCACGGGGGTCGGGACGAAGGGCGTGCACCAGGCCGACCGGGGCGGGCGGTTCGGCGCCGAGCACCACCAGGGTCGGGCGGCGCCCGCCCGGCGGACCCTCGGCGCGCAGCAGGTCGAGGGCCTGCTCCGCGGAGACGTCCACCACTTCGACGCCGGTCTCCGCCAGGCCGGAGAGACGCGCCCCGGCCTCGGCGCCGGCCCGCACCAGCAGGACGCGCCGGCGCCCGGACGGGCCGGACGGCTCAGACGGGCCGGACGGGCCGGACGGGCCAGGAAACGGCGGTCCGGGAAACGGTGGTTCAGGGGACGGCGGACCGGAAGGCATCGGTCCGGAGGGCGGCGGTCCGGGGGGTGTCGCGGGCGGCACCGTCATCCTTCCAGCAACGGCTCGTCCAGCAGCGCCCGGCCGACCCAGACGCGCAGCACGTCGGTGATGGGGGACATCACGTGCGCGGCGCGGGCGTCGCGCAGGTGCCGGTGCAGGGCGGAGCCGTCGGAGTATCCCGCCCCGCCGACGAGCGTCAGGGCGTCGTTGACGACGGCCTCGGCCGCCTGGGCGACCTCCGCCTTGGCCGAGCACAGGGCCGGCAGGGCCCCGGGACCACCGGTCTCGCCCTCGGTCGCGGCGTGGTAGATCAGCCGCCGGGTCCGCTCGACGACGGCCCACATCTCCCCCAGCCGGTGCTGGACCAGCGGCTGGGCGGCCAGGCTCCGGCCGCTGTGGGCGTGCCGGCGGCGCAGCAGGTGGGTACGGGCCTCCTGCAGTGCGGCCTCGGCCACGCCCAGGTAGGTGCCGGCCATGGCCATCAGGAAGTAGGGGGCGACGACGTTGAAGACGTACCAGATCTCGTCGCCCTCCTCCCCCAGCAGGCCGGCCCGGGGGATCTCGACGTCCTCCAGCAGCGCGCCGCGTGAGGCGTTGCCGCGCATGCCGAGCCCGTGCCAGGAAGGCCCCCAGTCCAGCCCGGGGGCGTCGGCGTCGACGACCACGCAGGAGAACTGGCCGGGGACGGCCCCCGGTCCGGCAGCCGTCGCCGACACCACGTAGGAGTCGGCGTGGCCGCCGTTGGTGACGAAGCTCTTGGCGCCGCTCAGCCGCAGCCGGTCGCCGTCCGTCCGCTCCATGCGGGTCTGCGGGAGCCAGAACTCCGCGCCCGTTCCGGGCTCCGACAGCGCCAGCGTGGTCAGGTGCCGCCCGGCGGCGATCGCGGAAAGGCGGTCGTGCTGCCCGGGACGGTCGGCCTTGGCGGCGATCACGGCCGAGCCCACCAGGTGCATGCCGAAGCAGATCGACGTCGAGGCGCAGGCCTGGCCGGTGATCTCGCCGACCTGGGCGACGGCGAGCAGGCCGTGACCCATCCCGCCGAACCGCTCGGGCACCACCAGCCCGCCGAGCCGGGATCGCAGCGCGGCCATGCCCTCTTCGGGCCAGCGCCCCTCGGCGTCCACCGCGGAGGCCCGTTCCGCCAGGACGTCCCGGGCCGCGTCGCGGGCGGCCGTGAGCGCGACGCCCAGCTCGGTCCGCGCCATGGCCCACTCCTATGATGATCCACCGGCCCGGTGCCGATGTTCTCCGTCGCTTCGGATGTCAAGATAGTTGACGTCGGGCGCGGACGCACAACGGTGCGTTCTCGTCTGGTTTGTCGCTTGTCCTTCCCGTGCGGCTCTTCGGGGCCGCCGCTCCAGGTGAAGCCATGATCCCCGCTTGAAACCGGAGAAGTCGATGTTCCCCCACCGTTTCCGCTCGCGGCGGCCGGGTGACCGGCAGCCGTCCGCCGATCCCCTGCTGCGCGCCCTCACCGAGCAGGTCGGCGCCGCCTGCGCCGGCCTCGCCGTCCAGGCCCCGGCCGCCCGGCTGCGCTCCCTGGCCACCCTGCGCGCCGCCCTCGACGAGGTGGCCGACGAGGCGCTGCGCCAGGCGATGCGCCAGGCGCGGGGCGAGGGCTGGTCGCTGCGCCGCATCGCCGCGCACGCCGGGTGCTCCCACGAGCAGGTCCGCCAGATGCTCCAGGACGGGCCGCGCTGAACGCCGGCCGGTCCCCGGCCCCGGTGCGGAGAACGGCCCCGGTGCGGAGAACGGCCCTGGTGCGGAGAACGGCCCCGGGCGCGGGGATGCCGCGACCGGGGCCGTCACGCGACGCCCGTCAGGGGACGGGCGCCGGAGCTCAGGAGCCGGAGGTCGGGGTGGGGGCCGGAGTCTCGCCGGGCGGCGGGGCCGGCGTGCCCGGAGACGTCGGGCTCGGAGTGGTCGGCGAGGTGGGCGTGGGCGTGGCGCCGTCCGTCGGAGTCGGGGACGGGGTCTGCGGCGGCGTGGGGCAGGGCTTGGGGGCCCGCCACCTGCCCGTGTTCGGCCAGCCCTGCCGCGGGGACCACCAGGCGCCGCGCCTGCCCGGCTGCGACAGGTCGTAGACGTAGGCGGCCGTGGCCTCCTGCGCCTGCCGCAGCGCCGTCAGGGCCACCCAGTCGCCCTGACGGACCTCTCCGTTCCCCCGCCTGCCCGCCACGACGCGGGTGTCGTCGGCGAGCGTGTACGCCTGCTCGAAGCCGTCGCGGCTGCGCACGGTGATCGAGCCGTCGTCCACGGCGGTCACCTCGCCCGTCTGGGCGAACACCGTGACGAACGCGCAGGGGTCCTTCGTCCCCAGCACGAACTCGCCGTGCGCCGCGCCGCCGAACTGCAGCGGGTGCACGGCCGGCAGCTCCGTCACGGTGGGGGACGGCGTGGGGGTCACGGTCTCGGTGGCGGTCGCGGTGGGCGTCTCGGCGGGGGGCGGGGTTTCGGCAGGGGGCGGGGTCGTCGCGGGCGTCCCGTCGGCCGTGCCCGTCGGAGTGGGCGTCGGCGGCGGCACGGGCGTCGCCGCCGACGCCGCCGTCACCCCGATGCCGCCCGACGCGAGCATCACCGCGGTCGCGGCGACGGCCAGCGGGCGCGAGACGCCCCGGCGCGGTCCGCCCGTTCCGGCCGGGCCCCCCTCGTTCAACGTGTCACGGTTGGTCGATGTCACCATGTCCTCCCGTCTACGGTGTCCGATCGAACGCCCGAGGGGCCGGCGAGGAGGCCCTCGCCCACCCCGAGATGACGATCACGGCAACCAGCCGTAATGATCTCCTAACGGGCATTCCGCCCACTTCCCGCTTCTTTCCGGCCCATGCGGCCGTGCAGCCGGACGGTCTCCGCGTGCCGCCGCTCCCCGCCAGCTCAACCCGCGGATCCGCACAGCCGAAAAAATCCGCCGCGGACCGTACGGCGAGCCGCGCCACGCGCCGTACGGCCGGCCGGATCGCATGCCGTACGGCCGGCCGGGCCGCGCGCCGTACGGCCGGCCTGATCGCGCGCCGTACGGCCGGCCGGGCCGCGCGCCGTACGGCCGGTCCGGGAGCCGTCAGTGGTGGCAGCCCGCCGCCTCGGCGGCGCCGTACCGGTCGTGGTGGCTGAACTCGTTGACGTACCTCTGCCGGCCGAGCGGCGTCAGGTCCAGGTAGTTGTAGGTGCCGAGCAGCAGGTCGAGGCCGCGGCCGTAGGAGGAGTAGGTGTGCAGGACCGCGCCGTCCCCGCCTTCTCCCCCGTCGGCGCGGACGAAGACGCTCACACCGTGGGCCTCGCCCTTCAGGAAGGGGGTCAGGCCGCGCCGCTCCAGGGCCTCGCGGTCGTAGTAGTTGTACTCGACCGGGGCGACGGCCTCGTCGTTGGTCACGTGGAAGTCGTAGTTGAAGTCGCCACCGTGGGAGGAGTACCACGGAACGTCCCAGCCCATCCGCTCGCGGAACGGCTCGATCTTCTCGTACGGCGCGCGGGAGACCAGGGCCAGCGTGGTGCCCGCCCCGTGCAGGTGCGCCAGGTGGCCGATGTTGTCGGTCAGGAACGAGCAGCTCGTGCAGCCCTCGTCCCAGGCGGGGTCGAACATGAAGTGGTAGACGATGAGCTGGCGGCGGCCCTCGAACAGGTCGGGCAGTCCCACCTCGCCGGAGGGCCCCCGGAAGCGGTAGTCCTTGTCCACCGTGACCGCGGGCAGCTCCCGTCGCCGGGCGCGGACCGCGTCCAGCACCCGGAATGCCTCCTTCTCCTGCTCCAGCAGCCGTCTGCGGGCGACCAGCCACTCTTCTCGCGACACGACCGGGTTGCTCATGCGCTGCCCTTCCGATACGGGTTCTCCGGGATCAGGGCGAGTTTCCCGGAAGCCCGCACGGGTCGCCACCCCTGCCGTCCCGGCCCACCCCGGAGCGGGCCGGACCGGGCGGCGGGCACGGCTCAGCCGCGCTCGGGAACGGCCATCTCCCCCAGGAGGGACCAGTCGTCCTGCGGGACCGTGGCGTTGACGATCCGGGGCGTCTCGGCGAGGTGCGGCGGCAGCGTCTCCTGGGCCTTTTTGAAGTGCTCCGACCCCACGTGGGCCGCCCCGGCGTCGCCGTCGCGGAACGCCTCGACCAGGACGTACTCGGCCGGGTCCTCGACGCTGCGGGACCAGTCGAACCACAGGCAGCCCGGCTCGGACCGGGTGGCCCGGGTGAACTCCGCGGTGATCTCGGGCCACCGGTCGGCGTGCTCGGGCAGCACACGGAACTTCGCGGTAATGAAGATCATTGTTTTCCTCCAGCGACGGGCGCGGACGGACCGCCCTGGCCCGCCCCGCTCCGGACTCCAAGTCTGGCCGATCGCCTCCGGCCCCGGCCAACGCGACGGGCCGCTCAGCCGTACAGGTCGTCGAGACCCACCAGATCCACCTCACCCCGCCCGGCGGCCCGGACGAGGTCGTCGGTGAAGCCTGCGCCCGAGTAACACAGCAGGCGGGTGCGGGAGGTGTCGTACCGGTCGTTCCGGCCGACGAGGTCGCGGATGCGCCGGAGCCGCTGGAGATGCCCCTCGCCCATGACCTGCCCCCACTTGACCTCGCCGATCGCGAGCAGCGGGGGCCTGCCGCCGTCCGCGTGGCCGACGGCCGCGACGTCCACCTCGTGGGTGGTACGGCCCGCCGGGTCGTTCACGGTCCCGGCGGTCACCTCGGACGGCCAGCCGCCGAAACGGTCCTCGGCGAAGTGCAGCGTCCAGTCCCGGCAGACCCGCTCGAAGTGAGGTCCCACCACGTTGCCGATGAACCTCTGCCCGGCGCTCCTCCAGATCCGGTCGGTGGCGGTCGCCCGCATGAGCTGCGGCCAGAAGGGACGCATCATCGCGTGGTAGAAGGTGAGCAGCGGCTCCTTGATGCGGAAGTCCGTACGGTTGCTCCGGAAGGCGTCGCTCTCGCGGGCGATGAGCCCCGCGTCCTCCAGGACCGTCAGCGGGTGGGAGAGCTCGTTGCTCTTGCGGCCGACGTGACCGGCGATCCCGCCGCGCCCGCTGTTGCCCTCGGCGATGGCGGCGAGCACCGAGTGGTAGAGGGCGCCGTCGCGCAGGTCGGGCTCCTCCGCGAGGAGATACCTCGCCTCCAGGGACATCGGGCTGCCCGGGGACAGGATGGCCCTGACGACCCAGTCGTCGAAGTCGTCCAGGTCCCGGGGCGCGTCATAGCGGATCATCTCGGTGCGGTACGCCGGTGTGCCTCCGACGACGGCGTGGACCAGCAGCGCCAGCCGGGGGTCGGTCAGCTCCCAGAACCCGGCGGCGAGCCGGTAGTCGAGGGTGTTCACCCGCAGGTCCAGCGATGCCCGCCCGCGGAGCGGCGCGTTTCCGGAGAGCAGGCCGCCCATGAACGACATGGCCGAACCGCACAGGAGGAGCCGGGTCCGTGAGGTCGTGCGCTCCGGCCTGCGCGGGGCGTAGGCGGCCTGGATGATCGACGGCAGGGCGGGGTTGGCGCGGGCGAGGTAGGGGAACTCGTCGATCACCACCGGCACCGGCCTGTCACGGCCGATCCGGAGCAGGACGTCGATCACCGTGGGCCAGTCGGAGGGGGTGAAGGGGGCCGTCGGGTCGAGGTGGCGGGTCAGCGCGTTCCCGATGAGGGCCAGCGACTCGGCGTCGGTCGCCTCCTGCGCGGAGAAGTAGAACCCCCCGGCCTCCTGGCAGAGGGCCTCCAGCAGGAAGCTCTTGCCCTGGCGGCGCCGGCCCGAGACGACGCCGAGCGTGGCGCCCGGCTGGTCGTCGGTCGCGAACCTCGTCAGCGCCGCCCATTCGCGGTCGCGGTCGAACATGTCGGCAGGCTTACGCATCCACCCTCACCAAGAGAAGCGCAGTTCTGATAACTATACTTCTCTCGGTTTCCGCAGGTCTTCCTCACGCACCCCCGCCAAGGGCGTCGTCACTCCCGACCGGCGGGATCCGTGTCCGTTCCCCGTCCCTCCGCGCCGTCTTGGTGATCGGTCACGGTGGCCGGGATACTGCCGGGATGTTCACCGAGAGCCTCGTGGCCGTGTCCGCGGACCCCGTGGTCGAGCTGTTCACCGCGCGGACCCCGGGTCCCGCCGATCGCACCCTGCTGGTGGTCCACGGAGGGCCGGACTGGGACCACACGTACCTGCGCGAGCCCCTGGGCGCACTCGCCGGGCGGCACCGGGTCGTCCTGCCCGACCTGCGGGGCTGCGGGCGCTCCACGCGGGGCATGGACGACGGGCACTACACCCCCGACGCCGTCGCCGGCGACCTGGTCGCCCTGCTGGACGCGCTCGGCTGCCCCCGCGCCGACGTGCTGGGGTTCTCCTACGGCGGGCTGCTCGCGCAGCGGCTGGCGCTCGCCGCACCCGGGCGGGTGCGGAGGCTGGTGATCGCCTCCAGTAGCGTCCCGCCGGTCCCTCCGGACGCCTTCGCGGGGTGGCGCGAACGGGAGGAACGGCTCGCCGCGGAGGCCGACGTGTGGTCCGACCCCGAACTGTCCGGACCGGAACTCACCCGCGCGGCGGCGGTCGCCTCCGCGGCGACGGACGTCTGGCGCCCGGAGGCACTGCCGGGCTACCTCGGCCGCCTGGCGGAGGTGCGTTTCTCGGCGGAGTGGATGCGCCCCTGGCGGGCCGGCGTCCTGCCGTCCGCCCGTCCCGACGACGCCGTACGGCGGCTGCGCGACCTCGGCGTCCCGGTGCTCCTGCTGCACGGCAGGCAGGACATGACGTTCCCCGCGGTCCTGGCGGAGGAGGCGGCGGCGGTGATGCCGGCCGCCCGCGCCGTGGTGATCGAGGAGGCAGGGCACATGGCCCACGTCGACCAGCCCGATCGCTGGCTCGACGCCCTCACCGGCTTCCTGTCGTGACCGCTTCCCTCGCCGGGGACCGGGCCGTCCTCCCGGGCGGCCCGGTGATCCGGCGTCACGTCTTGTGGCGTGACGTCCGCATGCCTATCCCGATCTCCGCCAGTCCGCAGAGCAGCAGGATGACCCCGATGATGACGTTGCTGACGATGACGGACGCGGGAGCCGTGTGCGGGGACACCACCCACGGGGCGATGATCGTCCACAGGCCGATGATGGGCGTCACCCAGGCGACCCCGCGTGTGCGGCCGTAGGCGGAGGTGAACCCGACCGCCAGCGCCGCCACGGCGAGACCCGTGACGAGGTTGTTGACGGTGATCGTGCTACGGCCGTTGAAGCCGACGATCCACGGTGAGATGGCCAGGTAGAGACCGGCCAGGAAGGTCAGCCCACCGACGACTTGTGCGAGCGGCGTCTGGGTCGCGCGGTCGTAACGAGCACGCATCTCGGCTATGTCGGGATGCTGCTCCATTCCCAGTGGCGAATGTGTCATGGTTCCCGCCACCCTTCTTCAGGCTGGTATTCCACCACTTAATCCGTATCCACTCCGGGGGCGACGACTCACGCAGGATGCAATGGTTGGACAAAAACCGGTCCTGTTTATGCGAATGTCCCGGCGTGGCGTGCTCCGGTGGGAGCGGTACGGCGTGCCGGGATCCCCGCGGCCGCCTCCGGCTTCGGCCCCTCGATCCCGTACGCCCCCGGACGTCGTGGACCGGCCCCGGGCCTCGTGGACGCCTCGATCCCGTATGAGCCCGTCCTCTCCGGGTATCGAGAACCGGCGAGGTGATGAGACATGACCAAGGAGAGTCCCAGGACCGTGGTCGTCACCGGCGCGAGCGCCGGTGTCGGCCGGGCTGCGGCCCGCGCCTTCGGCGCCCGGGGAGACTCGGTGGCGCTGCTCGCCCGCGGCGAGAAGGGGTTGGAGGCCGCCGCCGAGGAGGTTCGGGCGGCCGGCGGGCAGGCGCTGCCGATATCCGTGGACGTCGCCGACCACCGTCAGGTGGAGGAGGCGGCCCGGCGCGTGGAGGAGGAGCTCGGCCCGATCGACGTGTGGGTGAACGTGGCGTTCAGCACGGTCTTCGCCCCGGTCACCGAGATCGAGCCCGAGGAGTACCGGCGGGTGACCGAGGTCACCTACCTCGGCTACGTGTACGGCACGAAGGCCGCGCTGGACCGCATGCTGCCCCGCGGCGAGGGCGCCATCGTCCAGGTGGGCTCCGCGCTGGCCTACCGGGCGATCCCGCTGCAGTCGGGGTACTGCGCCGCCAAGCACGCCATCAAGGGGTTCACCGAGTCCCTGCGCTGCGAGCTGATGCATGACAGGAGCGGCGTGCGGGTCACGATGGTGCAGCTGCCGGCGCTCAACACCCCGCAGTTCGACTGGGTGCTGTCCCGCCTGCCGAACCGCCCGCAGCCGGTGCCGCCCATCTACCAGCCGGAGGTCGCGGCGCGGGCCATCGTGTTCGCCGCCGACCACCCCGAGCGCAAGGAGTTCTGGGTGGGGGCCATGACGGCCGCCACGTTGCTGGCCGACCGGGTGGCGCCCGCCCTGCTCGACAGGTACCTCGCCAGGACGGGCTTCTCCTCCCAGCAGACGCCGGAGCACCGGAGGGCCGGACGCCCGGCCAACCTGTGGGAGCCCGCGGACGACGAGAGCGGAAAGGACTACGGCGCGCACGGGCGCTTCGACTCCCGCTCGCACTCCCGCAGCCCCCAGGTCTGGGTCTCCGAGCACCGCCGCCTGGTGACCGCCGCCGGAGCCGCGGCGGGCCTGGCCGGCCTGACCTGGCTCGCCCGGCGCGCCGGGGCCGGGTGAGCCGGAACCGCGCGGAGCCGCGGCCCTCCCGGAGGGGGCCGCGGCCGGCGACCACCGTCTACGCAGTCCAGGAGCATCCCATGAACGACGACCCGCGGCGCGACCGCGACGAGACTCCGTACGATCCCGGGGACGCGCCGCACGGTTCCGGGGACACGTCACGCGCCCTCGACGGCACGCCGGACGGTCCCCGGGACACGCCGGACGCCTCCGGGGAAACGCCGCCGGCCCTCAGGCCGGTGCCGCGCAGCGAACCGAGGCCCGTCTCCGGCCGGGGACGCCCGCACGGCCGCCCGATCTCCTGGGTGTTCGTCGGCGCCTTCCTGGTCTTCTTCGCGGCCGGCGGCCTCGCCCTGGTCATCGGGAACATGCCGCTGTTCTGGGGCTGCCTCGCCGCGGTGATCCTCATGATCCCGGTCGGCAGGGCCATCAGGATCATGGACGACACGATGGGCTGGACCCACGCCAGGGCCGACCGCCATCAGAAGCGGGCCAGGGAGCGGTAGGGACCGCGGCCCGGGGCGCGGCCGGGTTCCGGAGCGGCCGTCACGGTCCGGCGCCGCGGAGCCCGGCCGGGCACGGCACCGCACCGTGATACCCGGCCCGTCACGGTCCGGGCCGCCTGGTCGCGATCCGGGCCGGCCGGTCAGAAGCCCGCATCCGGCGGCCAGCGGCCGGCCAGCGCCTCCCGTACCGACCGGGCCAGGGCGCCCATCCGCGCCGCCTCCTCGCGGTCGTACCCCTGGGTGTCGGCGGTGGTGCACAGCCGGACGAGCTGGTCGGCGACGGCCCGGTGGTGCTCGGGCCGGTGGGTGGACCAGGCGACCTCGCGCAGCATCGTGAACAGCCGCGCCAGCACCTCGGGGTCGCCGGTGCCGTAGCGGCGGGGCTGGGTGATCGCCAGGTCGAGGAGCATGGGGAACCCCGGGCGCCGGAGCACGACACGCACCCGGCCGGAGTCGTCCCGCAGCAGGCGGGGGCCCAGGTCACGGCGGGCCAGGTCGCACACCAGCGCGGCGACGTGGCCGAGGGCGTGGACCGCGGTGGTCGGGTCGTTGATCCCCGGTGACAGCGCCTTGAGCGCGACGTCGACGATCTGCCGCAGCCCGAACGCGACGTCCTGGGCCGCGGTGCGTTCGTAGCCGGTTCCGACCGCCTCCGCGACGCGTCCGGACAGCGTCCCGACGGTCTCCGGATCCAGCGCCGCGCCCTCGTCGAGGGGACGTGCCGCCGCGATCGGGATGCCGGCGACCACGGAGTCGCCGGGAAAGTGCCGGAGAAGCACCACGGCGCCGGCGTCGACCGCGGCGGCCAGGAGCTCCTCCTCGTCGACGGAGGTCAGGAAACCCGACGACCGGGCGCACAACGGCACCGTCTGGTCCGTGCGCATCGGCGGGACGCCGGACGGGACCGTCGTCCCCTCGTCCTCTCCCCCGTCCTCCTCCGGCAGGTTGCGTGCGATCGTCGCGTCGGCCTCCGCGTGCACCACGCGCAGCAGCGACTCCACCCGGATCTGCCGGGCCAGGTGAGCCAGGAAGGCCACCAGCGCGATCACGCCGGCCAGCGCGAGCAGGTACGCCACGGTCACCGACAGCTGGGGCACGAACGCCGACCGGTCCTCCGCGGACGCGCGAACCGTGCGCAGCACGGTCAGCGAGTAGACGAACGTGGCCAGCAGCAGCGCCAGCGCGACGTGGACGAACCGGTCCTGGACGAAGGTCCGCAGCAGGCGCGGGGAGTACTGACTGCTGGCCAGTTGCAGCGTGACCACGGTCAGGGAGAACGTCAGCGACGTCACGGTGATCAGTGAACCCGCGATCGCCGACAGCACCGTGCGTGCCGCCTCCGGCCCGCCGGTGAACAGGTAGGCCGTCATCCAGGGAGGCAGTTCGTCGTCGAGGCGGGCGTCGAGGCGGGGCAGCACCACCCCGAGCACGGCCGCCAGGGCCACTCCCGCGACGGGGATCGGCCACAGCCGGGTGCGCCACGCGTCGGCGCGCACCCCCCACCACCGCCTCAGCCTCCCCGCCAGATCCATGGAGAGCCTCCGATCCGTGCCGGGCCGTCGCGCCCGCCCCGGGGACGGGCCCGCGATTTCCAGCATCTCAGAAGCCGCCCGCGGCCTCCCCGCCAGATCCATGGAGAGTCCCCGATCCGCGCCGGAGCGCGAGCCCGCCCGCCGCCTCAGGCGTCCAAGGCCGGAAGGACGACGTCCTCCATGACGGCCAGGGGCAGCGCGCCCTGCTCCGCGCCGTTGTAGTCGCCCGCGGTGACGGCCACGACGAGGTCGAGCCGGGGGACGACGAAGATCCGCTGCCCGCCGTTGCCCATGGCCGAGACCGCCCCATCCGGGGCGACGTACCAGAGGTAGCCGTAGGAGGTCCCCTCCCAGGCCGGCACCCGCGGACGCAGCATCTCCCCGAGCCACTCGGGGACGACCTCGCGGCGGAGCACGGCCTGGCCGATCCTGGCCATGCCGCGCGGGGTCAGCCGCAGGCCGGAGGCCGCCGAGGCGACCCCGTCCGCACCCGTCATCCATTCGAAGGGACCGACGCCGAGCGGCTCGAAGAGCGCGGTGCGGGCGAAGTCCGCGAGCGGGCGCCCGGTCCCCCGGGCGATGAGCGCGCCGACCAGGGCGGCGGCGCCGCCACTGTAGCCCCACCGCAGGCCCGGCTCCTCGACGACCGGTCTCTCCAGCACGAAGCGGATCCGGTCGGGCGCCAGCTCCATCCCGATCTCGTCGTTCTCCGGAGAGGTGTACGGCGCGCTCTCGTCCCACCGCAGGCCGAGGGACATCGTGAGCGCGTGCCCGACGGTCAGCCGGGCGCGGCGGGGGTCGGCGGCCAGGTCGGGATACTCGGGGAACCCCGCCAGGAGCGGCTCGCCGGGGCCGGGGACCAGGCCGTCGGCCAGGGCGAGGCCGTACAGCAGCCCGACGACGCTCTTGGTGACCGAGCGGACGTCGTGCAGGGTCTCCGGCCCGAAGTCGACCGTGCCGAGCGGGGTGTTCCAGGAGACGTCGGGGCCGCTGCCGTAGTGCTCCAGCACCAGGGCGCCGTGGCGGACCACCACCACGCCGTGCGGGCCAGGCGGATGTTTCCGGGCCAGGGCATCGAACCGGTCGGCCATATCGGGGGCGAAACCCGCCTCCCCTGGGTCGGTCTGCCGCCACATGCGAATCTCCTCCGTCTCACCCTGATGCGACGGCCACGAAGCCTCCCACAGCGGGTCGCTGATTTTCCAGCCTGTTTCCCGGCGAGGGGTTCGCGGTGCCGTCCGGCCGCCGGAGCGCCGGGCCGGCCGCCGTGCCCGCGACGGCGCGTGGACGCCGGGCTCCCGGCCGCTAGACGCCGCCGCGCAGGTCGGCCAGGCGGCCGGCGGAGTGGCGGACGTCCTCGAACCGCACGGTGCAGCCCTCCCCCGTCGGGGACTGGGCCTGGAAGCCGACCTCGGGGTCGCCGTCCAGCGCGAAGTAGCGGATCAGCTGCCAGAAGTCCGAGCCCACGGCGACGTGGAAGGCGTAGGCGGAGCCGAGCCGGGAGATCCGCAGCCGGACGTCGTCGCCCTCGACGGTGAACGCGTTGCAGTCGTCGGACACCCCCCGGTTCACCACGGTGACGACCGTGGGCCTGCCCTGCGGGGAGAGCTCCAGGCAGAACTTCGCCCAGTGGTCCGGGCCCGCGTACAGCAGCATCACGCCCGCGTCGTAGGTGGACAGCAGGTCGAGCCGGACGCGGGCGCCGAGGGTGAAGTCTCCGTCGAGGCGGCCGACCAGCGCGGGGGCGTCGTCGAAGCGGCCGGGGCCGCCGGGGTCGCAGAACAGGTCCGTCTTCGGCCCCGCGGTGATGGAAAGGGCGTCCTCTCCCACCACCTCGTAGGCGACCGGCTCGTGCAGCCAGTGCATGGGGGCGGGGAAGGCGGGCAGGACGACGGGTTCCGTCATCGGATCTCCTCGGGGGTACGGGTTCTCGGCCAAGCCCTTCGATCTTCGGAACACGCCCAGTCTGTCACGGGAGCGCTCCCACGAGGGGGTCGTCGGCGGGCGGGGCGCGCTCAGCCCACCCGGTCGAGGAACGCGAGGACGCGCCGCCAGGCGTCGGCGCACGCGCCGGCGTGCTCGTCGTCCCTGACGTCGAAGAACCCGTGCGGGGCGCCGGGGTAGACGACGAACTCGTGCTCCACCCCGGCGGCGGTGAGGGCGTCGCCGAACTCCTTCACCGCGCTCTCCGGGATGCCCTCGTCGGCCCCGCCGAACAGGCCCAGAACCGGGGCGGACAGGTCGGCGGCGTGCTGGGCGGGCCCGGGACCGTACGGGCCGGCGATGCCGGGGTGGCCGTAGAAGCCGACCACCCCGGCCAGGCCGAAGCGCGGCTCGGAGGCGAAGAAGGCCAGCCGCCCGCCCATGCAGAAGCCCAGGGCCGCCTGGGCGCCGCCGTACTCCCGCAACCGGCCGAGGGCGGCGGTCATGTCGTCCTGCTGCCGGGACCGGGTGAGCGCGGCATAGTCCTCCATGCGGGGGAAGCCGTCGCCCCGGCCCTCGGTGGAGGGGCCCGCGGTGCGGCCGAAGTGGTCGTAGGCGATCGCGGGGTGGCCGTGCTCGGCGAGCCGTACGGCCAGGCGCTCGTAGAAGGGCGCCAGCCCCCGGTTGTCGGGGATCACCACCACCCCGGCTCCCGCCGGCCGCTCGGGGACGGCCAGGTAGGCGGCGAGGCGGGTGCCGTCGGCGGAGGTCAGGGTCAGCGGGCCGGAGGTGACGGGCGTGCCGGTGGAGGCGACCGGCGGGGTGGCGTCAGCGTCGTAACACACGGGCGTGTCCTTTCGATGGATGCCGTGGATGCCGGGGGATACCGGGATGACGCGAAAGTAGCAAAGTCAGATTGATAAAGCTAACCTTGGCATCATGATGGACGACACCCCGGCGGATTCCGGCCGGCCGGATCACACGGCGCGCGACCTCAGGATCGCCGTCGGCCGCATCGCCCGCCGGATCAGGCAGCTGTACGGCGTCGCCGACAGCGCGAGCGACCTCACCTTCACCGAGCTGGCCGTGCTGTCCCGGCTGCACCGCCTGGGTCCCTCGACCTCCGCCGAGCTGGCCGACTCCGAGCAGGTCACCCCCCAGGCGATCGGCACGACGCTCGGCGCGCTGGCCAGGCGTGGCCTGATCGCCCGCGAGCCCGACCCGCGGGACGGCCGGAAGGTCGTCAGCCGGCTCACCGAGGCCGGGACGCGCGCCCACGACGGCCGGACCCAGGCCGTCACCGAACGGCTGGAGCGCGCGCTCGGCGACGCCCTGGACGACCGGGAACGGCGCCTGCTCGCCGAGGCGCTCCCCCTGCTGGAACGCGTCGCCGACCGCCTCTGACCACCGGCCGCCGGTCCTCCGGGATCAGGAACAGGCCGGGATCCGGGGAGAAGCGCGACCGGCCCCCCGGGATCAGGAACGGTCCCGGATCCGGGGAAAGGCACGGCCGGCCCCCGATCAGGAGTAGGACGCCACCATTCCGGCCACCATCCCCGCCACCGCGACGGACGTCAGGAGCGCCCCGAAGATCACCGCACCCCGGCGGCCCCGCCGTATCCGCAGGGCGTGGAGCGCCACGTAGGGGAGGAAGGCGAGCACACCGGCGCCGAGGAAGGGCATGGTCAGCGCGGCCAGCAGGCCCGCGGTCCCGGTCGGGACCGCGCGGTCGCGGCCGGGGGCGAGCCGGGCGCGCCTGACGTCCCCGGCGGTGGAGTCGGGCGAGGCCGTCACCGCGATCGCCGCGCCGCCGCCATCGGGCGTGAACCTCCCCCGGCAGTCGTAACGCCCCTCCCCCAGCGGCACGCAGGAGACGACGGTGAGCGTGCCCGGCGTGCCGGTCCGGCCGGTCGCCAGTTCCAGGTCGTCCACGGCGAAGACGAAGGGCATCAGGCCCAGGGCGAGCCAGCAGACCAGGAGAACGGTCATGCCGACGGGTCCGGGGGTGCGCCCGGGACCCGGGGCCGGTCCGGGCTCCATGGCGTCGAGGAGGTTTTCCAGCGCGTCGTTCATGGAACGGAAAGGTGCACCCTGCCGCTTGCGGATCACCTGCCTCCGGCTTGCGGCGGGCCGCCCTCCGGCTCGTTCCCGGCGCGCGTCCTCCCCGTGCGAGTCCCGCCGCGCGTCCTTCGCGAGTCCCGCCGCGCGTCCTCCACGCGGCGGGACTCCGGGGGCGGGCGGTCGTGGCGGCCCGCCCTCCGGCTCACGCCTGGCGGCGGGCCTCCCGCTCCTTGGCCTCGGCCTCGTCCATCTGGGCGGCCTCCTCCGGGGTGGGGGCGGTCCCGCCGAGGTGCCTGGGCTGCCACCAGACGCCCTGGGGCTGCTCGGGGTAGTTCCGCTGGGCCCGGTCGAGCAGCTCGGTCATGCGGGTGCGCAGGTCGGCGGTGGCGGCGTCGTAGTCGTCACCGCGCTTGGGATGCATCGACTCGCCGACCAGGATGGTCACCGGGACGTGCCGCTGGAGGAGCTTCTTGGGGCGGCCCTTGGTCCACAGCCGCTGCGTGCCCCACAGGGCGACCGGGATCACCGGCACCCCGGCGGCCACGGCCATCCGGATCGCGCCGTTCTTGATGTCCTTGACGGTGAACGACCGGCTGATCGTGGCCTCGGCGAACACGCCGACGACCTCGCCCGCCTTGAGCGCCTTCATGGCCGCCCCGAACGCCGAGGCGCCCGCCGCGCGGTCCACCGGGATGTGGTGCATGCCGCGCATCAGCGGACCGGAGATCCTGTGGTCGAAGACCTCCTTCTTGGCCATGAACCGGACCAGCCGCTTGGCCGGCAGGGCGGCGAAGCCGGCGAAGATGAAGTCCAGATAACTGATGTGGTTACTGACCAGCACCGCGCCCCCGGTCCTCGGTATCCGCTCGGCGCCCTCGACGCGGATCTTCAAATCCAGCGCGCGGAACATGGTCCGCGCGGCCCCGATGACCGGGGGATACACGATCTCAGCCATGGCTGAACCGTACCTCAGCTTCCCCGCTCACCGGCCTGCCACGGTCCCGCGACGGGGTGGGACCGGGGCAGGCCGAAGGACCGCGGCGGACCGGGGACCCCGTGGCGGACCGGGAGAACCCGTGGCGGACCCGGGGGCCCGCCTCAGTGGCCGCGGAACGCCTCCTCCAGCCACCACGAGCCGCGCGCCCGGGTGACACGGGCGTGGACCAGCAGCGGCCGCTCCCGCGGGCCGTCCAGCCACCGGGCCACCGCCGCGAGGTCTCCGGGGGCTTGTACGGTGACCGCCTCGAAGCCGAAGCCCCGGGCGATGCCGGCGATGTCGGCCGGTGGGAAGACCACGGTGTCCAGGGGATGGCCGTCCGGTCCGAAATGGTGCACCTCGGCGCCGTACGCCTCGTCGTCGTAGACCACGACCACCATGCGCAGGCCGAGCCGTACGACCGTCTCCAGCTCGGAGACGCCCATCAGCGCGCCGCCGTCGCCGAGCGCCGCCACCGCCAGCCGGTCCGGCCGGGCGAGGGCCGCACCGATCGCGGTCGCCAGGCCGAGGCCGATCGACTGGAACGCCTGGGTGAAGCAGAAGCCCCCTTCGTCCGGGACGTCCATGAACATCGCCGGATATCCCATGAAATTTCCGGAATCGGGGCAGACGACGCGCTCGACGGGCAGCAGGTCGTCGAGCGCGATCGTCAGGGTCCGGGGGTCGATGCGGCCGTCGCCGCTCTCGTCGGCGTACGGGACGTCCCGCCAGCGGACCTCCCGGGCGATCCGCAGCGCCAGCGCCTCCGACCGGTACCCCGCCCTGCCCGGCACTGCGCGCGTCCCGGGCTCCCGCCGTACGGCACGCGGCCCCGCCCCTTCCGGCACGGCGCGCGTCCCGCCGGGTTCTCCGTCCGCCACGACGGGCGCGGGGCGGGCCCCGGCCCCGTCGGCGAGCAGGTCCGCGACGGCCCGCGCGGTGCGGGCGACGTCGCCGGTCACCCCGAGGCGGACCGGGCGGTGCGCGCCCAGGGCGTCGGGATCCAGGTCCACCTGGACGACCACGGTGTCCGGGCCGACGAGCGCGCCGTGCCGGGTGGTCCACATGTTCAGGGCGCATCCCCAGCCGACGATCACGTCGGCGTCGCGGATCAGTTCGGCGGTCAGGGGTGAGGCGAAGCCGCCGCTGACGTCCAGGTCCCACGGGCTGCCCCGGAACAGACCCTTGGCGACGGCGGAGGTGGCGAGCAGCGCACCGGCCCGCTCGGCGAGCTCCTCCAGCTCGCGCCGGGCCGTACGGGCTCCCCGGCCGGCCACGAACACCGGCCGCCGCGCGCCCGCGAGGATCTCCGCCAGCCGGGCGGCCGCCTCCGGGTCGGGTCCGGCCGGGAGCGGGCGCGCCCCGCCGGCGAGACCGGCGGATCGGACGGAATCAGCGGATCGAGTGGAACCGGCGGTCCCGGAGCCGCCGGTCTCCCCGTCCCCCACCCCGGGCAGACCGGAGACGGTCAGCGCCTGTACCTCCAGCGGCAGGCCGAGCAGGACGGTGCGGCGCCCGTCGCGGGCGGCGCGGAACGCCTCGGCCGTCAGGGCCGCGGCGTCCGCGGCGGAGCCGACCCGCATCGGGACGGCTCCGACCGCCGCCGCCAGCGCGGCCTGGTCCACGAAGAAGTTGGACCGCGGGGCGGTCACCTCACCGGCCAGCACGACGAGCGGCGTCCGGCTCTTGGCCGCCTCGGCGACGCCGGTCAGCGCGTTGGTCAGCCCCGGCCCCTGGTGGACGCTGAGCACGCCGACCCGGCCCGTCATCCGCGCGTGGGCGTCGGCCATGGTCGCCGCCCCGCCCTCGTGGCGCGCGGCGACGAACCGCACGCCGTGCGCGACCAGCGCGTTGGTCACGTGGAAGTTGCCACTGCCGACCACCCCGAACGCGGTGTCCACGCCCAGGGAGGCGAGGACCGCGCCGACGGTCTCCGCGACGGTCCCGCCGCCGCTCACCGCTCGACCAGGGCCAGCACCCGCACCGGGCTGCCCGAGCCGCCGACGATGGGCAGCGGCGGGGCGACGACCACCGCGCCGGTGACCGGGAGCCGGTCGAGGTTGCGGAGCTGGGTCAGGCCGTACTTGCCCGCGCCCAGCAGGAACGAGTGGCACGGGAAGGGCGGGTCGAAGCCGTGCGCCGCGCCCGCGTCGGTGCCCACGGTCTCCACGCCGATCCCGGCGATCGGGGTCTCCTCCGCCAGCCACCTGGCGCACTCCACCGACATCCCGGGGCTGTGAGGGCCGGTCTCGTCGGCGTTGAGGAAGCTCTCCTGGTCGTGGGAGCGGGCGTCCCACCCGGTGCGGTAGAGCAGCCACCCGCCGTCGGGCAGCGGCCCGTTCTCCTTCTGCCACGCCTCTATGTGGCCGATCTCCAGCAGGAAGTCGGGGTTCCCGGCCGCCTCGCCCGCGACGTCCAGCACGACGGCGGGGGCGACGAGCCGTTCCGGCGGCACCTGGGAGACGTCCTCGCCGTCCTTGCCGGTCGCCCAGTGGACGGGCGCGTCGAAGTGCGTTCCGACGTGCTCGCCCGTGGTGAAGTCGTTCCAGTACCAGGCGGGACCGCGGTCGTCGTAGCGGCTGATCTCCTTCAGCGTGAACGGGACCGTGTTCGCGAACGGCTCCGGCAGCCGCAGGATCGGCGTCTCGGACGACAGCGGCGCGGTCAGGTCGATCACCTCTATCCCGCCGTTACGGATGCTCTCCACCAGGTTCCGCAGCACCGACATGACGCCTCCGAGGTCGGGAGATGGCCTGGTCGGATCCTCCTACACGCCGGAGGCCTCCGCCATCCCTCCGCGCCGTGTCGTCCCCGGCCCGGGGCGGCCGTTCAGAGATAGGCGTCGAGGGCGAGCTTGGCCGCGACGAGCAGGCCGCAGACGGCGGCGACGACGCGCAGGGACGCGCCGGGGAGCCGCCGCGCGATCACCGGGCCGATCCGCCCGCCGACCAGGAACCCCGCGGCCAGCGGGACCGCCGCCGACCACTGCACCGGCCCGAAGACCGCGAAGCCGAGGGCGGCGACGGCGTTGGCGAAGGAGGACACGACGTTCTTCACGGCGTTGACCCGGACCGGCGACTGGTCGAGCACGGCGGTGAGCACCGCGAACATGACGATCCCGCCGGCCGCGCCGAAGTAGCCGATGTAGGTGGCGACCGCGAACAGCGCGGCCCGGACCGGCCAGCGCTTCTCCGCCCCCGCCCCCGCGCCGGAGACCAGGCCGGGCAGCCGGGGCGGGCGGATCAGCGTCAGCGAGGCGACCGCGACCAGCCACGGCACGATCGCCTCGAACGTCCGCGACGGCGTGAGCAGCAGCAGGGCCGCACCCGTGGCGCCGCCGAGCGCCGTCACCCAGCCCATGCGCAGCACCAGCCCGCCCTGCCCGGCCAGTTCGGGCCGCGACCCGGCCGCCGCTCCGAGGCCGGTGAAGACCAGGGCGGTCGTGTTGGTGACGTTCGCGGTCAGCGGGGGCAGCCCGAACGCCAGCAGCGCCGGGTAGGAGACGACGGACGCCAGGCTCACCACCGTGCTGACCACCCCGGCCAGCGCCCCGACCCCGGCGAGTCCCAGCGTCTCGATGACGTTCACAAGATTCAACCCAACCACACCGCGTTCCGGCCCCGGACACCGAGGTTTTCCGGTCGCGGCGCTTGCCCTCCCCGCCGAACGGGCAGATCTTCGGGATGTGAAGAAGCTCATCAACAGTGCCGATTCGGTGGTCGCCGACGCGCTGCGCGGGCTCGCCGCCGCGCACCCGGACCTGCGGGTCGATGTGAAGAACCAGTTCGTGACGCGCGCCTCCGGACCACGTCCGGGCAAGGTCGGCCTGGTCTCCGGCGGCGGCTCGGGACACGAGCCGCTGCACGCCGGTTTCGTCGGGTACGGCATGCTCGACGCCGCCTGCCCCGGTGAGGTCTTCACCTCGCCCGTCCCCGACCAGGTGATCGCGGCCAGTACCGCCGTGGACGGCGGGGCCGGGGTGCTGCACATCGTGAAGAACTACACCGGCGACGTCCTGAACTTCGGCATGGCCGCCGAGTTGTGCGCCGACGAGGGCGTGGAGGTCGCGACCGTGGTGGTCGACGACGACGTGGCCGTCCGCGACTCCCTCTACACGGCGGGACGCCGGGGAACCGGCGCCACGGTCTTCGTCGAGAAGATCGCCGGAGCCGCGGCGGAGGAGGGCGCGCCGCTGGCGGAGGTGCGGCGGGTGGCCGAGGAGGTCGACGCGCGCAGCCGGTCGTTCGGCGTCGCGCTGAGCGCCTGCACCACGCCCGCCGCGGGCGTGCCCACCTTCGACCTGGGCGACGACGAGGTCGAGCTGGGCATCGGCATCCACGGGGAGCCCGGCCGCGCCCGGTCGGCCATGCGCGGGGCGCGCGAGCTGGTGCGCGTCGCGATGGACGCCCTCCACGAGGACATGCCCCTCGAAGGGGACGTCCTGGTCATGGTGAACGGCATGGGCGGCACCCCGCTGATCGAGTTGTACGTCGCCTTCGCCGAGGTGGCCGCCTACCTGGAGGAGAAGGGCGCGACGCCGTCGCGCAACCTGGTGGGCGACTACGTCACGAGCCTCGACATGCAGGGCTTCTCGGTGACGGCCTGCCTGCTGACGCCGGAGCTGACCCGGCTGTGGGACGCGCCGGTGCAGACGCCTGCGCTGCGGTGGGGCCGCTGACGTGACCGGGCCGGACGACCGCGCGCGTGACACGGGCGGCACGGGGAACGCCGACGGGATGAGCGACACGAACGCCACGGACGACACGACCGGCACGACGGACCCGGTCGGCACGGGGGGCATGAGCGGCCCGGCCGGTATAGGCGGTGCCACCGGTACGGCCGGCGCGACCGGCGGCCTGGACGCCGCCCTCTTCGCCGCGTGGGTCGAGGGGATCGCCGCGGCGGTCCGGGCCGACCGGGACCGGCTGACCGCGCTGGACTCCGCGATCGGCGACGCCGACCACGGGGCCAACCTCGACCGGGGCTTCACCGCGGTCGCCGAGGCACTGGCCGGCGGCCGGCCGGACACCCCGGGGGCGCTGCTGTCCCTGGTGGGCAACACGCTGATCCGCAAGGTCGGCGGGGCGTCCGGGCCGCTGTACGGCATGGCGTTCCGGGAGGCGGGCAAGGCGCTGGGCGACTCCCCCGAGGTCTCCCTCGCCGACCTGGACGAGGCCCTGGCCGCCGGGCTGGCCGGGATCCGGAGGCTGGGATCGGCCGCCGAGGGCGACAAGACCATGGTGGACGCGCTCGCCCCGGCGCTCCGGGCGCTGACGCAGGCCGTACAGGAGGAGCGGGCGCCGGTGGAGGCGGTCGGCGCGGCGGCGGAGGCGGCGGAGGCCGGGGCGCAGGCCACGATCCCGATGCAGGCCCGCAAGGGCCGGGCCAGCTATCTCGGCCCGCGCAGTGTGGGGCACGAGGACCCCGGCGCCGCGTCCACCGCCCTCATCGTCCGGGCGCTGCACGCGGCGGTGTCCCGTACGGCGGGCGACCCGGACGGGCGGTCCGGGTCCGCCGCGGAGGGGACGTCCCGGCGGCCGGCGGAAGACCCGTCCGGTTCACCGTCCCGGCGGCCGGCGGAAGACCCGTCCGGTTCACCGTCCCGGCGGGCGGCGGGAGAACCGTCCGGGCCGACGGCGGGAGAACCCTCCCGGCCCGCCCAGGAAGGACCGGTGTGATGGTCGGCGTCGTCCTCGTCTCCCACAGCGGCCCGCTGGCCGACGAGCTCGTACGGCTGGCCCGGCAGATCGGCGGCGCGGACGTGCCGCTGGCCGGGGCCGGCGGCACCGACGACGGCAGCCTCGGCACCAGCCCCGACCTGGTGTCCAGGGCGATCGAGGAGGTGGACCGGGGCGACGGGGTGGTCCTGATCCCGGACCTGGGCAGTTCGGTGCTGACCGCCCGGCTCATGGAGGGTCCCGGCGTGGTGATCGCGGACGTGCCGTTCGTGGAGGGCGCGATCGCGGCGGTCGTCTCGGCGGGCTCCGGCGCCTCGCTGGAGGACGTGGTCGCCGCCGCCGAGGAGGCCAGGACCTTCCGCAAGCTCTGAGGGGACCGGCGCGGCCCGGTCGCGGTGGTTCCGGACCGCGCCGGGACGCCGGGCGCGGTGACCGGTGGAGGCGGCCCGGCCCGCCCGCCGTACCGGACCGCCGTACGGATCGTCAGCGGACGAAGTCGCGTACCTGCTGGGAGACCGACCAGGAGAGCAGCAGGGACAGGTGGCCGATGCAGCCGACGTTGACGTTGGTCGCGCCGTCCAGCTTCACGCTGTCGTCGGGGTTGATGATCTCGTCGCACCACGACCGGAACGCGCCGTAGTGGACCGCGCCGGGCGTCTCGTCGCCCTCGTTGAGCCGGTCCAGGAAGGACGAGTGGTAGTTCATCTCCGCGCAGGAGACGATCAGCAGGTCGCAGAGGTAGGAGGCGTTGGTGCCGTGGTTGGGGCCGCCGACGGACACCCAGTCGTCGACGGCGTCGACGCCGCCGAGGAACTTGAGGTACCAGCGCGATGACAGGCCGCCCATCGAGTGGGTGACGATGTCCACCTTCTGGGCGCCCGTCCGGCCGCGGACCTGGTTCACGAAGTCCGCGAGCTGGTTCGCGGTGGTGACGTTGGACTGCGCCGAGTTGTAGCCCCAGGCGAACAGCCGGTCGGCGGGCCAGCCGTCCCGCTGAAAGTCGCCCCTCATGACGTCCCAGTTCCAGGCGGCCCCCGCCCAGCCGTGCACGAAGATGACGGGGTCGGGGGCGGCCGCCTGGGCCGGGGCGGGGACGAACGGGACGATCATCGCCAGTCCCGCCACCAGGGCGAGCCACAGCCGTCGTCGCATGGGCTTCTCCTCCTTCGTACGGCCCGCCGAACACGGCGGCGCCGACGAAAGAGTCCGTCGACGGCGGCTCCGGGGCACCGGTGACATCACCGGTCTTCTCCGAACCGGTGATCTCACCGGGGGACCCGTTGGCCGTCCCCTATTCACACGGATGTGACTGGCAAGTAACTTATGGGGTGTGACGGCCATCACACCCCCCGATCTGCACGGCCGCGAACGAGAACGGGCCGACCTCGACGCCCTGGTCCGGGCCGCGGCCGCCTCACGCAGCGGCGTGCGGGTGCTGGTCGGCGAGCCCGGGGCCGGGAAGACCGCGCTGCTCGACTACGCCGCCACCCGCGCCGGGGGCTTCACCGTGCTGGCGGCCCGGGGGGTGCCGTCGGAGTCACGGCTGCCCTTCGCCGCGCTGCACCGGCTCGTCCGCCCGCTGACCCCGCTGGTCGACGGGCTCCCCGAGCCGCAGCGCCGGGCCCTGGCGGTCGCGCTCGGCCGGGCCGAGGGCCCCGCGCCGGACCGGTTCCTGATCTCGGTGGCGGTGCTCAGCCTGCTGTCGGAGGCGGCCGAGCGCGGCCCCGTCCTCGCCGTGGCGGACGACGCGCACTGGATGGACGCCCCCTCCTTCGACGCCCTCGCCTTCGCCGCGGCCCGGCTGGAGGCGGAGGGGGTGGCGCTGCTGGCGGCCCGCCGCCCCGACCACCCCCCGGTGTTCCAGGGGCTGCCGACGGCACAGGTCGGCGGGCTGGAGGCGGAGGCGGCCGGCCGGCTCGTCCGCGAGCGCGCCCGGGGACCGGTCGGCGAGGCGGTGTGCGCCCGGCTGGTCGCGCACACCGGCGGCAATCCCCTGGCGCTGCGGGAGATCGTCGACGGACTCACCCCCGACCAGCTCGCCGGCCGTACGGCCCTCCCCCGGCCGCTGCCGGTCGGCCCCGGCCTGGAGCGCGCCTACCTCGACCGGGTCGCGGCGCTCCCGGAGGACACGCGGACGCTGCTGCTGCTCGCCGCGGTGGAGTCGGAGATCGACGCGGCGACCCTGGTCCGCGCCGCCGCCCACGCCCGGATCGACGTCTCGGCGATCGAGGCGGCGGAGGCGGCGGGGCTGGTCCAGCTCTCGGAGGCGGGCGTGCGCTTCCGGCACCCGCTCATGCGCTCGGCCGTCCACCAGGGGGCGGGCCTGACCCGCAGGCGGTGGGCGCACCAGGTGCTGGCCGAGACCTCCGGGCCGCCGGACCGGCGCTCCTGGCACCGGGCCGCCGCCGCGCTCGAACCCGACGCCGGCCTGGCCGCCGAACTGGAGGCGACCGCCGTACGGGCGCGGGTGCGCAGCGGCTACGCGGCCGCGGCCGTCGCCCTGGAGCGGGCCGCGGAGCTGACCCCGGCCGCCGCCCAGCGCGGGCGGCGCCTCGTCGCGGCGGCGTGGGACCGCTGGCAGGCCGGGCACACCGACCTCGCGGTCCACCTGCTGGACCGCGCCGGCCGGCCGACCGGCGCCGACGCCGACGCCGGTTCCGCGCGTCCGTCCGGCGACGACCCCGGCCTCCCGGCCCCGGAGAGGACCGGAGACACCGCCCCGGAGAGGGCGGCGGGCCCCGGTGAGCCGGAGGAGACCGGGGATCCCGACGAGATCGCCTTCCTGTCCGGGGTCATCGGCCTGCGGGTCGGAGCCACCGGGACCGCCTACGAGTCACTGCTGTCGGCCGCGCGCCTGCCCGACCCCGCGCGGGCCCTGCGCGCCCTGATGGGCGCCGCCGAGGCCGCCTCCTACGCCGGTGACCTCGTACGGCTGGCCACCGCGGCCCGCCGGGCGGGCTCCCTGGGCGACACGCCGGGCACGCGTGCCGCGCTGATGCGCGCCTACCTGGCCGCGCTGGCCGAGGCCGCCTCCGGCGACCTCCCGCGGGCCGTCGGACCGCTGCGCCAGGTGGTGGACGCGGCCGGACTCGTCGCCGACCCCGACGCCCTGGGATGGGCCGGCACGGCGGCGCTCATGCTGGGCGACGACGAGGCCGCGCACGCGCTCTCCTCCCGCGCGGTGGCACTCGCCCGCGCCCGCGGCGCGGTGACCGCGGTCCCGCAGGCCCTGGAACTGCTCGTCTACAGCGAGCTGTGGACCGGCCGGCTCGGCATGGCCGGAGCCAACGCGCTGGAGGGGCTGCGCCTGGCCACCGACACCGGGCAGCTCAACTGCGTCTGCCACCTGCACGCCCTCCTCGCGCTGCACGCCGCCATCGAGGGCGACGAGCACGCCTGCCGGGAACGGGCGCAGGCCGCGCTGGCCCGCGCCCGCGAGCACCGCATCGGCCTGGCCGCCGCCGTGGCCACCTGGGCGCTGGCCTTCAGCGACCTGTCGGCGGGCCGGTACGGCCAGGCCGCACAACGCCTGACGCGGATGAGCCGGGCCGACGCCGGCCTCGGCCACGGGGCCATCACGCTGCTGTCGGCCCCGCACTACGTGGAGGCCGCCGTACGCGACGGCGACCGCGAGCGCGCCGCCCGCGCCCTGGAGGCGTTCCGCACCTGGGCCGAGACCGTCGGCAGCCCGTGGGCGCGGGCTCTGGTGGAGCGGTGCCGGGCGCTGCTGGCCCCGGAACGGGACGCCGGCGAGCACTACCTGGCGGCCCTGGAACTGCACGCGCGCGGCGAACGGGACTTCGAACGGGCCCGCACCGCGCTGCTGTACGGCACGTACCTGCGCCGCCGGCGCCGCCGCGAGGAGGCGCGCGACCATCTGCGCGAGGCGGCGGAGGTCTTCGAACGGCTCGGCGCCGCGCGCTGGCGGCAGCGGGCCGCGGCCGAGCTGCGGGCCGCCGGTGAGCCGGTGTCCGGGCCGGGCAGTTCCATCGGGGAGGTGCTGACCGCCCAGCAGTTGCAGATCGCCCGCTTCGTCGCCGAGGGGGCGACCAACCGGGAGATCGCGGCGAGGCTGTTCGTCAGCCCCCGCACCGTCGACTACCACGTGCGCAACATCTTCACGAAGCTCGGCATCACCTCCCGCGCCGAACTCATCCGCTCCGCCGCGTCGTCCCTCACCGCCCCGGGCGGCTGACGTCCGAGGTGATTGAGGACCCGAAGCCGGTCAGGAAGCAGGTCAGGCCCCGACGGGAGGCGCTCGCCCGCATCGTCACCATCAGGCGGCGAGTTCGACGCGCAGGTGGTCGCGGAACTCCCGGACCATCACGCTGTCACCGTACGGCTCCAGCCGCCCGGCGAACCGCCGGAGGAGATCGGCCGGACGGGCGGAGGTGAGGGTTCTGGTCATCGGAACGGCGGACCGCGCACTGGCGAGCGCCTGCTCCACCTCACCCATCTCCAGATACGCTTCGGCGGCGTGAATCCGGTTGAGCTGAGCCGATCGAGGAAGACGCTCACCGAAGGCGTTCACAGCCGCCTCCGCCCACTCCGCCGCCCGCCGGTGCTCGCCCAGCAGACGCCAGCAGTTCCCGGCCTCACCGGTCAGTTCTGCCTCCTCGAACCTGTCGGCCCATTCCGGATCGCGGTCGGTGGTCCCCCGCGTGTAGGCGCTCTCGGCCTCGGCGAGCAGGCGCTCCACCCGCCTCGCGGTGTGCCGGTCGGCGGTCTCCGCTTCGCCCGCTTCCAAGGCCGTCGCCCACGCCTCCTTGACGAGGATCAACGCCATGACGCGCGGCGGCGCGTCAGCCCGGCGCGCGGTGTCCGCCGCCGCGCGGGCGAGCCACACCGCCCAGGTGGGCTGCTCCAGGTGGATCGCCTGGCGGGTCAGCGTGGCCAGTACCCACACACCGGTCAGTGGGTCGTTCCCCGCCTTGGCCAGCCGTAGCGCCTGGCCGAAGTGCTGCTGGGCCTCGCCGTGCCGACTGATGTCGAAGGCCGTCCAGCCCGCCAGCCAGCTCATCCCCGCCGCCGCGCTCATCAACTCGGCCCCGGCCTCGTCGTCATACCGCCCGTGCAGCAACGGAGCGACGTTCTCGTTCAGATAGCGCATCACCACCGGGCGGACCAGTCCGGACCCGAATCGGCGGTCCATCTGCACGAACGCCTTGCGAGCCTCGTTGATCCTGGCCACGTCGGCGAGTCCCACGACAGGTCCCGCCCCGAGACGCGCCACCGACGCGACCGGACCACCGTACTGCCACGCCAACAGCCACTCCCCCAGCGCCGAGGGCACGAACGGCAGCGCGGCCAGCAGGTGACGCCGGGACGGGTCCATCTCCAACCTCCACAGATGCGCGGCGGCCTTCACGGTAGCCATCGGCGAGCCGCCCGCGCTGTCGGCGGCCGGACACGATGATGTCGCCGTCAGGGCCCAGCCTTCTATCCACTCCTCCACCCGATGCGGCTCCGCCCCGAACACGGCGGCGATCCTCGCCCGGTAGCAGGCCCGCACCCCCTGCTCACCGCGCTCCCACCGCGCCCACGTCGTGACCGAGACCCCGACCGCCTCGGCCGCCTGCTCCTGGCTCATGCCCAGCCGCCTGCGCGCCCGCGCCAGCTCCGGACGCCCCCCGCACCGCAGCTCCTCAACCACGGACACTCCTTATGAGTAGTTCTTCGACTACTCATTGTGATGGCCGGGGAAGGCCCGCGCCATCGCCCGGACGAGAAACGACCAGCAAGCGACCAGCGCCGACGGCGGAGCCCCCAGATCACCGACGACGAGCAGGTGGCGGCGTTCCCTGCCGCCGTCCCAGGGCGTTTCCTGCTGTCCACGATCATCCGACAGCGAAGGAGTCGTGTCCATGCGGCCAGACGGCAGCATCCCCCCGGGCACCCCCGGCCGCCCCTCACCGTTCCCGCCCTCCCGTCCCGGACCCGGCGAGCCATCACCCGTCGCGGCGGAGGGGAGCCGCGTCCGGGTGCTGGTCCGGGCGCTCCCGCCCGGTTCCGCCTCGCGCCGGGCCCGCGAGGTCGTACGGGAGGTACTCCGGCAGGCCGGCCTGGACGGTGACGCCGTCGCCGACGCCGAACTCGTCGTTGCGGAACTGGCGGCCAACGCCGAGAGGCACGCCCGCCCGCCGTACGAGGTGAGGATCTTCAGCCTGAACGGGGTGCCCGCCTGGTGCGAGGTCGTCGACGGCGACCCCGACGCGCACGAGGTCGCCGTCGTCCTGGGCCTGCTGCGCTTGGTGAAGGAGATCGACGCGCCGCTGCTCGTGGAGAACGGCCGGGGCCTGCTGCTGGTCCACCGCCTCTCCAGCGGCCACTGTCACGTCCACCCAGCCACCGCCTTCACCACCGCCACCCCCGGCAAGGCCGTAGCCTTCGCCCTCCCCACCCTCGCGGGCCCCCGCCTGATGTTTCCGTGAATCCGGTTCAGCCGATCCCGCAGAGGCGGTGCGCTGACTTCGGATGTACCGCGAATCAGCCCGGGCTCGAAGAGGACCGGTATAGGCTCCTGCCTGTTCGGTCCTACCCGAGAGGTGTCGACGCGTGCCGAACCCGTTTCCCTCTCTCAAGGCGCAGCAGATGCTCCGCATCCTCCTCGCCCTCGGTTACAAGGAGATCGCCCGGAGGGGATCACATCGAAAGCTCGCCTGTGAGGGAAGACCGCAGCTGACGTTCGCATTCCATCACGGAGACAGTATCGCTCCGGGGGTGGTCAGGGACATACTGGTCAAGCAGGTAGGGCTGAGCAGGGACGAAGCATTGAAGGTGGCGCAGTGACAGATGATGTCATTCACCTGATCGTCAGGCTGGAGGCGGGTGGCCTTCATCCGTACGCGTCGTCCCCGCAGGCGCCGGGCCTCGTCTACGGTCGCCCGACGATGGAGGAGCTCCACGCCGATCTGCAGGACGTCCTGGGTTTCCATTTCGACCGGCCCGGCCCCTTCGACATCGTGGAGCACCATGAGCGCCACCACGAGGTCGCGGGCGGGGAACTCGTCTTCCGGTTGGCCGCTGACGGGCATGCCCAGGAGCGGAAGGACGTTCAGGCGGCTCTGAGCCGGGCGCTACGTGACCCGCTCCAGGCGGAAGGGCTGGTCTCGGCGCCGGCCAACGCCGTCGGCGAGGTGGTCTACGTCTGCGCGGTCGCGTCCGACACGATCGGCTGGATCCTGGCTCAGCTCGGCCCGGAGGGCGACACCGTGAACATCGCCGTCCAGGTGGCGGACGTCATGGTCATGACGCTGCCCTTCGCCTGCGGCCGGGAGGGGACGGTCTCGCTGGGTGCGAAGCCGTACGCCCTGGACACGCCCCTCTCGGAGGTCGTACGGGATGTCCAGATCGTCACCCCGGCGGCGGTGTCGCCTGGGTCGCGCGTCTGCGCGTAGGCCGTAGACGCCGGCGTGCCGGGCGGCCGCCCACGGCGGGACGGGCCGTCAGCCGAGGGCGCGGTCGAGGTTGACGGCGGCGCTGATCAGGGAGAGGTGGGTGAACGCCTGCGGGAAGTTGCCGAGCTGCTCGCCGGTCATGGCGATCTCCTCGGCGTACAGGCCGAGGTGGTTGGCGTAGGTGAGCATCTTCTCGAAGGCGAGCCGGGCCTCGTCGAGCCGTCCGGCGCGGGTGAGCGCCTCGACGTACCAGAACGAGCAGATCGAGAACGTGCCCTCCTCTCCGCTCAGGCCGTCGGGGCTCTCGCCGGGGTCGTAGCGGTAGACCAGCGAGTCGGCGACGAGGGTACGGCGGAGCGCGTCGAGGGTGGACAGGAACCTGGGGTCGGTGGGGGCGATGAACTTGGTCAGCGGCATCATCAGCACGGCGGCGTCGAGGACCTCGCCGTCGAAGTGCTGGACGAACGCGCCCAGCCGGTCCGACCAGCCGCGCCGCATGATCTGCCGGTAGATCTCGTCGCGGGTGCGCTGCCAGCGCTGCGTGTCGGCGGGCAGGCCGCGGCGGCGGGCCATCCGCATGGCCCGTTCGATCGCCACCCAGCACATCAGCCGCGAGTAGACGAAGTCGCGGCGTCCGCCGCGGGTCTCCCAGACGCCCTCGTCGGGCTGGTCCCAGTTGACGCAGACCCAGTCGACCAGCGTGCAGACCTGTTCCCACTGGTCGCTGGAGATCGGCCGGCACAGCTTGTCGTAGAGGTAGACGGAGTCGATGAGGGCGCCGTAGATGTCGAGCTGGAGCTGGCCCGCGGCGGCGTTCCCGGCCCGGACCGGCGCGGAGCCGCGGTAGCCCGCGAGGTGGGGCAGTTCGATCTCGGGCAGGTCGGTGCGGCCGTCGATGCCGTACATGATCTGCAGGGGGCCCGCCTCACCGTCGCAGCCGCAGCTGACGTGCTCGGAAAGGAAGCCCATGAACGCCGCGGCCTCCTCGTCGAAGCCGAGTCTGATCAGCGCGTACATGCAGAACGCCGAGTCGCGCATCCAGACGTAGCGGTAGTCCCAGTTGCGTTCGCCGCCGATCCGTTCGGGCAGGCTGGTGGTCACCGCGGCGACGGTCCCGCCGGTCGGCGCGTAGGTGAGCAGTTTCAGCGTCAGCGCCGAGCGGTGCACCATCTCCCGCCAGCGGCCCCGGTAGCGTGACCGGGAGACCCAGCGCCGCCAGTAGGCGACGGTGGCGGTGAACTCCTCCTCGGCCTCGGCGAGGGGGCAGGCCCGCGTCTCGACGCCGTCGCCGTACCGGTCGAGGGCGAAGACCGCGCACTCGCCCTCGGTCAGCTTGAACGCCGAGAGCACGTCGCGGCCGTCGGTCTCCAGCGGCGCGCTGGAGGTCAGGGTGAGCGAGAGCGACGGCGAGGTGAAGACGGCCCGGCCCTCGCGCAGGTCCACGGTGTGGGACCGGCGGCCGTAGTCGAACCGGGGGGCGATCCGCGCCCGGAACGGCAGCGTGCCGCGCACGCATCTCACCCGGCGGATCAGCCGGTGGCGGTCGATCTCACGCGCGTCGCCGGCGACCGGCATGAAGTCGTGGATCTCCCCGACCCCGTCGGGGGCCATGAACCGGGTGATCAGCACGTTGGTGTCGGGGAAGTAGAACTGCCTGGTCCTCGCGGGCACGTCGGCGGCCAGCTCGAAGGCCCCGCCCCGGTCGGCGTCGAGGAGGGCGGCGAACACGCTCGGCGCGTCGAAGCGCGGGAAGCAGTACCAGTCGATCGTGCCGCGCGTGTCCACGAGCGCGGCGGTGCGCAGGTCGCCGATCAGCCCGTGGTCGGCGATGGGCGGGTACCGGCCGTCGTCCGCCGGGCCCCGGAGGCTGTCGAAATCGGCTGCCGTCATCTGCGGCCTTCCGTCGTCGGGCCCTTATCGCCCTCAACGGTAGTGCGGCCCTCCGCGGCCCCGGTCGGGCCTGCGCCAAGGGAGGGGAAGGATTCGGGAAAGCAGGGGCGCGGGTGGCCGCGGCCACCCTGCCCGAAAGCCCGCCGACCAGGGGATGACCCTTCTGACCTGCGAATCGACGGGCTCTCCTGCCCGGTGTGTCAAGGGCCGCCGGAGTCCCGCGGCCGCGCCGGTGAATCTTGACGGGGCGTCGGCGCTGTCTCTAGCCTGCCCAGAACTGGGAGCGTTCCCACCAAGCCGTCTCCCCGGACCCCGATCATGATCGACGTCGAGGAGACGCCCGTGAACCCCGCCACCGCGGCCTCGTTGGAGGCCCGCTTCGCCACGGAGCGGACCGGGACGGTTCCCCTGGCCTGGGGACAGCGGGCCATCTGGGGCGCGATCCGCGACGTCGGCCCGGAAGGCGACCACTACTACAACGTGCCCAGGATCGTGCGGCTGCCGCGCAGCTGGCGGATCGGCCCCGACGCGGCGGTGGCGGCGATCGGACGGCTGCTGGCTCGGCACGACGCGCTGCGCAGCCGCCTGTGCCTGGAGGAGCGGGCCGGCTCCTCACACACCGGCTCCTCGCACACCGGCCTCTCGTACGCGGCCTCTCCACCGGCCGATCCCCTGCAGACGGTGGAGGCCCGCGGCGCCGTCGCCGTCGAGGTGGCCGAAGCCCCGCTGGAGGGCGCCGGGGCCGTGGCGGAGGCGCTCCGTGAACGACTGGCCGGCCGCCGGTTCTCCTACGCCGAGGACCTGCCGTTGCGCGCCGGCCTGGTGACCGGCGACGGCGTCGTCAGCCACGTGGTCCTCGTGCTGTGCCATCTGGCCGCCGACGCCTTCGCCGCCGACGTCGTCGTCCGTGACCTGCGGCTCCTGCTCAGGGGCGGTGCGCCGCCCGCGCCGTACCAGCTGATGGACCTGGTCGCCGCCCAGGGCGGGCGGGCGGCGCGCGGGAGCGCCGCCGCGCTCGGGTACTGGGCGGGCCACTACCGGGCGATCCCGCACACGATGTTCTCCGAGGTACGGGGAGCCCCCGGGAGCCCGCGCTTCCAGCAGGCGGTGATCGTGTCCCGGGCGATCGACCTGGCGGCCAGGACGCTCGCCGGGCGGCACGGCGTCAGCACCGCGACTGTCCTGCTCACCGCGGTGGCGGCGCTGGTCTCGGCCGTCTCGGGTCACCGTACGGTCGCGGTCAACCCGTTGGTCAACAACCGGTTCGCCCCGGAGAGCAGGACGCTCGTCACCTCCCTGTGCCAGCTCGGCCTGTTCGTGCTCGACGCCGGGGCGACCGGGGCGGCGACGTTCGACGAGCTGCTCGCCGGGACCAGGCACCGCGCTCTCCAGGCCTACCGGCACGCCCGGTACGACCAGGCCGAGTGGTACCGCATGGTGGACGCGGTGAGCGGGGAGCGCGGGCTCCCGGTCTTTCCCAGTTGCTGCTTCAACGACCAGCGGGCCACCGACCCGCTGGGGCGGGACGCGCCCGAGGATCCCCGGGAGGCGGTCGCAGCCCGGACGGAGACCCGTATCCGGCGTCCTCCCGGTGTGGAGCGGCTCAACTGCGGGTTCTGCGTCCACCTGGTCGACGACGAGGGCGGTGTCCTGGGGGTCAGCCTGACCGCGGACACCGTCACCATGCCGCCCGGCCTGGTGGACCGGTTCCTGTACGCGGTTGAGGCGCTCGTCGTCGGCGCGGCGACGGAGGGCACGCCGCTGTCGGCGCTCCCGGCCCTGGTCGACGGCGCGCCCTGACCCTGACCCCGTACCGCCACGTGGACCGCCTCGCCGTAAGGACCGGCCCGCCGCACGGATCGTCCCGCCGCACGGCTCATCGGGCCGTACGGCGGGACGGTCACCGCGCCGGTCGCCTCACGGCCGGGCCCGGCGGTGGGCCAGGTCCAGGAAGAGCGCGGCGGACCAGCCGAAGCCGGTGGTGGCCCCGCGGGCGCGGGCGCCGGTGAGCGGGTTCCAGTACTCGTGCAGCCCGCCGCCCGCGTTGACCATGTCCAGGGTCCGCCCGGTCAGCTCCTCGGCCTCGGCGGCGAAGCCGGAGCGGTGCAGCCCCTCGATCAGCAGGTAGTTGACGTTGAGCCAGACCGGGCCGCGCCACATGGCGTCCGGGTCGAAGGCCGGGTCGCCGAAGGCGACGGTGGGCACCGGGCGCTCGCCCCAGAAGGCCGGGGACAGCAGGTCGGCCACCAGGCGTTCGGCGATCTGCCGGGGCAGGCGGCCGGTGAGCAGGGGCATCAGCTCCAGCGGGGTGCGGGTGGCGACCTCGGCCGCGACACCGGACGCGGACCTGGTCAGCGTGACGAACCGGTCGCCGTTCCAGCGGCGGGCGACCAGCAGCTCGACGTGCCCGGCGGCCCGCCGCCGCCACTCCTCGGCCTCGGCCGTACGGCCCAGCGCCTCGGCGATGTCGCCGAGCCGGTCGAACTGGAGGGCCAGGTAGGAGTTGAGGTCCGGCGGTTCGGCCCGGGGTCCGTGGTCCCAGACGGGGCTGTCGTCCAGGCCGGAGGAGTACGGGTGGAGGTACTCGGCGAGGCCGTCCCCGTCGGGGTCGGAGGCGGTCAGCCACCACCGCTGGGAGCGGGCGATCGGCCGGTAGACCTCGTCGAGGAAGCCGGGGTCGGGGGCGGCCTCGTGGATCTTCCAGGCGGCCCAGGCGGTCAGCGGCGGCTTGGTCACCGGGACGACGCCGCCGATCGGCTCGCCCGGCGTGGCGGGGCCGCCGACGTGCTGGGCGAGCCGGTCGTGGTCGGAGCGGGGCAGGTCGGTGGTCTCGGCGAGCACGCCCCGGTCGTGGACCACGTCGGGGATGAGGCCGTCGGGCCGCTGGTGGTCGAGGAGGATGCGGAGCTGGTCGCGGGCGAGCTTCGGGTCGGCGTGGCGCAGGGCGACGGCGTGGAAGTAGGAGTCCCAATTCCAGATGCCGACATATCCCAGCTTGGAGGGGACCACGCCTTCGCGGCCCCCGGCGAACGCGATGGGCAGCAGGTTCACCCCGAGCGTCCACCACGCCTGCTCGGCCCGTTCCCGCAGCTCCGCCGGTACGGCCGGCATCCGCGCGAACCACTCCCGGCGGCGCTCCCCGGCCCGCGCCAGCAGCTCCCCGGCGTCGTACGGGCCCGCCCGGCCGGTGAGCACGAGGGTCCCGTCGATCACCCCCGAGCCGCCGTCCCAGACGGCCCGCGCCCCCGAGCCGGTCAGCACCAGCGTCTCCGGGTCGGCGAAGACCAGGTCCACCCCGGCTCCGAAGGAGACCCGGTCGGGGAAGGCCCGCCGTACCGGCAGCTCGCGGTCGCCGGAGAACAGCCGCAGCCCGGTGAGCACGGTCGTGTCCGACAGCCGGGTCTCGTACTCGGCGCGGGCGACGCGGAGCGAGCCGTCCGGGTCGGCCAGCACCAGCAGCCGGGAGCCGCGCTCGGTGAAGGGGGTCACTCGCAGGTCGAGCATCGTCAGCGTCCTCCCAGGCCGGACATGGCCATGCTGTTGAGGATGCGCCGCTGGCCGATCAGGAAGGCGATCATCATCGGGATGACCGAGATGGCCGAGGCGGCGAGGGTGAGGCCGTAGTCGGTGGCGCCGTGCTGCCCGGCGAACTGGCTGACCAGCAGCGGCACGGTGGCCAGCTCCGGCGAGTTGAGGAAGATCAGCGGGAAGAAGAAGCTGTTCCAGCTCGCCAGGAAGACGATGATGCCGAGCGCGCCCATGCCCGGCCGGACGTTGGGCAGCACGACGCGCCAGAAGATCGTCCAGCGGCCGGCGCCGTCGAGGCGGGCGGCCTCCTCCAGCTCGATGGGCACGGCCCGGATGAACTGCCGCAGCAGGAACACCGCGAACGGGTTGACGAAGCCCGGCACGATCAGCGCCAGGTGGGAGTCGACCCAGCCCAGCTCCGCCAGCATCAGGTAGAGCGGGACGACGGTGACCTGCGCCGGGACCATCTGGGTCGCCAGGAACAGGCCGAACAGCAGGCCGGAGCCGCGGAAGCGGATCCGGGCGAAGGCGTAGGCGGCCATCGCGGAGGTGACCAGCGTGAGCACCACGTTGAGGGCCGCGATGTAGAAGCTGTTCCAGTACGCCTGGGCGAAGGGCAGCGCGCCGAACGCGTCGGGGTAGTTCCGCGCCCGCCACGGGTTCGGCAGCCAGTCGAGCGGCGCGTTGAGCATCTGGTGCGCGCCCTTGAACGAGGTCAGCAGCATCCAGACGAACGGGAACAGCATCAGCAGCCCGCCGGCGGCGAGCGCGACGTGCAGGCCGACCTGTCCCAGACGGCGGGGACCGGGGCGGGAGCCGGGATGGGCACCGGGAGAGGCAGGGATCACAGCCATCGACGCCTCCCCTCAGGAGTCGTAGTGGACGAGGCGCTTCTGCGCCGCGAACTGGACGAAGGTGACGAGCAGCGTCAGCGCGAGCAGGATCAGCGCGGCGGCGCTGCTCATCCCGAACTCGAACTTCTGGAAGCCCAGGTCGTAGACCTGGTAGACGATCGTCCGGGCGCCCTCATTGTGGTCTGGGTTGACCAGCACGTAGATCTGGTCGAACGCCTGGAACGAGCTGATCACCGCGACGACGGTGGAGAAGAAGATCGTCGGGGAGATCATCGGCAGCGTCACCGAGCGGAGGACACGGACCGGGCCCGCGCCGTCGATGCGGGCGGCCTCGGTCAGCGACGGCGGGATGGTCTGCAGCCCGGCCAGGAAGATGACCACGTTGAGGCCGAGCGAGGACCAGATGGTCACGACCGCGATGGCCACGATGACCCAGCCCTGGTCCTCCAGCCAGTCGGGCGGGGTGATCCCGAACCAGGCGTGGAGGGTGCTGTTGAGCACGCCGTAGTCGCCGCCGGCCAGGATGACCTGCCACATCACGGCCACCGCGACGGAGCTGGTCACCACGGGCAGGAAGTAGACGACCCGGTAGAAGGTCCTCCCCCGCACGTTGTTCAGCGCGAGGGCGACGAGCAGCGCGAGCGCCAGGCCGGCCGGGACCGTCAGCAGGGCGAGCTTGACGGTGTTCCAGACGGCCGTGCCGAACTCGGGGTCGGTGAGCTGGGCGGCGAAGTTGTCGAAGCCGACCCAGGACTTCTCGCCGAGCCCGTCCCATCTCATGAACGCGAGCACGACCGCGAAGCCGAGCGGGAAGACCAGGAACGCCAGCAGGCCCAGCACCTGCGGGGCGAGGAAGAGCGCGGCCCACCAGCCGTCCCGGTTCCGCACGCGCGTCGCCGCGCGTGCGGGCCGGGTCCTCGCGGTGGGGCGTGCCGGGGTGACGACGCCCACGGCCGTTATCCGATCTTGCCGTCGACGAGGGACCGCAGCTCGGTCATGCCCTGGTCGAAGGCGACCTTGCCGGTCCAGACCTTCAGCAGGAGGTCGTTGATGTCCTTGGTGAGGCCGGGCACCGCGACCTCCTCGGGGTAGTTCGCGAAGCCGGTGTCACGCACGTCGAGGAACGTCTGGGCGTGCGCCGGGTAGCCGCCCTCCAGCACGACCTGCTCGGCGCCCTTGATGGAGGGGACCGCGCCGCCGCTCTTGAGCCGCAGGAGCTGGCCCTCCTTGCTGACGAACTCGGTGAGGAAGGTGAACGCCGCGTCGGGGACGCGGGAGTCCTTGTTCAGCGCGAGGTAGGAGGCCGCGACCGCGCCGGGCATCGGCTCGCCGGTCTGCGACGGGAACGGCACGACGTCGTAGTTCGCCTGGTCGCCCCCCTTCTTGACCACGTCGATCACCCATCGGCCGCCGGCGTAGAAGCCGGCCTTGCCGCGCAGGAACTGGGTGCTGGGGCCGTTGCTGGCGGGCAGCACGTCGGCGGACAGGAAGGTCTTGTCGGCGTAGCCCTTGGCCAGGGTCTGCAGGGCCTCGCGGGACTTGGGGTCGGTGGTGGCGACGAACCTCCCGCCGTCCCAGACCTTGCCGCCGAAGCCGCCGATCACGCTGTAGGTGGAGCCGTACCAGTTCCAGAAGATGGATCCGGCCTTGCCCGCGGCCTTGAGCCTGGCGTTCATGTCGAGGTACTTGGCCATGGTCCACTTGCCTGCGGCGTTCAGCTCGGCGGGGTCCTCGGTGATCCCGGCCTCTTTGAGGGCCTTCTTGCCGTACCAGAGGACCTCGGGGTTGGTGTCGTTCGGGACGCCGTAGATCTTGCCGTCCTTCTTGGCGCCGCCGTAGACGCCCTCGAAGAAGTCCTCGGGCCTGCTCTTGCTGGCGGGGCCGGCGAGCCGGTCGTTGAGCTGGGCGAGCACCCCGGCGGCGACGAACTTGCCGATGTTGTCGTCGCCGACGAAGAAGACGTCGGGCGCGGTCTTCGAGGTGAGCTGGGTGAGGAGCTTGGGGTGGTAGTCCTCGTACTTGGGGACCGTCTCCATCTTCAGCACGATGTCCGGGTGGCGCTTCATGAAGTCGTCGTTGAAGGTCTTGAAGAGCGCGACGTCCTCGGCCGACCCCCAGGTCGACCAGCGGACGGTGACCTTCCCGGCGGCGGCCGGGCCGCCGCCGGCACCGCCGCCGCCGCTGCACGCGGTGGCGAGGGCCGCGGTCAGGGCGAGGGCCGCGGCGAGGATCTTCTTGGTCGGAGGGAAGGACACGGGGTGCCTCCTGGGGGTTCGCGGGGGGTGGGTTACGCGGGATGCCTTGCGGGGTGACGGGTCACACGGGACGCCGTGCGGAACGGCGGGTCACGCGGGGCGTCATGTGAGGGGACGGATCAGGCGAGGTGCCTTGCGAGGGGTTGGGCCGCACAGGGCGCCTTGCGAAGGGGCAGGTCAGGCGAGTCCGCCGCCGTCGACGACCAGCGCCGCGCCGGTGACGTAGCTCGCGGCGTCGCTCGCCAGGAAGAGGACGGCCTGGGCGATCTCGTCCGGGGATCCGGCGCGGCCCATCGGCCGGTCGGCGGCGTCGGCGGCGAAGGCCGCCCAGTCCTCCGAGAGCTGACGGGCCTCGTCGCGGAGCATCGGGGTGTCGGTGTCACCGGGGTTGACGGAGTTGACGCGGATCCCGGCCTTGGCGTGGTCGATGGCCAGGGCCCGGGTCATGTTGACCACGGCGGCCTTGGAGGCGCAGTAGGAGATGGCGTTGCCGCCGCCCTTCAGGCCCCAGCCGGAGCCGGTGTTCACGATCGAGCCGCCGTCCTTCATGGCGGGGATGGCGTGCCTGCACATCAGGAAGACCGACCTGACGTTGACCGCCATGACCCGGTCCCACTCGTCGACCGGCAGGTCCAGCACGGTGGTGCGGCGGATGATGCCGGCGTTGTTGAACAACACGTGCAGCCCGCCGAAGGTCTCCACCGCGGTCCGTACGGCCCGCGCGCAGTCGGCCTCGGCGGCCACGTCCGTCTCGACCGCCACGGCCCGGCCGCCCTCGTTCTCGATCTCCTTGGCGACCGTCGCGGCGCCGGTGCCGTCGATGTCGGCGACCACCACGGCCGCGCCCTGACGGGCGAAGAGCAGTGCGGTGGCCCGGCCGATGCCGGAGGCGCCGCCGGTGACGATGGCGACCTTGTCAGTCAGGGCGGTCATGCTGAGCTCTCCTCGGTAGCGGGTCGGATCCGGTACACCGCGCTCTCGCGGTATCCGGTGATGACGGAGACGTGGCCCGCGACGAGGGCGTCCGTCTCCGGGTCTCCGGTGTCGGCCAGCAGCGGCCGGCCGCCGAGACCGGCGAGCTTCTGCTGGGTGGCCAGGACGAGCAGCCCCCCGGAAGCCATGATCTTTCTGAGTACGGCGGGGCCGATCTGCTGGTTGCCGCGGCCGAGCACGAAGCCCTGCCCGCCGATGACCGAGACGACCGCGCAGGTGTCGTGCCTGTCGACGAGATCGAGCAGCCGCCGTTCGGTCACGTCCGCGGCGACCAACCCGCCGTCCTGGACCACGTCCACGCCGAGCAGCGTGGTGGAAAGGCCCAGCAGCCGTCCCACGGCCATGGTGGTGGCGCCGGGGCCGAGGACGTAGCGGACGCCGGGCCGCATCCGTGCCCTGACCTCCCGGGCGATCGCCTCGGCCGAGCCGGGGGCGGCGGCGGAGGAGCCGATCTTGCGGCCCGACAGCCGCGTCCGGGCGGCGGGGACGCGCAGGGTGCCGTAGAGCAGGGGGCTGACCCGGCCGCTCCGGTAGGCGTCCTCGTCGAGGTCCACCACCTCGGCGGCGATGGTCCTCCCCCGGCTCTCCGTACCTTCCGGGCTCCCCTGGCTCCCGGCCAGGCCGGTGTCCCGTCCGAACTCGGCGGCCGTGGTCCCCGCCGTGGCGGGGCTGACCGCGAAGCACCCGGAGTAGACCTTGACGCCCGCCGGGACGCCCAGCACCGGGCAGGACGGCGAGCCGTCGAGGACGTCCCTGGCGGTGCCGTCCCCTCCGGCGAACAGCAGCAGGTCGACGTCGCGCATCGCCTCGACGGCCGCCGTCGTGTCCCGGGGCGAGGAGGGGTCGCCGGGGGCCCGCCGTACGAGTTCGGGGACGCCGCCGGCGGCCCGGACGCTGTCCTCGCCCATCGGGCCCGCGACGGTGACGATCCTGGTGTCCGGGCGGCGGGCCAGCAGCGCCCGTACGGCCAGCGCGGCCCGCTCGCCCGCCCGGGGGGAGGCTCCCCTGGCGAGGGCCTCGCGCTGCACGCCCGCGCCGTCGCTGCCCTTGAGCCCGGCCGGGCCGCCGATCCCCGCGACGGGGTTGACGACCAGCCCGACCGTGAAGGCCGCGCGGGTCGCGGGTCGCTCGGCTCCCCCCGCTCCGCCCGCGGCACGGGAGGAGCCGGGGGGCTCGGCGGCGACGCGGGAGGGGCCCGGCCGGTCGGCTGTCATGACAGGTGCTTGCGGGTGTAGGCCCGCCAGGTGGGCGACCACCGCTTGGGATCGTCCAGCGACGACGGGTCGATCCGGTGGACCGTCTGGTTGTACGGGGCGCCCTTGACGAGTTCGGGGTCGCGGCGGGCCTCGTCGGCGACGTGCGCCAGGATCGCGGCGTACTCGTCGAGGTCCTCCTGTGAATACGACTCCGTCGGCTCCAGGGTGAAGGGCTCGGGGACCACGTGGGGGTGGTGGCTGGTCCAGTAGTGCACGCCGAAGTCGGCGGCGCGCACGCCGATCTCCTCCGAGTGCACGCCCGTCTCCTCCGACAGCTCCTGCCAGGAGTAGCGGACCTGCTCCAGGCGGCTGCGTCCCCAGGGCGCCGAGGCCCCCTTGATCTGCAGGACCTTGTGCATCAGGTAGTTGTTGTTGAGCACCGCGATCTCGGCGACCTCGCGCAGCCCGGCGGCGCCCAGCGCCATGATCCACGCGTAGGCGCGGACCACGTTCGGCGTGACGCCGAGGAACGGGCGCGTCTTGCCGACGGAGAGCGGCCGGTCGGCGTCGAGACGGTAGCGCGAGCCGTCGTACTCCACGGTCGGCCCCGGCAGGAACGGCGCGAGCGCCTCGGACACGCCGCTCGCGCCGGCCGCCGGTCCCCCGCTCGCGTGCGGGGTGGAGAAGGTCTTGTGCAGGTTGAAGTGGCACAGGTCGAACCCGGCGTCCGCGGCGCGGGTGACGCCGAGCAGGCCGTTGGCGTTGGCCTGGTCGTAGCAGGCCAGGCCGCCCGCCTCGTGCACCAGCTCGACGAACTCCGCGATGCGCGGGTTGAAGATGCCGGTGTCCTCGGGGTTGGTGATCATCAGGGCGGCGGTGCGGGGCCCGACGGCGGCGCGCAGCGCCTCGATGTCGGGGTATCCGTTCTCGTCCGGCATCAGCGTGATGACCTCGTACCCGGCGGTCTTGGCGCAGGCCGCGTTGGAGGGGTGCGAGAACAGCGTGGTGATGACCTGGTCACGCCGCTCCCCCTCGCCGCGGGAGGCGTGGTAGGCGCGGATCATCGCGACGTTGGCGTAGATCGCGGCCGACCCGGAGGCGGGCTGGAGCGAGACCCGGTGCATGCCGGAGATCTCGGCGAGCATCCGCTCCAGCCGCCAGTAGACCTCCAGCACGCCCTGCACGGTGTCGTCGGGCTGCAGCGGGTGCAGCTCGGCCACCTTGGGATCGGTGACGAAGCGGTCGTTGACCTTCGGGCTGTACTTCATCGTGCAGGTGCCCTGGCCGACCGCGATGGCCTGGTCGACGCCCAGGTTCTCCTGCGACAGCCGGACGTAGTGCCGCAGCACGTGCAGCTGCGACATCTCCGGCAGCCTGGGCGGTTCGGCCCGCCGTACCGTGTCGGGCAGCTCCACCGGCGGCACGCCCGGGGCCGGTACGGCGATGCCCCGCCGGCCGGGCCGCGACTGCTCGAAGATGATCGGCTCGTCCCAGCGGGCCTGGTGGAACCGGCGCAGCCGCGGCTTGGGTGCGACCGGGAGCTCGGCGAACGGCTCGCCCGCGTGCCCGCTCACGCCGTCTCCCCCGCGGCCGGCGTCCCGGCGCCCGCGGCGCCCTCGCTGGTCCCGTTCACGCCGAGTCCCTCCCGTACGGCTGCCGCCAGCCGGTCGATGTCGTCCTTCGAGTGCCGCTCGGTCACGCAGACCAGCAGCGTGCGGTCGTCCAGGCGGACGCCGCCGAAGATGCCGTGCCCGCGCAGCGCGGCGAGGAGGCCGTCCGCGGACGGCGCCTCGATCGCGAACTCGCGGAAGTGCACCGCTTCGGGGTGCAGCACCCGGGCGCCGGCGGCGGCGAGCCGCTCCATCGCGTAGCGGGTGCGGGCCAGGATCGTCTCGCCCAGCTCGCGCATGCCCTCGGGGCCCATCAGCGCGAGGTAGACCCCGGCGGTGATGCCCCACAGGGAGGCCGCGGTGCCCACCCATTCCTTGCCCTCCTCGCGGTGGGCGAAGGAGGTCCGGTCGTAGAAGACGTCGCCGAAGCCGTACTCGCCGGGGACCTCGGTCGGCGCGAGGCCGAACAGCCGCGAGGGGAACTCCGCGACCAGGCGCTCCTCGTCGCGGGTGGCGATGTACCCGGCGTGGCCGCCGCCGTGGGCCTGGTGCATGCCGAGCGACTGGATGTCGCCGCAGGCGATGTCGGCGCCGTAGGCGGCGGGCGGGGCGAGCACGCCCAGCGAGATCGGGTCGGCGGAGACGACGAGCAGCGCTCCGGCGGCGTGCGCGAGGTCGGCGAGCTCGCGGCCCCGGGTCTCCACGACGCCGTAGACGTTGGGGGTCTCCAGGTAGATCGCGGCGAAGGTCTCGTCGATCTCCACGTCGCCGATCTCGCCTCCCGGCCCGACCGGGGCGACGACCAGCTCGACGTCGTGGTCGAGGAAGTCACGCAGCTTGCTCATCTTGTCGGCGGCTACGGCCCCGCTGATCAGCACCTTCGACCGGCCGGTGTAGCGGACGGCCATCCGGATCGCGGTGCCCGCCGCCTGGTAGCCGTCGTAGGTGGGGACGTTGACGACGTCCATCTCCAGCAGTTCGGCCATCATGCTGACGTACTCGAACAGGGCCTGGAACCGGCCGTGGTCCTCGTACGGCTCGCCCGCGTAGGCGGTGAGGAACTCGCCGCGCCCGTTGATCTCGTCGCAGACGGCCGGCACGTGGTGCGGGTAGCAGCCGTGGCCGAGGAAGCTGAGCGCCTCGGTGGTGTCGGTGTTGCGGCCCAGCAGCCCGCGCATGTGCGCGACCAGCTCGTGCTCGGAGCGCAAAGGTTCGGGCAGGTCCAGCGGCCGGTCCAGGCGCAGGTCCGCCGGGATGGCGGCGTAGAGCTCCTCGACGCTCGCGGCGCCGACGGCCGCCAGCATCTCGGCCCGCACGCCCGGTTCGGCGTTCGGGATGTAGGGGTGTGTCACCGTTCTCCTTCGGTCGGCCCGGCGCCGGTGCGGAGCACCACCGCGTCGCGGGCCGGGATCTCGATCCGGCCGCGCAGCTCGCGGCCGGTCAGCAGGTCGGTCCCGGACTCGGCGAGGTCCACCCGGGCGGGGGTCGTCGCGTGGTTGAGCAGGAAGAGGTACGGGCCCCGGCGGGTGGCCTCCACGCCCTCGGGCACGTCGGCCACCGGCCGGACGCCCGCGGCGGCCAGGACCTCCGACAGCACCGGGGTGACGTCGTCGAGCAGGCAGCCGAGGTAGGTGGCCCGCCCGCGGCGGGTGATGGCGGGCTGCCCGTCGAGGTCGCCGCCCTCGTAGCGGGCGAGCACCTCGGCGTCCTCGACGCGCAGCCATTCGGCCCAGGTCCGCGCCGGCACGGCCGCCGCGGGCGCCCCTGTCCCCGTGACGGGCCGGACCCGCTGGACCTGTCCGTCGGGGAGCGGCCAGAACTCGTCGACCGTCAGGCCGAGCAGCTCGCGCAGCGGGCCGGGGGCGCCGCCGTCGTGCACCCGGTCGGCCGCGTCGACGACGCCGCTGAACGGGCCGACGACGAGGTGCCCGTCGAAGGCGGCCAGGCTCCGGGCCTGCTCCTCGGTGCACAGGTAGAGGTTGGGGACGATGACCACCCGGTGGCCGGACAGGTCGCGGCCCGCGGGGACGAGGTCGACCGCGACGCCGCGGGCGTGCAGCGGCCGGTACCACGACAGCAGGAGGTCCTTGAGCGCGAGCCGGTTCGACGGCATCGACTCGGGGGCCTCCAGGCCCCACCAGCTGTCCCAGTCGAGGAGGAGCGCCACGTCGGCGCGCGTCCCGGTCCCGGCGACCTCGGCGAGCCGTCGCAGGTCGGCGCCGAGCCGGAGGGTGTCCCGCCAGCCGCGGGCGGCGGTGCCGCCGTGCGGGAGCAGCGCGGAGTGGAACTTCTCCGGGCCGTAGCGGGCCTGCCGCCACTGGAAGAACATCGCGCCGTCCGCGCCGTGGGCCAGTGCCTGGAGGCTGTGCAGGCGCATCATGCCCGGCGGTTTGGGGGCGTTGACCTCCCGCCAGCTCACCGCGCTCGCGGCCTGTTCCAGCAGGATCCACGGCCGCCGCTTCAGCGAGCGCATCAGGTCGTAGCTGAGCGCGACCGCCACGTGCGACCCGGGGTCGGCGGGGTCGGGGTAGGCGTCGTCGCTGACGACGTCCTCGGCGGCGGCCCACTTCCAGTAGTCCAGGCCGTGCAGGATGCTCATGAAGTTGGTGGTCACCGGCACGTCGGGGGTGACCTCGCGCAGTACGGCCTTCTCCAGTTCGAAGCACTCCAGCAGTGCGTCGGAGCAGAAGCGGCGCCAGTCGAGGACCTGGGCGGGGTTGACCGGGCCGGGGGCCCTGCGGGGCGGTTCGACCTGGCCGAACGCGGTGTAGTGCTGGCCCCAGCAGGAGGTGCCCCAGGCGTCGTTCAGCCCGTCGACGGTTCCGTAGCGGTTCTCCAGCCAGCTCCGGAAGTGCCGGGCCGACTCGGCGCAGAAGCATTCGAGGACGTGGTCGGCGTACTCGTTGCCGATGTGCCACAGGGCCAGGGCGGGGTGCCGGCCGTACCGGGCGGCCATGGCGCGGACCAGCCGGACGGCGGCGTCGCGGAAGACCGGCGAGCTGGGGCAGTAGCCCTGCCGGGAGCCGAACTCCAGGCGCGTCCCGGCGGCGTCCACCGGCCGCACCTCGGGGTGGTCGCGGACCAGCCAGGGCGGCGGGGTCGCGGTGGCGGTGGCCAGGTCCGCGGCGACGCCGTGCTCGTGCAGCAGGTCGAGGACGCGGTCCAGCCAGCCGAAGTCGTACTCCCCGGGACGCGGTTCGAGTCGGGACCAGGAGAAGACGGCGACGGTCGCCATGTTGACGCCCGCCTCGGCCATCAGCCGGACGTCCTCCTCCCAGACGTGCTCCGGCCACTGCTCGGGGTTGTAGTCACCGCCGAACAGCAGACCGGAAACCCTGGTCAGCCCCACCCGAAACTCCAATCTGTGACATGTAATATTTTGTATGCAGAATTCATAGTGCAGTGTACTGAATGCCGTCAAGCCGCTAGGCTTGAGGGAAGATCAACGCAAGGAGTGCAATGGCGATCGAGCGGCGCCCCCTCCGCGAGCAGATCCGCGAGGAGCTGATGCTCCGGCTCGACCGTGGCGACTTCGCCGCGGGAACCGACATCAACGAGGCCGTCCTGGCCGGAGAGCTCGGCGTCAGCCGCACCCCGCTGCGCGAGGCCCTCATCACCCTCGCCGGCGAGGGCGTGCTGGAGAGCAACCAGGGCAGGGGCTTCAGGTTCGCCCCGGTCAGCCGCAAGGAGTTCAGGGAGCTGTGCGCGATCGTGGCGGCCCTGGAGGCGCTGGCCCTGGAGAGCTCCGACCCGGCCCACCTGCGCCAGATCGCCCCCGAGCTGCTCCGGCTCGCCCGTGAGTTCTCCGCCGACGTCGCCGCGCGCCAGGAGATCGAACGTCACGACGACGAATGGCACGACCTGCTGCTGAGCGGCTGCGGCAACGAACGGCTGATCGACCTGATCACCAGCGTCAAGGCGGGCATGCGCCGCTACACCCACCTGCTGTCCGGCGACGCCACCCCCACGGCGCGCGCCGCCGAGGAGCACCGCCGGATCGCCGAGCGACTGGCCGAGGGCGACCTTCAGGGCGCGGTGAGCGCCCTGCGCGACAACTGGATCAACGGCATGGAGCGGATGATCCCCCGCATCCCCTGACCGCCGCCCGGCGCGAGGCGCGGGCGTCCGCGCGCGCCCGCGTGGCGTTCAACGGCGGGCCGCCTCACACACCAGGCGGCCCGCCGTACATCTCCGGCGGGGAGTCGTCCGCTTCCGGCACGGACCCCCTTCGCCCTCCCCCGCGGCTCAGACGCGGCGGCACACGAACAGGAAGGCGGAGCCCGGCCTGTCGGCGAACCGCGGGGCGGGCAGGCCGATGGTCGCGAGGGCGCGGCCGGTGAGCCGCACCCGGTCCGACGCCCAGCCGGGATGGCGGCCGGGCTCTCCGGACACCTCGCCGGGGACGGCCTCGACGGCGTACTCGGCGACGGGGTCGAGTCCGGGGAGTCTCATCGGCGCCGTCCGCTCCACGACCGTGGTCTCCAGCTGCACGTAGGCGTACACGGCCCGGCTCCGGTCGGGGGCGACGACGCCGTGGAGCCACGCGGCGGGGTCGGGGTGGTCGGCCCGCACCACCTCACCGGTGTGCAGCAGCGGGCGCAGTTCCTTGTACAGGGCGATCCATTCGGCCAGCGCGGCCCGCTCGGCCGGGGTCCACGCGGTGATGTCGGCCTCGACCCCGGCGTGTCCGAACAGAGCGGTGGCGGCCCGGAACCCGAGCGTGGTGACGCGCCCGGTGAGGTGGGAGGGAGAGGAGCCGACGTGCGAGCCGATCAGCTCGTACGGCAGCAGCAGACCGGTCCACCGCTGGATGTGCTGGCGCTCGACGGGGTCCATGTTGTCCGAGCCCCAGATCCGGTCGGTGCGCTCCAGGATGCCGAGGTCGGCCCGGCCTCCGCCGGAGGAGCACGACTCGATCTCCAGCCCCGGGAACCGGGCGCGCAGCTCGTCCAGCAGCCGGTAGACGGCCCCGGTCTGCGCGTGGGCGCCGGGCACGCCCTCGTGCACGGGCTCGGCCAGGTCACGGTTGTGATCCCACTTGATGTAGTCGATGCCGTACTCGGCCACCAGGCCGCCGATCCGTTCCAGCAGGTAGGCGTACACCTCGGGACGCGCCAGGTCCAGGGTGTGCTGGCTGCGCCGGGGCAGCGGCCACCGCCGCGGGTCGGCCAGCAGCCAGTCAGGATGGGCGCGGACCAGGTCGGAGTCGGGGTTGACCATCTCGGGCTCGAACCACAGCCCGAACTGCATGCCGTGCCCGCGCACCCGCCGGACCAGCTCGTGCAGGCCGTCCGGCCAGACGGTCTCGTCCACGTACCAGTCGCCCAGGCCCGCGTCGTCGCTCCTGCGATGGCGGAACCAGCCGTCGTCGACGACGAACCGCTCGGCCCCCACCTCCGCCGCGGCGTCGGCGAGCGCGAGCAGGCGGTCCTCGCGGTGGTCGAAGTAGACCGCCTCCCAGGTGTTCATCGTCACCGGGCGCGCCGACCTCGGATGGGTCTCCCGCGCGCGCAGCATGGCGTGGAACCGGCGGCTCAACCCGTCCAGACCGGCGTCGGAGGCCGCGAAGTACACCCACGGCGTGCTGTACGACTCCCCCTGGCCGAGCCGGACCTCGCCGGGTTCGAGCAGCTCGCCCGCGGCGAGCACGGTCTCCCCCTCGGGGAGCCGCTCGACGTACTGGACGTGGTCGCCGCTCCAGGCGACGTGCACCGCCCACACCTCACCGGTCCGGAACCCGAACCCCGGGGTGCCGGCGACGAGCGGACCGGCGTCGAACCAGGTCCGGCCGCGGCGGTTCTCCCGCGACCAGACGCCCTGGCGCAGCGGCGCCCGTTGCGGGGAGCGCTCCCTCGCCCAGCGGCCGGCGAAGTCGAGCACCTCCCCGGCCTGCGCGGGCAGCGGCATCAGGCAGGCCAGGCGGTCCAGCGTGTACGGCGAGGCGGCGGTGTTGACGAGCGTGTGCCGCATCCGCAGCACGCCCTGGGGCGTCAGCTCGATCCCGGTGGTGAGCTCCAGCCCGCAGCCGGGATCCGTGGCGAGCGTCTCGACACGGTTCCCGTCCGCAACGACGGTCTCGGCCAGGGTGAACCGGGGTGGACGCCAGCCGCCGTCGTGACGCCCGGACAGGACCGGCCTGCCGAACCAGCCGTCGCCCTGGCCGGGCACCACGTCCTGGCCGGGCATCGGCGGGAGCCCGGTGAGCGGCCCCGGGCAGGCGCCCCAGTGCGACACGCGCGGGTGCGGGCCGGCGAGGTCGAGGACGACGCCGACGCCGTCCGCGGACAAAGCGATCATCGAAGCTCCAGGCCAGGGGTGTGGGGTGGGCGCGGTCCCGGAGGGCCCGCGAGAGGGCGGGCCCGGGAGGGGCCGGCGGACCGGTCAGGACGTCGGTGGGGTGCGGAACCTTCCGCCGGCGTGCCCCGGGGAGCGCGTCACTTGTGACGGAAGTAGACGAACAGCCGGCCGTGGTTCTTGGAGTCCTTGTCGATGCGGTGGTAGAGGGCCTTGATCTCCTTCTGCTCCAGGAAGCGCAGCACCTTCTTCTTGAGCTGGCCGGAGCCCTTCCCGGGGATGATCTCGACCTCGGTGGCCTTCTTCCTGATCGCCTCGTCGATGATGCCGCGCAGCGCCTTGTCGATCTCGCCGCCGCGGTTGAAGATCGGGTGCAGGTCCAGCTTGAGCTTCACGGTGTCCCCTCCGCCGGGCGGCCCTCGACGCCGGTCACGCCCTCCTGGGCTCCGGCACCCCTCAGGCTACGGCCTCGCGCCCGGTTTCCCGCAGGCCGTCCGGCGTCGCCCGGTGCCGATCGGCGCCGGCCGGGCCACGCCGCCCGCCCCGCCGTACGGCTCGCCCCGCCGTACGGCCTGCAGCCCCGTCCGGCGGGCGCCACGGATTCCGCCCCGATGTACCCCCGCGGGGACATAATGGCCCCACATCGGGCCTCGCCTGGAATGATCGCAAACAGCGGACTTCACGAGACCGCTCCCTGTTGGTCTCAGCGATTCGGTGGCGGGGGAACTGATGAGATTCACCGTTCTGGGGCCGGTCAGAGCAGGAAACGGCGAACGGGTCAGCACGCTCGGCCGGTCCCAGCGCCGAGGGCTCCTCGGGTTCCTGCTGCTCAACGCCGACCTGGTCGTCACGCTGGAGGCGATGGTCGAGGCCCTCTGGGGCGGTGCGCCGCCGTCGTCGGCCCGCGCCCAGATCTACTCGGGGATCCACGCGATCCGCGGCGAGCTGCGAGGGCTCGGCATCGAGGAGGTGGCGTCGGTCCGGGGCGGCTACCTGCTGCGCGCGGGCACGGAGGACCTGGACCTCGCCGTGTTCGAGAACTGTGAGAGGCGGGCCCGGACGGAGCGGGACCCCGCGCAGGTCGCCCGGCTGCTGCGCCGCGCCCTCGGGGTCTGGAGCGGCCCCGCGCTGAGCGACGCCTCCGGAGCCTACGTGGAACCCGCCCGGGTGCACCTGGAGGAGAAGCGGCTCGCCTGCGTCGAGAACCTGATCGACGCGGAGCTGGCCCTGGGGCGGCACGACGTGGTGATCAGCGAGTTCCGGGAGCTGGCCCACAGCCACCCGCTGCGGGAGAGGCTGTGCACCCGCCTCATGCTGGCCCTCTACCGGAGCGGACGCCGGATCGAGGCTCTCGACCTCTCCCGTGACCTGCGCGGCAGGCTCGTCGAGGAGCACGGGCTGGACCCCGGTCACGCGATGGTCGAGCTGGAGGAGGCCATCCTGCGCGGCGATCCCTCTCTCGACCTCCCGGCGACGGCCGTCACGGCGGGCTCGGGCGGGGCGCCGCCGGTCGGCGTCCCCGCCCAGCTGCCCGCGGACACCGTCGACTTCACCGGGCGGGACGAGGAGATCGCCACCGCCGTCCGGGGCATGACCGGACCGCAGGAGACGGCACCGGGGATCTGCGTGATCACCGGTCCGCCCGGCGTGGGGAAGACGACCCTCGCCGTCCACGTCGCGCACCGGGTCCGCGAGCACTACCCGGACGGCCAGCTCTTCGTCGACCTCCGCGGCGCCGACACCTACCCGATGGAACCGGAGGAGGTGCTCGCGGGTTTCCTGCGCGCGCTGGGCGTCGAGACCGGGGCGATCCCGGACAGCCGCGACGAGCGCGCGGCTCTCTACCGGACCCTGCTCGCCGAACGGCGCGTGCTCGTGGTCCTCGACAACGCGACGGACGAGAACCACGTGCAGCCGCTGATCCCCGGAACCGGCACCTGCGCGGTGCTGGTGACGGGCCGCAGGAGGCTCACCGGTCTCGGGGCCCGTACGCTGCTCGACCTGCGACCCTTCGGCGGCGACGAGGCGGTCGTCCTGCTGGGCAGGCTGGCGGGGGCGGAACGCGTCGCGGCGGAGAGCGCGCAGACCCGTGAGCTGGCGCGCCTCTGCGAGGGCCTGCCTCTCGCGCTGCGCATCGCGGGGGCGCGTCTGGCCGCACGGCCGCACCGCGGCATCGGGGAGATGGTCGAGCGCCTCGCCGACGAACGGCGCCGCCTGGACGAGCTCTCCTACTCCGGGCTCGCCGTCCGGTCCGGGCTCGACCTGAGCTATCGGGGGCTGAGCGTGCCGCAGCGACGGCTGCTGCGACGGCTGGCCCTCCTCGACGTCCACCAGGCCACCGCCTGGCTGGCCGCGGCCGCCTGCGGGGAGAGCCCGGCCGAGGCCGAGGAGACGCTGGAGAGCCTGACGGATGTCCATCTGCTGCGGGTCGAGGGCGTCGACCGCACCGGGCAGATCCGGTACGGCATGCACGATCTGGTGCGCGTCTACTGCCGGGAGCGGATGGCCGAGGAGGAGGACGACGCCGGCGCGGCGGCCGTGGTCGCGTCGGCCGCCCGGTATCTGCTCCGGCTGACCACCGAGGCCAGAGCCGCCAACCGGGGCCGCGACTACTGGACCCGGTGCGGCGAGGAACTGGCCGTCGAGGTCGATGCCCGGAGTCTGGCCCTCGCCGCCGCCCACGGGGTGACCTGGCTGGACGCGGAGCGGTCCACCCTCTCCGGCCTCATCCGGCAGACGTCGGCGTACCGGCTGTTCGACGAGTGCTGGCGCATCGCCCTGATGACGAGCTGGCTCTACGACGCCCAGACCTACACCGGCGAGTACGAGGCCCTGCTCTCCATCTCGCTGGAGGCCGCCCGGGAGGCGGGTGACAGACGCGCCGAGGCGGTGGTCACCACGGCCGTCGGCGACATGCGCGTGATGCTCGGCGCCCTGGTCGAGGGCGAGGCGCTGCTCCGGGAGGCCGAGGCGATCTTCCGTGAGCTCGGGGACCGGCACGGAACGGCCGACGCGGGGCGGAACCTCGGGTACCTGCACCGTGTCCGGGGGGAGCACGCCGCCGCCCTCCAGCGCTACCAGGAACTGAGTGAGGTCTTCAGGGTGGAGGAGGACCATGCCGGAGAGGCGCTGGCGCTGCGCTGCATCGGCCAGATACACCTGACCCGGGGCCGCCTCGACGAGGCTCTGCCGTACCTGGAGGAGGCCTACGCCGTGGCGGCGCGGGGGCGGGGGGACTGGCCGCGGATGACCACGCTGTACTGGCTCGGTGAGGCGTACCGGCAGCTGGGACGGCTTGAGGAGGCGCGGACGGCCTACCTGTCGGTCGTCCGGGCGGTGGAGCCGGCGGGGGACATCGCGGGGGCGAGCTGGGCCCGGCTGGGCCTGGCGGAGGTGGCCACCGAGCTCGGCGACCACGAGGAGGCACGCGTCCAGTTCGATCTCGCGACCGAGCAGGCCGCCCGCTGCGGGATCACGCCGATGATCTGCAGGGTCGGCGTGGCGAGCGCCCGTGCCTGGCTGGGCACCGGGCACACCGCCGAGGCGGCGGAGACGCTCGAACACGTCCTGCCGCTCTTCTCGCGGCCCGCGCCCCCTTCACTGCGGGCCGAGGCCATGGAACTGCTGGCGGAGATCCACGATCGGCGGGGAGAGCCCGAGGCGTCGGCACGGGCGAGGGCCGACGCCCGGCGGATACGCGCTGAGCTGGAGCGGCAGGAGAACGTGTAGTTCGCGCATAGCTCACGTATCAACCCTTTCTGCCATAAAGAACCCGTCGAAGCCCTCCGTTTCGCCACGCACGGGGGCGCCGGAGGGCCTCGGCACGATGACCCGGTGGCCGCTCACCACCGGCGAGGCATCACCGGCCGGTTCGCGACGACGGGAGGTGATCACGCGCGGCTGGGACGGGGGCTGACGGAACCCGCCCGACACCGACGGAACCCACCGGGAGGTGACCATGCGCGACTTCGACTGGTACTGACCGGAACATGGGAGCCACGCGACACCTGCGGAGCCCGTGGGAGGTGACCACGCGCGACTTCGAGTGGCACTGACAGGAACCCGGACACACGACACCTGCGAACACCCGCGGGAGGCGGGCATGCGCGACTTCGTCCGGACCTGATCCGATGAACCCGTCCGGGCCGCGGGACGGACGGGCGGGCGACCCGCCGGATCCGTGACGCGACCCGGCGGAAGGCGGCGTCCGGCGCGGACGCCGCCTTCCGTACGCCTTCCCCCTCTCACACGGGCCCCGTACGGCTCCCGTACGGCTCCCGTACGGCGGCCCGTGAACCCCAGGCAGGAGAACGAAGAGTTGAGTGCCATCGCCGACGCCGGCGGCTTCCGGAGGGCCTTCGGCGTGCCCGAGTTCCGGGCGCTGTGGACAGCCGTGGCGATCATGAGAGCCGGCAACCAGCTGGGACGGGTGGCCCTGGCGGTGCTCGCCTTCGAGCGCACCGGCTCGGCCGCCGTGACCGCCCTCGTCTACGCCCTCACCCTTCTCCCCGCGCTCATCGGCGGCCCGCTGCTGGGCGGGCTGGCCGACCGGTACCCGCGCCGGCGGCTGATCGTCGTGTGCGGGCTGGCGCGGGCCGTGCTGATCGCGCTGGTCGCCGTGCCGTCGATCCCGCTCCCGGTCCTGTGCGCGCTCCTCTTCGCCTCGCAGCTGCTCGAATCGCCGGCCGTGTCCGCCCAGATGGCGATGACCCCCGACATCCTTCCCAAGGACGCCTACCAGGCCGGCATCGCGATCCAGCATCTGACCTCGCAGATCGTGACGCTGGCCGGCTTCGCGGCCGGGGGCGTCCTGGTGGCGGCGGCGGGAACGACCGGATCGCTCCTCATCAACGCCGCGACCTTCGTGTCGGCCGCGTTGATCGCCTTCCGGGGGGTGCGCTTCCGGCCCGCCACCGGGACCCGCGACTCCGGCGGACGGGCGGGGCGGGACGGCCCCGCGGCCGGGCTTCGCCTGCTCGTCGGTGATCGTCGTCTGCGGAGCCTGCTGGCACTCGCCATGCTCGCCGGATTCCAGGTCGTCCCCGAGGCCCTGGCCAGCCCCTACGCCGCCGGACTCGGGCAGGGCACCGCGGTGGTGGGGCTGCTCATGGCCTCCATCCCGGTGGGAAACGTGCTTGGAGTGTTCCTGCTCACCCGGTTCGTGCCGACCCCGGCCCGGCTGCGGTGGCTCGGGCCGCTCGCGTGCGCCGCGAGCCTGCCGTTGCTGGCGTCGGCGTTCCTCCCCGGCGTCGCCACCTCCCTGGCGCTGTGGTCGCTGATCGGACTGCTGGGGGCGTACCAGGTCACCGCCAACGCGGAGTTCGTCCGGATCACTCCCACCGAACGGCGCGGCCAGGTGCTGGGAATCGCGTCGTCGGCGCTGGTGGCCGCACAGGGGCTGGGCATGCTCGCGGGCGGCCTGCTCGCCGAGCGGATGGGGATGACGGGCGCCCTGGCCGTCGCGGGGATCGCGGGAACGGTCGCCGGCGTGCCGGCCGCGCTGGGCTGGCATCGCGCTCGCACCCGCCAGGCGGACGACCGCGCCGCCGATGCGACGGCCGGCCCCGGCACCGGTACGGCGGACACCGGTCTCCGCGAGGAGGCCCCGCGGGGGCGCCGGTGATCATGCGATCAGACTTGCCCAAGCAGGACGCTTATTGTGGCAATTTCCGTCCCTAGCCAAGCAAATGGCCGCTGATTAGTCTCCCAGTCATGTCGGCCGCCCTCACGGACGGTCGATCGCTCGTCACCCAACGGGGAGGGCCGAGACCTCCTGACGCCATGCCCGCGGCCGGGCACGGCCGGGTGACCTGGGGCCTCCACGCGGGGTGACGCGCTCATGCGTCCCCCCACAGGGAGGTCTCCTTGCCCAGTACCCCGCAGCTGCCCGGGATCAGGCGGGCGGCGGTGCTCGCCGCCGGCCTCGGGCTCGTCGCGGCGATGACGCCGCCGGCGAACGCGGATCCCGCTCCCACGCCGGCTCCGAAGAAATGGACGGCGACCCCGCTGACCGGCGGCGAGCCGGTCCAGGGCGCCAAGTCGGCGACCGGCAGGCTCGCCCGGAGCGACACGACGCTGCTGAGGTCGGCGTCGAGCGCCCCCGTCAACGTGATGGTCAAGCTCGACTACGACTCCTACGCCGCCTACCAGGGAGACCTCGAAGGGCTTCCCGCCACGAGTCCCTCGAAGACCGGCAGGGCACTCGACGTCAGGAGCGCGACCGCCAGGAAGTACGAGAAGCACATCGAGCGGGTGGAGAACGCCTTCCTCGCCGAGCTGTCCAGGAAGGTGCCGGGCGCCCGGGCCGGGCAGAGGCTGCGGACGGTCTACGGCGGCATCGCACTGCGGATCCCCGCCGACAAGGCGGCCGAGGTGCTGAGGCTGCCCGGGGTCGCCGCGGTCCAGAACGACAAACCGGAGAAACCGCTGACCGACTCCAGTTCCGACTTCATCGGCGCCCCGGCGATCTACAGCAGACTGGGCGGCAGCTCCTCCTCCGGCAAGGGCGTCGTCGTCGGCGTCCTCGACTCCGGCGCCTGGCCGGAGCACCCCCAGTTCGCCGACCCCGGCGACCTGCCCGCCCCGCCTCCCACCAAGGACGGGACCCCGCGCGTCTGCGACTTCGGGGACAATCCGCTGACCCTGGCCGCCGACCCCTTCACCTGCAACAACAAGCTCATCGGCGGCGCGCCGTTCCTGGAGACCTACAACGCGGTGATCGGCGGCGAGGTCTACCCCGACAGCGCGCGCGACTCCAACGGCCACGGCACCCACACCGCGACCACCTCGGCCGGCGGCCCGGCGGCCGACGCCGCCCCGCTCGGCATCAGCCGCGGCCCGATCCACGGGATCGCCCCGGCGGCGCACGTGTCGGTCTACAAGGTGTGCGGGGTGCAGGGCTGCTTCCCCTCCGACTCCGCGCAGGCCGTGGGCCGGGCGATCCTGGACGGCGTCCGGGTGATCAACTTCTCGATCTCCGGAGGCGGCTCCCCCTACACCGACCCGGTGGAACTGGCCTTCCTCGACGCCTACGCCGCGGGCGTGTTCGTGTCGGCCTCGGCGGGCAACTCCGGCCCCGGCGCGGGGACCACCGACCACCGCGGCCCGTGGGTGACCACGGTGGCGGCCTCCACGCAGTCCAGGACGTTCCAGTCCACCGTCACGCTGACCGGCACGGGCGGCGCGACGGCGAAGCTCAGGGGCGCCTCCATCACGGCGGGGGTGAACTCCCCGCTGCCGGTCGTGCTCGCCTCGGCTCCGCCGTACTCCAACCCCCTGTGCACGGCCCCCGCTCCCCCGGGCCTGTTCACCGGCAAGATCGTCGCCTGTGAGCGCGGCCCCGGCCGGGTCCTGAAGGGCTTCAACGTGCGCCAGGGCGGCGCGGCGGGGATGATCCTCTACAACACCACCCCGCTCGACGTGATGACCGACAACCACTGGCTGCCCACGGTCCACATCGACAAGCCGGAGACCGACGCCCTGCTGGCCTTCCTGTCGGCCAACCCCGGCGCGACCGCGGCGTTCCCGCAGGGCGCCAAGACCACCTGGCAGGGCGACGTCATGACCACGTTCTCCTCCCGCGGACCGGGCGGGGACTTCCTCAAGCCGGACGTCACCGCGCCCGGCCTGCACATCCTGGCGGGGCAGACGCCGACGCCGGAGGACCCGGCCGGCGGCCCGGCGGGCCAGCTGTACCAGGCCATCGCGGGCACCTCGATGTCGTCGCCGCACGTCGCGGGCGCCGCGGCCCTGGTGTTCGCGCTGCACCCCGGCTGGACCCCCGGCCAGGTCAAGTCCGCGCTGGAGACCACGGCCAGGACGTCGGTCACCAAACAGGACCGCGTCACCCCCGCCGACCCGTTCGACCTCGGCGGCGGCCGCATCGACCTGACCAGGGCCGGCGACCCCGGCCTGACCCTGGACGAGACCGCGGAGAACTTCGCCGCCTCGGCCACCGACGAGCGGAACCGCATCGACCTCAACCTGCCGTCGGTGAACGCCCCGACCATGCCGGGTCTCATCACCGCCAAGCGGACCGTCACCAACGTCACCGACAGGACGCTCACCTACACCGCGACCGGCAGGACCGTCAGCGGGGCGGACATCGCGGTGCTGCCGCCGCTGCTCATCGTCAAGCCGGGCAAGAGCGCGAAGATCACCGTGGTGGTCACCGCCCCCGACCTGCCCGACGGCCAGTACTTCGGCCAGGTGGACCTCAAGCAGGTCGGCGGGAGCCGCGACCTGCACCTGCCGGTGGCGTTCTTCCGCAGGGAGGGCGCCGTCCCGGTCGACCAGACCTGCACGCCGGACACCATCGCCCGCGACACCGGCGAGTCCACCTGCACGGTGAGCGTGCGCAACGACACGCTCAACGACACCGAGGTCACGGCGGTCAGCACGCTGGACGCTAAGCTGCGTCTCAACGGCGTCACGGGAGCCACGAAGGCCGGCTCCCAGATCGCCACGGCGAAGACGACCCTGGCGGGCAGGCAGCCGGACAGGCCCGTCGTATCGCCCGGCACCGGGCCCGCGCCGTACCTGCCGCTGGACGCCTTCGGCATCGCGCCGACGCCGATCGGCGACGAGCAGGCGCTCAATTTCACCGTCCCGGCGTTCACGTACGCGGGACGGACCTACACCCGGATCGGTGTCGTCTCCGACGGCTACACGGTCGCGGGAGGCACCTCGGGCTCCGGCGACATCGACCCCGTCCCGCAGTCCCTGCCCGACCCGGCGGCTCCCAACAACGTGCTCGCCCCCTACTGGACCGACCTGGACGGCACCGGCGCGCCCGGCGTCTACGTCGCGACCCTCACCGACGGCGTCGACGACTGGCTCGTCGTCGAATGGCGGGTCAACCTCTACGGCACCACCGACACCAAGGTGTTCCAGCAGTGGATCGGGCTGAACGGCACCGAGGACATCACCTACGCCTACGATCCGGACCGGCTGCCCGGTGACACCCCGGCGGGCTACGGCCTGACCGTGGGCGCCGAGAACTCCGAGGGCACGGCCGGGTCGCAGATCGGCGGCCCGCCGACGCGGGACCTCCGGGTGACCAGCACGCCCGGCGCCCCGGGCGGCACCCTCACCTACACGATGAAGGTCAAGGGGGTCGCGACGGGCACGGGAACGGTGACCACCGGCACCTCGACGCCCGAGGTGAAGGGCCTCACCATCGAGGTCGACAGGATAACCGTCCGGTAACGGCGCGCGACGGCGGTCCGTGGGGCCCGGCACCCGGCGCCGGGCCCCATCGGCGTCCCTCGGACGTCCCCGCCGACGCCCCTCAGGACGCCGCCGGGTGCCGCGCGGGGCCCGCCCGGCGACGCGGCGGGCCTGGTGGGACGGGGAGCGGAAGCCGGGTGGATCCGTTCAGCGGTGGAGGTAGTCCACCAGGTGCGCCTTCTCCGTCTCCAGCGCCTCGATGGCGCTCTTGACCACGTCGCCGATGCTGACGATCCCGGCGAGCCGGCCGTCCGCCACCACCGGCACGTGCCGGATGCGGTGCGTGGTCATGGTCTGGCGCAGGTCCTCCACCTTGACGCCGGGGCCGCAGGTGCGGACCTCGGTGGTCATGATGGCCGACACGGGGGCGTCCAGCACGGCGGCGCCGCGGTCGTCGAGGCCGCGGACCACGTCGCGCTCGGAGACGATGCCGCTGATCGAGGAACCGTCCTCGGAGACCACCGCGGCTCCGATGTTGTTGTCGGCCAGTACGGCCAGCAGTTCGGTCACCGTCGAACGGGGACGGACGGTGACCACCTGATTTCCCTTTTTGGCGAGGAGCGCACCGATGAGCATCGAGACCACCTGGGTGTTCGGCTGGGTGGGGGTTCCTGTTTCCTGCCCGGCGGGCTTCCCCGCTAAGCCTCCGCCCGTGCCCCGTCCCGGCGGGATCCCCGGCTGAGCCTCCGCCCGCGCCCAGCCCGTACACCCTGTTCGCGCCCGTCCTGGCGAGCTCCCGCCGAGCCTCCCCGTCGCGGCGGCGCGGCCGTGCGGCACGGCCGCCGGATCCCCGTGGCCGACGTCGGCCGTGTCTCCGCGCCGGGGATGCGGACCCTTCCTCCCGACTGTAGTGTGTGAAATATCACAAGCCTTCGCCCCCGGGGATCCGATGACCGACAAGCTGAACACCGGCAGCCACGACCTGCCGGTATCCGACGCCCTCGCCGAGTTCATGAGGACCGGCTGGGCCGACAGCCGCCGCGACGACGTGGCGGCGCTGCCGGTGGCCGCGTACACGGCCAAGCGACGCGCCGCGCTCGCCGCGCGGTTCCCCGGCGAGCGCCTCGTCATCCCGTCCGGCACGCTCAAGGTCCGCAGCAACGACAGCGACTACCGCTTCCGCCCGCACAGCGCGTTCACCCACCTCACCGGTGACCAGGAGCCCGACGACGTCCTGGTGGTCGACCCGTCCGGGGAGGCGACGCTGTTCCTGCGCCCCCGGTCGCCGCGCTCGGCCTCCGGGACGGCCGGGCAGGAGTTCTACCGCGACCGCCGCTACGGGGAGTTCTGGGTGGGCCGCCGCCCCGACCTCGCCGAGGCCGAGGCGCTCTACCTCCTCGACTGCGCGCCGATCGACCGTCTGGACGACGCTCTCGCCGGCCCGGCGCGGGTGCTGCGCGGGGTGGACGCCTCGGTGGACGCCCGGGTGGCCCCGCACGACGGGGACGCCGAGCTGGAGACGTTCCTGTCGGAGATGCGGCTGATCAAGGACGAGTGGGAGGTCGCCGAGCTGCAGTTCTCGGTGGACGCGACCGTGCGCGGCTTCGAGGACGTCGTGCGGGCGCTGCCTGCGGCGCTGGACCACCGGCGTGGCGAGCGCTACCTGGAGGGGATCTTCGGCCTGCGGGCCCGCCTGGAGGGCAACGCGGTCGGCTACGAGAGCATCGTCGCCTCCGGCGCCCACGCGTGCGTGCTGCACTGGATCCGCAACGACGGGCGGCTGAACCCCGACGACCTGCTGCTGCTCGACGCGGGCGTGGAGACCGACGGCCTCTACACCGCCGACGTCACCCGGACCCTGCCGATCTCCGGGCGGTTCAGCCCGGTCCAGCGGCAGGTCTACGAGCTGGTCTACGAGGCCCAGAGCGCGGCGATCGAGGCGCTGCGGCCCGGGGCGCGGTTCCGCGACTTCCACCGGACCGCCATGCGGGTCATCGCCGAGGGGTTGCGCGACTGGGGCGTGCTGAAGATCAGCGCGGACGAGGCCATGGAGCCCGGCAGCGGCCTGTACCGCCGCTACACGCTGTGCAGCAGCGGCCACATGCTCGGCATGGACGTCCACGACTGCGCCAGGGCGCGCGCGGAGGTCTACCTGGACGGCGTGCTGGAGGAGGGGCAGGTGCTCACCGTCGAGCCCGGCCTCTACCTGCAGCCGGACGACCTGACGCTGCCGCCGGAGCTGCGGGGCATCGGCGTGCGGATCGAGGACGACCTCGTCATCACCGCCGACGGCGCCCGGCTGATGTCGGCGGGGCTGCCCCGCCACCCCGACGAGATCGAAGGCTGGATGGCCGCGCTCTCCGCCTGACCGCGTACCGCTCCCCCGCCCGGCCGCACCGGGCGGGGGTGTCCGGTCAGGGACGTCCCGGCGGCCGGGCGGAGGGTCATGGCCGCCCGACCCGACTGAGCAATACATACTAAAAGGGACGTTAGGCGACGTTCCGGACACACTCCGTCAGGGAAGACTCGCCGTGAAGGGCCGCCGTACGGGGCCCGGAGGCGATACGGCGAGCCCGGCCGCCCGCCGGTCGCCGCACCGCCGCGATCGGGAGCGGGGCCGCCGTGATCAGGAGCAGCAGTTGAGCCGGGCGCCTCGGCAGCCGGACGAGGGGGCTCCCCGGGAGGCGGCCCCGGACCACCGCGGGGCTCCCGAGGGAACCCCCTACGGCGCCGGGGCCACGGGCGGCGGGGACTCCGGCGACGGGGGACCCCCCACCCAGCCGAGCCCGGCGGCCCGGCCCGCCGGGACGCCCTCCGTCCACCCGGCCACCCGTCATGCGGCCGCGGCCCAGGCGGGCAGGGGCCCGGGGACTCCGGGGGCTCCGGGGGCTCCGGGGGCTCCGGGGGCTCCGGGGGCTCCGGGCCGGACGGTCACCCGCCGGGCCGGCGTCGTCGCGGCGGCGGCCGTGGCGGGGATGCTCGCGACCACCCTGACGGCCGCGATCCAGTGGAGGACCGCCGACCGGCTCCGGCAGGAGGAGTCCGAACGCGCGGCGGTCGCGGGGCGGGCGCGCGAGTTCGCCGTGGCGCTGCAGACCTACGACTACGCGGACCTGCGGGTCTGCCGCGACCGGGTCCGCGCCTCCTCCAGCGAGCGGTTCGAGAGGGCCTACGACGAGGCCTTCGGGAGACTCAAGGAGGCGATCATCTCGATGCGGGCGCGCTCGGCCGCATCGGTGCGGGACGTCTACGTCTCCGGGGTCGCCCCGGACCGGGCGAGGGCGATCACGGTGGTGGACTCCACGGTCACCAGCACCGCGGGCACCCGGCGGCTCCTGGGCACCTACCTGCGGCTCGACCTGGTCAGGACGGGCGGGAACTGGAAGGTCGACGACACGACGGTCATGGGCACGGCCGACGAGCTGGTCACCGACCCCCAGGGCAGGACCGTGGCGCCGTCCCCCGGCCCCTCCGGGAACGCCTGGGGAGACGACTCCGCGGACGATTCGGGAGAGGACGAGTAGGCCACCCGGGACCTCCCGCCCCGGCCCCGGGGCCCGGCCTGCGCCGATCCGGCCCGCTACCGTCACCCCGGCACCGCCGCCCCGCCGTCGGGGCTCCGCGATCCGCCGCCCCCGCCGTTCAGGAGTCCTGGTCCGCCGCCCGGCGGTGGTCGTGGGACGACCTGCCCGGGGTGGGGTCGAGGAAGACGTGCGAGATCGACGGGAAACGCTCGCGGAGCCGCTCCTCCACCCGGTCGGCGGCCCGCTCCAGGGCGGCCCCCGTGCTCTCGTCGGAGAAGTCGACGCGCGCGGCGACCATCACCTCGGACGGGCCGAGCATCATGGTCAGCAGCTCCACCACGTCCTCGACCTCGGGCTGGGCGAGCATCTCCCGCTCGACCTCCTTCCTGAGCCGCTCGGGCGCGGCCTGGCCCATCAGCAGGGAGACGTTGGCACGGATGAGGTGGGCGGCGACGCCCAGCAGCAACAGGCCGATGGCGACCGAGGCGACGCCGTCCCACACGGGGTCACCGGTCATCTCGTAGGCCAGCAGGCCGCAGGCGGCGATCACCAGGCCCGCCAGCGCGGCGGCGTCCTCGAAGAGCACGGCCTTGACCGCGGTGTCGGAGGTCCGGGCGACGTAGCGCTGCGGGCTCACCCTCACCCGGGCGGCCTCCGAGCGCACCTGCGACAGCGCCTTGAAGAAGGAGACCGACTCGATCACGAACGAGATCACGAGGACGGCGTAGGAGACCCTCAGGTCGGCGAGCTCCTCGCCGTGGATGATCTCCTGCACGCCGTGGGTGATCGAGAAGCCCGCGCCGCCGATGAGGGTGGCGAAGGCCGCCATCAGCGCCCAGAAGAACCCCGCCATGCCGTGCCCGAACGGGTGCCTGGCGTCGGGGGGGCTGTCGGACCGGCGGACCGCGACGAACAGCAGCACCTCGGTGACGGTGTCGGCGGCGGAGTGCGCGGCCTCGGACATCATCGCCGCCGAGGAGCTCATCAGGCCGGCGACCAGCTTGGCGATGGCGATCGCGAGGTTGGCCAGACCGGCCACGATGACGGTGCCGAGGCTCTCCGATCCGGACTTCTCCGGATCGGGCTTCTCCGAGCCGGGCTTCTCCGGGCCGTTCCTGTCCGCTTCGGGGTCGTTCACTGGGATCTCCGCTGTCCGGCCGCTGTACGCCGGTGTCTCGTTCCTCCCCTCCGGCGGATGAAACCTCCCTCCGAGCCGGGGAACGAGACACCGGGAATAGTTGAATCTTCACCTATGTTGCGGAGAGAAAAGGACATCAGCCGCTTAGGAGTACATATGTCACTCGTCCTCGCCCCCGAAGCGCAGGCCCTCCTCTTCCGCGACGCCCGTACGGCGAACGCCTTCAGCGACGAGCCGGTCACCGACGAGCAGATGCGGGCGATCTACGACCTGGTGAAGTACGCCCCGACCGCCATGAACGGCCAGCCGCTCCGCATCGTCCTGGTGCGCTCCGCCGAGGCCCGGGAGCGCCTGGTGCCCCTGATGGCGCCCGGGAACCAGGCGAAGACCGCCGCCGCCCCGCTGGTCGCCATCCTCGCCGCCGACCTGGACTTCCACGAGGAGCTGCCGAAGGTCTTCCCGCACGCCGCGGGCGCCAGGGAGCGGTTCGCGGCCGACGAGGCGGTCCGCGCCCGCACCGCCACGTTCAACGCGGCCCTGCAGGTCGGCTACTTCATCCTGGGAGTCCGCGCCGCCGGCCTGGCCGCCGGGCCGATGGCCGGTTACGACGCCGACGGCATCGACAAGGAGTTCCTCGACGACGCCCACACCGTCATGGCGGTGGTCAACATCGGCAGGCCCGGAGAGAACGCCTGGTTCGGCCGCCTTCCCCGCCTCCCCTACGACGAGGTCGTCACCAGCGTCTGAGTCACCGGCGTCTGGGGCACCGGCGTCTGGGGCACCGGCGTCTGAGAGCCGCCCGTCCGAGCGCCGGCCGCCCCGCCGGTCGCTCGGGGGACGGAACCGCCCGGGGACGGGACCGCGCGGGACCGCACATGATCGCCCGGGGCCGCACAGGACCGCGCAGGACCGCGTGGAGGACGCCCGCCGCGCCGGTGTGGCGCGTTCCCGGTCCGGGGAAAGGGCGTTCCGCCGTTTTCCGGTAAGTTCTGATCCATGAACGGGGAGTCGAACCGGTACGGCGGACGCGACAGGCACCTCGCCGGAGCCGTCCCACGTGACGGGGGAAGAAGGTGAACGGCCGGTGACCGACGAGGAGACCCGCTGGCTCAGCTCCATGGAGCAGCGCACCTGGCGCGCGTACCTCGACGCCTACCGGCTGCTGGAACACCGTCTCGATCGCGAGCTGCAATCCTTCGGGCTGTCCATCAACGACTACCAGATCCTGGTCAACCTGTCGGAGAGCCCCGAGCACCGGATGCGCATGAGCGACCTGGCGAGCGCGACGATCCAGTCACGCAGCCGCCTCTCCCACCAGATCTCCCGGATGGAGGCGGCCGGGCTGGTCACGCGGGAGAACTGCCCCGACGACCGGCGCGGCACCTTCGCCGTGCTGACCGGGAACGGCTGGGCCACCATCCAGAAGGTCGCCCCGCACCACGTGGCCAGCGTGCGGCGGCACTTCATCGACCTGCTCACCGACGACCAGCTGCACGCGCTGGAGTCCGCGTACGCCCCGGTGGTCGAGCACCTCAAGAGCCTGCGGACGGCGAGCGGGAGCTGACGGGCTCCGGGCCCTCCGGGAACGGTCCCCCCTCCGGCTCCTCCGGCCATGTCCCGCTGGGAGCGCTCCCGTCCCGGAGGACGTCCGCGCGGGAGCCGGAGGAGGCGAAACCGATACCGCTCCGGCATCGTCCGGCGTCCCCGCGGTCGTTACTATCCGGCCATGCCTGGTCGCCGGATCCCCCTCGCCGCGGTGCTCGCCGCGGTGCTCGCCGTACTGTCCCTGACCGCCGCGTGCAGCGGCGGAGGCGGGCCGAGCCTGCCCGGCGGGCCGGAGCTGGTGCGGAAGTCGGCGGAGGCGATGCGGGCGGTCACGTCCGTGGCCTTCTCCCTGGAGACCGAGGGCAGCCCCGCCGTCCCGGTCAAGAAGGCGACCGGCCGCCTCAGCGGCACCGGCGATGCCGACGGCACCATCCAGCTCGATCTGATGGGCACCCTCCAGGAGATCCAGTTCGTCCTCCTCGGCGAGACCGTCCACTTCAAGGGCGTCACCGGCGGCTTCCAGAAGATGTCACGCGGCCAGCTCGCCACGATCTACGACCCGTCCGCCATCCTCGACCCGGACCGGGGGGTCGTCCAGCTCATGTCCGGCGCGGTGAACCCCCGGACGGAGGCCGCGGAGAAGGTGGACGGCTCCGACGCCTACCGGGTCTCGGCCACGCTCCCCCATCGGATCCTCGTCACGATGGTCCCCGGCCTCGGCCAGGACGTGAACGGCACGCTCTGGATCGACCGCGCCACCGGCCGCCTGCTCAAGGCCGACCTGCCGATGGACGGCGGGAAGGTGACCGTCGCCTTCCACGACTACGGCGCGCCGGTGCGGATCACCGCGCCGGCCGGGTGACCCGGTGACCGCCCCCGCTCCCCCCGACGCCCCCTCCACCGCGTCCCGGACCGTCCGGCGCCGCACCGCCCTCGGCGTCGGCGGCGCCGCCGTGCTGCTGGCGGCCCTGGACGCCTACGTCGTGGTGACCATCCTGGTGGACGTCGCGGGCGACGCCGGGGTGCCGCTCAACCACCTGGAACGCGCCACCCCGATCGTCACCGGCTTCCTGCTCGGCTACGTCGCGGCCATGCCGCTGCTCGGCGGCCTGTCCGACCGGTACGGCAGGCGCCCGCTGATCCACCTGTGCCTGGCGGGCTTCGCGGCCGGCTCGGTCGTCACCGCGCTGGGCGAGACCGTCCCCTGGCTGGTGGCCGGGCGGGCGTTGCAGGGCGTCGCGGGCGGCGCGCTGCTGCCCGTCACCATGGCCCTGGTCGCCGACCTGTGGGACGACCGCGACCGGCCGCTCGCCCTCGGCGCGCTCGGCGCGGCCCAGGAGCTCGGCAGCGTGCTCGGCCCCCTGTACGGCGCGGCCCTCGCCGCCGCGGTCCCGGTGTCCCTGCGGCTGGGCGCCGTCCCGCTCGGCGGCTGGCGGTCGATCTTCTGGATCAACGTCCCACTGGCCGCCGTGGCCGCGCTGGCCGTACGGCGGGCCGTGCCGCCCCGCGACCGCGCCGCGCCCCCGGCCGCCCGGGTCGATCTCGCCGGCGGGCTGCTGCTGGCCCTCGCGCTGGGCCTGCTCGTGGCGGGCCTGTACAACCCCGACCCGGGACGGTCGGTCCTGCCGCCGTGGGGGCCGGTCACGATCGCGGCCGGGGCGGCGTCCGCCGCCGGGTTCGCCGTCTGGGAGCGACGGGCCAGGGTCCGCCTGTTCGACCTGGCGGGGGTGGCGCGCACGCCGTTCTTCGCCACGCTCGGGGTGAGCGCGCTGACCGGCGCGGCGCTCATGGTCACCCTCGTGGACGCGCAGCTCACCGCGCAGACCCTCCTCGGGCTGGACGCGCTGGACGGCGCGCTGGTGCTGTCGCGCTTCCTGGTCGCGCTCTGCGTGGCCGCCCTGCTGGGCGGCCCCCTGGTCCGCCGGTACGGCGAGCGCGCCGTGGCGGTCGCCGGGCTGGCGGTGGCCGCGGCCGGTTACCTCCGCATCGGCGGGTGGCCGCTCGACCTGGCCTCCGCCGGTCTCCGGGTGGACGCCGACCTCGTCGTGGCCGGGCTCGGCCTCGGCGCGGTGATCGCCCCCGTCTCCTCGGCGGTCCTGCGGGCCGTACCCGCCGCCCGGCACGGCGTGGCGTCGGCCGCGGTGGTCGTGGCCCGGATGATGGGCATGCTGCTGGGGATCGCGGCGCTGTCGGCCTGGGGGTTCCACCGGTTCCAGTCGCTCACCGCGGACCTGGACACGCCGCTGCCGTTCGGTGTGGACCCCGCCGTCTACGCGCGGCGGCTCGCCGCCTACGAGGCCCAGGTCAAGGCGGCCCTGCACACCGAGTACGGCGAGATCTTCCTCATCACCGCCGCCCTGTGCGGGATCGGCGCGCTGGCCGCGCTGCTGCTGCCGCGCGGCCGTCCCGCCCCGGCGGGGACCGGTCGTCCCGGGGAACCGTGAGTTCCGCGCGGCCGGTCCCCGCCGCGGCGGAACCCGTCGGCCGGGGGTCCTGGAGCCTTCCGCGAGCCGGGCGGGCACATCGCGCGTGCCCGCCCCACCGGCGGCCGGACGCCCTACGGCACGACCGGGTCCTCCGTGGTCGTCAGACCTCCTCGACGCTGCTCGGCTCGCGCCGGGACAGGTCGATGCCGAGCTCCTCCGCGGCACGGAAGACGTCCTCGTCGGTGTCGCGCATCTCGATCGACATGCCGTCGCTGGAGAGCACCTCGACGTTCAGGCACAGCGACTGCATCTCCTTGAT
>NZ_JBVJKQ010000021.1:0-134088 GCF_055585205.1 Streptosporangium sp. NPDC053982
GGGCTCTGGACGTTCGTCGTCCGGGGCCCCGCTTTTTCGCGTTTCCCGGGTTTCCGCACGGGTGTTTCTACGGCGCTGTCGTGCCGTACGGCGGGGAGCTCGGAAGCGCCTGCCGGCCCTCGCATCGCTCCCGGGTTCGGGGGCGTCGGGAGCCCGACCACGCGGTCAGTAGGCTTGAGACGTGGACTATCAGGCAGTCGAACGAGCAATCATGGAACGCGGCGTCGAGTGGAACTTCGAGCCCACGCTCGACAGGATCTCCGCGCTCATGGATGTGCTCGGCTCCCCGCAGCGCTCCTACCAGGTGATACACGTGGCCGGCACCAACGGGAAGTCGACCACGACCCGGATGATCGAGACGATTCTCCGTGAGCGCAACCTCCGGGTCGGCCGGTTCACCAGCCCTCATCTCGTCTCCATGCGGGAGCGCATCTCCGTGGACGGCACTCCGCTCAGCGAGGAGCGATTCGCCGAGGTCTACGAGGACGTCCTTCCCTACCTCGAGATGATCGATGCCAAGGGACGCAGACTCTCGTTCTTCGAGACCCTCACCGCCATGGCCTTCGTGGCGTTCGCCGACGCCCCCGTCGACATCGCGGTCATCGAGACCGGGATGGGCGGCAGCTTCGACGCGACCAACGTCGCCGACGGAGCGGTGGCGGTCATCACGCCCATCTCGCTGGACCACATGGAGTATCTCGGTCCTGACGTCGAGACCATCGCGGGCGAGAAGGCCGGCATCATCAAGCCCGGGGCGACGGTCGTACTCGCTCAGCAGCAGCTTCCCGCGGCGGAGGTGCTGATGCGCAGGGCCGCGGAGGTCGGCGCCACCGTCGCCAGGGAAGGGCTGGAGTTCGGTGTGCTCGGCAGGGAACTGGCGGTGGGCGGCCAGCTTCTCCAGCTGAAGAGTCTCAAGGAGACCTACGACGAGGTCCTGCTTCCCCTGTACGGAGCACATCAGGCGAGCAATGCCGCCTGCGCGCTGGCCGCGGTGGAGGCGCTGACGGTCGGGAGCGAGCCTTTGGACCCCGAGCTGGTCCGGCAGGCGTTCCTGCAGGTGACCTCGCCGGGCAGACTGGAGGTCGTGCGACGGGGGCCCACGGTGCTCCTGGACGCCGCGCACAACCCTGGCGGCATCGAGGCGACCCTGGACGGGGTCCAGGAGTCCTTCGGCTTCGACAAGCTCGTCGGGGTCGTGGCGATGTTCGCCGACAAGGATGTCGAAGGAATCCTGGAGCTGCTCGAACCCATGATGGATGAGATCGTGGTGACCCGTAACTCCTCGCCCAGGTCGATGGACGTCGACGAGCTCGCCACGCTGGCCGAGGAGATCTTCGATCCCGACCGGGTCCACCGGGCCGATCGCCTGGACGAGGCGATCGACAAGGCGATCGCGATCGCCGACGAGGCGGGGGAGTTCGGCGGTGCGGGAGTGCTGATCACCGGTTCCGTGGTCACCGCCGGCGAGGCGAGGTTGCTGCTCAAGGCGGGCGAGGCCGGATGAGCGAGGCGCCGGAGGGAAGGCGAAAGGCGATCACGGTCACCCCGGGCATGCGGCGGCTCTGCGCCAGTGTGCTGGGGATGGAGGCGATCGTCGTCGGGTTGTTCGCCCCGGTCGCCATCAACGTCCAGAAGATCGAACCGGCCGTCGCGCTGACGGTGGGGCTGGGTCTGGCGGTGCTGTGCGTGCTGGTCGCGGGCATGCTGAAGCGGCCCTTCGCCTACATCGCCGGAAGCGTGATCCAGGTGCTGGCGATCGTTTCGGGGTTCATGGTTTCGACCATGTTCTTCCTCGGTGGGATCTTCGCCGTTCTCTGGATCACGGCGATATTCGTCGCTCGCCGTGTCGAGGGCGTGACTTCCCGCTAAAGTCGGCCTACATGGCCGTCCCTCCCACTCAGCCGACTCGGGCGGTGGCCGCCGAGCCCACCGGCCTGGCGCGCGCACTCCGTGCCCCTTCGGCGCTCGACGTCGTCCTCGGGATGCTCGTCGCGGTGACACTTCCGCTGGCGATCGTCGCCCTGCCCAACACCATCTCGGTGGTGTCGGCTCTGCTGCCGCGTGACATCTCGCCGATCGGGATGATGCGGGCGCACGGGCTGGCGTTGCCCGCAACGGTGCTGACCGTGCCGCTGGCGGCGCTCGCCGTGCGCCGCCGGAGGGTGGCGCCGATACTGGTGGCCGGGTTGGCTCTCCTCGCCATGGCCGACGCGGCCGGAGGATACGCCGGCTCCGCGTCGCTGGTGGGAGTGCTGCGGGTGCTGCACGGGATCGGTGCGGGACTGGTGGTGCCCGCGACCCTGGCCGCGGTCTGGGAGCGTTCTCCGCTCCTGCGGGCGCTGTGGTGCGCCGTCCTCGCGGTGAGCCTCCTGGCGGCGCAGGCACTGGCGCTGTGGCCGCTGGACGAGGCCAGGTCCTGGAGGGTCGCGCTTCAGCCGTATCCCATGCTGACGGGGGTCGCGCTCGTGCTGGCCGCCGCCTACTCCGTGCTCCGGTTGAGAGATGAGGGGACCCGGAGACCCGGCGGAGCATGGAGATCCCACGACACCCGGGAGCCCGGTGACACCAGGGGGCGCGGGCGGCTGCTGATGGCCGTCGTGCCCGCCGCGGGCATCGCGGCCCTGGCACTGGGCAGCACCTACGACTGGTCGCCAGGACTGCTGCTGGTCGCCGCCACGCTGTCCATCGCCGCCCTGTTCGGGCTGGCCTCGGCGGCCGTCTCCCGGGGCGCCGACGGCAGGGCATCCGCCTACACGGTGCTCGTGATCGGCGTCGTCGTCCTGCCCACGGCCGCACAGGTGACCAACGTCGAGCTGGGGGGTCTGGGCGGTCCGGGCCTGTCCGGGCTGTGGCCCGCCTTCGTGGTCGCGGGGGTGGCGGCCGTCATCGCCGCCGTGGCCGTGAGCCGTCTGGGGGACGCCGTCATGTCCACGGCCGCAGCGAGCGGCATGGCGGTCGTGGTGGCGGGGCTGTGCGCGGTGGAGGTGCTGCTGCCCTCCTCCGACGGCCCGGCCCTGGTCTTCCCGCTGGCGCTGCTCGCGGCCGGCGCCGCGGTGGCCCTGACCTCCGCGCTGCGCCCGTCCGGCACCGAGGCCGCGCTCTTCGCGCTGTCGCTGTTCTTCCCCGGGGTCCTCTCGGGCTTCCTGCTGGGCAGCGGGGTGCAGTTCGTCATTCTGAGAGGCGCCGGTACTCCGGAGGCTCTGGTCGACGCCTTCGTCGAAGCGCTGCACCGGTGGGCTCTGGTGGGCGGTGGTCTGGTGATCGTGGTCATCGTCCTCGCCGCGTTCCTGGTGCGCCGCTCCCAGGCGTCCGTGAGCGGTGCGTCCCGGCCGTCGGCCCCGGATCCGTTCCCGGGTCCCGCATCCGAGGCGTCCGATTTCCCCCGACCCGGTACGGCGGGCATCACGGAGACTCCGGTGGCCTCCGGTGGCGTCTTCCACGGTGGAGAGCCGTCCGCCGTGATGGCCCCGGGTGCCTTGTCAGGGAGTGGTGAACGGGAGGCGGACCTCGAGATGGGGGCGGAGCCCGGCCGGAAGGAGGGCGGTGAGCCGGGAGGGCCCCGGCCCGGGCCGAAACCCCGGTTCGAGCCCGTTCCCGAGCCCGGCCCGAAGCCGTGGCCGAGACCGGAACGCACTGGCACGATGCCGGTCGTGCCGCCGCCCACGCCGTCGCCGGAGGACACGGACGGTCCGGGCCGCCCCTGATGACGATGACGACTCTCCGATGACGACTCCCTGAGGCCGGACGCTTCCGGCTTCCGCTCCCGCCGCCTCCCGGACCGGCGTCTCCGTCGCTTTCCGGGCCGGCGTCTCCGCCGCTCTCCGGATCGGCCGCCGTCCGGCCGCCGGGCAACGGCGGCCGGCTCCGGGACGGTAAACTTCGCCCGTTCACGCAGTCTGCGAGCCACCCCTGTTCGAAGGAGAACTTCAGTGTCCGAGCGCACCCTTGTCCTGATCAAGCCCGACGGTGTCGCGCGCGGCCTCATCGGTGACGTGATCGCCCGGATCGAGCGCAAGGGCCTGAAGGTCGTCGCGCTGGAGCTGCGCACTCTCGACGCCGAGACCGCCAAGCTGCACTACGCCGAGCACTCCGAGCGGCCGTTCTTCGGCGAGCTCGTGGAGTTCATCACCTCCGGCCCGCTCGTCGCCATGGTGGTCGAGGGCCCGCGTGCCGTCGAGGCCTTCCGCGCCCTGGCCGGCCTGACCGACCCGGTCAAGTCCGCCCCCGGCACCATCCGCGGCGACCACGCCCTGGAGATCGGTGAGAACGTGGTCCACGGCTCCGACTCGCCGGAGTCCGCCGCCCGCGAGATCAAGATCTTCTTCCCGGACCGCTTCTAAGGGCCGCCCCGCCGGGCCCCGCCGTCCTCCTCGACGATCTTCGGAGAGGACGGCGGGGCCCGGCGTGTTTGCCGCGACTTAAGATTTTCCTGGAGCTGGCAGGCTCATTGCGCTCAGGGGTGGGTACATCACGTTACGATTCGAGTGCGTTCTGTAGTTTTCGCCGACGACCTGACGGAAGGAGGGCCGCCTTCCCCATGAGCAGCAAGCTTGCTTTCCTCGGACGCGACATGGCGGTCGACCTCGGCACCGCGAACACGCTGGTGTACGTCCGGGGCAAGGGCATCGTGCTCAACGAGCCGTCCGTCGTCGCGATGAACATGGTCACGGGAAAGATCGTCGCCATCGGCATCGAGGCCAAGCGCATGATCGGCCGGACTCCGGGCAACATCGTCGCCATCCGGCCGCTGAAGGACGGCGTCATCGCCGACTTCGACGTCACCGAGCGCATGCTCCGCTACTTCATCCAGCGGGTCCACCGGCGCAGCCAGTTCGCCAAGCCGCGCATCATCATCGCGGTGCCGAGCGGGATCACCGGCGTCGAGCAGCGGGCGGTCAAGGAGGCCGGCTACCAGGCGGGGGCACGGCAGGTCTACATCATCGAGGAGCCGATGGCCGCGGCGATCGGGGCGGGCCTGCCCGTGCACGAGCCGACCGGCAACATGGTGGTCGACGTCGGCGGCGGCACCACCGAGGTCGCCATCATCTCGATGGGCGGCGTGGTGACCAGCCAGTCGATCAGGGTGGGCGGCGACGAGCTGGATCAGGCGATCATCAGCTACGCCAAGAAGGAGTACTCGCTCATGCTCGGCGAGCGCACCGCCGAGGAGATCAAGATGGCGATCGGCTCGGCCTGCGCGCTTCCCGAGGAGGGCCACGCGGAGATCCGCGGCCGGGACCTGGTCAGCGGCCTGCCGAAGACGATCGTCGTGTCGGCCGCCGAGATCCGCCGGGCCACCGACGAGCCGGTGAACGCGATCGTGGACGCGGTCAAGACCACGCTGGACAAGTGCCCGCCGGAGCTGTCCGGCGACCTGATGGACCGGGGGATCGCGCTCACCGGCGGGGGCGCCCTGCTGAAGGGCCTGGACGAGCGGCTGAAGGACGAGACCGGCATGCCGATCCACCTGGTGGACAACGCCCTCGACTCGGTCGCGCTCGGCTCCGGCAAGTGCGTCGAGGACTTCGAGGCGCTGCAGCAGGTCCTCGTCCCGGAGCCGCGGCACTGATGAAGGACACGCGCCGCGCACGGATCAGCCTGGGGATGCTGCTGGCCGCGGCTCTCGTGTTGATGACCGTCGACCACCGGACCGGCGGAGCCTCCCCGCTCACCCCCCTCAAGGAGGCGGGAACGACGGTGTTCGGCGCCGCGGAGAGGGCGGGGGCCGACATCGTCCGGCCGGTCGGCAGGTTCGTCGCGATGATCACCGGTGCGCCGGAGGCGCGGCGCCGCATCGAGGAGTTGCGCGCCGAGAACGGCCGGCTCCGGCGTGACCTGGTGGCGCAGGGCCTGGACCGGCAGCGTTCGGCGCAGCTGCACCGCCTGCTCGGAGCGGCGGGCGTCGCCGGATACCGGATCGTCCCGGCGCAGGTGATCGCCCGGCGGGGCACGCCGGGGTTCGAGGAGGCCGTCGAGCTCGATGTCGGCACGGCGGACGGGGTGCGGACGGAGATGACGGTGCTGAACGGCGAGGGCCTGGTCGGCAGGGTGGTCCAGGCGGGGCGGTCCACCTCGACCGTCGTGCTGCTCAGCGATCCGGCGTCGGCGGCCGGAGCCCGCCTGGAGGGGAACAACGAGATCGGGGTGGTGCACGGCGTGGGGTCCGGTGGCCGCCTGCTGCGTTTCCGGTTGCTCGACTCCACGGCGCAGATCGTTCCTGGCCGGCGGATCGTCAGTTTCGGCTCCCAGCACGGCGTGCCGTACGTGGCCGGGGTGCCGATCGGGGTGGTGGAACGGGTGGAGGCGACGCCGGGGGAGCTGACCCGGGTGGCCTACGCCCGGCCGTACGCGGATCTGACCGCGCTCGACGTGGTGGGCGTGGTGGTGCAGGCGCCGACGCGTGAACCGCGTGACGTGGTCCTGCCGGGCGCGCCGCGGCAGGCGGCGAAGGAGAAGAAGGGCAAGGCGCGGGGCGGGCCGGACCGTGGGGAGGCGCCGGGCCGCGAAGGTGACGCGCCGGAGACGGAGGACACGCCGGAGGAAGAGGCGGCGCCGGGTGGGCGGGGCGACGTGCCGCCCGAGGCGGTGGCTCCGGGCCCGCAGCGCGGGGGGATCTGACCGATGGGCCGGGACGCGCTCGCCGCCGGGTTCCTCCTGCTGGTCATGGTGGTTCAGGTGGCGGTGGTGAACCGCCTGCCGCTGCCGGGGGACGTCGCCCCCGACCTGGTGCTGCTCACCGTGATCGGTTACGCGCAGGCCCGTGGGGCCGCAGCCGGGACGGTCATGGGCTTCTTCGCCGGGCTGCTCAACGACGTGCTGCCGCCCGCCGCGCACGTGATGGGGCAGTACGCCCTGGTGCTGTGCCTGGTCGGGTTCGCGGCCGGGCGGATGGCCGAGGTCCATCCCGAGGCCAGGATCATCACGACGCTCACCTGCGCCGTCGCCGGGCCGGTGCTCGCCGCGGCGGCAGGAGCCCTGTTCGGTGACGCCCGGCTCGGTGAGGACGTGCTGACGGCCACGCTGCCCGGGGAGGCCGTCTACGACGTGGTCGCGGCCCTGCCTGTGGCGGGGCTGGCGAGGAGGGTCGCCGGGGGTCCCCGGATGCGGGCTCCGCGGCCGGTGCGGTATCCGGCGCGGAGCCGTCTGTGAGCGCGCGGGTCACCGCGTGTGGTCGGTGCGGGCCGCAGGGGGCGGGCCGGCGGGTGTGCGGGATCCGGCGGGACGAGCGGGAAGCGTGCGGGATCCGGCGGGACGGGTTGGGGACGTGCGGGATCCGGTGGGACGGGCGGGGGAGGCCGTGGGCCGGGTGTGACGGGGGGCGGGCATGATCCGGATGCGGGGGCGGCTGGTCGTGATCCAGGCGCTGGTGATGTCGCTGATGGCGCTGCTCGCCGTACGGCTCTGGCAGGTGCAGGTGGTGCGCTACGCGGAGTTCACGGAGGCGGCGACCGAGACGCGGACGCGTGACGTGGTCGTGCCGGCCGTACGGGGGCAGATCCTCGACGCGGCGGGGCGGCCGCTGGTGCGCAACCGGACCCGGCTGGTGGTCTCGGTGGACAGGACGAGCCTGAACCGGATGGCGGGCAACGGCAGGACCGTCCTGCAGAAGCTGGCGGCGGTCCTGAACCGCAGTCCCGAGCGGTTGCGCGAGCGCATCAGGTCCTGCGGTCCCGGGGTCACCCGGCCGTGCTGGCCGGGCTCGCCGTACCAGCCGATCCCGATCGACGACGAGGTCACCACGCGCGAGGCCCTGCAGATCCTGGAGCGGCAGGAGGAGTTCCCCGGGGTGACCGCCGAGGTGCAGGCGGTGCGGCAGTACCCGCACGGCAGCGCGGCGGCCCAGGCACTGGGCTACCTTCAGCCGATCACGCAGGAGGAGCTGGAGAAGCGCGAGGGGTTCAAGGCGTCGTTCTCCGGCGTCGACCTGGTGGGACGCGACGGGCTGGAGGCGGTCTACGACGCGGAGCTGCGAGGGGTGCCGGGGATCCGGCGGGTGCAGGTCGACCGGCTCGGCAAGGTCATCGGGGTGGAGCGGCAGGTCGCGCCGATTCCCGGTGACACGCTCATCACCAGCATCGACGCCAGGGTGCAGGCGGTGACCGAGAAGGCCCTGGCCGAGGCCATGAAGTCCGCGCCCAGGGCGGACGGCGCGGCGGGCGTGGTGCTCGACGTGCGGACCGGCAGGGTCATCGCGCTGGCCAGTGCGCCGACCTACGACCCGAAGGTCTGGACGGGCGGCATCTCCGAGGCGGAGTACCAGCGTCTGCTGTCCGAGAAGTCGCGCAAGCCGCTGGTGTCGCGGGCGATCAAGGGACAGTTCGCGCCGGGCTCGACCTTCAAGATCTCCTCGGTGTCGGCGATGCTCCGGGACGGCTACCCGCTGCACGGCCAGTACGACTGCCCGGGTTCCTTCATGGTCGGCAGCCGGGCGTTCAGCAACTTCCACGGCATCGGCATGGGCACGATGAACCTGCACACCGCGCTGGTGAAGTCCTGCGACACGATCTTCTACCGGGCGGCCTACGAGGAGTGGCTGCGTGACGGCGGGTTGCGGCCGAAGGGGACCGCCAAGCAGCCGATGGCGACCATGGCGCGGGCCTTCGGGTTCGGCCGGCCGACGGGCGTGGACCTGCCCGGCGAGTCGGCCGGGCGGATCCCGGACCGCGACTGGAAGAAGCAGATCTGGGAGGCCACCAAGGAGGTCAACTGCCGCCGCGCGAAGACCGGCTACCCGGAGGTCGCCAGGACCGACCAGAGCCGGGCCGCCTTCCTCAAGCAGCTGGCGTACGAGAACTGTCTGGAGGGCTACCTGCTGCGGCCGGGTGACGCGGCGAACTTCTCCATCGGCCAGGGTGACGTGCTGGTGACCCCGCTGCAGCTCGCCGCGGCCTACGCCGCGCTGGCGGGGGACGGCAGGCTGCGCAGTCCCCGGCTCGGCTGGGCGCTGGTACGGCCCGACGGCACCATGGTCAAGGAGATCAAGGCGCCGGTGGTGGGCCGGCTGCCGATCTCGGCGCGGGAGCGCAACTACATCAGGGCGGCGCTGAGCGACGTGCCCTCCGACGGCACGGCCGCGGGCGCCTTCGCCGGTTTCCCGATGAACCGGGTGCGGATCGGCGGCAAGACCGGCACGGCCGAGGTGTACGGCAAGGCCGACACCTCGTGGTTCGCGTCGTTCGCGCCGGCCGGCGACCCGAGGTTCGTGGTGGTCGTCATGGTCTCCCAGGGCGGGATGGGCGCCGAGACCGCCGCCCCGGCCGTACGGAAGATCTATGAGGGCATCTACGGCATCTCGTCCAAGGGCGGGCAGGTTCCGGCGGCGCTGCCGGCCGGGCGTCCGGCGTCCGAGCCGCCGGTGATCAAGCGGGACGGGACGGTGGCGCGGTGACCGCGGCGACCGAAACCGAGACCGCGACCGTGCGGGACGGGACGGGGACCGCGATGATCGCGGTGCCCGCGGTGCCCGCGACCGTGCGGGACAGGACGGTGGCGCGGTGACCGCCCGGGTGATCAACCCGCCGCGCAGGTCGCTGGCCCGCCGGGCGATGGCCGCCTCCTCGGTGGTGGGCCGGATGGACGGGGTGCTGCTCGTCGCGGTCGCCGCGCTCTCGGTGATCGGCACGCTGCTGGTGTGGTCGTCGACCCGGACCTGGGCGCCCGGCTCCACGGGGCTGGTCAAGAAGCACGTCCTCAACCTCGCCATCGGCGCGGTGCTGACCGGTCTGGCGACGATGGTCAACCACCGCAGGCTGCGGGCGTACGCGCCGCTGGTGTACGCCGTGACGTTCGTGGGGCTGATCCTGGTGATCACGCCGCTGGGTTCCACGGTGAACGGCGCGCACTCGTGGATCCTGCTGGGCGGCGGGTTCGCCTTCCAGCCGTCGGAGATGGCCAAGCTCGGGCTGGCGCTGATGCTCGCCATGCTGATGGCCCAGCCGGCCAAGGGCGGCGAGCGCCCGCGCGGCCTGGACGTCGTGGTGTCGCTGGCGGTGGCCGCCCTGACCATGGGGATGGTGATGCTCCAGCCGGACCTGGGGACCACCATGGTCCTGGGAGTGATCACCGCCGCCGCGATGGTCATCGCGGGGGTGCGCAAGCGGTGGGTCCTCGGGCTGGGCCTGCTCGTGGTCGCCGGGGCCGTGGGCGTGTGGTTCCTCGGCGTGCTGGAGCCGTACCAGATCGCGCGGTTCACCGCCTTCCTCAACCCCGCCAGCGACCCGCGGGGCGTCGGCTACAACAGCACCCAGTCGCTGATCGCGATCGGCTCGGGAGGGCTGTTCGGCAAGGGACTGTTCCGCGGCGGCCAGACCACCGGCCGGTTCGTGCCCGAGCAGCACACCGACTTCGTCTTCACCGTCGCGGGGGAGGAGTTCGGCTTCCTCGGCTCGGTCATGGTGGTGGCGCTGCTCGCGGTGATCCTGCTGCGGGGGATGCGGATCGCCCGCCGGTGCGACGACCGGTTCGGCGCGCTGACGGCCGGGGTGATCGTGTGCTGGCTGGGCTTCCAGTCCTTCGTCAACGTCGGGATGACGATCGGGATCATGCCGATCACCGGGCTGCCCCTGCCGTTCGTCTCCTACGGCGGCACCGCGACCTTCGCGAACATGATCGCCGTCGGGTTGCTCCAGGCGATCCACATCCGTCAGCGGCCGTTCTGAGACCGGCCGCGATGGAAGCCACCCGCCCGTCCCCGGTCTCGAACCCTCCCCCGCTCACCGGCGTCGCCGGCCCGTGGGCGGGCCGGCGCGGATTTCAGACAGGAGTGGACGATGACGATCGCCGTGGAGGGTTCGCTTCTTCCCCGGGTGACCGGGGCGCTCACCCGCTCGTGCCGGCAGGCCGGGCTGAACGCGAGCGGATTCAGGGTGGGGCACGACGCCGCCGGGCTGGTCTGCCACCTGGCCGCCGAGGGGGTGACGATACGGCTGGCCCGCGAGGACGCGCCGGACGAGGCCGAACGGCCGGCCGTCTCGGTGCGGGTGGCGCGATGGCTGGCGGACCGGGGGTTCCCGGCGGACCGCCCCCTGGACGTGGAGCAGCCGATCGCCGCCGAGGGGTTCCTGGCGACCTTCTGGCGGCGGCAGGAGCACATCGGGCCGCCGCCAGACCCGGCGCTGCTGGGGCCGCTGCTGCGGCGGCTGCACGCCCTGCCGCCGGTGCCGTTCGACCTGCCGGCCTGCGACCCGCTCGGGGCGGTGCGCCGGGCGGCCGGGGAGTGCCCGGTGCTGGACCGCGAGGACCGGGGATGGCTGCTGGGGCGCTGCGACGCGCTGGCCGAGGGGTACGGGAAGGTGGAGTTCGCGCTGCCGTACGGGCTGGTGCACGGCGACGCCCGCCGGGAGAACATGATCCGCACGCCGCGGGGGTTCCTGCTGCGGTCCTGGCAGTGGGCGTGTTCGGGGCCGCGGGAGGCCGATCTGGTCCCGACCCTGCACGGCGCGCGGTTCGGGCTGACCGAGCGGCAGCTGGCGAACTTCAGCGAGGCGTACGGCCACGACGCCAGGTCCCAGGCGGGGTATCCGGTGCTGCGGGACATCCGGGATCTCCAGACCCTGACGGCCCTGCTGCGCCGGGCGCACCTGGACGCCTGGGCGCGTGACGAGCTGGGGCACCGGCTGGGATCGCTGCGCGCGGGGGACGACCGCCTGTGGCACCTCCCGTAGCCGGATAGGCTTGGGGCATGTCTGTCGAGTCGCTGTTTCCCCGCCTGGAAGCGCTCCTGCCCAGGGTGCAGAAGCCGATCCAGTACGTCGGGGGTGAGCTCAACTCGACCGTCAAGGACTGGGACGGGTCCACGGTCCGTTGGGCTCTGATGTATCCGGACGCCTACGAGGTGGGCCTGCCCAACCAGGGCGTCCAGATCCTCTACGAGATCCTCAACGAGCTGCCCGGGACGCTGGCCGAGCGCACCTACGCCGTCTGGCCCGACCTTGAGGCGCTCATGCGGTCCGAGGGCGTCCCGCAGTTCACGGTCGACGGGCACCGGCCGGTGCGGGCGTTCGACGTGCTCGGCATCTCCTTCGCCACCGAGCTGGGCTACACCAACATGCTGACCGCGCTGGACCTGGCCGGCATCCCGCTGATGGCCGCCGACCGGACCGACGACGACCCGATCGTCCTGGCTGGGGGCCACGCGGCCTTCAATCCCGAGCCGGTCGCCGACTTCCTCGACGCCGCGGTGCTGGGCGACGGCGAGCAGGTCGCCATCGCGATCAGCGAGGTGATCCGCGAGTGGAAGGAGGAGGGCTCGCCCGGCGGGCGTGACGAGCTGCTGCTGCGGCTGGCCGAGTCCGGCGGGGTCTACGTGCCCAGGTTCTACGACGTCACCTACCACCCGGACGGCCGCATCCAGCGGGTCGCGCCGAACCGGTCCGGGGTGCCGTGGCGGGTGCAGAAGCACACGGTGATGGACCTCGACGAGTGGCCCTATCCGAAGAAGCCGCTGGTCCCGCTGGCCGAGACCGTGCACGAGCGGTTCAGCGTGGAGATCTTCCGCGGCTGCACTCGCGGCTGCCGGTTCTGCCAGGCGGGCATGATCACCCGTCCGGTGCGTGAGCGTTCGATCACCACGATCGGCGACATGGTCGAGGCGGGCGTCAGCGCGTCCGGGTTCAACGAGGTCGGGCTGCTGTCGCTGTCGTCGGCGGACCACTCCGAGATCGGTGAGGTGGCCAAGGGCCTGGCCGACCGTTACGAGGGCACCAACACCTCGCTGTCGCTGCCCTCGACCCGGGTCGACGCCTTCAACATCGACCTGGCCAACGAGTTCTCCCGCAACGGCCGTCGTTCCGGTCTGACGTTCGCCCCGGAGGGCGGCTCGGAGCGGATGCGCAAGGTGATCAACAAGATGGTCACCGAGGACGACCTGATCCGGACGGTGACCGCCGCCTACAGCCAGGGCTGGCGGCAGGTGAAGCTCTACTTCATGTGCGGCCTGCCCACGGAGGAGGACGCCGACGTCCTCGGCATCGCCGACCTGGCCAGGAAGGTCATCAAGGCCGGCCGGGAGGCCACCGGGTCGCGTGACGTGCGCTGCACGGTCTCCATCGGCGGCTTCGTTCCCAAACCGCACACGCCGTTCCAGTGGGCCGCCCAGGCCGATCACGAGACGGTCGACCGCCGGCTCAAGGCCCTCAAGGACGCCCTGCGCGGCGACAAGGAGTACGGCCGGGCCATCGGCATGCGCTACCACGACGGCAAGCCGTCGATCGTGGAGGGCCTGCTCTCCCGCGGCGACCGCCGGGTGGGCGCGGTCATCCGCGCGGTGTGGGAGAACGGCGGCCGGTTCGACGGCTGGAGCGAGCACTTCTCCTACCGGCGCTGGATGGACTGCGCGGCCGAGGCCGGCATCGACATCGACTGGTACACCACGCGCGAGCGCGAGGAGAACGAGGTCCTGCCCTGGGACCACCTCGACGCCGGCCTCGACCGCGAATGGCTCTGGCAGGACTGGCAGGACGCCGTCAACGACGTCGAGGTCGAGGACTGCCGCTGGACCCCCTGCTACGACTGCGGCGTGTGCCCCACCATGGGCACCGAGATCCAGATCGGGCCCACGGGGAAGAAGCTGCTGCCACTGACGGTTGTCTGAGGTAGGCCGTGCGTGAGCGCGGCCGCCCTTCGACGAACCACGATCTGGAAGGACGACACCACCCTGAAACCCGTTCCCGACGGGCCTCCGCCCGCACCCGTGGCGCAGCGGCTGCGTGTCCGCTACGCCAAGCGTGGCCGCCTGCGTTTCACGAGTCACCGTGACGTCTCCCGGGCCGTGGAGCGCGCCGTCCGGCGCGCCGGCGTCCCGGTCGCGTTCAGCGCAGGCTTCTCGCCGCACCCCAGGATCTCCTACGTGGGCGCGGTCGCGGCCACCGGGGTGGCGAGCGAGGCCGAATACCTTGAGATCAGCGTGACGCGGGAGTGCGACCCCGAGTGGTTGCGCACCGCGCTCGACGACTCCCTGCCGCCGGGCGTCGACGTGCTCGACGTCGTCGTGGCGGGCGCCGAGAGCCTGGCCGACCGGCTGGAGTGCTCGGCGTGGGAGATACGCCTTCCGCAGGCCGACCCCGTCCTTGCGAGGGAGGCGGTCGAGCGGTTCGTCGCCGCCGAGCGGATCGAGGTGGAGCGCATGACCAAGAAGGGTCTGCGCCGCTTCGACGCTCGGGAGGCGGTGCTGGGCCTCGAGGTGACCGAGGGAACAGAGAGAACCGAGACAACAGCAGGTCAGGGGTCCGGTCGGCCATGTGTCATACTTCGCATGGTTGTACGGCACGCAACTCCTGCCGTTCGACCCGACGACGTTCTCACCGGACTGCGTCTTCTGGCAGGCTTCGCGCCGCCGGTGCCCCCCGAGGTGACCAGGCTGGCGCAGGGACCGCTGGACGCGAGTACCGGTGGGCCCGCCGACCCGTTCGGCCTGGACCGCGACATGACGCGCGGCGGCGAAACGGAACCGGTGGGCCGGCACGTCGGCGGCGATCTATAGGACTTGGCGCCGGGCCGCGCGGCCCGGCGTACAGCGAGAGACGAGAGCTCCCGCGCGGCGCGGAGACGCGCCCGGGAGCTGACGGGAGAGCGCCCGCATGCTCGACAACGAGCCCGGCGCCGGGGCGAACGGCCCCGGCGAGGACAGAACAGAACAGATCCAGCCGGCCCGCCGCAGGCGGTCCGCCAGCAGGCCGGCCGGCCCTCCGCCGGAGGAGCCGGAGTCCCCGCCCGCGGTGCTGAACGCGCCCGCGTCGGTGACGGCCCCGCCTGCCGCCGAGCCGGGGGAGCCCGCGGCGTCCGCGGCGGGCCTGCCGCCCGAGCCGGTGGTGACGCCGACGGCCGGACCCGCCGGGACCGAGGACGTACGGCCCGCCGCCCAGGAGCCCGGAGCCGAGCCCGAGGCCGTGCCGGAGCCGGTGAAGCCCAAGCGCGCGACCCGGCGCAAGGCGGCCACCACCGCCGAGGCTGAGGTCGAGGCGGCCGAGGCGGTGCCCGCGAAGCCCCGGCGCAGCCGTGCGAAGAAGGCGACCGCCGAACCGGTGGCCGAGCCGGATGCCGGTGCGCCCGCCGAGACGGCCTCCGTGCCGCAGGCCCAGGCGTCCACGCCGTCGGCCCAGGAGTCCGCGGAGGCGGCGTCCGCGCCGGAGACACCGGAGGCCCCGCAGGCGCCGGAGACACACGAGGCCCGGCAGGCGGAGGAGAGGCCCGCGCCGGCCAAGCGCACCCGTACCCGCAGGAAGGCGGCTCGGCAGGAGGCCCCGGAGGCCGAGCCGGTCGCCGAGGCGGGCGAGTCCCCGGCCGCGGCGCCGGCGGAGGCCGCCGGCACCGCGTGGATCACGGGCGGCGCCGAGGCCCCGGGAGCCCCGGAGGCCGCGTTGCCCGGGGAGGACGCCGCGGACCTCCTTCCGGAGCCGCCCGTCGATGAGGCACTGGACGACGAGCCCGCCGGTGAGGACATCGTCGAGGAGCGTCCCGGCCTGTTCTCCGACCCCTTCGGGATGGCCGAGCGTGAGCGCCCGGAGGTCCCGGCGCTGAACTTCCAGCCGCCGGCGGCGATCTTCCAGCCGCTCTTCCAGGCCCCTGATCCGCACCGGGCCGAGGCGCCCGCCGCGCGTCCCGCGCCGGCGCAGCCGGAGGCCCAGCCCGAGCCCGCCGAGCAGGCCGAGGAGGAGACGTCCCCGGAGGGCGTCGACGACGAGGCCGAGGGTGACGACGAGGCCGGTGGCCGTCGCCGTCGCCGCCGCAGGGGCGGGCGCGGCCGGGGCCGCACCCGTGACCTGGAGGAGGGCGAGGAGGAGGAGCCGGAGCAGGCCGAGGAGGAGTCCCCGGCCCAGCCCCAGGCCGCCGAGCAGGCCGAGGAGGAGACGGGCGGCTCGCGCCGCCGCCGTCGCCGCCGCCGCAGGGGCACCGAGGAGGCGGACGAGGGGCCGGACGATCCGCCGAACACCGTGGTGCGGATCCGCGCGCCCCGTGCCGGCCGCAGCCTGCTGGACGAGGTGCAGAGCGTGCGCGGCTCGACCCGCCTGGAGGCCAAGAAGCAGCGCCGCCGCGAGGGGCGCGAGCTCGGCCGCAGGCGTCCGCCGGTCATCACCGAGTCGGAGTTCCTGGCCCGCCGCGAGTCCGTCGAGCGCATGATGGTGGTCCGCCGCACCGGCGGCCGGACCCAGATCGCGGTGCTGGAGGACGGCGTCCTCGTCGAGCACTACGTCAACCGCGAGGCCGGGCAGTCCTACGTCGGCAACGTCTACCTCGGCAAGGTGCAGAACGTCCTGCCGAGCATGGAGGCGGCGTTCGTCGACATCGGCAAGGGCCGCAACGCGGTCCTGTACGCCGGTGAGGTCAATTTCGACACCGTGGGGCTGGAGGGCCAGCCCAAGCGGATCGAGGTGGCGCTGAAGTCCGGCCAGTCGGTGCTGGTGCAGGTCACCAAGGACCCCATGGGTCACAAGGGGGCGCGGCTCACCTCGCAGGTCAGCCTGCCGGGCCGCTACCTGGTCTACGTGCCCGACGGCTCGATGACCGGGATCAGCCGCAAGCTCCCCGACAAGGAGCGCACCCGCCTCAAGAGCATCCTGAAGAAGGTGATGCCGGAGAACGCCGGCGTCATCGTCCGCACGGCCGCCGAGGGCGCCTCCGAGGAGGAGCTCGGCCGCGACGTGGCCAGGCTGTCGGCCCAGTGGGAGAACATCCAGCGCAAGGCCAAGTCGGCCAGCGCGCCGGAGCTGCTGTCCTCCGAGCCCGACCTGACCGTCAGGGTGGTCCGCGACGTCTTCAACGAGGACTTCGCCTCGCTGGTCGTGGCGGGCGACGAGGTGTGGGGGACGGTCGACGAGTACGTCCGCTATGTCGCCCCGCACCTGGCCGACCGGCTCAAGAAGTGGGACGGCGACGGCGACGTCTTCGCCGCCTACCGCATCGACGAGCAGATCGCCAAGGCGATGGAGCGCAAGGTCTGGCTGCCCAGCGGCGGTTCGCTGGTGATCGACCGGACCGAGGCCATGACGGTGGTCGACGTCAACACCGGCAAGTTCACCGGTCAGGGCGGCAACCTCGAGGAGACGGTGACCCGCAACAACCTGGAGGCGGCCGAGGAGATCGTCCGCCAGCTCAGGCTGCGGGACATCGGCGGCATCATCGTCATCGACTTCATCGACATGGTGCTGGAGAGCAACCGTGACCTGGTGCTGCGGCGGCTGCTGGAATGCCTGGCCCGCGACCGCACCAAGCACCAGGTCGCCGAGGTGACCTCGCTGGGGCTGGTCCAGATGACCCGTAAGCGGGTCGGGCAGGGCCTGCTGGAGGCGTTCTCCACCGTCTGCGAGTGCTGCAACGGCCGGGGTCTGCACGTCTCGGCCGAACCGGTCGAGGGCAAGCCGGAGCCGCGTGGCACCCAGGGCAAGATGGCCATCGAGAAGGCCGTCGCGGAGAAGCTCACCAAGGACGGCGGTCAGGCGGTCGCGGCCAACGACCAGTCCGGCCGTGATACGGTGACCGATGCGCTTGATGACGCTCCTGACGGAGACGCTCAGGCCATGCAGACTTCCGGCCGGGGGCGGCGACGCTCCCGGAAGGCCAGGTCGGCCGACTGACCGGGCCGCCTCGCGAATCCCGCCGTCCGGCGGCGCCGTACGGGCGTCCTGGGCGGCGGGGCGCCCGCGGGGCACGGTCGGCGGCCGACAGCTCCGGCGTTCCGCCCGGTTCGACCAGGACACCGGTAATCCGGTAAGCTGATGAACCGGTGCGCTCGTGGCGCGCCCTGTTCGCGCGTCTACCCGGTTCGTCGGTCGACATCAGTGACCATAGCCGGATGCGGGGCGCAGCATCCAGCGAGCAAGTAGTCAGAAGAAGGGTTCCGCGGTGTACGCGATCGTTCGTTGCGGCGGCAGGCAGCAGAAGGTCTCCGTCGGTGACGTCCTTGAGGTGGACAGGGTCGCCGGCGAGGTCGGTTCCAAGGTTTCGCTGCCGACGGTGCTCGTCGTCAACGATGGCGACGTGACCACCGAGGCGGGCAAGTTCACCGTCGCCGCCGAGATTCTCGGTGAGACCAAGGGTCCGAAGATCCGGATCCTCAAGTACAAGAACAAGTCCGGCTACAAGAAGCGCCAGGGTCACCGCCAGCGTTACACGCAGGTGAAGATCACCGGCATCGACCAGGCCTGAGTTTCGGGAGTTTTGCGAGATGGCACACAAGAAGGGCGCGTCGTCCACTCGGAACGGCCGTGACTCCAACGCGCAGCGGCTTGGCGTGAAGCGCTTCGGCGGCCAGCTGGTCAACGCCGGCGAGATCATCGTCCGCCAGCGCGGCACCCACTTCCACCCGGGCGACAACGTCGGCCGCGGTGGTGACGACACCCTGTTCGCGTTGGCCGCGGGTCACGTGCAGTTCGGTGTCAAGCGCGGTCGCCGCGCGGTGAGCATCGTCCCGGTCGCGGAGTAGGTTCGCACCGCCAGACGTCAACGGCAGGGGTGGGTCGCATAGGCGATCCACCCCTGTTCGCTTTATGAGCGGTTTTTCCTAAGATAGGGGTAAGAAGGCAGACATGCCGGACTTTGTGGACCAGGTGGTCCTGCACATCAAGGCCGGTGACGGGGGACATGGCTGCGCCTCTGTCCATCGGGAGAAGTTCAAGCCACTCGGCGGTCCCGACGGCGGCAACGGCGGCCGCGGCGGCGACGTGATCCTGGAGGTCGACCCCAGCACCGCCACGCTGCTGGAGTACCACCACCGTCCGCACCGCAAGGCCGCCAACGGCAAGCAGGGCTCGGGCGGCAACCGCGACGGAGCCAACGGTGGGGACGTCATCCTGCCGGTGCCCGACGGCACCGTGGTCAAGGACGCCTCCACCGGGGAGGTCCTGGTCGACCTGGTCGGCGCCGGCACCCGCTACGTGATCGCCGAGGGCGGCCACGGCGGGCTGGGCAACGCCGCCCTGGCCTCCACCAAGCGCAAGGCTCCCGGCTTCGCGCTGCTCGGCGAGCCCGGCGACGCCCTCGACGTGATGCTGGAGCTGAAGAGCGTCGCCGACGTGGCGCTGGTCGGTTTCCCCAGCGCGGGCAAGTCCTCCCTGATCGCCGCGCTGTCGGCGGCCCGCCCGAAGATCGCCGACTATCCGTTCACCACGCTGGTGCCCAACCTCGGCGTCGTCAGCGCCGGCGACACGGTCTTCACCGTCGCCGACGTGCCCGGTCTCATCCCCGGCGCGTCGCAGGGCAAGGGCCTGGGACACGAGTTCCTGCGGCACGTCGAGCGGTGCAACACGCTCGTGCACGTGATCGACTGCGCCACCATGGAGCCGGGCCGCGACCCGGTCAGCGACTACGAGGCGATCGAGGCCGAGCTCGCGGCGTACGGCAAGCTGGAGGACCGGCCGCGCCTGGCCGTGCTCAACAAGGCCGACGTTCCCGACGCCCGGGAACTGGCCGACATCGTCCGGCCGATGCTGGAGGAGCGGGGGCTGCGGGTCTTCCAGATCTCGGCGGCCACGCACGAGGGCCTGCCGGAGCTGACCTACGCTGTGGCCGAGATGGTCGCCGCCGCCCGGGCCGCCGCGCCCGTGCCCGAGCCGACCCGCCTGGTCATCCGGCCCCGCCAGCTCGGCGACACCGGCTTCGCGGTGCGCCGGGTGGACGACAACACCTTCCAGGTCACCGGGGCCAAGCCGGAGCGGTGGATCCGCCAGACCGACTTCACCAACGACGAGGCCGTCGGCTACCTCGCCGACCGGCTGGAGCGGCTCGGTGTGGAGGAGGAGCTCACCAAGGCGGGCGCCAAGGCCGACGCCGAGGTGATCATCGGGTCCATGGAGAACGGCTACATCTTCGACTGGCAGCCGACGCTCAACGCCGAGGCCGTGCACCAGGGGCCGCGGGGCACGGACAACCGGCTCAGATAACCTGCTTTCCACGGCCCCCGGCGTCCCCCGGCGTACGGGCCGTCGTGACGGGCCGCGGGGACCCCTTTTTCGAGGAAGGTACGTGTCGTGGACGATGGGCGCGATCGGATCCGTACGGCCGCACGCCTGGTCGTGAAAGTGGGCTCGTCCTCGCTCACCACCCCGCAGGGGACGATCGACGTCGACCGGGTGGACGCCCTGGTCGACGTGCTCGCCGCCCGCCGCGCGGCCGGCACCCAGCTCGTGCTGGTGTCCTCCGGGGCGATCGCGGCGGGTCTGGGGCCGCTGGGCCTGCCCGCGCGGCCGCGCGACCTCGCCACCCAGCAGGCGGCGGCCTCCGTCGGGCAGGGGGTGCTGGTCGCCCGCTACACCTCCTCCTTCGCCCGCTACGGCCTGCGCGTCGGCCAGGTGCTGCTGACCGCCGACGACATGATGCGCCGCTCCCACCACGCCAACGCCCAGCGCACGCTGGGCCGCCTGCTGGAGCTGGGCATCGTCCCGGTGGTCAACGAGAACGACACCGTGGCCACCGACGAGATCCGTTTCGGCGACAACGACCGGCTCGCCGCGCTGGTCGCCCACCTGACCCGCGCCGACGCGCTGGTGCTGCTGTCGGACGTGGACGCCCTCTACGACGGCGACCCGCGCCGTCCGGGCGCCCGCAGGCTCACCGAGGTGCGCGGGCCCGCCGATCTCGTGGGCGTCGAGCTGGGCAGGGGCGGCGCGGTCGGCACCGGCGGCATGGTCACCAAGGTGCAGGCGGCCCGGATCGCCACCGGCGCGGGCGTGCCCGTCGTGCTGACCGCCGCCGCGCACGCCGCGCAGGCCCTGGCCGGCGCCGACATCGGCACCTACTTCCACCCCGAGGGCCGCCACCCCGGTACCCGCCTGCTGTGGCTGGCGCACGCCACCACCGGCAGAGGCCGCCTCCACCTGGACTCCGGCGCGGTCGAGGCGGTGGTGGGCCGCCGAAAGTCGCTGCTGCCCGCCGGGGTCACCGCCGTCGAGGGCGAGTTCGCCGCGGGCGACCCGGTGGACCTGTGCGGGCCGCGCGGCCGGGTCGTCGCCCGCGGTCTGGTGAACTTCGACGCCGGGGAGATCCCCGGCCTGCTGGGCCGCTCCACCAGGGAGCTGGGCGCCGACCTCGGTCCGGAATATGAGCGTGAGCTGATTCATCGCGACGACATCGTCATACTGGAGACCCAGCACTAGTTTCCGGTTCGCATGGAGCGCGAGATGTCCGAGGAATTCCTGAAGGTGGCCCGGGCGGCCAAAGAGGCCGCCGCCGAGCTGGCCCCGCTGCCGCGGTCGCCCAAGGACGCCGCGCTCCGGGCGGTGGCCGACGCCCTGGTGGCCAGGGCCGCCGAGATCGTCGAGGCCAACGCGCTCGACGTGGAGCGGGCGCGGGAGGGCGGCACCTCCGAGTACATGATCGACCGGCTCCGGCTCGACGAGGCCCGTGTCCGGGCCGTCGCCGAGGCGGTCCGCCAGGTCGCCGACCTGCCCGACCCGGTGGGCGAGGTGATCCGGGGGAGCACGCTGCCCAACGGGCTGGAGCTGCGCCAGGTCCGGGTGCCCCTCGGGGTGGTCGGCATCATCTACGAGGGCCGCCCCAACGTGACGGTGGACGCCGCGGCGCTCTGCCTGAAGAGCGGCAACGCCGTACTGCTGCGCGGGTCGTCCAGCGCGTACTCCTCCAACACCGCGCTGGTGAAGGTCATGCAGGAGGCGCTGGCCGGCACCGAGGTGCCGGCCGGGGCGGTGCAGTTGGTGCCCGGTCAGACCCGCGACTCGGTCAAGGAGCTCATGCGGGCCCGGGGCCTGGTCGACGTGCTGATCCCGCGCGGCGGGGCCTCGCTGATCAACTCGGTGGTCGAGGAGTCGACGGTCCCGGTGATCGAGACCGGTGTCGGCAACTGCCACGTCTACGTCGACGCCGACGCCGACCTCGACCTCGCCGTCGAGATCCTCCTCAACGCCAAGGTCCAGCGGCCCTCGGTGTGCAACGCCGCCGAGACGCTCCTGGTGCACGCGGCCGTCGCCGACGCGTTCGTGCCGCGCGCGCTGGCCGCGCTGGCCGCCGAGGGGGTGACGGTGCACGGTGACGAGCGGATCGCCGCCTACGGCGACGTGGTCCCGGCCGGTGAGGCCGACTTCCGCGAGGAGTACCTCTCCCTCGACATCGCCGCGGCCGTGGTCGACTCGCTGGAGGACGCGGTCGCGCACATCAGGGAGTACGGCTCGGGCCACACCGACGCGATCGTGACCCGCTCGGTCACCGCCTCGCGCAGGTTCGTCGCGACGGTCGACTCCGCGGCGGTGGCGGTCAACGCCTCCACCCGGTTCACCGACGGCGGCGAGTTCGGGTTCGGCGCGGAGATCGGCATCTCCACCCAGAAGCTGCACGCGCGCGGCCCGATGGGCCTGCCCGAGCTGACCTCCACCAAGTGGATCTACACCGGGGAGGGCCACCTGCGCACCGCGACCGGCACGGTCCTCGCCCGGCCGGAGTCCCGCGCCGGATAGCCGGGCGGCCGGGCGACAGGACAGCCGGGCGGCCGGGCGACAGGACAGCCGGGCGGCCGGGCGGTCCCGCACACCTCCGGTGTCCGTGACCCTTCGTTGCCTTCCGTGATGGCGTGTCGCTCCGTGTGATCGCGGCCGGGTGCCGTTTGACTTGGTCACATGGACGCAGTGATCACGATTCCGGCCGCCGGCCGTCCTCCGTGGGAAGCCGCGGCTCCGGGAAGGCCGTCCGGTGGCCCGCGCGGCGGGCGGGTCCGGCCATGAGGCGCTCCCTCTACGACGTGGCGGCGCTGATCGCCCGGATCGTGGTGGGCGTGGTCTTCGTCGCGCACGGATGGCAGAAGCTCACGGGCGGCGGGGCCGGCGCTACCGCGGCGCAGTTCGCCGGGATGGGCGTGCCCCTGCCGGAGGCGTCGGCGTGGTACGCCATCGTCGTCGAGCTGATCGGCGGGATCCTGCTCATCCTGGGCCTGCTGACCCCGCTCGCCGGGCTCCTGCTCGCGATCGACATGCTCGGCGCCGTCCTGTTCGTGCACCGGCGCGCTCTGTTCGTCGGCGAGGGCGGTTTCGAGCTGGCCGGGGCACTCGGCTCGGCCGCGCTGCTGCTGGCCGCCGGTGGCGCGGGCCGGATCAGCCTGGATCACCTGTTCTTCGGCCGCCGGAGGGAGCGGCGGCGGCGGGACGAGGCGGGCCTGCCGTACGTTCCGCCGCTCACGGCCGGGCCCCGGCAGACCGCTCCGGCGGACCGGTCGCCGGATCAGCCGGCCGCCCCGGCGGGCCGGCCGGGGGAGCAGCCGTCCGTCCCGGCGGATCGCTCGCCGGAGGGGTCTCCTGCCCGGCCGGAGTCGTCGCCGGGGCAGCCGCCCACGTCGGCGGGCGGGTCCGGCCCTCCTCGGGGAGACGCCACGGGCCACTGATGTTTCCCCCAAGTACGGCGCGCCGCCGTAAATTCGTCGTCCCCGCCCGCTATGGTGTTGTCTCCTTTGGGCTGGAGGCAGGGAAGCGAGCGCGAGCGAGCGACCCGACAGGCACAGGCGGTCTCGGACCCATGTGGCCGACACGGGAGGGCACGTGGGGCGACTCGGGCGGATCGGCCCCTACACGTTGATGGAGCGCCTCGGCCGGGGTGGAATGGGCGAGGTCTACCTCGCCGCCAACCGCCGCGGCGAGATCGTGGCGCTCAAGATGCTCCATGACGTCGTCGACGCCGACTCCGAGGCCCGCGCGCGGCTCGAACGCGAGGTCCGCGCCCTGCGCCGGATCGAAAGCCCCTACGTCGCCCGGGTCCTCGACGCCGACCTCGCCTGCGAGCGGCCCTACCTGGTCATGCAGTACATCGAGGGCGACACCCTCCTGGAGCGGGTGCGGCGTGACGGTCCGCTCCGGGGAGCCGGGCTCGTCACCCTGGCGCAGGGGCTGGCGACCGCGCTGTCGGCCATCCACGCGGCCGGGGTCGTGCACCGTGACCTCAAGCCCTCGAACGTGCTGCTCGGTCCCGGCGGCGAGCCCGTCCTGATCGACTTCGGCATCGCCCAGGTCCTCGACGCCACCCGGCTCACCCTCACCGGCACCTTCCTGGGCACCCCCGGCTACGCCGCTCCGGAGCTGTTCGCCGACGAGCCGGTGCGGGAACCCGTCGACGTGCACGCCTGGGCCGCCACGGTCGCGTTCGCCGCCACCGGGCGCCCCACCTTCGGCCGCGGCACGGTCGAGGCGCAGATGTACGCGATCCTGAACGGCCAGGCGGACCTCGCGGGGGTGCCCGCCGCGCTGCTGCCCCTGGTCCGGGCGGCCCTGCACCGCGAGGCCGGCAAACGCCCCACCGCGGCCGTCCTCGCCACCCGCCTCGGCCGCCTGGCCCGCGCCACCGCCATCGCCTCGGCCGGGGCCGCGCCCGCGAAGAGCGCGGGGCGTGAGGGGGAGCGGAGCGCGCGCGCCGGGGAGCGCGTCGTGTCAGGGAAACCGGAGGCCCGGGCCGCCACCGCCACCGCGGAGGAGCCCCCGAAGGCCGCGAGGGCGGCGGCGAAGACGGTGGATCCCCCGAAGACCGCCAGGGCGGCGGCGAAGACGGCGGAGGCGGCCCGCGGGCCCCGGCCGGGTCCCGCGCCGGACCGGACGGTCCGGGGGAGCCGCCCCGGAGACGACGAGCGGACCCCGGTCCCCGGTGAGCCGCAGCCGCCGCGGGGCGGGCACCCCGCCGTGGCGGACGGGTCCGTGCCCGCCCGCCGGGCGGTGAGGAGACGGACCGCCCCTGCCGCGGAGGGCGCCCCGGTCAGGACGGGCCCGCTGCCCGCGGGGAGCGCGGCGCTGCTCCTGCTGGCCGTGCTGGCCGTACCGTGCGTGGTGGCCACGGTGATCTGGCCGCTGGCGACCTTCGCCGTCACCGCGGTCTTCGCCGGGCTGGCCCGCGCGATCTGGATGGGGCACTGGCTGGTACGGCGGTGCGGCTCGGCCGGGACGCGCGGCGTGCTGCGCGCGGTGACCTTTCCGCCGACCTTCGCGGTGTCGCTGGTGACCGTGCTGGCCTGGCCCGGGTTGCCGGCCGCGGGGCTCGCCGGGTTCACGCTGTGGGCGATCCTGGGCGGGGAGCTGCCGCCCGAATGGTGGCTGCGGCCCGGGCCCGTCGCCGTCGCCGGCGTCGTGTTCGGCGTCGTCTGCGGCTGGGGCGCCGGTCGTGAGATCGAGAGGGTCAGCTCGCGGATCCCCGAGCTTCGTGACCTGCGCAGGCAGGGGCTGCGCGCGCTGACCGTGCTGGGCGGGTTCGTCGCGCTCTGCGCGACGGCCGTGCGGGCTGTCGCCCTCGCGTTCGGCCTCTGACCGGCGGCCGGCGGGCACGGCGCGTGCTCCTAGACGATCTCAAGGTTGGCCATCATGCCCATGTCCTCGTGTTCGGCGTTGTGGCAGTGGAAGAGGTAGCGGCCGCGATAGCCGTCGAAACGGGTGATGATCTCGGCTGACTCACCCGGCCGCAGGGAGACCGTGTCCTTGAGGCCCGCGTCGTGCGGCAGCGGCGGACGGCCGCCGCGCGAGAGCACCCGGAAACCGGCCAGGTGCAGGTGGACGGGGTGGTGGACGTCGGCGACCAGCCGCCACACCTCGACATCGCCGAGACGGGTGACGACGTCGGAGCGGGCGGGGTCGAACGGCAGCCCGCCGATCAGCCAACCGTGGCCGCCGTCCATACGGCCGGCGCGGAAGGAGAGGTCGCGCACCCTGACGGCGTCCGACCGGCGCCAGGCCGGCAGGTCGGTGGAGAGGGTGCGGGGGACGCGGCTGTCGTCGGCGGCGCGGCGCGCGACGCGGAAGGCCATCACGTCACGGGTACGGCCCGAACCGAGCCGGTTGAGGAGCCTGACGCGGCCGCCGATCGGGACGCCGGAGAAGTCGATGACCAGGTCGTGGCGTTCGGCCGGCGCGATGGGCAGGAGCCGGTGGGTGACCGGTGCGGCGAGCAGCCCCTGGTCGGCGCCGATCTGGACGAGGTCGAGGCGGCGTCCGTCATCGGTGACCGCTTCGAGCTCGTAGTGCCGGGCGTTGGAGGCGTTCAGGACACGCAGCCGGTGGCGGGCCGCGTCGACTTCGTGCACGGGCCAGGGGACGCCGTTGACCAGGATCACGTCACCGAGGACGCCGGCGAGATAGGGCTCGCGTACGCCCGGCCGTTCCCGCAGGGCGGGGTCGAGGGCGGGATAGGCGAGGGTGCCGTCGGCGGCGAACGCGCGGTCGGTGATCACGAGGGGCAGTTCGCGCGGCCCCGCGGGCAGGCCGAGGGCGTCTTCGACGTCGTCGCGGACGATGTGCAGCCCGGCCAGGCCGCGCCAGATCGCGGGGGCGGTGAAGTCCATCCGGTGGTCGTGGTACCACAGCAATGCCGCCCGCTGGTCCAGCGGGAAGGTGTAGTCCCGCGTCAGCTCGGTCACCACGGCCCGCGGATCGTGCATGTCCCGTGTGCCGTGCCCGGAGCCGTGCCCCGTGTGTGTGGAGCGCTCCTGCCGGACTCGGGGCAGGACGAGGTCGGTCGGGTACCCGTCGGAGGCCGCCGGGGTCCGTCCGCCGTGCAGGTGCACGACGGTCGGCACGGGCAGTTCGTTGCGGTGCGTCACGGTGACCGGCCGGCCGCGGCGCGACTCGATCGTCGGTCCGGGGAAGGTGCCCTCGTACGTCCACAGCGGTGTCCTGATCCCGGGCAGGATCTCCGCGCTCGCCTCGCGCTGGGTGATCTCGTAACGGCCGGCGCCGACCGGCTTCAGCACGGGTGGGATCGGCAGCGGCACCCGGAACGGCGGCGGCAACGGTACGGCGCTGCGCAGCTCGGCGCCGGTGACCGACGGCCGGCGGGCCAGTGCGGCCGCGGCCGTCAGCCCGGCGGCCGCCGTCAGCCCGAGCGCCCCGCCGATGCCCAGCATCCGCCGCCTGGTCAGACCGCGGCTCTCGTCGTGGTCCTCACGCATCACGGGCCTCCCGCCGTGGGAAGGGCCGGCGCCAGACAGCGATGAACTGCACGGTGAGCGCGGCGATGGTCATCACGCCCAGCGGGACGTGCAGCCAGAGGGCACCGTTCACGCCGGCGAAGTACTGCACCGTCTCGGCCGTCACCACCGCCGCCGTGGACAGGAACGGCCATGCCTGGCGCAGCCGTACCCACACCACGATCGTCACGATCACCTGCAGGTACCCGATGGAGGTGACCACGTCGGCGCCGATCGCGTGCCGGTGCAGGCCGTCGAAGTCACCGGTCAGATACGCCCCGGCGAACACCGGCTGGCCGGCGATCGCCACCATGTGCGCGCTGACGACGGCTCGCAACGTCCACTCTGCGGGTTTCGGCCGATGCGCGGCCCCGGGGAGCATGTCGCATTTCTCCTCGTTCTGACCTTGGTTGGGGAACGACCCGACATTATGTCCTGTTGGTTATTTCGTCTAAGATCAATATTGCTATGATGTTATGTTCTGGGAGGCATGATGGAGCTGGGCCCGCTCAGGCAGTTCCTGGTGGTGGCGCGGCTGGAACACCTCAGCCGGGCGGCCGAGGAACTGCGCATCGCCCAGCCGTCGCTGAGCCGGACCATCGCCCGGCTGGAGAGTGAGCTCGGCACCCCGCTGTTCGACCGGAGCGGCCGCCTCCGGCTGAACGACGCGGGCAGGCTCTTCCGCGACCATGTCGAACGTTCCCTGGGCGAGCTCGACGCGGGACGGCGAGCCGTCGCCGAGGCCGCCGGCGGGGGACGCGGCACCGTACGGCTGGCGTCGGAGACCTTCCTCACCCTCACCGGCCCGCTGGCGGCCTACAGGCGGGCCCACCCCTCCGTCGAGGTCGAGCTCCACTGGTCACCGGCCGAGGACATGGCCCGCCGCCTGCGGGCCCAGGACGTCGACCTGTGCGTCGCCTCACAGTCGATCCACGCCGAAGGGCTGGAGTCGGTGCGGCTGTTCGACGAGGCGGTGGGGGTGGGCGTGCCGCTCGATCACCCGCTGGCGGGCCGTACGTCCGTGCGCGTCGACGAACTCGTCGGCCAGCACTTCGTCGCCGCCCGCGAGGGGCACTGGCAGCGGCGGCTGCTCGACCGGATCTTCGCCGCGCTGGACCGCACGCCGAAGATCGTCTGTGAGGTCGACGAGCTCGGCGCCATCGCGGAGCTGATCGGCGCGGGACTCGGCATCGGTCTCGTCCCCGCCTTCGCCCGCCGCAACGCCGCGCGTGTCCCCGGCGTCTGGATCGCCGTCGACAGTCCCGACTGCCGCCGCACGGTCACCCTGCACTGGGGCGCAGGCAGCCACCTGTCCACCGCCGCCCGCCTGATGCGCGCCACGATCACCGGCTGGGACTGGACCGCCGGCCGATCGCGGGACGAACACGGATGACGGGCTCACGGGGCGGCTCGCGGTTCCGGACGCCGGCCGTCACGGCGTGCGGTGCGGGTCGCGGCGCCCCTGACATTCCGGGGCGCCGTGTCGTCGTACCGGTGAGAGACCGGAGCGCCAGACCGAAGGGAAGGTACGGACAGCGATGACCACGCTACGCGAGGCGGACGAAGCCGGGATCAGGCGGCGGATCGACGAGATCATCGAGGGGTTGCGGGCCAAGGATCTGGAAGCCCTGCGGCGGCTTTACACGACGGACGTCGTGTCCTTCGACGTCGAGCCGCCGCTGCAGCACGTCGGGGTGGACGCGAAACTGAAGAACTGGGCGAAGGTGTTCGCGTTCTTCCAGGATGTGGATTACGAGGTCCGCGACCTGACGTTCACCATGGGCGACGACGTGGCGTTCGGGCACGGCTTCGGCCGGCTCAGCGGCACGCTGAAGGACGGGACGGCGACGAACGGCATGTGGGTCCGGGCCACCTTCTGCTTCCGGAAGGTCGACGGCCGCTGGCTGATCGCCCACGACCAGGTCTCCGTGCCGTTCGACACGGCGAGCGGCAGAGGGGTGACCGACCTCGAACCCTGACGGGTCGTGGCAGGCGTGACGGCGGTCACGGCTCGCCGTAACCGACGGCCGTCTCTCACGGACGGGACGGACGCCGCCCGCGGGACCCGGGGTCACGGCCGGTACGGCGGCCCGTCTCCGCGGTGTTCACGATGACGCCCCTGAAAGGCCCGGGAACGTCTCTCCCGGGCCTCCGGGCCGCATCAGTTGCCGTCGCGGCGGGCGAAGCGGTTGAAGATGCGCTCCCCGGCGTTGACCGCGCCCTCGGCCACGTCGCGCAGCACGCCGATGAAGGGGTCCTGCGACTGCGACCAGGACTCACGATAGGAGCGGGCGGCGGCCTTGATCTCCTCGGTGATCTTCGCGTCGGCGTCGTCGGCCCGGCGGGGGTAGTCACCGCCGATCATGCGCTCGTAGTCGCCGCTGCGGCGCCACCTGTCGAGCTCGGCGACCCGCGAGACCGCGAACGGGTGGGTGGTGCCCAGCAGGTTGAGGACCTTCAGCAGGCCGTCGCGGACGTCGCCGGCCGTGTCGTACTCGCGGGCCTGGTCGAGGAACGCCTCGATGTTCATCTCGTGCAGGCGCGAGCCGCCGGCCAGCTTCATCAGCGCGCGCAGCGCGGCCTCCGGGTCCTGACCGCAGAGCAGACCGCCGCGGTCGGCCGACAGCTCCGACTTGCGGTGCCACTCCTCCAGCCCCGCGACGATGGCGCGCAGGCCGATGTAACCCAGCGGGATCCACGCCACACGGCTGGCCAGGCGGGTCAGGATGTCGAGCATGGTGCGGTAGACGGCGTGACCCGACAGGATGTGCGCGGTCTCGTGGCCGATGACGAAGCGCAGCTCCTCGGCGTCCATCAGGTCGAGCAGACCGGTGGTGACGACGATGAACGGGTCGTCGAAGCCGATCGCCTTGGCCTGCACCGCCGGGCTCTGCTGGACGTAGATCTCCGGGATGCGGTGGAGGTCGAGGACGTAGGCCGCGTCGCGGCCCATGTCGTGCAGGGCGCGGAACTGCGTGTCGCCGGTGCGCACGGCCGAGGCGAGATGGATCAGGCGCAGACGGCGCTCGCTGACCAGGCCGGACATCTGCTTGAGCACCGTGTCGAAGCCGCTGAGCGAGCGCAGGGCGACCAGCGCGGACCGATCAGCGGGATGTTCGTAGGCGCGGGAGCTTATGCCTGGCAGCTGCACGCGGTTGCGATCCGGGGTGGTGGTCATGCCCGGCATGCTACGTCGGACCCGCCTGGTGTGCGCGGGACCGGGGAAAGCCGGTCACAGGCCGCGCGCTAGGGTCCTTGCCATGAGGAACGCATCCGGTCGCGGGGGGAAGCGGCGCCTGGGCGTCATGGGCGGCACCTTCGATCCCATCCACCACGGCCACCTGGTGGCCGCCAGTGAGGTCGCCCACCACTTCGACCTCGACGAGGTGGTCTTCGTCCCCACCGGGCGTCCCTGGCAGAAGGCCGACAAGACGGTCTCCGCGCCGGAGGACCGCTACCTGATGACGGTCATCGCGACGGCCTCCAACCCGCGTTTCTCGGTGAGCCGGGTGGACATCGACCGGCCGGGGCCGACCTTCACCATCGACACGCTGCGGGAGATCTCCGCCGAGCGCGGCCCGGACACCGAGCTGTTCTTCATCACCGGGGCCGACGCGCTGGCGCAGATCCTGAGCTGGCGTGACATCGACGAGCTGTTCACCATCGCCCATTTCGTGGGCGCCACCCGGCCCGGCCACGTGCTGCACGACCCCGGGCTCCCCGAGGGCCGGGTCAGCCTGGTGGAGATCCCGGCGCTGGCCATCTCGTCGTCGGAGTGCCGCGACCGGGTGGCCGCGGGCGAGCCCATCTGGTATCTCGTGCCCGACGGCATCGTGCAGTACATCAACAAGCGCGGCCTGTACCGGCCGGAGGACGACTGAGAGGGGCCGCTCACGTCTCCGGGAGATCCTTCGGCCTCCTGCGTTCCTCCAGGGCGGCGAGGGCGGCGTCCAGGTCGGTGCCCGCCACGACGACCTCGACGTACCTGTTGGTCAGCCATCCGGCCAGCTGCGCGTTGAGGCCTCCCTCCCCGACGGCGTTGCGGAACTGCTGCGGCGTCACGGCCACGACCGCGTTGTCGTCATTGACGCGCATGCCGACGATCTCGGCGGGGTGCAGGGCGTTGGCGAGGTAGGTGCGCAGGTCGCTGGAGTAGGCGATGATCTCCATCCGCTCGGTGCGGGCGGGTCTGTTCAGGAGGCGTTGCGCGGCGTCGATGTGGGTGTTCTCGACACCCACGCACGCGCCCACCGCGTCCAGGTGCGGCTTCGTCGGGGCCACCACCACCTTGGCGCGGGCTCCCATGACCCGCTCGACGGCCGTCACGACGGCCCTGCCGTCGATGATCTCCTGTACCTGGGACGCCATCGCCCGTTCCGCCAGCTCGGAGGCGGTGATGGAGAGCAGCCACCGGCCCGGTCCACCGGCCGTGGCCGGTTGGAACTCCACGGTGAGGGCGGTGACGACGTCTCCCGGCCGCAGTCGCACCGGAACGACCCCCTCCGGGAGGTTGGCCGTGTCAGGGCGCCAGATCACCGCCTTGCGCGAGTACCCGACCCCCGCGTCGTGGAACACGCAGTCGAACCGGTCCGGTTTGCTGGCGGAGACGTACGCGGTGACGAGGGTGCCGCGGCGCGGTGGAGCGGCCAGGTTCGGCTGGCGATAACCGAGGGCGGGACGGCCCGTGACGCACTTCAGGTCGACGATGAACGAGGCGGCCTCGTCGGGGGTGATCCGCAGCGTGTCCGCCACCAACTGCGTCGGGGTCAGCCGTACCCTGTCGCCGCAGAACCCGCATCGAGCCTGGTTCCGCCGGATCTCCAACGACGGCCTGGCGTCCTTGAACGAGTGCCTGCCGGGCCGGGGACAGCTCCATCGGGTGGGATCGTCGTCGGCGGCGGAGCACCCCAGCCGGGACAGGACCGTCTCGATCGGCGTGGCGTTCGCCCGCGCCAGCTTCTCGTAGGTCGTCAGGTCGGCGACGGGCTCGACGACCTCGTACGCGTGCCGCTGACGGAGCCTTCGGTGCGTGCCGGCGCCACTCCGGATCCGGTGGAGGTCGACTCCCTGGCCGGGGGAATCCTTGCGCAGTGGCTCCGGTTCACGGCCGGTCGAAAGAAAGGGGAGGCGTTCCCGTCCGAGGTGCCGGATTCCGGACACGAGCGCGAAACACAGGAGAGCGGGCTTGACCCGGCCGGGTGGGACCATGCGCAACCGGTACGCGTGGCGGATGAGCGACACGTCCTCCGGGCTGAGTCGTGTTTCCGGATCGAAGGGCACGTGCGGCAGGTGACCGGGATCATCCCCGCCGACCTGGGCCCAGGTCGGTATCACCGCCGGCCGGCCCGCGTCGGTCAGCCCGCGGCCCTCGTCGTAGGTCCGTCCGAGGTCGAGCGGAACCCCCCTGACCTGTGCCTCGACCCATCGGCCCACCAGCCCGCAGACGGCCGCGTAGTAGGGGATGACATCCGGGTCGTCTCCGGCGACGAACGACATCCTGGAGCGCCGGTCGGCGATCGTCAGGCCCCGGCCGGTCCACGCTTCGATGACGGCGGCGACGTGGTCGCCGGGATCGGGGGGGAGGTCGACCGTGAGGGTGTTCGTCCGCGTCGGGGACATCGGCTCCGGCCAGACGACGGCTATCTGGCTATTCCGCTTCGCCACGATACTTACCTCTATATAGATTACGCCGTAGATTCGCTGACATAATCACACGAAATTAGTCTGCTCTTGGAGGGTCCGTGCTCGAATTGTCGGCCGTCATCAAGGAACTGCGTGCCGAGCTGACGAAGTCGATGGAATCGGCCGGGGGCGAGCGGCTGAGGTTCGGGGTGGGGCCCATCGAGCTGGAGATGACGATGGCGGTCACCCATGAGGCCGCGCTGAACGGCAAGGTCAGGTTCTGGGTCGTGGAGACCGGCGCGGACGCCAAGGCGGTCGACGTGCAGACCCACCGGGTGAAGCTCACCCTCACCCCCGAGTCGGAGGGCGGGTCACCGTACATCGGCGGCTACGGACAGGAGGGCGAGGACTGAACGGCGAACGCGCCGGGCAGGTCATCGTCGACCTGCCGAACAAGGAGAAACGGTACGGCTCGGGCTACCGTGTGACCTCCGAGGTGGTCCTGACCGCGGCCCACGTGATCAAGGACGCGCTGGACATCAACGTGCGTTTCACCGCGGACCGGACGCACAAACTGCCCGCGACGCCACTGTGGACGGAAGGTGACCTCGCGGCCCTGCGCGTCCCCTCGGAGGGCGCTCTCCCGCCGGTGCGCTACGGGCTGGTGGACCCCGGCGTCGCCACCGAGCTGCGGTGCCAGGCGGTCGGCTTCCCCCTGTGGAAATATCGTGAGAAGGCGCGGGTGCGGGACAGCGCCCAGATGACCGGGGTCATCCTGCCGCTGGAGAACCGGTACGGAGGCACCCTGGGCGTCGCCGTCGACCGCCCGCCGGCCGAGGACCGGACCGAGTCCCCCTGGAAGGGCATGTCGGGCGCCGCCCTCTTCGTCGGAGACAGGCTCGTCGGTGTCCTGTCCGAACACCACCCCCGCGAGGGAGCCGGGCACCTGACCGCCCTGCGGGTCGACTGGGCGTCGGCGCTGACGCCGGAGCAGCGGGCGGAGATCGGCTGCTCCGGGGCCGTCGTCGTCAACCCGCCGCCCCGGCGGAGGACCGACGACTACCTGACCCGGATGCGTCACGTGGTCCCCGCCGGAGGGCTCCGGGACCGCGACGGGGAGCTGGCGGAGCTGGCCGCCTTCTGCCGGGGCGAGGAACCGTACCTGTGGGTGCGGGGACGCCCGTGGTCGGGCAAGTCCGCGCTGGCCGCCTCCTTCGCCCTCGCCCCTCCGCCGGAGGTGCGGGTCGTCGCCTTCTTCGTCTCCGGCCCCACCGACGCCGACGCCGACGCCTTCCTCCAGGCTGTGAGCAGGCAGCTGGAGGCCGTCGCGGGAACACCGGGCGAGACGGCCCGGCTGGACGATCTGCTGGAGGAGGCGGCAGGCCGCTGCCGGGAGGACGGGGAGCGCCTGCTCCTGCTGGTGGACGGGCTGGACGAGGACGAGGGGCCGGACCACAGCATCGCCGCCCTGCTGCCCCACCACCCGCCCGAGGGGGTCCGGGTGCTCGTCACCGGCCGGCCACACCCCGGCGTACCCGGCGACGTGCCGTCCGGTCACCCGCTCCGCACCTGCCGTGTGCGGGAGCTGGCGCCGAACGCGCACGCCACACACATGGAGATCGAGGCCAAGAACGATCTCCAACGGTTGATCGGGGTTCCGCGGAACGGCGAGCTGCTGGGTTTCGTCGCCGCGGCCCAGGGCGCGCTCACGCGGGACGATCTCGCCGCGCTGACGGGTCTGCCGCGCTACGAGGTCGAGCGCCGGCTCGGCAACCGGGTCTTCACCCGGACCGACGACGGCTACCTGTACGCCCACGAGACGCTGTACCGGATGGCCGAGGAGTATCTCGCCCCCGGCCTCGGCGAGCACCGGAAGCGGATCCATGAATGGGCCGACTCCCACCGCGCGCGGGGCTGGCCCGAGGACACGCCCGCCTACCTCCTGCTCTCCTACGGCCGGCTCCTGACCGGCCCGCGCCTGGTGGACCACGCGCTCGACCACGCCCGCCACGAGCGGATGCGCGGCATCGTGGGCGGCGGGTCGGCCGCCGTCCGTGAGATCACCGCCGCCCAGCAGGCCGTTCTCGGCGAGGCCGAGCCCGACCTGCCGACCCTGGCGCGCCTGGCCGTCGCCCGCGACCGGCTCAGCGTGGCCACCTCGCCGCCGCCGTTGGAACTGCCCGTCGTATGGGTCAGGCTCGGCGAGTCCGGCCGGGCGGTCAGGCTGGCCCGCTCCGTCGTGGACGCGGACGCGCGCGCCAAGACCCTGGCGGCCGTCGTGAAGGCGATGGCCGAAGCCGGTGAGCCGGGCGCCGCGAAGGCCGTGGCGTGCTCCATCGACCGCGTGGAACAGCGGTCATGGGCCCTGGCGGCCGTCGTGAAGGCGATGGCGGACGCGGGCGAGACGAGCGCCGCGGAGACCCTGGCCCGGTCCATCGAGGAGACGGACCGGCGGATCTGGGCGCTGGCCGCGGTGGCGCGGGCGAGCCGGTCGGCCGAACTCCTCGACGAGGCGGAGCGGCTGATCCCGTCCGTCGTGGACCCGGACGAGCAGGCACAGGCGGTGGTCACCCTGGCGAGGGCCGCCGCCGAATGCGGCGACGTGGCGCGGGCCGAGGTCCTCGTCCACCGGATCCCGAACATGGGCCGGCGGGTGCCGGCGCTGAGCGCCGTCCTGAGGGCGCTCGCCGAAGGCGACCGCGACCGTATCCCGGCCGTCATGAAGGAGGCAGAGGAGGCGGCCGAGACGATCCTGCGCGAACACGGCCAGGACAGGGCCCTGGGCGCGCTGGTGACGGCCATCGCCCGCTGCGGCGACGTCGCACGGGCCGTGGCCCTGGCGGGCCGCCTGCCCCCCTACCTGCGGTCGTCCGCGCTGGCCGCGCTGGCCGGCGCCGTCGGCGCCGACGGTGATCCGAAACGCGCCGAGGGGCTGGTTGAGGCCATTCCCCTCGACTCCCGGCGCGTGCACGCGCTCTGCGCCCTGGCGAAGGAGGTCGCCAGGCAGGGTGACAGGCGGTGGGCGGCGGACCTGGCGGAGGAGGCCGAGGCGCTGACCCGCGGCGTCGCCTCCCCGGTACGGCGCGTCCGGGCGATGGTCGCCGTGGCCGAGGCGTTCGGCGCTTGCGCGGATCCCCGGGCCGAGACCGTGGCCTCGGCGATAGACAGCCCCCACCACCGCGTCAGGGCGCTCGCCGCGGCGGCCGGGGCGACGCCGGATCCCGGCCGGGCGCGCGATCTGGCCGAGCAGGCGGAGGCACTGGCTCGTACGCGGGCGCCGTCCACCCCCTGGGCACAGGCGCCGGCCGCCGTCGCGGAGGCGTTCGCGGCCGTCGGGGACCTCGACCGGGCCGAGGAGCTGGCCCTCGCGATCCCCGAGCCGGCCGTCAGGACGAGGGTGCTGACCGGCCTGGTGAGACTGCTCGCCGGCCGGGACGTGGCACGGGCCGAGGCCGTGGCCCGCGAGCGGGTCTCCGCCGCCGAGGACCGGGACAGGGCGCTGGCGTGGGTCGCCGGGGCGCTCGCCACCCGTGGAGAGCACGACCGGGCCGAGGAGCTGGCGCTGTCGCTGTCGAGCGCGGACCTCCGGGCACACGCGCTGGCGCTGGTGGTGAGGGAGAGCCCCGACATGAGACGGGCCGTCGCCGTGGCGCGGAGGATCTCCCACGCCGACCGGCGCGACCAGGCCAGGGTCGGGCTGGTCCAGACCATGGCCGCCCGCGGGGAGCTCCGCCGGGCCATGGCTCTGGCGCGTGAGCTGAGAGCGGCGGACCACCGCGCGAACGCGCTGCTCGCCGTGGCCACGGCGAGCGGGGGAGGCATCGGCCACGACCTGCTGAAGGAGGTCGAGAGGCTGGTCCGGCGGGTCCCGGACGAGGGCAGGAGGACCAGGCTGCTGATCTCCCTGGTGAGGGCGCTCGCCGGCGCCGGCCGGCCGGGAGACGCCGAGCGTCTGGCCCGCGCCATCCCGTCTCCCGAGAAGCGGGAGGCCGCGCTGGCCGACGTGGCGGCCGCGCTCGTCTCCCGGGGGGAGGTGCGAAAGGCCCTGTCCATGGTCCGGAAGATCGTGGCGCCGTCCTCCAGGGCACACGCGTACGTCGCCGTGGTGCGGGCGCTCTCCGAGCGCGGTGACGTGGCCGCCGCCTTCGAGGTCGCCGCGAAGGAGATCCCCACGGCCGACCACCTGGCTCACGCGTTCACGGTCCTGATCAGGGCGGATCCGGGCGGCGGGGCCGGCGGGAAGAGCGGAGAGGGCGGCAAGCGCAGGGCCGGCGGGAAGCGCGGGGACGGCGGGAAGCGCGGGGCCGGCGGGAAGCGCAGGGCCGGCGGGGACGGCGGGGCGATGATCGCGGAGATCGTCAGGCGGCTGGAGTTCCAGTTCCCCGCCCGCATCACCCATCCGGACCGGCAGCTCATGGCCTTCGTGGAGGCGCTGCGGGCCATCACGGACGGCGCGGGGCCGTCAGCCGCGCGTGGCCTGGCGGACAGGATCGAGGAGCTGGCCGCCAGGATCGAGGACGAGGATCGGCGGGCGCAGATCCTGATGGCCCTGGCGAGGACCGTCGAGCCGCCCAGGGCCCGGCGGCTGCTGGCGCGCGTGCTGAGCGGACCGGCCTGGACGGCCGCCCTGAGCGCGCTGCACGAGGCGGAGCCGCGGGCGCTCCCGGCCATCGCCGGGGAGTTCCTCCACCCCCGCCCCGGCTGACGTTTTCGCAGGTACGGCCACCCGCCGGCACGCCCCCGGCGGGTGTCCCGCGACGCCGGAGGGTTCCACGGTCTCCCCACGGCCCGCGGGTCACCCACCGCGGCTCTCCCGCGGACGCCCGCCCGGCGGGCGGCGGGAGTCCACGGTGTGGAATCGGGTGGCACACGACAGGCGTTGTAATGGGGTGGTAACACCGTTAGGCGCCGCGCTCCGGTGGTTTCCGGGAACCACTCTGATGGGGCACCCTTGGAAGCCGACGGTGCCGACTACAGGAGGACTGACCGACACGTGACCGCAACCGACAGATCCGTCCAGCTCATCAGGATCGCCGCAGAGGCCGCCGCGGACAAGCTGGCCGACGACATCCTCGCCTACGACGTGAGCGACCAGCTCGTCATCACCGACGCGTTCCTGCTGTGCTCCGCCTCCAACGACCGCCAGGTCCGCGCCATCGTCGACGAGATCGAGGAGAGGCTGCGGCTCCAGGCCGACGCCAAGCCCGTCCGCAGGGAGGGCGAGCGTGAGGGCCGCTGGGTCCTCCTCGACTACATCGACATCGTCGTGCACGTCCAGCACGAGGAGGACCGCACCTTCTACGCGCTCGAGCGCCTGTGGAAGGACTGTCCCTCCATCTCCCTGCCGGACAGCGTGGCCCAGGTCGCGGCCCAGCGCGCCCGCCGGGCGGTATCTGAGTGAGCCGCCGTGTCGTCTGCCTGAGGCACGGCCAGACCCTCTGGAACGTCGAGAAGCGCTTCCAGGGGCACACGGACATCCCGCTGGACGAGACGGGCCTGGCGCAGGCGGCCCGCGCCGCGTCACTGCTCGCCGCCCTCAGGCCCACCCTGATCGTCTCGTCCGACCTGCGGCGGGCGTACGACACCGCCTCGGCGCTCGGCCGCCTCACCCGTCTCGAGGTGGCGGTGGACAAGGACCTCCGCGAGAGGGGCGGCGGCGAGTGGGAGGGGCTGACCCGCGCGGAGATCGCCGCCGGCTGGCCCCGGGAGTTCGCCGACTGGGAGGCGCCCGGCGGCGAGCCCGTCACCCACGTCGCCGAGCGGGTGTCGGCGGCGATCCGCCGCTGGGCGGATCGCCTGGCGCCGGACGGGCTGCTGGTGGTCGCCTCCCACGGGGCGGCGATCCGCCTGGGCATCGCCCGGCTCATGGGCCTGCCGGAGGAGTTGTGGCCGGCCCTGGGCGGTCTGGGCAACTGTTCGTGGTCGGTCCTGGAGGAGGGCCGCAAGGGCTGGCGCCTGACGGAGCACAACGCCGGCACCCTCCCCGAGCCGGTGCAGAGCGACGACAGTCCCGAGGCGACGCAGTCCTGACGTCGCGCGGGCCCGCGGCCACCCGCGGCCCCGCCGGCGTCGGCCGGTGCCGGTGCCGTACGGACCCGCGGCCCCGCCGTCATCGGCGTGATCGTCTCGCCGCCCGGATCCGCGCCCGGCCGCGCCGGGTGCGGGCCGTACCGCGGCGATTAGGCGATCGTGCCGGATCCCTATATGCTTCCCAAGCGCCGCGACGAGAGCACTCGGAGCGGTGACCAGGGGCTATGGCGCAGCTGGTAGCGCGCCTCCATGGCATGGAGGAGGTCTGGGGTTCGAATCCCCATAGCTCCACCGAAGGGCGGTTCCCGAAACGGCCCGGAAGTGCTGACGAGATCCCGTCCGATCGGTTCGATCGGGCGGGATCTCGCCGTTTCCCGGCTGATCAGGTCGCCGTCGGCCGTTCCATCGCCCCAAGCCCCTACCCGAGGGTCGGGGACGCCTTCGGGAGTGGAGAGCCGAGCAGGGCCGTTCGGGTGAGCTCGGCCTTGTTGCCCAGTCCCAGCTTGGCTCGCACCCTGCGTAGATAGGTGTCGACGGTGTGCCTGCTGATGCCCATGCTCTGAGCGATCTGCTGCTGGGTCAGACCATCGGCGATCCGCTGGAGCACCTCGTTCTCCCTGGCCGACAGGTCAGGATGGAGGGCGGGCCGGGGATCGTCTTCCGGCTCATGACGGAGGATCGCCTCCGCGACCCTTTCGGCGAGGCCGCCATGCTCCCCGTGGGTCACCAGGACCAGGACGGGCGTGACCGTGGCGATGTCGATGCCCTCCTCGTGGAGGACGCTCAGGAGCCCGTGGTGGAGGATCGGCGATTTCGGGACGACAGAGATCATGGTCATGTCGGCGCTCCAGCTCGGTGAGGGACCTGACCAGCATGTGGCACGGGGACGGTGCGGAACATCGCAGAAAACCATGATTTCCGCGACCGGCCGCATCAGGGATCGTCGTGGTGGTCACATCCAGCCGTCGAGGGCGTTCTTCATCCCGATGCGGGAGGCGACTCCGAGTTTGGTGAAGATGTGTGACAGATGGGACTCCACGGTGTGGATGCTGATCGAGAGCCGCTGGGCGATCTGCTTGTTGCTGCATCCCTCTCCCGCCAGCTCGGCGACCTCCATCTCACGGCGTGAAAGCCCGAAGGGCCGTGTCCCGCCGCCCGAGGGCGATGACGCGTGCGCGCCGCTTCCACGCTGTTCCCGGACGGACTCGGCCAGCAGATGCCTGGATCCACAGCGGACGAAGATCTCGGCTGCCCGGTGCAGCGCCGCATGGGCGGGGCCGTGCCTACCGGCGGCGGTGAAGGCGGTGCCCGCGCACAGCCATGCGCGTCCGGCCTCGATCCAATGCTCGGCACGGGCGAACCCCTCGGCCGCGCGCGCCGCCTGCTCGGCCGAGGCGGCGGGCTCGCCGAGCCGCAGCGCGTGAGCGCGGCACAGCTGGGCGGTGGCCAGGGCGGGAGGTGGGCCGCCCCGGGAAAGCCGGGTGGCGCGCTCGGCCCACAGCGTGGCCTGCTCTCCCCGGCGCCGGGTCATCTCAGCGAAGGCCATGGCCTCGTAACCGGTCAGAAGGGTGCTCCTGGCGAGCACGCTCCTGGCCGGGGGCGCACACACCTGTGCCAGCACCTGCGCACCCCGATCCACCTCCCCGGCGTTGATCAGCGCCCGCGCACCGGCGTAGCGGGCGGTGGCCGCCCACGACTCCGTCTCGCTCTCGCACAGCCGCATGACCTCCTCGCCGTGTCGCAGAGCCTCCTCGTGCCGCCCCGACCATGAGGCCACCAGACAGAGTTCGGTCAGCCCGAAGGCCAGCAACTGCACCGAAGACAGCGATCTTCCGATCTCGGTCGCCTCGTCGGCCGCCATCTCCGCCGCCGACAGCTCACCGAGCTGCCAGAGCGCCCGAGCCTGTCCTGCCAGAAGGTTCGGCAGGATGTAGTGCTGGCCCATCGTCCTGGCCACGGCGACGGCGTGCGAGAACCGGGCCCGCGCCTCCTTCTGGCGGCCCAGCAGCGTCTGCGACCAGCAGAACCAGGCGAAGGCGTCGATCCATTCGGCCAGGTGCTCGTCCGAGGTCTTGTCCGCCAGGCGCTCGGCCGCCTCGGCATGCAGGAGCGCTTCGTTCAGCCGCCCGGCCGCGTAGGCCGTCATGGGCCGCAGCGCGGCCACGGCCATGGCCATGCCCGGCGCTTCCTGAGTGGAGATCTCCGGTATGAGGTCGAGGTAGTGCTGGGCCGTTCGCACGTCGCCTCGCATGAGGTTGTCCCCGACCAGCCGTAGCCGCAACGGCACCGCGGCACGCAGCAGGGGGTGGGGCATACGGTTGAGCTCCGCCGTCAGCAGGTCCCGTCCCTTCGTCGGCCGGCCCAGCATCCGGTCGAGCATGGCCGAGTGCCGGACCACCGCCGCCCGCCGCGCGTGGTCGGTGCGGGGCAGCAGGTGCAGCGCCTCCTGGGCCGTGCTCCAGCCCTCGTGGAGCTGACCGCTGACCGCCTGCAGCCTGGCCAGCTCCGTGAGGATCTCGATCCGATCCGGTTCGTCCTCCGGAACGAGGCGCAGCACCGCCTGAAGCCAGCGCGCCGCCGTGGTCGGGGCGTGCTCCTCGACCGACCGAGCGGCCTGTTTCAGCGTTTCGATCGCACCGCGGTCGCCCGGCCGGGCCGACTGCACCAGATGGTGGGCGCGCAGCGACGCGGGCGCGCCCACCGTGACCAGGTAGGCGGCGATGCGAGCGTGCGCGCGGACCCGCCAGCCCGCTCCGGCGGAGCCGTAGACGGCGTTCCTGATCAGCGGATGGCGGAAGCGGAAGCGGCCGGCCGACTTGGCCGGGCGGATGACGTCACGGGCGGCCAGCAGGTCTATGCCCTCGGTGACCGTTTCCTCTGGCAGCGCCGTGGCCGCTTCCAGCAGCGCGGGCTCGAACTCCTCGCCCGCCACCGCCGCGCCGTAGGCCACCAGCAGCGCGTCGGACGGCAGCGCGTCGAGTTCGAGCCTGAGCGCGGCGCGCAGGTCGGCGGGCAGCTCGGCCGGGATGGTCTCGGCCATGGCCTGCCGCCCCAGACGGGCCAGGACCTCCAAGTAGAACGGGTTTCCACTGCTGGCCTCGTGCAGAGCCCGCAGCCGGGCGCGGCTGATCGTCTCGCCGAGGAACTCCGCCACCTCGGCGCTGCTCAGTGGGCCCACGGCAAGCCGATGGTGATGCTCGGCACTGGTCTGTACCAGTTTGGCAAGGGAAGGAGAGGTTTGCGTGGGGCGGTAGGCCATCGCCATCAGCACGCCGCCGCCGGGCGGGTGGCGCACCAGGTAACCGAGCAGTTCCGCCGAGGCGTCGTCGGCCCAGTGCACATCGTCCAGCACCAGGGCCAGGCCACCGGGGGACGCCAGTTCCTCCAGCACGCCCCGGACCGCTCGGTAGAGGCGGTTGCGGGTGAACGCATTCAAGCCGCCTGGTACGTCGACGGCCGGCTCCCCGGCCAGAACGGGGAAGACGGAGGCCAGAACGGGGATCGCCGCCTGGCCGACGCGGTCGCCCAGCTCTTCGCGCAGGCTCTCCAGCCGTTCGTCGAGGGCATCGACGATCAGGGCCAGTGGCAGGTCGCACTCGAACTCCGAGGCCAATCCCCTTGCCACGCACATGCCCCGCTGCTCGGCGCCGGACGCCACCGTGTCCAGCAGCCGTGACTTGCCGATCCCCGGCTCGCCGGTCAGCGTCAGGACCTGGAATCGCCCGGCGAGCGCTGCCGCCAGTACGTCATCGAGCACCGAGAGTTCGCCTTGCCTGCCTACGAGACGCCTGGCACGACTCTCCACGTCCGACCTCCACCAGCGCGAGATCAAGGATCTTCACGATAGTGCCGAGCGAAGAGGCCTGACCATCCGAGTTGTCCTGTCTTTTCGTGACTGTCGGGAAAGTGGCCCCGCCGAGACCCTAGAGACATCACCAACGAAAGGAAAAAGCCATGAAGGCTCCGTTCGGTCTGGGAATCGCCCGCACGGCCCCCGCAGAGACGACCACCGAGCTGGTCGGCGCGTACGACACCGACCAGCAGGTGTGGGTCGGCGGCGACGCCGCCTCCGCGGGCTACTGCACCAAGTTCAAGGTCTGCGCGCTGGGCGCCTGCGTCACCTACAACCGGCAGCTCTGGGACACCGGCCCCATCGGCTGCTGACCCCCGCCGACCCCCTCGGAGATCTCCGGAGCAGCCCTCCCGGCGCTCCGGAGATCTCCGTTCCCGTCCATCCCCACCGAGCGGGGCCACAGATGCAGAGCACGCAAATACTGATCTTCACCAACACCATGGATTCGCACGCCGACGTCGTCATCAAGAAGTTGATCGGCCGGGGGCATGAGCCCGTGCGGCTGAATTCCGACCACCTGCCCGACGCGGCAGCGATCAGCACCGAACTGGGCGACCGGAACTGGACGGGCGGTTTCCGGTTGAGCGCCGGCCGGGCCGTCGACCTGGAGCGCGTGCGGTCGGTATGGCTGCGCCGACCGCACCCCTACGGCGTGTCGGCCGAGCTGAGCCCGCTGGAGCGCGCCTTCGCCGTCGCGGAGCTGGAACAGACCATGGGCGGACTGCTGGCCTCGCTCGACTGCTACTGGATGAGCCGCCCAGGCGATGTCAGGGCGGCGAGCTGGAAACCCGAGCAGCTGAGACGGGCCGCCGCCATGGGCTTCGAGGTGCCGCGCACGCTCATCACCACCGATCCGGAGGCGGTGCGCGCCTTCCACGCCGAGTGCGGCGGGAGAACGATCTTCAAGAGCATGGCCGGGCCCTCCGCGCTCGTCTCCGTCGAGACGGACGCGGAAGCGGTGACCGGTCCGCCACCGTCCCTGGAGATGCCGACGACCCTGCTCGGAGAGGCCGAGCTGGCGGCGTTGGAGGCCGTCCGCCTGGCCCCCTGCCTGTTTCAGGAGTACGTCGACAAGGACAGGGAGCTGCGGGTGACCGTCATCGGAGACGAGGTCTTCGCCGCCGAGATCCATTCGCAGGAGCGGCCGGAGACGGCGGTGGACGTGCGGCGTTTCGACGTGGACGTCCCCTACCGCGCGGCCCGGCTGCCCGACGAGACGGCCGCGCTCTGCCTGGAGTTCGTGCACAGCTACGGCCTGACATTCGGTGCGCTGGACCTCATCCTGACTCCGGACGGACGCTACGTCTTCCTGGAGAACAACCCTGTGGGCCAGTTCTTCTACGTCGAGGAACGCGTGCCCGAGCTGCGCATGACAGACGCGCTGGCCGGCTGCCTGATCAACGCGGGCGGCCCGTCGTGAGAGGGGAGGCGGTGACCGCCGCGCTGGCCGAGCTGGAGAGCCTGCGCGGAGGCCGGGCCGTCGCCCTGCTGGCCGACCGGCTGGACGCCACGCACGCCTACATCCTGTACGAGTGCCTGCGAAGCCGCGACCGCGCCGAGCGCCTGGATCTCGTCCTGCTCACCAGCGGCGGCGACGTGGACGCCACCCGGCGCATCGCCCTGCTGCTGCGCGAGCACGCCGACCGGCTGGCCGTGCTCGTTCCCGACCACGCCGAATCCGCCGGCACCCTGCTGTGCCTGGCCGCCGACGAGCTCGTGCTGGGCCCGATGGCGCAGCTGGGACCGATCGACCCGCACATCTCCGCCCTGGGAGAGCAGGTCTCGGGACCCGGCCGCATCTCCGCGGAGGACATCAGGCTCCTGCCCCGGATGGCCGGAGAGTGGTTCGGCCTGGACGAGCGGGCCGACCGGCTCCAGGTGTTCTCGGCCGTCAGCCAGCGCCTGTTCCCCACGACGCTGTCCACCTTCTACCGCGCGGACCGCAACATCCGCAGGGCCGCACGCGAGCTCATCGCCTGCCAGAGGCCCGGCCTGGACGCGGAGGAACGCGCCCGCATCGTGGAGGAGCTGGTCTCGGGCTACGACAGTCACGGCCACGCCATCACCCGCGCCGAGGCCATACGGCTGGGGTTGAAGGTGACGGCGCCGAGCCGGAACGAGGAGGAGCTGATGTGGCGCTGCACCGAGCCGCTGCGCGAGTGGTACGGGCGCAGCGACGAGAACGGCGGCCTGCTCAGCCTGGTGGCCGACGCCAGGGGTTTTCGCGCCAGCCGGCTCCTCACCACGCCCACACCCGACCAGCCGCCCCGCCCGTACTGGGAGTTCGACCCCACCGGAGGTGAACGCACATGCTGACGCCCCTGTCCGAGCACGCGCTGATGTTCTTGCGCCTGAGTCTGACGTCGGTCTTCGTGCTGGCGGTCGTGGCTAAACTGCGTGACCTGCCCGCCTTCGTGAAGGCGACCGGCGACCTGTCCGGCTTGCCCGCTCGCGCGGCCCGTCCGGCGGCGGTCGCGGTGGTGGCGGCCGAGGGCGCCGCCGCCTTCATGACGGGGGCCGGCGGCGCCGCGCTGCGCTGGGGCCTGCTGCTCGCCGCAGTGCTCCTCCTGGTGTTCTCCGCCCAGCTCACACGGGCGCTGCTGAGGGGGCGGCGGATCTCCTGCAACTGTTTCGGCCGTGGTACGCAGCCCATCTCGGCGCTCGACCTCATCCGCAACGCCGGACTGATCACCTGCGCGTGCGCCGCGCTGCTCCTGCAGGCGTCGGCGCCGCGCCAGGGCGTACTCCAGGCCGACGCGCTCGCGCTCGTCACAGTCATGGCCGCGCTGTCCGTCACCGTCTGGCTGCGCCTGCCGGATGTGAGCCTGATCCTGCGTCCGGGGCGGCGGCCGGCCACCGCGAAGGAGAGCATGTCATGACCACGACGGCGATGTTCGCCCTCACCTGGGCCGCCCTGCTGGGCTCGGTGACGCTGACCCTGCGCATGGCGGCCAAGCTCCGGTACGCGCTCGATCCCTTCCGCCATCAGCCGGCCGACCTCACGCTGCCGGAAGGGGCGTCCGCGCCACCCTTCTCCGCACTCACGCTCGACGGCGCGGTGGTGGACACCCAGGACTACGCCGAGCGCGCCCTCACCCTCGTCTTCGTCTCCACTCATTGCCCGAGCTGCCGTGAGCATCTGCCGCACATGAGGGTGCTGTGGCGGCTGGCCGAATCCGCGGGCAGCGAGCTGGTGATGGTCGTTCTCGACGAGGAGTCCGGCAGCCGCGCCGAGGCGGAGCGGCTGGTCGCCGAACATGCCATACCCGCCAGAACCGTACTGGCCGCTGCGGATCACCCGCTGCGTGAACGGTACAACCCGCGTCAGGCCACTCCTCTGTACTGCCATGTGGAGTCAGGCGTGGTCCGCAGCAGCGGGCCGCTCGGCTCGGAAGGCTGGCAGAAACTCGTGCGTGGCTGGCAGTCGAACACGGTGGGCGCGCGATGAGAGCGGCGTGGGAATGCGAAGGAGCCGTCAAACGGTTCGCGGAGCGGACCGCCGTGGACGGCGCGACCTTCCGGTGCGGACACGGGCAGATCACCGCGCTGCTGGGGCACAACGGCGCGGGAAAGTCCACGCTGTTCCGGGCGGCTGCCGGCCTCGTACGGCTCGACGAGGGTGCCATGCTGGTCGCCGGCCATCCACCCGGCGGCGCCCGAGCCCAGCAGGCTCTCTCCTACATGCCGGAACAACCCGATCTGTACCCGGGTGTTTCCGTCTGGGAACACGTCACCTTCATCGCGTTGGCCTACCGGCTGCCCGCGTGGGAGCCGCGCGCCCGCCGGCTGCTGGAGCGCTTCGAGCTCACCGACCGCCTCGACGCACTGCCGCACGAGCTCTCGCAAGGCCTGCGGCGCCGGCTCGCCCTCGTCATGGCGCTGCTGCACGGGGCCGAGGTGCTGCTGCTCGACGAGCCGTTCAACGGCCTGGACCCTCACAGCGCCGCGCGGTTGCGCACCATCCTCGGTGATCTCGCGGCGGAAGGGGCGGCCGTCGTTGTGACCACCCACATCCTGCATGACGCGCAGCGCATCGCCGATCAGGTGATCGTGCTCGAGCGCGGACGGGTCAAAGCCGGCGGGGACCTCTCCAGCCTCGCGCGCCAGGCCGGGCTGCCCAGCCGGACCGGGCTCGAAGAGGTCTATCTGGCGCTGACGTCGGAGACCCGATGAAGGCGTTCGCGGCCGCGGGCCGCGCCACCGGTTACGTCTCCTTCGCCGGTTGGTCCCGGCGGGTACGCGGACTACGCCCGTGGCGGATGCTGCTGCTGACGGCGGCAGCGGCCGCGGTCGCCCTGCTCCAGCTCAGGCTGCCCGCGTTCGCGCCGCGAGGCCAGGACGGCATGGCCGTCCGGATGGTCTCCGCCGCGCCGCTGATCCTGCCTCTGCTGTTGCTGACCGCCACGCGCCGCTCTCCGCTACGGCTGTCGGTCGGCGACGTCTCGTGGCTGCTGACCGCTCCCGGAGGCGGTCGTGCCGTGCTGGCCCGGCACCTGCTGGCCGGGCCGGCGCGCTTCTCGCTGATGGTCCTGACGACCGGGGCGCTGTCGCGCTGGGCCGCGGGGCTCGACCCGGCACCGGCCTGGCGGCCGGCCGCGGCCTGCGCCGTGCTGCTCCTGCTGCTCAGGCTGGTCACGTGTGGGCGCCATCTGCTCGCGCTGGGGCCTGCCGCGGCCCTCAGGGCCACGCGTGTCACCGGAGCGGTCTGGGGGGTGGCGATGCTCTCGTCCTACGCCTCCGATCTGCCCGCGGCGGCGTGGGTGCGGCTCGCGCCGCTCGTGCAGGGGCTGATGGGTTCGATGTTCGAACCGGCGCCGGGGTCGGCCCCGCCGCTGACGGCCGCCCTGGTGGCGCTGGTGTGCGTCGCGGCTCTGCTGGTGGCCGTCGCCGACGGGTACCAGGAGCCCGCCGCCGCGGCGGCTTGGGAGGCCGCGGGAGCGCGGGAGGTCCTGAGCCGTTCCGGCAGCGGCCAGGAACTGGGAGCCGAGCGGTTCCGTCCCGGGGTGGCCTCGCTGGGGCACCGGCCGGTGTTCGCCGCAGAGCGGGCGGTTCTCTACCGGGCGCTGGCGCAGGAGCGGCGGGTGCTGGCCGATCATCTCGTGATGCCCGCGGTGCTGCTCGTGGCGACGGTGGGGCTGCTGGTGACGGTCCCCGCGTACGCCTGGGTGCCGTTGCTCCTCGCCGTACCGCACCTGCTGGGCGAGCACCTCGTCGGAGGCCTGGCCGTGGAGCGCGACCACGACTTCGTGCCCGTGACGGGGATGCGGATGAAGCGAGTCCTGATCTGGGCCAACGTCCTTCCCACAGCGCGCACGGCGGCGACGCTGGAGGTGCTGTGGCTGCCGCAGATCCTCTCGCCCGTGCTCGCGGTGGACCTGTGGTGGGCCGGTGTGCTGCTGGCTCCGGTCACGGCCGTGCTCATCGCGGGCGCGGGCGAGCTGGCCGGGGCGCTCGCCGAACCGATGGCCGCCAGGTTCGTGCTCGCGCTGGGATCGTGCGCGCTCGGCTGGGTGCCGTGTGCGACCCTGCTGGCCTCGCACGCGCCGATCGCCGCGGTGGCGAGCCTGTCACTGGCGGCCGTGGTGACCTGCTCGGGTGCGGCCCGGCTCGTCACCTCGCCCGCCGGATGGCGAGGCTCGCGCTGATCGGCGTGGAGGGCGGCGACGAGGAGCCGTCTCCATGTGACGTGGGCCGCCGGTACGGAGGTCCCGGTCTCTCAGAAGGCGGTGATGGTGGCCGGGGCGCGTTCGGCACGGCTGAGCGCCCGCAGGACGCCGGTCGGGCCGTGACGGCGCACGGCCAGGCGGGCCAGCAGGCCGATCACCGTGTCGGCGGCGCCGGGCGGAAGCGCGGGTGTCGCGACGCCCACGCTGACCGCCAGGTCGTCGGAGTGGACGGCGAGCTCCATCATCCGGGTGATGAGCATGTCGTCGAGCGTCAGTGACCACGGTCCCCACAACGAGATGCGCACCGGCCGGTTCTCCGCCGAGGCGAGGGCGCCGTCCAGTTCTGCGAGGGCCGCGTCCACGCGCGCCACCAGCGCCGCGTGTCCTTCGGCCGAGACCTCCCGGCCGCCTCGCCGGATGCGGACGTTGATGTCGTCGTCGAGGCTCGCGCCGATCCAGTCCACCCGGGTGTAGTGCTCCAGCAGGGCGATGGTCTCCTCCTGCGGCACCGGCCCGGTCAGAAGCGGCGGGATGGCCAGGATCTGGTAGGCCAGGTGTCCCGCGAGACCGGCCACACCGAACTCCGGCAACGCACTCGGCCGGCTCCAGGCGGCGGCGACCTCCGGGCCGCGCAGCAGATCGGCGGCCGAGCGGGCGGTGGACAGGAAATCGGCTCTGGTGCCGGTCATTCACCTACTCCTTCCAGTGAAACTCCACCCGTCATTGTCAGCTTCTCGGCTGTAAACGACCGAGCTTGCAGCTCCTCGCCGTCGATGGCGTCGACGGTCCGGTCCGCGTCAGGCAGCGTGACGGACTGCCCAGCCCGCCTCACCGCGTGAGGCGATGTTGCGGGCCGCGTTGACGTCGGCGTGCTCAGCGAAGCCGCACGACGTACAGATGAAGGTTTCCTGGTCGGGCCGGTTGCGGGAGTCCACGTGTCCGCAGTGCGAGCATTGCTGGGAGGTGTAGCACGGGTCCACATGGATGACGGCCATCCCGGCCCGGGCCGCCTTGTAGGCGATGAAGGCTCCCAGCTGGTGGAAGCTCCATGAGTGCAGCGTGACCCGCTGGGGCTTGCGAAGCCGTACCCGGTCGCGGATGCCTTGGAGGTCTTCCAGGGCGATCCCTTGCCCGGTGCGTTCTGCCTCGGTCACGATCTGCTTGGCGATGCGGTGGTTGACGTCTACGGCGAAGCGGGCCTCCTTGCGGCGGCGTCGTTTCAGCAGCCGCTTGGCCGACTTGGTGGCCTTGGCCTGCAGACGGCGGCGCAGCTCACGGTTGCGGTGGCGGACCGCGTTCAGGTGCTTGCCGCTGTGCCGGATGCCGTCGCTGGTGGTGGCGATGTTGGCGATGCCCAGGTCCACCCCGCAGAACCCGTCCGGCGCGTTGATCGGGGCGTCCGATACCTCGACGGTGGCGTGCAGGAACCACATGCCGTCCCGCCGCACCAGGTCGGATTCGCCTTTGCGGTGTTCGGCCAGCAGCGCCAGCTGCGGGGCTGAGCCGGTGAAGGTGATGTTGCGCAGCCGTCCGGCGGTCGTCCAGATCGACACTGTCCGGTCCCCGTGCTGCCAGGACAGGCACCGGTCGTCGTAGGGATGTGCCGCGCCGGGCCGGAAGGAGATCGGTGTGCTTTCAGCTTTGATTCGCCGCGCCGATCCTCGTTTGCCCAGGTTTCCGGCGGCCAGGTTGGCATGCAGGGTGCGGTAGGCGTCGCAGACCTTCTTGATCACATGCTGGGCGGCCTGCGCGGCCAGCCCGAAGGTGGCCTTTACCTGCTCGTAGGTGTGCTTGCGCAGGTCGAAATTACGGAAACAGCGTTGCTGGAAGGCGATGCGCGAAACGAGATCGGCGGCCTGGTTGGCGGCGCGCAGCGTGGCCTCCAGTGCCGCCGCCTGCTCGGGCGTCGGCAGGAGCTTCACCTGCACCACCAGTCTCATGGTCGAACACACTATCATTTGGTCTATGTCACCGCGATGGGAACCGAACCCGGATATCCGGCGAGGCCGTAGTGTGGTCTATAGCCTGCATGCCCATTTGGTCTTCACGCCCAGGTACCGGGGGAAGGTGTTCACCGACGAGATCCTGCTCCGCTGCCGGGACATCATGATCGAGGTGTGCGACGGCTTCGGCGCGTCGCTGGTGGAGTTCAACGGTGAGCATGACCATGTCCATCTCCTGGTCCACTACCCGCCCAAGGTCGCGCTGTCCACCCTGGTCAACAGTCTCAAGGGCGTCTCGGCCCGGTTGCTGCGCAAGGAGTACCCGGCCCACATCCGCGAGTATCTGTGGGGCGGCCATTTCTGGTCGCCGTCCTACTTCGCCGCCTCCTGCGGGGGAGCTCCCCTGTCGATCATCAAAGAGTACATAGAGAACCAGAAGCGTCCGGACTGACGTCCGGACGCAAGCCCGGGTCAGGGAAGCGATTCCTCCCGGGGGTAAACGCCCGGGGTTCCTCGCTAGATGAGGCTGAAGCCGTCCGGCCCGGATCACGAGGGCTCGGGCGGAGCGGAACGCGCGGCGCGGCGCCGTACGGCCCGCCACAGGGGGACGCCGCCCAGCAGGACGGCGCACCCGGCGCCGGCGATCCACATCACGGGGGAGGCGGGCGCGGTGGCCGACGCCCCGGCGATCACGTAGACGGCGTTGCCCGGCACCGTGCCCAGCAGCGTCGCGGCGGCGAACGGCCACGGCCGCACCCCGGAGAGGGCGGCGCCGAGGTTGACCGCGGCGAACGGCACCCCCGGCAGCAGGCGCAGCGCCAGCACGCCGCCGAATCCGTGACGGGTGAGCCGCCGGTCGAGCGCGGTCAGGACCCGGCCCCGCAGCAGCGGCCGCAGGGCGTCCCGGCCGAGCAGCCGGGCGGCGGCGAAGGCGGTCACCGCGCCCGCGGTGGTGCCCGCCACGGCGAGGGGCAGGCCGTAGGCGATGCCGAACAGGGCGCCGGCGGCGGCGCTCAGCGCCGGTTTGGGAACGAAGGCGAACGTGCCCAGCGCGTAGACCGCCACGAAGGCCGGCCCCGCCCAGATCCCGGACGCGAGGCCGCCCGCGCCGGAGGCGAGCGACCACTGGGGCTCCCAGAGCAGCACCGCCCCGGCGGCCGCTCCGAGGAGCAGGACGAGCAGCGCCAGACGCGCCCACGGCGACAGCACGAGGCGGGCGGCACCCCGGGCGGGGGCGGGAGGGGCCTCCGGGCCGGAGGACGCCTGCGAGGCGGCGGCCGGCGGCCGGGCCGCAGTGGCGTCAGTGGCGTCGGCGGCGTCGGAGGTGGCACGGGAGGCGGTCACGGCGGCTTCCTGCGGATGGTTTCGGGAACGGCCCCCACCGTATGCCGTCCGGCGAGGCGTGCCCTCCGGGGTGAGGTCAGGGGCGCGGCCGCTCCAGCTCGCGCAGCCGCAGTCCCGCCTCGGCGATGCGGTCCTCGCCGTAGACCGCGATGCCGTGCCGCAGCAGCAGCGCGGTGGTGACGCCGTCGCCGGGCACGCGCCCGCCGCCGAAGGCGCCGTCGTGGACGACGAGGCTGCCGCAGGAGGGGCTCGCCTCCTTCAGGATCGCCAGCCTGACGCCGGACGTGCGGGCGGCCTCCAGCGCCGCGTGCGCGCCCGCCAGGAACGCCCCGGTGACGTCGGCTCCGGCGGCGGTCAGCACCCGGGCGCGGCCGTCCAGCACGGCCTCGCCCCCGGCGCCGCCCTCGATCTCGGCGGCGGGCCGCGGAACGGGCAGGCCGCCCGACACCTCGGGACAGAAGGCGATGAGCCGCCCCTCCTTCCGCCAGGCGGCCAGCAGCGCGTCACCGCTCGTCTTGGCGGCGCCGTCGTAGCGGACCCGGCGCCCCATCAGGCAGGCGCTGACCAGGATTCTCTCCACCCGCCCAAGCCTAGGCCGCCGACGCGGGGGGCGGGGTGGGCGGGCAGTACGCTGATGACCATGTCCGCAGGCCCTGTGATGATCCGGTGATCGGCCCGTTCGCGGCGGCGCTGATCGCGCTGTCGCTGCTGATCGTCGTGGCGGGCGCCGTCACCGCCGCCCGGGGCCGCGCGATGGGGACCGTGCTGCTCGGCGCGCTGGCGGTGCTGGAGACCGCCCTGCTCGTCCAGGCGGGGCTCGCGATCGCCGCGCTGGCGGGCGGTCAGGAGATCGGGGAGACGGCCACCTTCGTCGGCTATCTCATCGGGGTCCTGGTCATCCCGCCCGCGGCGGCGTTCCTCGGGCTCGCCGAACGCTCGCGCTGGGGGGCGGTCGTGGTCGCGGTGGGCGGCTTCGCCGTCTGCGTCATGGTCAGCCGGCTGTTGCAGCTCTGGCAGGGCGCGGCGTGAGCGGCACGGCGGCCGGCGGCGCGGCGGAGGGGGAGGAGCCGGTGGCCGGGGGAGACGGGCACGACCGAGGCGAGGAACGGCGCGGCGGCCGCCGCGCCGGAACCGGCGGGGGCGAGCCGGCGATCGGCAGCGGGCCGGGGCGCGCCCTGGTCGCGGTGTACGGGCTGTTCACACTGGCCGCGGGCGCGCGCGCCGCCGTGCAGATCGCGACGCGGTTCTCCGAGGCGCCGGTGGCCTACACGCTGTCGGCCTTCGCCGCCGCCGTCTACCTGGTGCTCACGATCGCGCTGGCCAGGGGGGACCGCAGGCTGGCGCTGGCCGCGTGCTGCGTGGAGCTGGCCGGGGTGCTCGTGGTGGGGACGCTCAGCATGGCGGACCCGGCGGCGTTCCCGAGCGCCACGGTCTGGTCCGGCTACGGCAGCGGCTACGTGTTCATCCCGCTGGTCCTGCCGTTCGTGGGGCTTTACTGGCTTTTGAGACGCCGCTAGTTAGACCGGTACCGCATCGGGCAGGTCTGCACCCCGTACACGAAAAAGGGAGGCAGGACTGTGAGCACGATCGAACAGTCGATCGACGTGAACGTGCCGATCCGTACGGCCTACAACCAGTGGACCCAGTTCGAGAGCTTTCCCGAGTTCATGGAAGGCGTCGAGTCGGTCAAGCAGCTGACGGACACCCGTACGGCGTGGGTCGTCGAGATCGCCGGGGTCCGCCGCGAGTTCGAAGCGGACATCACCGAGCAGCACCCCGACGAGCGGGTGGCCTGGAAGTCGCTGGACCGCCCCCACCAGGCCGGTGTGGTGACCTTCCACCACCTGGGTCCCGAGACCACCAAGGTCACGCTCCAGATGGAGTACGACCCGGAGGGCCTCGTCGAGAAGGTGGGCGACTGGCTGCAGATCGTCCGCACGCGCGTCCGCGGCGACCTGGAGCGCTTCAAGACGTTCATCGAGGCGCGCGGCGGCGAGACCGGTTCCTGGCGCGGTGACGTGCCGGGCCCGCAGGACAGGGAGGCGGGCGTCGGCGGCGTTCCCGGCGGCGTGACCGGCACCGGCGGGGTGACCGACGTCGGCGGCGGCTTCGGTGAGCCGGTTCCGCCGGGCACCGTCGGCGGCCAGAACTTCCCGCCGAGCCCTTCGCTTCCCCCGCCCGGTGGCGGCCCGGTGCCGCCGGCCGGCCGCCGGCTCGGTGAGGAGCCGCCGCCCGCCCCCGGTCCGGTCATCTGACGCGGCCGGAGCGGAAAGGCCGATCTCCCGGAGCGTGGGACGGCGGGCCTCCGCCGTCCCACGCCGGAGACGCCGGAGGAGGGGAGAACCGGGCCACGCCCTGTAAGGGACGCGGTGGCCCGGTTCTCACATTGTCACGGGTTTCCCGGGTCAGGAACAAATCGCCGTTTGGCCCCTGTTACAGTTGAGTCTGCCAATCATCCTACGATTCGACGACTCAACTGACGGAGGTCTGGAACCGTATGAGCGTGCTCACCCAGGAGACGCGCAGCCGCACCGGTGGATCGTCAGGATCTTTGGCCTGGTTGCTCGTGGCGGGGATCGTCCTCGCCGCCCTGAACCTGCGCACCGCCGTCACCAGCGTGGGGCCGGTTCTCGACCAGATCTCCTCCGGACTCGGCATGTCCGGGGCCGGGATCGGCCTCCTCACCACCCTCCCCGTACTGATCTTCGCCACGGTCGGCGCGGTGACGCCGGCGCTGGCGAGGAGGGTCGGCGAGCACCGGCTGCTGCTGGCCGCCCTGGTCGTGCTCGGCACGGGCCTGCTGGTCCGCGCGGTGGTGGGCTCGGCGGGGATCTTCCTGGTCAGCAGCGCCCTGGCGCTGTCGGGCGGCGCGGTGGGCAACGTGCTCATCCCCACCCTGATCAAGCGTCACTTCCCCGGCAGGGCCGGGACCATGACAACCGTCTACACCACAGCGCTCGCGGTCGGCACGATGCTCGCCGCCGCCGCGACGGTGCCGATCGAGCGGGCCGCCGACGGCAACTGGCACGTGGCGCTGGGAGTGTGGGCGGCGCTGGCCGCCGTCGCCGTCATTCCGTGGCTTGCGCTGTTGCGCAGTGAGCCGGAGCGGCACGCGGGCAGCACGACGTTCGGCGCCCGGGCCCTGGTGCGCAGCAGGCTCGCCTGGGCCGTCGCCGCGTACTTCGGCACCCAGAGCATGGTGGCCTACATCATGTTCGGGTTCCTGGCGAAGATCCTCATCGACGGCGGCTACACCACCGGGCAGGCCGGGCTGCTGCTGGGCGTCTTCACCGCGATCAGCATCCCGGTCTCGATGGCCGTGCCCGCGGTGGCCACCAGGTTCGCCGACCAGCGGCCCGTGGTGGCGGCCTTCGTGGTCTTCTACCTGGCCGGCTTCCTCACCCTCTGGCTCGCCCCGCCCGCCCTGGCCTGGCTGTCCACCGTGCTCATCGCCATCGGCATGGGGTCCTTCCCGCTGGCGCTGACCATGCTCGCGCTGCGCACCCGCACCCCCGAGGCCACCGCCGCGCTGTCCGGCTTCGGGCAGAGCGCCGGATATCTCATCGCGGGCGCCGGGCCGCTGCTGGTCGGTGTGATGCACGAGGCCACCGGCGGCTGGACGACCAGCTACCTGCTGCTGGTCGCGGTGGTCCTGGTGCAGCTGGCGGCCGGCTGGTACGCGGGCCGCGACCGCTACCTGGAGGACGAGCGGGTCCTGTCCCGCTGACCTTCCTCCGTGCGCGCCGGTACGGCCCGCGCCCCGACGGGGGCGGCGCGGGCCGTACCGGCATGCTGCATGATGTGGGGATGGACATCGGCGGATCGACATCGGTCAGCTTCCCGCGGGGCGAGGTCAGGGGGCGCTCGACGGTCGTGGCGACCTTCCCGGTGGACGGGCGCCACGGCACGGTCGTGGCCGAGACCCCGTTCCACCCCCTCGACCACACCTGGCCCGACCAGCCCGCGGACACCGGCACGATCGGCGGTCTGCCCGTCGCCGACTGCGTGACCGGGGCCGTGATGGACGGCGAGGAGACCGTCCACCTCGGCCCGGACATCCCGGTGCGCCGCGGCACGCCCGGCTGGAGCTGGCTGGTCGTCCACGTGACCGACGACCCGGTGACGGACGCCGAGGTCGAGCTGGCGGTGGACGCCGAGATCCGCCGGGCCCTGTCGGCCGGGCACACCGCCTGCCATCTCGCCGCGCTCGCGCTCAACGCGGCGCTGGCCGGACGGTGGCGCAAGGAGGTCCCCGCCGACGGGCTGGGCCACCCCGACTTCGACCAGGCGGCCATCACGTCCTCGCGGATCGTGCCGGGCGGCAGCGTGGACGTCTACCGCCTGGGCAAGTCGCTGCGCCGCAGGGGGTTCTCGGCCGAGGGGCTGGCCGCGGAGCTGCCGGAGATCGCCCAGCGGGTGGACGCCCTGCTCAAGGAGTGGGTCGCGGCGGACGCCCCGGTCCGGATCGACAGCCCCGGCCCCGAGCTGACCGCCCGCCGGACCTGGCACTGCGGCCTGCCCGGCGCGGAGGTCTCCATCCCCTGCGGGGGCACGCACCTGTCGCGCACCTCCGAGCTCGGCTCGGCCGGCGTCACCCTGGAGCTGTCGGAGGACGGCGCCGAGCTGACCATGCACACCGTCACGGGCTGACACGGCTTCTGTCACGGTTTTCCGGTATCGCACGAAAACCCGTTGGGCGCCTCCCGGCTACGATCTACCATTCCTTTGCGAAGGGCCGGGAAACGGGGGGACCGTGGCGGGAACAGTCGTCGTCGAGCCGGGCGCCGAACGGCGGAGCGGACGGCTGTGGCCGACCCTGCTCGCCCTGTCGATCGCCGGAATGGTGGTCTCCGTCCAGCAGACCGTGGTGATCCCGCTGCTGCCCCGCCTGATGGTCTCCTTCGGGGTGCCGGTCGCCGAGGTCACCTGGGTCTTCACCGCCTCGCTGCTGGCCGGCGCGGTCGCCACGCCCTTGCTGTCCCGTATGGGGGACATGTACGGCAAGAAGCGGATGATCCTCTTCGCCGTCGGCCTGCTCGTCCTGGGGTCGGTCGTCTGCGCCCTGTCCGGAACCCTCGCGGCGCTGATCGCCGGCCGCGCCCTGCAGGGCGCGTCGGCGGCGGTGATCCCGCTGGCCATCGGCATGATCAGGGACAGCTTCCCGCGGACCCGGGTGATGACGGCCATCGGCGTGGTCAGCGCCACCATGGGTGTCGGCGGCAACATGGGGATGATCGTCACCGGGGTCATCGCCGACCGCACCACCAGCCATCACCCGGTCTTCTGGATCACCGCGGCCCTGGCGGCGGCCGCGATCGCGCTCATCGCGCTGACCGCCCGCGACGGCGGGGCCAGGGCCGGAGGCCGCCCCGACGTCATCGGCGCGGTCCTGCTGTCCTGCTGGCTCGTCTGCCTGCTCCTGGGCATCTCCAAGGGCAACGACTGGGGGTGGGCCTCGGGGCCGGTCCTCGGCCTGTTCGCGGGCGCCGCGGCGCTGTGCGCGGTGTGGGTCTTCAGCCAGCTCCGGGTACGGGCGCCGATGGTACGGCTCCACCTGCTCGCCGGGCGCCACTCCCTGCAGGCCAACCTCGCCTCGCTGCTGCTGGGCTTCGCGATGTTCGGTTTCTTCACGCTGGTCTCCAGCTTCGTCCAGACGCCGCCCGCGGCCGGGTACGGCTTCGGCGGGTCGGTCCTCGACGTCGGCGTCTACGCCCTGCCCAGTACGGTGACCATGCTCGGCGCCTCCTTCATGGCCGGCCGCCTGTCCGCGCGGCTCGGGGCGGCCCACTGCCTGGCCCTCGGCGCGGCCTTCACCGCGGCCGGATTCGGCTGGTTCACCCTCTCCAACTCCTCCGTGCTCGACCTGGTCTGCTCCAACGCGCTACAGGGCCTGGGTTTCGGGATCGCCTACGCGGCGCTGGGGACGCTGGCCGTACAGCACGTCCCGATGAGCGAGAGCGGCATCGCCAGCGGCATCAACTCCCTGGTCCGCGCGATCGGCGGCAGCGTCTCCGGGGCGGTCACGGCGGCGATCCTGACCTCGGTCACCATCGCCGGGACCGCAGTGCCGTCCCGGGACGCCTACGTCCTGTGCTTCGCCGTCATCACGGTGGGCACCGTGATCTCCGCGGCGGTCGCCCTCGTCTCCGGCCGGATGGCACGCGGGGTGTCCGAAGTGGGCTAAGATTTCATCTGCACCGCAAGGGGCTATGGCGCAGCTGGTAGCGCGCCTCCATGGCATGGAGGAGGTCTGGGGTTCGAATCCCCATAGCTCCACCGGAAGGGCCGTTTCTGAGACGGCCCGCAGGTGGTTGACGAGATCCCGTCCGATCGGCTCGATCGGGCGGGATCTCGTCGTTCTCCCGGCTGACGTGGTCGTCGTCGCCGGATCCGGCCGGGTGCCGTCCCCTTCGCCGCAGCGCTGGAGGCTCCGGACGGACCCGGCGACGCCGGAGTGCGTCGCCGGGCGGAGGGTGATCAGAGCGCCATCGTGAGCAGGTCGGCGAACAGCTCCTGTTCGTCGACCTCGAACCCGCGGTTGGTGAACCACGTGGCCATGTTGTGGCAGTCGCGCATCAGGAAGTCCATGCCCTTGGGGTTGCCGACGATGTCGACGACCTGGGGCAGGTCGATCATCACGATCCGCTCGGCCTGCGCCAGGACGTTGTACGGCGACAGGTCGCCGTGCGCGAGCCCCGCGCGGGCCAGCTCACGCATGCCGTCGCGGAGCTGCTCGAAGTACACGCCGAGCAGTTCCGCAGGCGGCCGGACCTGGGCCAGCCGGGGCGCGGCGCCGCCCTCGCCGTCGTCGATGAACTCCATCAGCAGCTCGGTCCCGTCCACCTGCACGGGATACGGCACCGGGACGCCGGCCTTCCACAGCCGGTTGAGGGCGTCCCATTCGGCGTATGCCCACTGACCGGCCGCGACACCGCGGCCGTGCGAGGTCTTCTTCGCCATCGCCCGGCTGTCGCGGCTGTTGCGGGTACGGCGGCCCTCGACGTACGACGTACTGCGGTGGAAGGACCGGTGCTCCTCGGTGCGGTACCGTTTCGCGGCCAGCAGCGAGGACTTCGCCGGATTGTCGCCGATGGCCTCGACGGCCCGTTCGAGCAGGAAGACATCGGCTTCCTTACCGGTTTTGAGGACGCCGAGCTCGGTGTCGATCGCGGCCTGCTCCGTCACGACCCATGAGGGGCGTGGTTCCGGGCCGCGGCAACCGCGCTCGACCTCCAACCAGGTGGACCATCGCTGGTCCGGGCCCAGCTCCTCGCTCACCGAATGGAACGTGAAGACGAAGGCCGCGGCCGGATCCGGCCGGGACTCCTCACCGGTGGATTCGGGCCGGTGGGGGTCGAGGGCGGAAGAGGCGTCAGAGAGTTCGTACTCGGAAGACTCGGAAGACAACGGGTGTGCTCCTGAACAGAGAGATGGGACCGATGCGGACATGCCGCAGCGCAGTGATGGCCATCCGTCAGCCCTCCTTAGTCCAGGCAGCGCTCTCCGCCGCTCGATCGCCCCAGCATGCCCTGCCCGTTCCAGGCCGCGCAACGTGTTTACCGGAGCCGTGGTCCGTCCCGGCTCCACGGGACTCGGGGCGGACCGGGGCCGCCATCGATCCCGGCGCGGCCCATCCGCCCGTGGCCGCGAAGCCGCGCTGGCGCCGCCGCAGTCCCGGCATTCCCCACGTCCTCGTCCTCACGGCGCAGCGTGCGGCCGTGAAAACGCGTTGCCGTGGATCGCCGCGAAACGTATCGTTTTGCGCTTGTGATCGCAGTGGTGGAGAAGGCCCTGCCCGCCCGGCTGGGGACGGGGTTCCGGTGGTTGCTGGCCTCGAGCTGGCTGACGAATCTCGGTGACGGGGTCGCGGCCGCCGCGGGTCCGCTGCTGATCGCGACGTTGACCCGCGACCCGCTGATGATCTCACTGTCGGCCCTGGTGAGCTGGGCGCCGCCGCTGCTGTTCAGCCTGTACGCGGGAGTGCTGTCGGATCGGCACGACCGGCGCGGGATCGTGCTCGTGGCGAACGCGGCACGGGCCGTGGTGCTGGCGGCGCTCGTCGCGCTCATGCTGACCGGCACCGTGACCGTGGCGACGGCGCTGGTGGCGCTCACGCTCCGTGCCGTCGCCGAGGTGTTCGCCGACAGCGCGACGGCCACGCTGACGCCCATGATGGTCGGCAAGGACGATCTCGTCATCGCCAACGCCCGCCTGGGCACGGGGTTCATCACGCTCAACCAGCTCGCCGGGCCGCCGATCGGCGCGGCGCTGTTCGGCCTGGGCTTCACCTGGCCGTTCGCGGCCCAGCTGCTCCTGGTGGTGGCGGGGATCGTCCTGGTCTCCCGGATCACGCTGCCGCCGCACGGCCGGCGGACCGGCGATCCCGGGCCCGGCACCGTACGGGAACTCGTCGCCGGGTTCACCTGGACCGTCCGGCACGCCGCGGTCCGCACGCTGGCGCTCACCATCCTGATCTTCAACTTCACGTTCGGCGCGGCCTGGTCGGTTCTCGTCCTCTACACCCAGGAACGGCTCGGCCTCGGCGCCGTGGGGTTCGGCCTGATGACCACCATCGGCGGGATCGGCGGCCTGATCGGCACCGGCCTGTACGGGGTCATCACCCGCAGCGTGAGCCTCGGCGCCCTGATGCGGATCGGGCTCGTCATCGAGACGTTCACCCATCTGGGCCTGGCCCTGACCCGTTCCCCGTGGGTCGCCGGGGCCATCTTCCTGGCCTTCGGCGCGCACGCGTTCATCTGGGGCACGACCTCGGTCACCGTCCGTCAGCGCGCGGTCCCGAGCGAACTCCAGGGCCGGGTGGGCAGCGTCAACACCGTCTGCGTCTACGCCGGTCTGGTGGTCGGCTCGCTGATCGGCGGCATCCTGGCCGCCCGCTTCGGTGTCACGGCGCCTTTCTGGTTCGCCTTCGCCGGCTCCGCGGTGTTCGTCGTGCTGCTGTGGCGGCAGCTCATGCTCATCGCCCACGACGACTGAGACGTGACCGGCGAGGTCGCCCGGCCGACCGCCCTGAGCCGCCGGGCGGGGCGGCGACATCCCCGTTCTCCCCGGGCGACCGGGTGGGCGCCGATTCCCGCGATCGGGCCCACCCGGCCGCGGTCAGCCCGCCGTCACGGTGAGCGTCCCCTCGACCGCGGCCCAGCCGGGTCTCTTGATCCGGAGTGTGCCGGTGTAGCGTCCCGCGTCGGGGAAGGCGCGGGTGGAGACCGCGGTGAAGACGCCGTTGTTCCACATCTCGGGGATGCTGCCCGGCCGGTCGGTGGTCAGGGTGACCGTCTCCTGGACGCCGTCGCTCCAGGAGATCGTGGCGGGCAGGTCGCCCGCGGCGTACCCGGGCGCGGTGACGGTCCACCGCGCCTGGCCGGGTGAGCCCGAGGTGCCCAGGATCGCGATCCGCCAGGGGACGTCGGCCGTGGGGAAGAAGTTGACCTCCGCGACCGTCAGCCGGCCGCCCGCGACCGCCAGCCGCTCCTTGAAGTCCTGATAGTCGCGCTGCGCCTGGGGGGTCCAGCCGACCTCCGCGGTGGCGATCACCCGGGGGTAGTTCCAGTACTCGGCCTGGCGGACGCCGCGGATCCACTCACCCCACAGGGCCGACTCCACACCGTGCACGCTGGACTCGGCCACGCCGGGCAGGAACGTGCCGGGGTCCCAGCCGTAGTGCCGGTCGAGCCCGCACACCCCGCCGCAGGCCCAGGTGCCGCCCTGCGGCTGGCGCGGATCCTGCCTCTGGGGCACGTAGGTGTTGGAGGCGGGGGAGAGCACCACCCGGGCTCCGCGCCGGGCGACGGCGCCGGCCACCTGCGCCTTGTCGCCGTTCCAGTACTGGACGATCGCCTTGTCCCGGGGGAGCGCGGTGGAGGAGTACTCGTTCCACCCCATCACGGTCTTGCCGAGGCCGGCGACGTCCGCGGTGAAGGCGTCGACCATCTTGGTGTAGTCGTCGTGGCCGGTGGAGTGGGCCTCGTCGCCGCCGATGTGCAGGTACGGTCCCGGGGTGAGCCGGGCGAGCTGCGTCAGCACCTGCTCGGCGAACTCGTAGGTGACCGGCGAGGCGGAGTCCAGCGAGGAGTAGCCGACCGCGCCGGTGCCGTTGGCCGGCACGGTGGCCTGGCCGGGCGCCGGGCGGGGGAGCGACCCCGCGGTGTTCAGCTGCGGGACGGCGTGCAACGCCGCGTTGGTGTGACCGGGCAGGTCGATCTCGGGCACGACGACCATGCCGTTCTCGCCCGCGTACCGGACGATCTCGGTGTAGTCGGCCTTGGTGTAGAAACCGGTGTGGCCGAGTTCGGTGCCCATCAGGTTGCCGTTGGCGTCCCGGGTCATCGCGGTGGCGCCGCTGACCCGGGTGAGCAGCCCGTAGTCGATGCCCGCGGGGTTGTCGGCGGGGGTGTCCATGGCGATGCGCCAGCCCTGGTCGTCGGTCAGGTGCAGGTGCAGCCGGTTGATCTTGTACTGCGCGGCCGTGTCGATGTAGCGCTTGACGTCGGCGACGGGGTAGAAGCTGCGCGCCACGTCGAGCATGACGCCCCGGTAGGCGAATCGGGGGTAGTCGGTGATCGTCACGGCGGGCACCGACGGCGTTCCGCCGGCCGGGGTCCACTGCGGCAGGAGCTGGCGCAGCGTCTGCACCGCGTTGAGCGCGCCGTTGGCGGTGGCGGCCTCGATGGTGACGGCGCCGGAGGTCACCTTGAGGGTGTAGCCCTCCTCCTCGTGCCCGGCGGGTCCCTTGCCCGGCCCGACGGAGAGGAGGATCGGCGAGGGGCCGTTGCCGTGGGCGGCGACGCGGACCCGGTATCCGGTCGCGGTGCGCAGCAGCCGGCCGAGGTACTCGGCGGGGGCCTGCGCGCCGGTGCCCGAGGCCACGATGCGCGTGTTGGTGTGCAGGACGAACGGCTGCCCGCCGTCCTCGGTCAGGGAGACGGGTTTGGGCAGCAGGCCGAGTGTCGGCTTGGGCGATTGGGGCAGGTTCCAGATCTCGAACTCCGAGATCGAGTAGCCGTAGGCCGCCCACCGCTTGCGGCCCTGCATGCGGACGTAGGAGACCGGCTGGTCGGTGCCGACGTCGATGACGTCGACGCGCGGGCAGGTGTCGCGCTGGAGGGAGGCGACGTCGGTCCAGGTGAGACCGTCGGCCGAGGTCTGCAGCACGAAGTCGCGGGCGCAGGCGTTGGGCCACCTGAGCGTGACGTGGTCGACCTTCGACGGCTCGGCGAGCTTGACCTGCACCCAGTTGTCGTCGGCGTACGCGGACGACCAGCGGGTGGCGGCGTCTCCGTCGATCACGTGGGCGGCCGCGAAGTCCGGCCGGTCCAGCTCCACGCTGGAGGCGGCGGCGGTGCCGGCCGGCGCCAGGTTGACGGGTTCCGGTACGGCCGTCGCAGTGGACGGCGCCGGTGCGGCGAGGGGGAGGGCGACGGCCAGGAGGGCGGCGAGGGAGAGGCGTTTGATCGGGGGGATCGGGCGACGGGGGGCGTCGGGCATGAGTCTCCTCGGGGACGGTGACCGGGCCGGCGGCGCCGGGGGCCCGGTCGGTAACGCCAGAGTCTTCGCCCCGACTCCTATTTAGTCAATAGTTCGGAATATAACCTTCCGAGGCATGTCACCTTTATTCCGAAGACTTGACAAAAATTGACCGGACTGTCATCATGCGGGCATGAGCAGGCCCGCCGACGCGTTGCAGCGCCTCCGACGAGTTCACGAGGAGGCGGTGCTCGACAACCTCCGGACGGGCGGCGCGCTGAGCCGGGCGGAGCTGATGGCGCGCACCGGCCTGTCCCGGACCACCCTGTTCGCGATCATCTCGGACATGGTCGAGCAGGGGGCGATCGTCGAGACCCGCGACCCGGAGGCCGGCCCGCGGGGCCGTGGCCGGCCGGCGGCACGGGTCAGGCTCAACCCCGAGGCCGGCCAGCTCATCGGGCTGGAACTCGCCCGGCAGCAGGTCCGCGTCGCCGTCGCCAACGTCTCCCACCAGATCGTCGCCACCGACGCGACGGACCTGCCGGGGGAGAGCGACCTCGACGCGCAGGCCGAGATCGCCGTCTCCCTGGTCCGGCGGGTGGCCCTGGAGCGCGGCGTGCGCCTGGGCGCGCTGGAGGCGATCGGGCTGGGGATCGTCGGCGTCGTGGACGACCCGGCCGTGCCGCTGGGCCTGGTGCCGGCCCGCTACTCTCCCATCGCCGCACGCCTGGAGCGGGAGTTCGGGGTCCGGGTGGCGGTCGACAACAACGCGAGGCTGGCGGCGCTGGCGGAACGCACCTGGGGTGCGGCGAGATCCGTCGACAACGTGGTCTACGTGCGGTGGTCGGTCGGCGTCGGCGGGGGCTACATCCTCGGCGGCCGGCTGGTGCGCGGCGCGCACGGCGCGGCCGGGGAGCTCGGCCACGTCTCCCTGGACCCGGACGGGCCGCCCTGTCACTGCGGCGGCCGCGGCTGCCTGGAGGGCCGCATCGGCGGTCCCGCGCTGCTGGAGGCCTGCGCCGCCCGCGGCGTGACGTTACCCGGCCTCGCCGAGCTGGTCACCGCGGCCCAGGACCGCGTGCCCGAGGTCTGCCAGGTGGTCTCCACCGCCGCGGGCGACCTCGGGAGGGTCCTGGCCGACACCGTGGTGCAGCTCGACCCGGAGCGGGTGGTCCTGGGCGGCGAGCTGTCCGCCCTCGGCAGCCTGGTGCTGGACCCGGTCCGCGGCGCCGTCGCGTCCCTGTCGCTGCCCAACTCGCCGCGCAGGATCGACGTGGTCCCGGGCGACCTGGGGCCGAGCGCCTCGGCCCTGGGCGCGATCGCGCTGATGCTGCACGAGGAGCCGGTCATCGCCGAGCACCTGCGTCCGACGGTCGGCTGACAAAAAGATCTCTCTCCCGCCTCTTGTGGTTCACCTCTCCGCCAATTAACGTCAAGCCTCAGGAAAAAATTGACCGGAGGGTGAGCTTGAGTACCCCACGCAACGTCCTGTTCCTCATGACCGACCAGCACCGCACCGACACCCTGGGCTGCTACGGCAACCCGGTGGTGCGCACCCCGGCGCTGGACGGCCTGGCCGCGGAGGGTGCTCGGTTCGACCGCTTCTACACCCCGACCGCGATCTGCACCCCCGCCCGGGCGTCCCTTTTCACCGGCCTGCACCCGTTCAGGCACGGCCTGCTGGTCAACCCCGAGCGCAACGGCGGCGCCCGCGACGAGGTGGCCGACGAGCACCCGGTCCTGCCGGGGCCCCTGCTGGAGGCCGGATACAACCTGGGCCACGTGGGCAAGTGGCACATCGGGCGGAACCGCGGCCCGGAGTTCTACGCCATGGACGGCGAGCATCTGCCGGGCGCGCTGAACCCCTTCCACCACCCGTCCTACGAGCGGTGGCTGAAGGAGAACGACCACCCGCCCTTCGCGGTGCGCGAGGCGGTCTTCGGCAAGGCCCCCAACGACTCCGGCCGCGGCCACCTGATCGCCGGGCGGCTCCGGCAGCCGGCCGAGGCCACCGTCGAGACCTTCCTCACCGACCGGACCGTCGAGCTCCTGGACCGCTACGCCCGCGACTTCCACGACGGCGGGAAGCCGTTCATGCTCTCCTGCCACTGGTACGGCCCGCACCTGCCCTATCTGATCCCCGACCACTACTACGACATGTACGACCCGTCGCTGGTCCCGCTGCCCGCCTCGATGGCCGAGACCTTCCACGGCAAGCCCGAGGTGCAGCGCCGCTACGCCGAGTACTGGTCGGCCGACCACTTCGACGCCGACGCCTGGCGCAAGCTGATCGCGGTGTACTGGGGCTACGTCACGATGATCGACGACCAGATAGGCCGGCTGCTGACCCGCCTGCGCGAGCTGGGCCTGTGGGACGAGACCACGGTGGTGTTCACCGCCGACCACGGTGAGTTCACCGGCTCCCACCGCCTCAACGACAAGGGGCCGGCGATGTACGAGGACATCTACCGCATCCCCGGCATCGTGCGCGTACCCGGCGCGGCTCCCCGCGTCGTCGACGACTTCGTCACGCTCATCGACCTCAACCCGACGATCCTCGAACTGGCCGGGCTCCCCCCGCGGTCGCCGTGCGACGGCGAGAGCCTGCTGCCGCTGATCAGGGGCGAGGCGGCCGAAGGCCGCGACCAGGTCGTCACCGAGTTCCACGGCCACCACTTCCCCTACTCCCAGCGCATGATCAGGGACCGGCGGCACAAGTTCGTCTTCAACCCCGAGAGCGTTCACGAGCTCTACGACCTGGAAAGCGACCCGCACGAGCTCAACAACGTCTACACCGTCCCGGCCTACGCGGGAGTGCGCCGGGACCTCACCCTCCGGCTCTACCGGGAACTCCAGCGCCGGGGCGACCCCGCCTACACCTGGATGAGCTACATGGCCGACATCGGCGGCGACCGCGCCGCCGACGTGGACGGCGTCGCGGACGAGGTCGTGCCGTGAGGCGGCTCACGGAGACGTCCGCGGAGACGCCCGTGAAGACGCCGGTGAAGACACCCGGGAAGAGATCCGCGAAGACGTCCGGGAAGAGAACCGGAAAGAGGTCGGCCCTGCCGCTCACCATCGGCTCGGGCGTGCTCGGCCTGCTGGTCTGGACGCTGCTCGCCAACAGCGGCATCCAGGGTTTCCCCGGCCCGCTGTCGGTCGTCGAGCGCTTCGGCACGCTGGTCGGCGACGGGACGCTCCCCCTCGACCTGCTCGCCAGCCTCCGCAGAGTGCTGACCGGCTTCGTGCTCGGCGTGGCGCTCGCCGTACCCGTCGGTTTCCTCATGGGGTGGTATCCGGCGATCCGCGGCCTGGTCGAGCCGTGGCTGCAGTTCTTCCGCATGGTCCCGCCGCTGGCGATCATCCCGCTGGCCATCGTCCTGCTGGGCATCGGCGAGACGCCCAAGGTCTTCGTCATCTTCCTGGCCTCGTTCCTGTCCTCGGTCGTCTCGACCTTCCAGGGCGTGGTCTCGGTCGACAACACGCTGATCAACGCGGCCCGGGTGCTCGGCGCGAAGGACCGCACCGTCTTCACCGGCGTGGTCGTCCCGGCCTCCACCCCCTTCATCCTGGTCGGCATGCGGATCGGCCTCGGCGCCTCCTGGGCCACGGTCGTCGCCGCCGAGCTCATCGCCGCCCAGGAAGGGCTCGGCTACCGGATGCAGCAGGCACAGCTGTACTACGACCTCTCCACGATCTTCGTCCAACTGATCGTCATCGGCCTCGTCGGCCTGCTCATGGACCGCGCCCTGCTGCTGGCCGAGCGACGCCTGACCGGCTGGCAGGAACGGAGGTGAGCACAGTGACTCCCAAGATCGAGTTTCGCGGGCTCTCGCATCGCTTCGAACTCGGTGACGGCGACTTCGCCGCACTCGACGACGTCGACCTGTCGATCGCCGAGGGCGAGTTCGTCACAGTGGTCGGCCCGTCGGGATGCGGCAAGAGCACCCTGATGAACGCGGCCGCCGGACTGCTGACCCCGACCGGGGGCGAGGTCCTGGTGGACGGCGCCGCTGTGCACGGGCCCAGCCCGCAGCGAGGAGTGATCTTCCAGCAGTACGCGCTCTTCCCCTGGATGAGCGTCCGCAAGAACGTCGAGTTCGGCTTGAAGATCGCCGGGGTCGGTCAGGCCGAACGGCGGGCGAGGGCCCAGCACTTCATCGACCTGGTCGGTCTCACCGACTTCGCCGACGCGCTGCCCAGGACGCTGTCCGGCGGGATGAAGCAGCGCTGCGCCATCGCCCGCGCCTACGCCGTCGACCCCACCGTCCTGCTGATGGACGAGCCCTTCGGCGCCCTCGACGCGCTGACCAGGGTCCAGCTCCAGGACCGGCTCCTGGACACCTGGAGCCGGGAACGGCGCACGGTCATGTTCATCACCCACGACGTGGACGAGGCCGTCTACCTGGCCAACCGGGTGATCGTCATGGCCGCCCGGCCGGGCCGTGTCCACCAGGTCATCGACGTCGGCCTGCCGTACCCCCGCTCGGAGGAGATCAGGCTGTCACCCGAGTTCGCCGAGCTGCGCCGGCAGGTCTGGCACGCCGTCTACCACCAGCCCACCACACTCGAAGGATCGCCCCGATGAAGTTCCCCCTCCGGGTGGCCGCCGCCGCTCTGGTCCTCCTGCTTCCCCTGACCGGCTGCTCCTCAGGCGACGAGGACGGCGCCAAGGCGGTGCGGTTCGGCTACATCGCCGACTTCTCCGGCGCGGCCGTCCTGGCCGTCGCCGACAAACAGGGCCTGTGGGCCAAGCACGGCCTCAAGCCGGAGCTGAAGGTCTTCACCAACGGCCCGCTGCAGGTCCAGGCGCTCGGCTCGGGCGACCTCGACTTCGGCTACATCGGCTCCGGCGCGGCCTGGCTGCCGGCCAGCGGCAAGGCGAAGATCATCGCCCCGAACATGCTCGGCATAGCCGACAGAGTGATCACTCACGCCGGCTCGGGCGTCAAGGGGATCGCCGACCTGAAGGGCAAGAAGATCGGGGTGCCCGAGGGCACCTCCGGCGACATGATCCTGCAACTGGCCCTCAAGCAGGCCGGACTGACCGTCAAGGACGTGCAGAAGGTCAACATGGACCCGAGCACCGTGGTCACGGCGTTCTCCGCCAAGCAGGTCGACGCGGCGGCCATCTGGTACCCGCTGATCGGCACCATCAAGAAGAACGTCCCCGACCTGGTCGAGCTGACCGAGAGCGAGGACTTCTACCCCCAGGTCAGCTTCCCCAGCTCGTTCGTCGCCCGCAACGAGATCGTCAAGGACGACCCCGCGACGACCACCAAGGTCATCAAGGTGATCCAGGAGGCCGACGACTGGATCGCCGCGCACACCGCCGAGGCCGAACAGCTCACCGCGGCCTTCCTGAAGGCGCCCGCCGAGCAGTTCAAGGGCGCGTCGGCGGTCACCAGGATCCTTCCGACCTCCGAGCTGGTCAAGCTCGCGGGTGACGGAACGGTGGGCGGCTGGTACAAGAACCTGGCCGACGTCTTCGTCGGCATGGGCAAGATCACGGAGTCGCCCGACCCCGGGACCTACTTCACCGCCGACCTCTACCGGAACGCGGCGAGCGGCTGATGGCGGACGCCTGCTGCGCGCCCGCCCGGGATCCCGCCCGGGAACGCTCCATCCCCGCCTCCGCCCCCGCGCGGCGCGCGAACGCCGGCGGCATGGTGGCCATCCCGGGCGGCGCCTTCCTCATGGGCGGCGAGGACCCCGACGGGTGGGCGGCGGACGGTGAGGGACCGGTGCGGGAGGTGACGTTGTCGCCGTTCCTCATCGACCCGGTGTGCGTGACCAACGCCAAGTTCGCGACCTTCGCCAAGGCCACCGGCTACCGGACCGACGCCGAACGGTACGGCTGGTCGTTCGTCTTCCGGCACTTCGCCGACCCGCGCCACGTCATCGACGGCACCGTCCCGGGCGCCCCCTGGTGGGTGGCGGTGGCGGGCGCCGACTGGCGTCACCCGGAAGGCCCCGGATCGGACGTCACGTCGCGGCAGAACCACCCGGTCGTCCATGTCTCCTGGAACGACGCGGCCGCCTACGCGGTCTGGGCGGGCAAGCGGCTGCCGACCGAGGCCGAGTGGGAGATGGCGGCGCGCGGCGGGCTCGTCCAGGCCCGTTACCCCTGGGGCGACGAGCTGACGCCGCACGGGCGGCACCGGTGCAACATATGGCAGGGCACGTTCCCGCACTCGAACACCGGAGCCGACGGGTACGTCGGCACCGCGCCGGTCAAGTCCTTCGCGCCGAACGGGTACGGCCTCTACAACACCTCGGGCAACGTCTGGGAGTGGTGCCTGGACCGGTGGAGCACCGACTGGCACGTCGCGGAGTCCGCGCTCACCCGGGTGGACCCGCAGGGCCCGCCGACCGGCGCGGCACGCGTGATCCGCGGCGGCTCCCACATGTGCCACGAGTCCTACTGCAACCGCTACCGGGTGGCCGCGCGGACCGGCAACACACCGGACTCCTCCACCGGGCACAGCGGCTTCCGCTGCGCACTCTCCCCCTGACCCGCCCCGCGGCCCTCCACCGGCCGCCGGATCCGGATCCGGACCCAGGGGGCGGTGGTGGGGGTGGGAAGCGGCCGGAGCGCGACCGTCCGCCGGAGTGAGCCGCACCGGTTCGCGAGGATCCCGCGAGGATCCCGGGAAGATCCCGCGAGGATCCCGCGAGGATCCCGGGAAGATCCCGCGAGGATCCCGCGAGGATCCCGCGAGGATCCCGTGAAGACCGGTGCGGCTCAGCCGGCGCGTCAGGTCAGCTCTGGCAGGTCACCGGATAGGCGGCCTGGGCGACCGGCCTGTTGTGGTTCAGCACCTCAAGGCCGACGGTTCCGCCGGTCTTCGAGTTGCGGCTCCAGTGGGCCGACTGCAACTGCACGACTCCGCCGCCCTCCACGGTGAGCGTTCTGGACGCCTGCGGCTCCCCGTCGATCACCCAGCGGTAGGTGATCTGCGTCCCGGGGGCCGCCGCGAACCCGCCGTAAGCGGTCACGTACGGCGCGGCGACGCAGTCACCGTAGTAGGCGACCGGTGTGAGCTCGTTGATGCGCACGGTTCCCGGGGAGGGGTCCGTCGGAACGCACGTCCAGCTGTAGGCCCCCTGCTTGACCGGCTTGTTGTGGTTCAGCACCTCCAGACGCACGACGCCGGTGCCGCTGGTCCTGGCGGAGCTGTACCAGAAGTCGCCGATCGACTGGGTGACGCCGGGCCTGAGGTGCTCGCTCCTGGCCGGACCGGGCTTGCCGTCGACGACGAAGCGATACCTGATCTCGGTCTCCCGGTCCGTCATGACCAGCGCGTCCGCCCTGGCGCCGAAGGAACCGTCGCAGTCACCCCTGAAGAGAGGGGTCAGCAGATAGCGGACGGTCAGCTCGGCCCTCTCGGTTTCCGCGGCGCAGGCGACGGTGAACCGGCGCTCGGCGGGTCCGGCCGGGCCGCCCTCCGTCATGAGGCCGATCGTGTGGCCGCCGTCGGCGCCGGGGCCGAGGCTCCAGACGGCGGAGACGTCCTGGGACCGGGGCCGGTCACCGGCCGGGAAGTCGAGGACCTGGTGCTGCCAGGCGGTGCCGTCGAGGATCCACCAGTAGGTGACCTGCCTCGCGGGGCCCGCCGGAAGGGTGACGCGTCCGGCGGCCTGGTAGGCGAGCGGCTCGGTGCAGTCTCCCTCGTAGTCGCCGGGGGTGACGTCGACGATCCACGGCTCCGGCTTCCCCGCCGGCGGCCCGGTGGGGGTCGAAGTGGGGGTCGAAGTGGGGGTGGCCGACGGCGGAGGCGACTGCGGGGTGGTCCTGCAGGTCACCGCGTAGGCGGCGCGCCCCGAGTCGTGGCCGTCGGGGTTGAGGATGTGGACGGCCTTCCAGCCGCTGGTGGAGCTGCCCACCCCGAGCGGCAGACCGACCTGCCGGCTGCGGGGCCCGCCGGCGGCGAAGTACATCGACTCCGGCCGGGACTCGCCGGTGGCGCTGTCGATCCACTGGTAGCCGACCCTGGCCGGGGTGCGCGACACCTGGATGGTGGCCGTGAAGGTCACGGTCGCGGGGCAGGCGCCGTTGTGGACCGGCGGGCGGACGTCGAGGGCGGCCGCGACGGTCAGCGGCTCGCCGGGCCGGGCCGGCAGCGGATCGGCGACGTCCCATACCTTGGCGGGACCCGCGCAGGTGACGCGGAACCGGGCCTTGGCGGACAGGCCCTTCCTGCCGAGGATCTCGACGGCCTGCCAGCCGGAGGTGGTGCGGTCGTAGGTCTGGCGATCCCGCACGACCGCTCTGCGCGCGCCGTTGACACGCAGGCTCTTGACGGCTCCCTTGCCGCCGTCGCTGCGCACCCACCGGTAGCGGACGGTTCCCCGGCCCTTGGCCGTCACCACGGCCGAGAACCCGACCGTGGTGGGACAGTCGCCCGACCGCTTGGCGGGGCTCGCCCCGACCCGGGCCACGGCCGCCTTGACGGCGGACACGGCCCGGGCGGGTGCGGCGGCGGGTACGGTCTTGGCGGGCGTGGCCCGGACGGCGGGAGAGGCGAGCGCGGGAGGTGCGGCCAGCAGCCCACCGAGCAGCAGGGCGCTCAGCAGCAACGCTGTCCTTCTCATTGGGGTCCCTTTCTTCACATGCGAAGGGACCATGATCGTGATCACCGCTTGGGATTCACTTGGGATTCGCTTGAGTCGTCCGGTCCGCTTGAGTCGTCCGGTCCGCTTGGGTCGCTTGGGTCGCTAGGGAACCGTCCGGCCCCTGCCGGGACTTAGGAGAAGCTCGTGTTCGGGTTCCCCGCCAGGTGGGCGGCGTCGACGGTGACCATGGTGGCGTAGACGGCCGAGCCGACGAAGGCGTTGAACTCCTGCTCGATGTCGGCGAAGACGGCGGTCATCGGGAGCTTCCCTTCCGGAGCCCGAAGGCGCTGATCACCGCGGCCAGGACCGCCGCGACGAGCGGCACGGCGAGGGCGGGCCGGTAGCCGTCGGCGAGGTCCCGCGAGCTGACGATGACGGCGGTGGTGGCGGCCAGGCCGAGCGCGGCGCCGAACTGGAAGGAGGTGTAGAGGAGCCCGCCCGCGAGCCCCTGCTCGCTCTCGTCGACGCCGTCGGTGGCGGCGATCGTCAGCGGGCCGTAGGCGAGGGCGAACGCCATCCCGAGGATGATCATCGTGGGGAACATGGCGGCGTAGGTCCAGTCCATGCCGACGGGCAGGAACAGCGCGTACGACAGGACGGCCAGCAGCAGGCCGCACAGGATGACCCTGGCGTTGCCGAAGCGGTTCACCAGCCTGGGCGTCAGGGTCGGTGCGAGGATCGCGTCGGCGCCGACGGCGAGCATGGCCAGGCTCGTCTCCAGCGAGGACCAGCCGCGCAGTTCCTGCAGGTAGAGCACCGCGACGAACTGGAAGCCGAAGAATCCGGCCGAGAAGAGCAGGCCCATCACGTTGGCGCGCAGCAGCGGCCCCGAGCGGAGGATGCCGAGCCGTACCAGGGGGTGGGGCGACCTGCGCTCGATCACCACGAAGGCGGCGAACAGCGCGAGTGCCACGGAGATCGTCGCCGCCGTCACGCCGGCGTCCACGTGGGTGGCGCGCTCGATGCCGCCGACCAGCAGCATGATGGCGCCGGTGACGGTGACCGCGCCCGCCAGGTCCATCCGCCGCCCCGCGGGCCGCCGCGGGCCGGACTTCGGGATCAGCGGCACCGCCGCCACGAGGATGACCAGTGAGAGGAGGGCGGGCGTGAACAGCACCCACCGCCAGTCGGCCTCGGCGAGCAGGCCGCCGAGCACCAGCCCGAGCGAGAACCCGCCGGCCGCGGTGCCCGAGTAGACCAGGAGCGCCTGGTTGCGCTGCCTGCCCTCCTCGAAGCCGGTCGTGATGATCGACAGGCCGGCGGGCGTCATGACCGCGGCCGCGACCCCCGCGAGGAACCGGGCCGCGATGAGCGCCCACCCCTCGCTCGCCAGGCCGCCGAGCGCGGACACCACCATGAAGACCGCGAGCCAGGACAGGAACATGGAGCGCCGCCCGAACAGGTCCGCGGCCCTGCCTCCCAGCAGCATGAACCCGCCGTAGCCGAGTACGTAGGAGCTCATCACCCACTGCAGTTCGCCGGTGGACAGGCCGAGGTCGGCCCTGATCGCGGGCAGGGCGACGCTGAGCATGGCGACGTTGATGCCCTCAAGGAAGATCGCGCCGCACAGGACGAGGAGCATGCCCCAGGCGCGCGGCGTCATCCGGCCGAGCGGGGGTGATTGGACGGTGGATCGGACGGTGGCAGACACGGTGAGTCCCCAGGTATGGAAAAGTGAGTCGGTTCCTTCTTGTAACCGAAAGAATCATCCGTGACCATGGGGAGGCATGGAAGACGGCACTTCGAAGGCACCGGGTTACCTCTGCGAAACCATGGAGGACGTGTGGCAGTGGGACACGCGGGCGGACTGCGAGGTCCGCCAGATCCTCGACAGGATCGCCGACAAGTGGTCGCTGCTCGTCATCGCCCTCCTGGACCGCAGGACCATGCGCTTCACCGAGCTCCGCCGTGAGATCGACGGCGTCAGCCAGCGCATGCTGACGGTGACGCTGCGCCACCTGGAACGCGACGGTCTCGTGGAGCGGACCGTCCATCCCGTGGTGCCGCCGCGCGTCGACTACGCGCTCACCCCGCTCGGCGCGACGCTGCATGAGGCGATCAAGACGCTGGTCGTCTGGACCGAGGAGCACCAGAACCACATCGCCGCGGCGCGCTCCGCCTACGACGCCAGGGTCGCCGCCGAGGAGCGGCTGCTCGGCTCCTCCTAGCGCGGGCGGCCGGCGACGGGGGAGCGGAGGCCGGCCGCGTTTGCCGCCTCCCGGGGAGGGAAGCCGTCGGCTGGGTCGGTCGTCGGGATCGACACGGGGTTACGGAGGTTCCCATGCTGCGGCAGGATCGGAAGGCCGGCACGGTCGCGGTGATCGCCCACCAGAAGAAGACGATGGGCGGAGGGCTGGACGAGCTGCGCAGGCTCCTCGCCGAGGAGGGCGTCGAGGACCTGCTCTGGCACGAGGTGCCCAAGAGCAAGAAGGCGCCCAAGCAGCTCCGCAAGGTCCTCAAGGACGGCCACGTGGACCTGGTCGTGGTGTGGGGCGGCGACGGCATGGTGCAGCGCTGCGTGGACGTGCTCGCCGGCTCCGGCGTCACCATGGCGATCATCCCGGCGGGTACGGCCAACCTCTTCGCGCGCAACCTCGGCATCCCCGAGGACCTCCCCGAGGCGGTGCGGATCGCCTTCCACGGGGAGAGCCGCAAGCTGGACCTGGGCAAGGTCAACGGGGAGCACTTCGCCGTCATGGCCGGTCTCGGCTTCGACGCCGAGATGATCAAGGACGCCGACCGGGGGCTGAAGGACCGGCTGGGCCGGGCGGCCTACTTCTGGACCGGCCTGCGGCACGTCCGCGGCGAGCTCGTGCACATGGAGGTCAAGCTCGACAAGACCACCTGGTTCGAGGGGGAGGCGAGCTGCCTGCTGCTGGGCAACGTCGGCACCATCACCGGGGGCATCGAGGCGTTCGACGACGCCAAGCCCGACGACGGGTGGCTGGAGATCGGCGTCACCACGGCCAGCGGTCCCATCCAGTGGGCGCGGGTGCTCGGCCGGATGAGCGCCGGACGGTCCGACGAGTCCCCCTTCATCCGGATGACCCGGGCCCGCAAGATCAGGGTCAAGCTCGCCGCGCCGATGTCGTACGAGCTGGACGGGGGCGCCAAGGGCACCGTCACCGAGCTGAAGGCCAAGGTCGTGCCCGGTGGCATCACCGTCCGTGTCCCCGTCGCCGCCGGGGACGAGCCCGACCGGACCGTGGAGCACCCCGGCGACCGCGAGCACCCCGACGGCCGGGCCGACGGGCGGAACTGACGGGCGCCGCACCCGCCCCGCCCCGCCCCGGCCGGGCCCGGGTACGGTCCCGGCCGGGGAAGGTCCCGGCGGCGAGGGCGTTCGCTCAGGAAAGCGCCACGAAGGCGCCGGCGCCGATGAGCGCGACGGCCCAGGCGAGGTCGAGGTTGAACCACGCCCTGCGCAGCACCGCCACGCCCAGCCGGTCGTAGACGATCAGTGCCACGACGGTGGTCGTGGCCAGCATGGCCAGCGTGTGGGTCGCCGTGGCGGCCAGGCTCTGCGAGGCCAGCGCGGCGGCCCCGTCGCCCTCGTGCAGGGTGACGGGGACGACCATCAGTCCCGCGCCGTGGGCGGTGGACATCAGGAACGACCACCCGGCGAGCTGCCGGGCGTTGACCCGCATGCCCGTCCGCCGGTGGCGGTGGCGTCGCAGCAGCCGCCAGACGCCGAACCCGGCCACCAGCGCCGCGACGCCGTACGTGACGAGCCGGGGAGGGGCCGCCAGCCGGGCCGCCGAGACCAGCGTCAGCGTGGCCAGCACCGATCCCGCGTGGCCGAGCACGATGGGCGGCAGCGCCCGCAGCACCGCCGCCCGCGAGCGCTCCTGCAGGCCGAGGGCGACCGCGAACAGCCAGCCCATCGCCGGGTTCAGACCGTGGAAGGCGCCGAGCCCGGCCAGGACGAGCAGGGACGTCAGGTCCATCGGCTCGCCTCACCCCCTTCGCGTGGGTCCGGCCCGATGCCCGGGGCGCCGGTCGGGTCCGCTCCGTCTCTCCCCGGCGACCGCGGGCCCGGCCCGGTGTCCGCGGTGCCCGCCCATCTCCTCCGGTGGCCGGGGCTCCGTGCTGAGGGGAGCGGCTTCTAAGGGAAGCAGTAGGAGTCGGAGGAGGAGTCGCCGCCCTGCAGCCGGATCTGGTGGGCGCGCCGGCCGTCGGCGGCGAAGTCGACGAGGAACGACTCGTCGAGGGAGAGCGAGCCGTCCTCGCCGACGTCCACCCTGACCATCCAGCTGGAGACGCCGTCGGGGTAGAAGACGTCGTCCCAGGAGCGGTAGAGGGAGTTGGTGAAGTACACGCGCCGGCCGTCCCTGCTGGTCTCGACCATCTGCGGGCCGCCGTTCAGCGCCCGGCCGGGATCGGCGGGGTGGGCGGCGCGCCGGGCGATGCCGCCGAGCCGTACCGAGCCGGTCTGGCGCGGCGCGAACGGGTCGGAGACGTCGTAGGCCCGCAGCTCGCCCGTGCCCCAGCAGGAGACCAGCAGGATCCGGTCGTCGAGGGACAGCGAGATGTCGGTGGCCAGCGGCGGGACCGCGCCGAACTGCCGGAGCGGCTCCGGGAGGGCCTCGGCGGGCGCGGGCTCGGCCGGGATCGTGATGGTCTTGCGGGCCTTCCAGACGTCGTCCTCCAGATACCAGGTGAAGACGGCCGCCGACAGGTCCTCGACGTTGATCACCGTGTTGACGAAGCCGTGGGTCTTCGTCGGGTCGTGGGAGGGGCGCAGCTCCAGGGCCATCTGGTGTTCGTCGCCCAGGTCGATCTCCTGCAGGTGCCGGCGCTTGACCAGGTCCCAGACGTGCAGCCGGTGACCGTACCGGCGGCCGGCCAGCATCTCCAGCGACGGCCCCGGCTCGATCTGGTTGGGGGTCGCCCACTCGCTGGTGACCATCGTGTCGTGGCCGAGGTGCCACCAGAAGTCGTAGTGCAGCTCCTGCGGGCCGCGGTCGGCCTCCCAGCGGTCCCGGGGCTCGAAGGTGTCGTGGTCGAGGGTGAAGATCCCCCCGGGGGCGTCGCCGTTCACGTCGCCGAGGGCGCTGACGTAGATCGCGTCGGTGCCGCAGTGGACGGTGTGCGGGCGGCTGTAGCCCGTTCTGGCGAAGATCGTCTCGGGCTCGATCGTCTTGACGATCCGGGGACGCCTCGGGTCGTCCCCGACGTCGAGGATGTGGATCCTGCTGGAGCGCAGTCCCGGCACGACGAGGTAGCGCCGCTCGACGTGCGGGTGCGGCGCGTACGGGCACAGGGCCGCGCTGCACACGTTCCAGCCGAAGTGGTGGAGCTCGTCGCCGGGGACCGGCATGTCGAGTGTGGCGGCGATCGACCCGTCGGACAGGTCGACGGTGGCGATCGCGTCGGGGCGCCCGCCGCCCTCCGCGTCGAGCAGGGCGACGTAGGCGAGTTCCTCCCGGGGCGCGAGCATGGCCTCGCGGGCGGACGGATAGAAGGTGGGATCGGGCTGGATGAGTGCCATCGCGGACTCCTGAGCCGGTTCAGATACCCTACCAATAAAGTGGGAAAACTCCTCGTTGTCCAGAGGTGATTTTAAGTGACCGGCCCGGCGGGCCCGCGGACGGCGTGCCGGGCTCAGGACGGAATCGGGATGGTGACCGGTTCCAGTCCCTCGGGGGCCTTGCCCGGGTAGGCGCCGGACAGCATCGTGGCCACGGTGTAGAGATGCCAGACCTGGGTGGGCTTCTTCAGCACCGGACCGTCGAACAGCGCGCGTACCGCGTCGGGGTTCACGATCGGCTCCAGCAGGTCGAGGTGGCCGAGCACGTGGTCGCGCAGCAGGCCGGTCAGCTCCTCCCCGGGGCTCGTCCGCCAGTTCCACCCGCCGCCGCCGGTCTTCGGCGCCGACAGCGTCTGCGGCCTGCGCTGCCAGGGGTAGTAGCGCCTCCCCGCGGTGAACCGCCACGCCTTGCCCTCGATCGGGATGCGCCGGAGCGGCGGCGCGAGCCGGCCGATGAGCTCGTAGATGACCTCCTCCGACAACCGCCAGAGCTGGTCCAGGCCCAGCGCCGCCCGCACCACCCGGTTGTCGAGGAACGGCCAGACGGGGTCGCCCCGGCGGTGGGCCCCGGCGCGCGACCCGGCCTGCCAGCGGCCGACCTTGTAGGCGATGTACATGTGGTCGAGCGCCTCCAGGGGCGGCCGCTCCCGCCAGGGGCGGGCCAGCCCGAGGGCGTGCTCGTTCGCCTCCTCGCGGAACAGCGCCTTCTCCCGCAGGAACGTCGTGTCGATCCGGCGGCGGAGCGCCTCGGCGCTCAGGTCGGACTGCAGCAGAAGGAACCCCCCCGCCCGCAGGATCTCCCCGCTCTGCCCCGACATGGTGGGCCTGGCGTTGTAGGGCAGGTAGCCGACGATCGACTCGTAGGCCGACGTCATGCCCTCGCACGCCCGCAGCGTCTCGTACGCCCGCGCCAGCGGGTGCTCGACGACGATGGCGTCCTTCTTCTCCGCGCGGGCCGGGGGGATGACCTTGTGCTCGATGCCGAGCGCCTGGGCGATCCGCCCGGCGATGATCACGTCGGGGTGGGCGTCCAGGCCGTTGGTGGTGGCGCGCAGCGGGATGCCGGCCGCGTGCAGCACCGACGCGACAAGGCGGCTGTCGCGGCCGCCGGTCAGGGCCAGGTTCACCGGCTCACCGGCCGCGCGCAGCGGCTCCACGGTCGCGAGCAGGGCGTCGGCCAGCTCCTCCACCAGCGCCTTCTTCTGCCTGCGCGAGACGGGCGCGGGCCCGGCGGTGGGCAGCCGGCTCCCGGTGATCGTACGGTGCCCGCCCGCGACGGTGAGGACCGAGGCCGGGGGCAGCGCGCTCACCCCGCGGTAGGGGGTCTCGTCGGACAGGAAGTAACCCTGGCGCACCATCGACTGCAGCGCGAGGACGTCCCACTCGACCCGCTCGCCCGTGGCGGCGAGGTGCACCAGCAGCGCCCGGCTGCCGACGATGTGCAGGTCGGGCGTCTCCGCGTAGTAGACGGGGCTCGCGCGGTGGATCGCCGTGGCGGCCGACAGCTCTACCGCGGTCGCCCGGAACACCGCGAAGCACCCGCTCACCGCCTGGGTGTCCAGGTGGGCCGCGCCGGCCAGCCGGTCCACCTCGCCGGGCGCGGCGAGGTAGCCGTTCACCCCGGTCACCCGGTCCGGCCCGGTCACCAGCAGGGAAGGCTTGCGGGAGTCGTCGGGCTCGTTGGTCCAGGCGAACATCGAGACCCCGGGACGGTGCCACTCCCGGCCCCTGATGACCTCGGGGGGGACGGGGAAGGCGGTCTCGATCGAGTTCCGCACGGTGCGCAGCGTCTCCTCAGGGATCGCCGCCCCCGGATTTCTGACCGCCAGGCCGAGATACACACGCATGGTGAGAGATCTTATGGTCTGTTTTTTCCAGATATACAGGTATTCGTTATGAATTTCGGAAGCCGGGCGGGCGCGCGGGTCACGCGCCGGGCACGGTTGGCACTCGCTTGGGTCAAGCGTCCGGCGCGGACGCGGCAGGGGCCGTCGTAACAGGTGACGCGTACCCCCCAGGGAGGCGACATGAACCCGCGCCCGCTCGCCATCGTCCTCGCCGTGATCCTCCTGATGCTCGCCGCCGCCTGCGGCGGAACGGGGCAGGATTCCCCCACGGCCTCCCACCCGGAGAGCGACTCCGGGAAGGCGCCCCCGGCCGTCTCCCAGGAGCACGACTCCTCCGGCCGGCGGGACGCCACCGCCGAGCAGATCTCCACCTTCGCCCTCGACGTGGACACCGCGTCCTACGACTACGCCAGGCGGCTGCTGAAGGAGGGGCAGCGGCCGGACGCGGCCCGGGTCCGGCCCGAGGAGTTCGTCAACTCCTTCCGGCAGGACTACCCGGAACCCTCCGACAACGGCTTCACCGTCCAGGTGGACGGCGCCCGGGTGCCGGGCAACGGCGCCGCGCTGGTCCGGGTCGGACTGCGGACCCGCGGCGCGGAGGCGGGAGCCCGGCGCCCGGCGAACCTGACCTTCGTGGTCGACGTCTCCGGGTCGATGGCCGAGCCCGGCAGGCTCGACCTGGTCCGCGAGGCCCTGCACACGCTCGTCGACCAGCTCGGGGCGGGGGACCGGGTCTCGCTCGTCGCCTTCAGCGAAGAGGGCGAGCTGATCATCCCCATGACCTCGGCGGGCGGCCGCGACCGGCTGCACGCCGCCGTCGACCGGCTGGCCGTACGGGGGACCACCAACCTGGAGTCCGGGCTGACCGCCGGCTACGCCGAGGCGTCGCGGAGCTTCAGCCCCGCGGCGACCAACCGGGTCATCCTGCTCTCCGACGGCCTGGCCAACACCGGCGAGACGAGCTGGCGGGGCATCCTGGACCGGGTGGCCGAGCAGGCCGGGCGGCGGATCACCCTGCTGTGCGTCGGCGTCGGCCGCGAGTACGGCGACGAGCTCATGGAGCAGCTCGCCGACAACGGCGACGGCGCCGCCGTCTACGTCAGCACGGCCGACGACGCCCGCCGGATCTTCGCCGAGCAGCTCGCCGCCAACCTCGACCTGCGGGCCCGCGACGCCAAGGCACAGGTCGTGTTCAACCCCTCGACGGTGGAGTCCTACCGGCTGGTCGGCTACGAGAACCGCCGGCTCGCCGCCGAGGACTTCCGCGACGACGCGGCGGACGGCGGGGAGGTCGGCCCCGGGCACGCCGTGACGGCCCTGTACGACGTGCGGCTGCGCGAGGGGGCGGGCGGCCAGCTCCTCACCGCCGCCGTCCGCTGGCAGGACCCCGACACCCGGGCCCCGGGCGAGACCAGCCGCTCGGTGGAGACCGGCGACCTGGCCGCCTCGCCGTGGGAGGGGCCGTCGCCGAGGTTCCAGGTGGACGTGGTGGCGGCCGCGTTCGCCGAGTACCTCCGCGCCCGCGAGCCGATCGCCGGGGCGGACCCCGGGGAGCTCTCCCGGCAGGCCGCCCGGCTGGCCGCCCTCACCGAGGACGTCTCCGTGCGCGAGCTCGCCGACCTGATCGGCCGGGCCGTGACCCTCGGCTGAGCGCCGGGCCGGCCGTACCGGGCCGCGCCGGGCCGTACTGAACCGTGCCGCTCCTCGCGGCGGCACGGAGCCGGCCGGGCGTCACGCCGTACTCGATCAGGCGCCGCCGGGTCGCGCCGCGCCGTTCCGGCGGCGCCTTATCGAGTACGGCCTACGGCCCGATGTCCTATACACTGGCTTGGTGCCGCCGGGCGGAAGGCCGGGCGGAGCACCGAGGGGCTATGGCGCAGCTGGTAGCGCGCCTCCATGGCATGGAGGAGGTCTGGGGTTCGAATCCCCATAGCTCCACCGAAGGGCCGTTCTCGAGATGGCCCGAAGGCGGTTGACGAGATCCCGTCCGATCGGTTTGATCGGGCGGGATCTCGTCGTTTCCCGGCCGACGCGGCCGGTGCTCCGGGCCCGGCCGGTCTCCGCGAGGTCGCATGTCGGTCCGCGGCCTCAGCGCGGGCGCTCGACCCGGCCCTCGTGCCAGACCGGCTCGGCGCTCTCGTAGACGGTCCCGTCCGCGCCGAAGACCAGGAAGCGGTCTAGGTCGGCGGCGAACCAGCGGTCGTGGGTGACGGCCAGCACGGTGCCGGAGAAGGAGGCCAGGCCCTGCTGCAGCGCCTCGGCACTGGCCAGGTCCAGGTTGTCGGTGGGCTCGTCGAGCAGCAGCAGGGTGGCGCCGGACAGTTCCAGAAGCAGGATCTGCAGCCGGGCCTGCTGGCCGCCCGACAGGGTCTCGAACCGCTGGCCGCCGGCGGCGGCGAGTTCGTAGCGGGCCAGCGCGGCCATCGCGTCGTTCAGGGTGAGCGCGTGGCCGGCCATGACCAGTTCGGCCGGGGTGCGCCCGTGCAGGTCCGGCCTGGTGTGGGTCTGCACGAACAGGCCGGGCGCCACCCGTGCCCCGAGCCGCACCGAGCCGCGGTGCGGCACCGCGGGCACCGCGCCGTCCGCGGCCTGCTCCAGCAGCCGCAGGAAGGCGGACTTGCCCGAGCCGTTGGAGCCGAGCACCCCGACGCGCTCGCCGTACCAGATCTCGGTGCCGAACGGCCGCATCAGGCCGGTGAGCTCCAGGTCCTCGCAGACGACGGCGCGTTTGCCGGTGCGGCCGCCACGCAGCCGGATCCGCACGTTCTGCGCCCTGGGCGGACGCTCCGGAGGGCCGGCCTCCTCGAAGCGGCTCAGCCGGGTGCGCGCGGCCCGGTACGACGAGGCGACCGCGTCGTTGCCGGCCGCGGTCTGCCGCAGGGTGCCCACCAGCCGCCTGAGCCTCGCGTGCTCCTCGTTCCAGCGGCGGCGCCGCTCCTCCAGCCGGTCGATGCGCTCCTCGCGCGCCCTGGCGTAGGTGGCGAAGCCCCCGCCGTGAATCCAGGCGCCCCGGTCCTCCACGGTCACGATGCGGTCGGCGGCCTCCGCCAGGAGCCGGCGGTCGTGGGAGACCAGCAGCACGGTCTTGTCCGTGGCCCGCAACCGGGCCTCCAGCCACTGCTTGCCGGGCACGTCCAGGTAGTTGTCAGGCTCGTCCAGCAGCAGGACCTCGTCCGGGCCGCGCAGCAGGGCCTCCAGGACGAGGCGTTTCTGCTCGCCGCCCGACAGGGTTGCCACCGGGCGGTCCCGGACCGCGTCGTAGGGCAGGCCCATGGCCTCGGTGGCGCAGACGTCCCAGACGACCTCCATGTCGTATCCGCCGGCGTCGGCGTGGTCGGCGACGGCCTGCGCGTAGGCCAGCTGGGTCTCCTCGTCGTCGCGGGCGGAGATCGCCGTCTCCGCCCGGACCAGGGCCGCCGCGCCGGCGCGGACCCGTTCCGGCGCCACCGACAGCAGCAGGTCGTGGACGCTCCGGCCGTCGCGGAGACCGCCGATGAACTGCCGCATCACGCCGAGGCCGCCGGAGGAGACCACGCGGCCGTCGTCGGGTCGCAGATCTCCGGCGATCAGCCGCAGCAGGGTGGTCTTGCCCGCGCCGTTCGGTCCCACCAGAGCGGCCTTGACCCCGTCCCCGACGCGGAACGACACCTCGTGCAGGAGCAGCCTCCCGTCCGGCAGCAGGTAGGTCAGCCGGTCGACCTCGACATGTCCCGCCACGGCGGCCCCTTCGCGATCGGCTCTGGATCGGTGTTCGAGTGACCGGACCAATGATCCGGTCGTCGATCGCCATACTAGACTCTTCCCCGTGGGCACGAGCAAGAGGGAATCCGCGACACACCGCCAGGGCGCCGCGGGAGACGTGTGGCTGCGGCCGCCGGGGCGGACGGGCCGCGACGCCCCGCCCCTCAGCCGGAACCGGATCGTCGAGGAGGCGGTGGCCCTCCTGGACGCCGAGGGGGCCGACCGGCTGACCATGCGGCGCCTGGCGGAGCGGCTCGGCACCGGTTCCACCACGCTGTACTGGCACGTGAAGACCAAGGACGACGTCATCGACCTCGCCCTCGACCTGATCTTCGCCGAGGTCGTGATCCCGCCGGAGGACGGCCGGGGATGGCGTGCCGGGATCACCGCTCTGATCGACGGATGGCGCGCCGTCCTGCTGAGGCATCCCTGGTCGGCGGCGCTGCTGGGCCGCCCGATGCTGGGCCCCAACGTGCTGGCCCGCAGCGAGTTCCTCTACGCGACCCTTCTGGGCGCCGGGGTCGTCGAGCCGCGCCTGACCGCGGCGGCGTACGGGTTGTCCAACTACGTCATCGGCTCGGCGCTGATGCAGTCCACCTGGCTGGCCGACGCGGACGAGGAGGTACGGCGGGCCGCCCGGGAACGCCTGCGCGCCGACCGGGAGCGCTACCCCGCCCTCGCCGCCCACGGCCCCCTCGTCGCGGACGGCGACTGGGACACCGGCTTCGCCCTCGGCCTGACCTGGCTTCTCGACGGCATCGAGGCCGGCATCGGGGCCGGGATCACCGCCACCGGCGGCACCGCGGGCGGCGCGGCACGAGCCTGAGGCCGGGCCCGTGGGTCCCGCGACGCCACCGACGCCACCGACGCCACCGGCGGCGCGGCGCGAGCGTGACGGCGGGTCCGCGGGCCCCTCCCCGCCGGGGCGCTCGCGTGCCGGTGGGACGTCCTCGCGAGGGAGTGACTCTTTTCCGCGGATTTCTGTCGGAGTGATCTACTACGGTCCCTGACCATGATCGAAAGTTCACCCGGCGGCGGAGCCGCGCGGGAACATCTGAGCAGGGTGCGGGTGGTGCCGCCCGTCCAGCCCCGGAAGCTGGCGAAGGTGCCCTTCGTCGAGCTGGCGGACGGCCGGCTGCAGGGCGTGGTGTCGAGCGGCTCGGACATCGGCCGGGTCTACGTCTCCTCCATCGCCGCCGGAACCCACGCCTACAACTGCAGCACCAACAACAACCGCCCCTGCGGCGGCCTGTACGGCGCGCCGTGCAAACACCTGCGCGCCCTCGCCGCCGAGGCGGTTCTGCAGTACGGCCTCGGCCGCGTGGCCCGCTACCTGCGGGTCGACGTCCCCGAGGGCGGCGACCTGGTCGGCTGCCTGAACGGCTCCCACCAGCCCGCCCCGGCGGCCATGGTGTTCAGCCGCTTCCTGCGCCACCTGGCCTACCTGGAGATCCCCGACACCACCGAGCCGATCCCCGAACTGCACTGGTTCCCGTCCTCGGGGACGGTGGCCTGATGCTCGCCGTACAGCTGGCCACACTGCTCGACGGCGAACCCGAGGGCACCGGGGAGGCGCTCGGCCTGGTGAACGGCTTCGACGACGCCCTGGTGCACGGCCTGGCCCGGCTCGCCGAGGAGCATACTGAGGCGCTGGCCGCGCTGGCCGGGGCGTTCGCGGCCACCCCGATCGGCGGGCGGCTGGCCGAGGCCGCCGCCGGGGTCGCCTCCGGCTCGATCACCGAGGACCACCTGACGGCCCTGGCCGGCGGCCGGGCCGCGCTGCTCGGCGCCGTGCACGACGCCCTGCTCGCCGGCCTGGACGCGGCGCTGGGCCGCGAGCGCGCCCCCTGGAGCGCCGGGCCGGAGCCCGGGGAGGACGACGCGGCGAGTCCGTTCGGCGGGGTCCGATCCTGGCTGCGCGAGCTGGCGATCACCGGATGGCGGGGCGTCGACCACGACCTCGTCTCCGCCGCGGACCAGGTCGCCGAGGCGCTGCCGGCCGTACCGGGGAGGCGCAGGCTCGCGGTGCTGCTGGACGGCCTCGCCGCCGAGCTGCGCGCCTCCTGCCCGGTCGGCACGATGGAGCACCTGCCGGTCCGCCGCTGGGCCGACCTGTGGACCCGGGCCGTGCTGCTGTCGCACGACGGCGTCCCCTCCGGCGCTCCCCGGCCCGTGGAGACGGTGTCGGGACGGCTGCTGATCCTCGGCGTCGACGTGCACGAGCACGGCACCGCCGTCCAGTTCCAGGTCCACGCCGTCCTGGAACCCGCGGACGGCGGCAGGCCCAGGCTGGTGCGGACCGGAGTCACCGCCGCGAAGGTGGACACCATCACCGGTCCCGCGATGTGGAGGCTGCCGCAGCGCCACGGCGCGCTGCTGACCGCGCTGGCGGACCGCCGCTGCCTGGACGTCACGGACCTGCCGCTGCTCGACGGCGGCGACCTGCTCTGGGACGACGACCGCGCCCTGCCGGGCAGGCCCGCCGACCCCTTCACCGCAGCCCGGCTGCACCTCGCAGGCGCGCTCGCCCCGGCGGTGCCGCCCCTGGACCGCGTCCCGGTGCGCCTCGCCGAACCCGTGCTGGTGGAGGACTACAAGGTCACCAAGGACGGCTCGTTCGACCTGGGCGGCAACGTGCTCGCCGTGGACACCGAGCGGCTGCCCGCCTGCGGCCCGCTCACCCCGAAGCTGGTGGCGGGCTCCACGGCGTGCGTCGGGCTGCTCCGCTGGGACGGCGGCCGCTGGCTGCTGCAGCCGCTCGCCGTACAGACGAAGGTGAAGAAGGAGACGGTCGAGGTCGCCACCGGCGACTGGGCGCTCGGCCCCACCGATCCCAAGGCGGTGAAGGCCGAGGCCAGGGCCGGAGACCCGGTCGCGGTGCTGCGCGAGCGAGCCGGGCGGTTGCTGCGGAGATGAGCGACGACATCCACACGGCTGACATCCACACGGGCGACATCCGTACGGACGGGGGCGCGGCCGGAGGTACGGACGCCCTCCAAGGTGCGGACGCCCCGGCCGGCGGTCCCGCGGCCGGCGACGGCCTCCCCGCCGGCGCCGCGCGGAACCGGCGGCAGGTGCTCTACTGGCGGCTGCTGGCCCGCCTCTTCGACCACGACGAGCAGCCCGCACTGGAGACCGCGAGCATGGCGGTCGTCGGCGATCTCGGACTGCCCGCGGCGCTGCTCGACCCCTCCGTGTCGGTCGACACGCTGGTGCAGCGCTTCCCCGAGCTGGCCGGCGAGTTCCGGGACCTGTTCGCGCCGGGGGAGCCCGTGCCCGGTGACGAGGTCCGCAGGGCCGCCCTGGTGTCGAAGCTGCTGCTCAACGTCTTCGACACCGGGGCGGGCGACGTCACCGCGACGCAGCTGGCGGCCTGGCAGCAGGACGCCGGCTGGCTGACGCAGGCCCTCGGCGCGTGCGGCGCTCCGGGCGGCGCCCAGGGCGGTGCTCCGGGAGCCGCGGCGGGCTCCGGCGGGCCCGGCGCCGGGCCCGGCGCGGGGACCGGTCCGGGCGCGGGCCCGGGTTCCGGGAGCGGCTCCGGCGGGCCCGGCGCGGGACACGGCGCGGGTGCGGGACACGGTCCCGGCACGGGATACGGCGAGAGCGGCCGCGAGCTGTCCGGGGTGCTGGCCGACCTGGAGGCCGACCTGGTCCGCCGCATGCGGCTGCGCGAGGTCCTGGCCGACCCCGCCCTGGCGAAGCGGCTCACCCCCAGCATGTCGCTCGTCGAGCAGCTGTTGCGCGACAAGGCCAACCTTTCGGGTGTGGCGCTGGCCAACGCCAAGGCGCTGATCCGCAGGTTCGTCGACGAGGTCGCCGAGGTGCTGCGCACGCAGGTCGCCAAGGCCAGCGCGGGAGTCGTCGACCGGTCGATCCCGCCCAAGCGGGTGTTCCGCAACCTCGACGTCGAGCGCACCGTCTGGAAGAACCTCGTCAACTACAACCCCGAGGACCAGCGGCTCTACGTCGACCGGCTGTACTACCGGCGGACCGCCAAGCGCGTCACCCCGGCCCGGGTGATCGTGGTCGTCGACCAGTCGGGCTCGATGGTCGACGCCATGGTGAACTGCACCATCCTGGCCTCGATCTTCGCCGGGCTGCCCAAGGTCGACGTGCACCTCATCGCCTACGACACCCGCGCGCTCGACCTCACCCCCTGGGTGCACGACCCGTTCGAGGTGCTGCTGCGCACGCAGCTCGGCGGCGGCACCGACGGCACGGCCGCACTGGCCCTCGCCCAGCCGAAGGTCGCCGACCCGCGCAACACCGTGGTCGTGTGGATCTCGGACTTCTACGAGTGGAACTGCGACGCCGTCTTCGCCGGGATGGAGTCGCTGCACCGCTCCGGCGTCCGGGTCATCCCCGTGGGCTCGGTGAGCAGCGGCGGCCAGCAGAGCGTCAACCCGTGGTTCCGGCAGAAGCTCAAGAACCTCGGCACGCCGGTCATCTCCGGACACATCCGCAAGCTCGTCGTCGAGCTGAAGAACTTCCTCGCCTGAGAACCTCCCCGTTTAGGAGAAACCCCTGATGAACAACGAGATGCTGCGCGCGCCCGCCGAAGTGAAGTACGCCGAGGAGCTCGACTGGCTGGAGTCCGTGGACGACGGGCCCAAGCCGTTCTCCTGGCGGCTCAGCCCCCGGATGGTCCGGCTCTTCGTCCTCGGCTCCGAGCGTTCCGACGGCCTGGACCGGGAGATCCCGCAGAAGTGGTTCGGTGACCGGAGCTTCGTCGAGCGCAGCATCGTGACGCTCGCCTCCGACCGCGGCCTGCTGCTGATCGGCGACCCGGGAACGGGCAAGAGCTGGCTGGCCGAGCTGCTGTCGGCCGCCATCTGCCGCAACTCCACTCTGGTCGTCCAGGGTACGGCGGGCACCACGGAGGATCACATCAAGTACTCCTGGAACGTCTCCATGGTGATCGCCAAGGGGCAGTCCCGCGAGTCGATGATCCCCTCGCCGATCATGACGGCGATGGAGCGGGGCATGATCGGCCGCTTCGAGGAGCTGACCCGCTCGACCAGCGACGTGCAGGACGCGCTGATCTCGATCCTGTCCGAGAAGTACGTGTCCATCCCCGAGCTCGACACCGACAACACCGTGTTCGCCCGGCCCGGTTTCTCGATCATCGCCACGGCCAACAGCCGTGACCGGGGCGTCAACGACCTGTCCTCGGCGCTGAAGCGGCGGTTCAACTTCGTCCGCATCCCGGTGGTGACGAACAGGACCAGCGAGGCGGAGATCGTCCGTTTCCGCACCACGGAGCTGCTGCGCCGCCACAGCATCGAGCTGGACGTGCCGCCCACGCTGCTGGACGTCCTGCTGCAGAGCTTCGCCGACCTGCGCGCCGCCGCGGCGTCGGCCGCGAGCGAGGACGAGAGGCTGGAGTCGGCGCTGTCCACCGCCGAGCAGATCGGCGTGCTGGAGGACGCCATCCTGCACAGTCACTTCTTCGGCGACCGGGCGCTGCGCGCCGAGACGCTGGGCGGCGCCCTGGTGGGGTCGCTGGCCAGGCGTTCCCCTGAGGACCTCGCGATCCTGAACAAGTACTGGCACGGCGTCGTCGAGCCGCGCAGCCGCAAGGACGGCGGGGAGTGGACCGGCTTCCTCGAGGGCGGCCGCCAGGCGATCTCGACGCTGTCATGAGCGCCTTCGACGCGCTGCGCGAGCAGCTCCTCGACGCCGCCGAGGCGTTCTCCGGCGGCGGGGACGCCCTGTCCGGCATCCTGGCCGGCATGGTCGACGACGTCGACCGGATGCTGGGGGAGAAGCTGGAGATCTTCCCGGTGTGCCACCACTCGCCGGCCTCCGCGCTGGCCATGACGCGGCGGCTGCGCGGCAAGCGGCCCAAGGTCGTCTACCTGGAGCTGTGCGAGGACCTGCAGCCGCTCCTCTCCGAGCTGCGCAACTGCCGGCTGCCGGTGGCGCTGCAGGCGTTCGCCACCCGGCTGGACGGCTTCCCGCCCGGCTCGGGCCCGCTGAGCGTGGTGGCGCCGGTGACCGAGGCGTCGGCGGAGTACCAGGCCATCGCCTACGCGCTGGAGACCCCCGGTGTCGAGCTGGTGCTGGTGGACCGCTCGGTGGACCACGTCTTCCAGTGGCTGCCCCGGGAGCCGGCCGGCGACGGGTCCGGAGGCGCTCCGGACGGCCACGCCTCCCCGGGCGCCCCGGCCTCCCCGGGCGGTGCGGTCGCTCCGGCCTCCCCGGCCGGTGAGGCCGACGACGGGCGGGACGAGGAGGCGGCCCTGCACGGCGACGCCGTGGGTGTGGAGATCGGCGACCTGCGGCCCGGCTTCGCCGAGCTGGAGGCGTACCTGCTGCACCACGGCAAGGTCCGCCACTGGTCGGAGTGGTGGGACCAGTACGTCGAGCAGCCGCTGACCGGCGCGGACCACGACACCTACCGGCAGGCCATGGCGCTGATCGGCAGCCTGTTCCGCCGGCTGCGCCCCTCCGACGGCGACCGCCTGGCCGTCGACGAGGAGCGCGAGCGCTACATGTGGACCCGGATCCGGGAGCACCTCGCCGCGTCCGGCGCCGACCCGGCGGAGTGCCTGTACGTGTGCGGCGCCTTCCACGCCGTCAGCCGGGTCGCCGAGTTCGGCCTGGAGTCCGGCGCGCCTCCGTACGTCATCACCCCCCGCACGGCCACCGACTGGCTGTACGGGCTCATCCCCTCCAGCCACTCGGCCATCGAGGCGCAGTTCGGACTGGCCCAGGGGTCGGTGTCGATCGCCGCGGCGACCTGGGCAAAGGCCGCGACCCGCGGCGGTGTCACGCCGTACCGGCTGGCGGGGCAGCAGGGCGGCCGCGCCAGATCCGGGAAGGCCGGGAAGAACGGGAAGGCCGGGAAGGCGGTCACGGCGGCGGCGCCGGAGCCGGCCCCCGACCGGCTGTCGGGGTTCCTGGCCGCCCCGCCCGCGCTGGACGGCCTGGACGAGGACGAGCTGCGCGGGTGGTGCGTGGACATCGTGCGGCTGGCCCGCCGCAACGGTTACCTCGCCAGCACGGCCGACGCCATCGCGGTGTTCGAGACGTCGATCCTGCTCGCGGGGGTGCGCGGCCGGGCCAGGCCGACGCCGTACGACTTCGCCGACGCCGCGGTGACCTGCATCGAGAAGGACGCGGTGCCCGGCCGTCGCGACGTCCGCCGCCTGTGCGAGATCCTGCTGGGCGGCGACCGGGTCGGCGTGGTCGGCTATGAGGCGCTTCCCCCGCTGGCCCGTGACGTCTACGACCGGCTGGAGCCCCTGGGGATCGACCTGGGCCGGCGCACCCAGCAGCGGGTTCTGCTGGACCTGACGGCGAACCCGGAGCTCCGGCCGTGCTCGGACCTGCTGTGGATGCTGCGCTACCTGCTGCCCGACGACGCGGCCCGGCCCATCATGGGGGTGCGGCGCCTCGGTGAGCGGCCCATCCAGGAGAGCTGGGACCTGGCGATCGGCCGCCACCAGCGGTCCATCGTCGAGCTGGGCTACGAGGGCGTCACCGTCGAGCAGGTGCTGGAGCAGCGGCTGCGCCGCAAGGTCCGGGACCCGCGGGCCACCGCGGGGACCGCGCTGGAGGCGGTGGAGGACGCCATCCTCTACCTGGGCGGCGGCCGCTTCGCCGACGAGCTGGGCGCCCGCGCGGTGGAGCTGCTGGCCGCCGAGCGCACCGTCGACGACGCCCCCGAGGTGCTGCGCCGGATGCGGCGGCTGCTGGCCCACCACCGCGCCGCCGCGCCGGGCCTGCCGGCCTGGTGCGAGGCGTTCGTCACCGCCGGGTACGCCCACTACTGCACGCTGCTGCCGTCCGCCTTCGCCGACGACAGCGGTGTCCGCCAGGTCGGCGCGATGCTGGGCTTCCTGTTCTCCATGGAGGGCCTGGCGCTGTCCCTGGGCTGCGACCGGACCCAGCTGGAGCTGGCCGTACGGCAGTCGCACCCGGAGGCCCCGGCCAAGGTGGCGCTGCTGTGGGCCGCCGAGACGCAGCTGGGCCTGCTCCCGAGGGAGGAGCTGCGCGCCCGGTGCGACGGACTGCTGGGCAACCCGCTGGTCGTCCCCGCCTTCCCGCTCTACCTGAGCGGGTTCGTCCAGGCGCTCGACCCGGTCCCGGGGCTGGCGCCGTTCGTGGTGGAGGCGCTGTCCAAGGCGTTCGCGCGGCTGCCCGACCCCGTCCTGCTGCCGTGGCTGCCGACGCTGATCGCGACGCTGCGCCGGAACGTGCCGGAGCTGGTGCCGGTGCTCGTCCGGGAGGCGGGCCGGACCTTCCCCGGCGGGCTGGCCGAGCTGGACGGATGGACCCCGCCGTGGGACCGCCTGGCCGGTCCCGCCCGGACCGGCCGGCCCGGCGGGGCGGCGCCCGCGCCGAGCGGTCCGGTGACCGGTCTGCTGGCGCGGCACCCCGCGGCGTGCGATGCCGTGGCCGGACTGCTCGGCTGCCCGCCGGAGTGGCCGGAGTGGCCGGAGGGGCCCGCCGGCGGCGTGCCGGACGCGGGGGAGGAGCGGGTGCGGGCGCTGCTCGGTCGGTATCCGGCGGCGACCGGCGCGGTCGCGGCGCTGCTCGGCGCCTGAGACCCGGATCCCCGGGAGGCTGGATCCCGCCCGAGGGCCGGACCTCCTGGGCTGCCGGGCGTCCGGGCCACGGGGCCGCCCGGACGGTCGCGGCGGGACGGCCCGCGAGGGCTCAGCCGAGCTCGTAGTCCAGGTGGTAGGAGTGGGCGCCGCCGTCATTGACGATCTGCCCTCCGCCGCTGAGGCCGGCCAGACCGCCGGTGCCCGAGCCGGGGAGCACGGTCCAGCTCAGGGCCGACTCCCCGGCGTGGGCGGTGGCGTTGTGGTGGAGCACGAAGGTGCCCTCGCGGCCGTCGAGGACGCCGGTGAACCGCTCGAAGCCGGCGTAGGCCGCGGAGTCCTCACTGACGACGGCGGTGATGATGTCGGTGGTGCTGGCGCCCTTCAGACCGCCGTCGAAGGTCTTGACGACGTGGACCCGGGAGAGCGCGGCCCCCTCCGCCTCGTCGTAGGGGGCGGGCTCCCAGCTGTCGATGGAGAAGGTACCGGTGGCGCGGGGCATCTGAGGGGCTCCTCGGTCGTCGTACGGCACGGGCCCGGCCTTCCGCGCCCGTGGAACGGACCTCATCCTGCCGCCCGTACCTGTCGGCTCCTGTCAGGTACGGCGCGGGGCCCGGACAAGGCGCGAGCCGTACGGGTGGGGGGGCGTCCCGTACGGCTCGCGCGTCTGTGGGGGTGCCGGGAGATCTCCCGGGGCCTTCTGCCAGACTCCGGCCATCTCGGCGAAGTGGCATGCGGTGACCTCGGCGGAGTGACAGGCTGTGATATCGGCACCGAAACCTGAGACGCTACGCATAGGTGGGTGATAAGTTTCATCTATGCGTAGTGAGCCGCCTCCGCTGTTGCCGATCTTCCGATCGAGGCACCAGGCAGAGTTGCTCGCGCTCCTCTACCTTCGTCCGGAACGGGAGTTCACCCTGACCGAGCTCGCCAGGCGAGTCGGCGTGCCGCTGACGACGATGCAACGCGAGGTGGGCCGCCTGCTACAGGCCGGCCTTCTTTCCAGCCGCAGGATCGGCAGAGCACACCTGATCCGCGCCGAGACATCCGGTCGTTACGCCCGGCCGCTCACCGAGCTGCTGACATTGACGTTCGGACCCCACGCCCTCGTAGAGCAGGAGTTCGCCGCCGTCCGTGACGTGGAGGCGGTGGGCATCTTCGGTTCCTGGGCGAGCCGTTACCGCGGGGAACCGGGCCCGCCTCCCAACGACATCGACATCATGGTCATAGGGCATCCCTCCCGGGCGGACGTCTACGAGGCCGCCGATCGGGTGGAACGGCGGCTGGAGATTCCCGTGAATCCCGTCATCCTGTCCCGTGAGCGCTGGGAGGAGGCCGCGGACCCGCTCGTCGAGCAGATCCGGTCGTCGCCGCTGGTCTGGGCCGGAGAGCCGTCCGGGGAGGGTGCGTGATGCGTTGGTCCAAAGGGCGAGCAGAGGTGGAACACCTGCTCGCGCAGAGGCGGCTCCAGAAGATCGGCGGTTCGGCCGCCGACGGCACCGAATGGCTGGAACGAGCCAGGCGGACATTGCGCACCGCGCAGGCGATAACCGCTGATCCGGACAGCGCGTTCATTCTCGCCTACGACGCCGCCCGGCACGCCTGTACGGCGCTGCTGGCCCATCAGGGTCTCCGCCCCACCACGGCAGGTGGTCACTATGTCGTAGAGGAGGTGCTGCGTGCCCAGTTCGGTGATGCCTTCAGGTCGTTCGGAGCGCTGCGCCGCCGCCGAAATGAGATCGAGTACCCGATGCGGCCAGGCGATGACGTCGAACAAGGCGAGGCCGCGGCGGCGATCACCGCGGCCGGACTGCTGATCGACGCGGCGGGAGAGCTCATGCCCAGCCTGTCCCTGTTCTGATCCGGGTCTTCGCCGGCCGGTTCGGGATCGTCTTCCGCGAGCGGGATCCACCCGTTCGTCATCCTCGGAGAAGGCGATGGCGCGCGGGGCCCGGACAAGGCGCGAGCCGTACGGGTGGGGGGCGTCCCGTACGGCTCGCGCGTCTGTGGGGGTTCCGGGAGATCTCCCGGGGGGCTTTCGTCAGGCTCCGGCGACCTCGGCGAAGTGGCAGGCCACGGGGTGGCCGTTGCCGCGGTCGACGAGAGCGGGCTCCTCGGTGGCGCAGATGTCCTGCGCCTTCCAGCAGCGGGTCCGGAACCGGCAGCCGCTCGGCGGGTTCAGCGGGCTCGGCACGTCACCGGTGAGGATGACGCGCTCGCGGGCGCGCTCCTCCTTCGGGTTGGCCATGGGAGCCGCCGACAGCAGCGCCTGGGTGTAGGGGTGGGCGGGACGGTCGTAGAGGTCGTCCCGCAGGCCGGTCTCGATGACCTTGCCGAGATACATCACCGCGACCCGGTCGGAGATGTGCCGCACCACCGACAGGTCGTGGGCGATGAAGACGTAGGCCAGCCCCATCGCGTCCTGCAGGTCCTCCAGCAGGTTCACCACGCCCGCCTGGACCGACACGTCGAGTGCGGACACCGGCTCGTCGAGGATCAGCAGCTTCGGCTCCAGGGCCAGGGCCCTGGCGATGCCGACCCGCTGGCGCTGGCCGCCGGAGAACTCGTGCGGGTAGCGGTTTCCGTGCTCGGGGTTCAGGCCGACCAGCCGCAGCAGCTCGGCGACCCGGTCGGGGCCGCCGTCCTTCCAGCGTTCGTGGACCTTCAGCGGCTCGGCGATGATGTCGTTGACCGGCATCTTCGGGTTGAGCGAGGCGTAGGGGTCCTGGAAGACGATCTGCATGTCGCGCCGTACGGGCTGGAGCTCCTTGACCGACATGGCGGTCAGCTCCTTGCCCTGGAAGCGCACCGAGCCCGAGGTGGGCTTGTGCAGCTGCAGGATCGCCCGGCCCGTCGTGGACTTGCCGCAGCCCGACTCGCCCACCACGCCGAGGGTCTCGCCCTCGTCCACGTGCAGGGACACGCCGCTGACCGCCTGCACCTGCGCCACCACCCGGCGCAGGAAACCGCCGCCGCGGACCGGGAAGTTCATCACCAGGTCCTCGACCTTGAGCAGGTGGTCGCCGCTGTCCGGCTCCCGCTGCGGGGCGGGCGTCTCCTCGGTCGTCACACTCATGCCTTGGTCTCGCTCTCGGTGCGGAAGAACACGGTCGGGTCCTCGACCGCGGCCAGCCGGTCCCAGTGGTGGCAGGCCGCGAAGTGCCCGCCGCTGTCGGTCTCGGCCAGCTCCGGCTCGGTGGTCCGGCACACCTCGTCGGCCAGCGGGCAGCGCGGCGAGAAGGGACAGCCGGTCGGCAGGTTGATCAGCGACGGGGGAGTGCCCTTGATCGGCCGGAGCCGGCTGCCGGAGGTCTCCAGCGACGGGATCGACCCCAGCAGGCCCGCCGTGTACGGCATGCGGGGCCCCTCGAAGACCGGGTCGGTTTCGCCGATCTCGACCGGCCGCCCGGCGTACATCACCAGCACCCGGTGGGCCATGCCCGCGATGACGCCGAGGTCGTGGGTGATGAGCACGATCGCCGCGTTGACCGCGTCCTTGACCTCCAGGAGCTTCTCCAGGATCTGCGCCTGGACGGTCACGTCGAGGGCCGTGGTCGGCTCGTCGGCGATGATGACGTCCGGGTTGTTGATGACCGCCATGGCGATCATCGCGCGCTGGCGCATGCCGCCGGAGAACTCGTGCGGGTAGCTGCGCAGCCGCGCCTCGGCCTGCGGGATGCCGACGAGGTCGAGCATCTCCTTGGCGCGGGCCAGCGCGTTCTTGCGGGGCATCAGCTCGTGCGCGAGCACCGCCTCGGCGAGCTGGTCGCCGATCGAGTGCACCGGGTTCAGCGCGGTCATCGGGTCCTGGAAGATCATCGCGATCTTGCGGCCGCGCAGGCCCCGCTGCTTGCGAGGCGACATCTTCAGCATGTCCTCGCCGCGGAACAGGATCCGGCCCTTGATCCGGGCGCTCTTGGGCAGCAGGCCCATGACCGCCATGGAGGAGACCGACTTGCCGGAGCCCGACTCGCCGACGATGCCCAGCACCTCGCGTTCGCGCAGGCTGTAGGAGACGCCGCGGACCGCGTGCACGACGCCGTCCTCGGTCGGGAACTCCACGCTCAGGTCCTGAACCCGGAGGATCTCGTCCTCCGACGGGGGCCGTACGGCGTCCCGCTGCAGGCCGGTGTGCACCTCCCCCGAGGAGTCGAGGATGGTGCTGGCGATGTCGTAGGTGTGCACGTCGCCCTTGCGGGGCTCGATCGGCACGTTGGGAGGAGTCGTCATCAGGCACGCACCCGGGTCTGTCGTGGATCGAAGGCGTCGCGCAGGCCGTCGCCGATGAAGTTGATCGACAGCGCGATCGCGATGATGAAGATGCCCGGCCACCAGAACAGCCACGGACGGGTGCTGAACGCGGTGCGGTACTCGTTGATCAGCTGACCGAGGGAGGTGTCGGGGGCCTGCACGCCCAGGCCGAGGAACGACAGCGCCGACTCCAGCAGCACCGCGTTCGCGGTGGCCAGCGTCGCGCTGACCACGATCACGCCGATGGTGTTGGGCAGGATGTGCCGGAAGATGATCCGGCGGGCCGGGGTGCCGACCGCGCGGGCCGCCTCCACGAACTCCTTCTCCCGCAGCGAGAGGAACTCGCCGCGCAGCAGGCGGGCCATGGTGGGCCAGATCGTCAGGCCGAGGACGATGCCGAGCGGCACCACGCCGGCGTCACCGAACTTGCGGCCGAGGACGGCGGCGATGACCAGGACCGGAATGGTGATCATCACGTCGGTGACGCGCATCAGGACGGCCTCGACGCGCCCGCGGTAGTAGCCGGCCACCGCGCCGACGACGGCGCCGACCACGGTGGCCACGATGCCGACCAGGAAGGCGACGATGATCGACTGCTGGGCGCCGCGCATGGACTTGGCGAAGTAGTCGACGCCGATGTCGTCCTGGCCGAACGGATGGTCGCCGATGGTGAACGGCGACAGGCTGAGCGTCGGCTTGCCCTGGTTCACCAGCGCCCCGGTGGTGATGTAGCTCTGGTGCCACCAGCCGGGGATGCCGGCGAAACCGATGGAGCTGAAAGCGAGCACGAGGACCAGGCCGAAGACGATCATCCCGGCCAGCGCGGCCCGGTGCCGGAAGAACCGCCGTCGCACCATCTGGGCCTGGGTGCGGGCGACGATCGTCATGCCCTGCTCGGCGCCGCCATCCGGTGCCTGCGCTTGTGCGCTGAGTGTCATGAGTGGGTCTCCGATGCTTTCACGACAGCCGGATGCGCGGGTCGAGGTAGGCGTAGAGGATGTCGGCGATCATGTTGAACACGACCACCGTGGCCCCGGTGACCAGGAAGAACGCCATGACCGGCCCCGGGTCCACCTCCATGAGTCCCTTGGTGAACATGAAGCCCATGCCGCGCCAGCCGAAGACGTTCTCGGTGACCACCGCGCCGCCGATCACGCCGGCGAGGTCGAAGGCCATCATGGTGGTGACCGGGATCAGGCCGTTGCGGAAGGCGTGCTTGAGGACGACGGTGCGCTCGGGGAGGCCCTTGGCCCGGGCGGTGCGCACGTAGTCCTGGTTCATGACCTCCAGCATGCTGGCCCGGCTGAACCGGGTGTAGGTGGCCAGAGAGATCAGGATGAGGGCCATGGTCGGCAGCAGCAGGTGGCCGGCGCTGTCGAGGCCCGTCTGCCAGAAGTCGCCCTGGTAGTTGGGGGTGCGGGCGCCGATCGTCGAGATGGGGCGGTGCCGCACGGTGTCGCTGTAGCCGGCGAACGCCTGGAGCATCCGGTCCAGGAAGACCATGGCGCCGGTGAACACGCCGGTCAGCGTGGCGGCGGTCATCGCCTGACGGCGCTGCAGGCCGCCGAGGACGTAGCCGAGGCCGAGGCAGACGGCGATCGTCAGCAGCAGCAGGCCGCCGATCTCCAGCCAGGTCGGGTCGGCCAGCACGGGGCCGAGGATCTGCGAGCAGATCGCGCCGATCACGGCGGCGGCGAGGGTGGCGTACAGCGGGCCGCGATACTGCAGGCCGGCGGTCAGGGCGGTGAAACCGACCGCGGCGGCCAGGCCGAAGGCCAGGATGAGGGGGGTGCCCAGGCCGGGGTCGGCGAACCAGCGGGTCACCGACAGGACGGTGAACAGCGCGCCGCCGACCACGAGGCCGACGGCGAAGGCGATGAGCCGGCGCCTGCGGTCGCCGACGGTGAGGGCGCCGAAGATCAGGCCGCCGAGCAGGGCGAGGGCGCCGATCACCGCGGGCGGGATGACCGGGTCCTTCAGCCAGTTGTTGAACTCGATGGCGACGTACTGCTTGAGCATGACCGCCACCCAGAAGAGCGGCAGGGAGAAGCAGATGAAGGCGGCGAAGGTGACGGTGTAGTCGAAACCGCTGTACTGGCGGAGCGCGGAGATGATGCCGATGACGATGCCGACCGTGATGGCCAGCACGGTCGCGGCGAGCACGAGCTGCAGGGTCGCCGAGAGCGCGTCGCTCAGGATGGGGGCGATGGCCTGGCCGTCGCGGTTCACGCCGAGATCGCCGCGGACGATCCGGCCCAGCCAGCCCAGATAGCGCAGCACGACGGGGACGTCGAGCTGCATCCGCTCGGACCGCTCGGCGATCTTGGTGAGCTTCTGGGGGCTGTTGTCCTGGCGGAGGTCCTCAAGCGGGTCGCCCGCGAAAGCGGTGAGGACGAAGATGATGAAGGTCGCCGCCAGGAGGACGAAGAACGAGATGACCAGTCTCCGCGCGATGAAGACGATCACTTCGTCACCTCCCGTTCATGGAAGAGGGACTGCGTGGATCAGGGCCGGGACCGGGAGGGCTTGTGGCCTTCCCGGTCCCGGCCCCGTGGGGACTGCTGTTTTCCGTCAACCGCGGCCGTGGCCGTGGCCCGCGGTCGGAACGGGTGGGACTACTCGATCGTCCACTTGTCCATGTTCCAGCTGATGCCGGCCTGGGTCGGGTTCGGGATGACGTTGTTGACGCCCTCGGACCACGCGGTCAGGTTCGGGTTCTCGTACAGCGGGATCGTGGCGAGGTCCTGCCACATGATCTTCTCGGCCTCGGCGATGAGCGGGGTCTGCGCGGCCTTGTCGGTGGTCGCGTTGACCTTCTTCAGCAGCTCGTCGACCTTCTTGTTCGAGTAGCAGCCGTTGTTGTTGCCCTTGTGCTCGCTGTCGCACTTGCTGGGCGAGGTGTACGTCGAGGTGCTGCCGCTGATCAGGTCGGAGCCGATCCAGCCGAACAGGGCCACGTCGTAGGTGTTGTTGGTCAGGCCGTTGCCGAAGAAGTTCTCGTCGCCGTTGTCCTTGATCTTGAAGCCGGCCTTGCTGCAGGAGTCACTGATCAGCTGGGTGACCGAGGTGCGGCGGGGGTTCGGCGACTGGTAGCCGATCTTGATCTCGAGGCCTTCCTTGCCGGCCTTCTTCAGCAGGGCCTTGGCGCCCTCGATGTCGACCTGGTCGTACTTCTTGTCCTCGCCGGCGATGCCGTTGACGACGTCGGCGTAGCTCGGCTGGACGCTGGAGACCAGGCGGGCCTGGAGGATGGTGGCGTTCGGGTTCAGCGGCTTGATCAGGTTGTCGACGATCAGCTGCCGCGGAACGCACTTGGCGAAGGCCTCGCGCAGGGTGCGGTCCTTGAACGGGCTGGAGTCCATGTTGAAGTCAAGGTGGTCGTAGAAGTACTGCGGACCGGTCTTGACGGTGACGCCCTCAAGGGCGTTCAGCTGGTTCAGCACGTCCGGGCCGGGCTGCGGCACGGCGATGTTGACCTCGCCGTTCTGCAGCGCCTGCGCCTGCTGGTCCAGCGCGATGAAGCGCTCGACGATGGTCTGCACCTGCGGCTTGGGGCCCCAGTACTTGTCGTTGACCGTGAAGGTCAGCGACTGGCCGGCGTCGAACTTCGACAGCTTGTACGGGCCGGAGGAGGGGATCAGGTCCTCGCTGAGCAGCTGGCCCTTCATGAGCCAGCCGTCGTTGTAGAACTTGATCGCGTCGGCGAGCTTCTTGGCGTCCTTCTTCTTGACGGCCTCGATGAACTCGTCCTCCGACAGGCCACCCTTCTTCTCCACGACCTGGGCCGGCATGATCTGGCCCTGCGCGTACAGCGCGCCGGCCCAGTCACCGAACGGCTCGCTGTAGGTGTGGGTGATCTCCTTGCCGCCCTTTTCGCAGTTCGGCACGTCGGTGAGCTCGTAGCCGGTGGTGCCGGCGGTGGAGAAGCCCTTGATCTTGCCGGAGTTGGCGGCCCAGGCCAGCATCAGGTCGTCACAGTCGATCGGCGTGCCGTCGGACCAGACGGCCGCGGGGTTGATCGTGTACTTGACCTTCAGCGGGTCGTCGGAGATCTTCTCGTAGGTCCCGAAGTCCTTGTTCGGGGTGACCGTGCCGTCGCCGCCGAAGTACCAGAAAGCGGTCAGCACGCGCTGCAGCGGCAGGTTGTTGCGGGAGGCGTTCTCAGCGCCGGTGTTGCCGTTGTAGGAGCTGAACTCCTGGTCGAAGGCGAAGGTGACCGTCTTCCCCGCACCGGAGCCCGAAGAGGCTGCGGCCGAGCCCGACGTGGTGGGCTTGCTCGCCGAGTCGGTGCCCGCGCAGGCGCTCAGCAGGAGTGCACCTCCTGCCACTGCTACTAGAAACTTGCCAGATGTCCGCGCATGGAACACGGCAGCACTCCTTTTATCGTCCGGTCTGGGGTCAGCCGTCAGCAATGGTCGAACAAAGCTGAGCATCGGGAGTCTCCCCTGGACAAGTGGGGCGACTTGGGTGTTGCAGACCTGATACCGGCGGCGTCCCATCCTGTAACAAAGCGGGCCGGTAATCGGGAAACTACGCAATTGCGAAAATAAGGAGGAAAGTTCCTTATGTCTGTGAAGTCCGCTATGTCCGGTAACGCATAGTGCTCGGATGTGGCCCGGCGGGAGTGGGGAAGCGATGGAGTCGCAGGTGGGCGGCCCGCCGGGATGCGGACGGGCCGGATCGTCGTCACTCTCCGCGATCGGGCGGCTGATGATCCCGTTCCGGTGGAGGGAGCCCGGCGGGCCGGGACGGTCCGTCCGGTACGGCGTGACCCGCCGGTCCACGCACCCCCGCCGGACGGGCACCCTGGAAGGCGTGAACGAGGCGAGCGGGCAGCGGGACGGGTACGGCGCAGCGGAGGCCGCGGGGGCCGGGGAGGCGGCGGAGGACGTGAGGACCGAGGGGACGGCGGAGGCGGGGAGGACCTTCACGGGGGCCCCGGAGGCCCCGGGGGCGGTCTCGGAGGCCGGACGGCCCCGGCGGGACGAGGACGTGGCCGGGCAGCGGGTCCTTCCGCTCGTGGTCCGCATCGAACGGGCGGCTCCACCCGAGCGCACCGACGCCCTGGAGGCCGCCGCACTGGCCGTGCTGACGCTGCTCGACGCTCCGCAGGCGGCCCCCGGAGGCGAGTGGGCCGAGGCGGTCCGCGCCTGGGAGGACGGCCGGATCAGAAAGGTCGTACGGCGGGCGCGCGGAGCCGAGTGGCGCCGGGTGCTCGCACTGCCCGGCCTCACCGTCACCCACGGCACCGCCGAGGTCCGGGTCCACCCGCCGGTCCCGCTCGACGCCTGGCCCAGGGACCTGTCGCGTCTCCAGGTCTCCGGCACCGACCTGTCCGACTCCGCCGAACCGGCGCCGCCCGCGCCCGGGGAGCCGGTCCTGTGGGTGAACCCGGGCCTTGCGATGTCGGCGGGCAAGGCGATGGCCCAGGCCGGGCACGCCGCCCAGCTCGCCTGGTGGGCCGGAGACGAGGACGCGCGCCGCGCCTGGCGGGAGCGCGGCCTGGCGGTGGCCGTGCGGACCGCCGCGCCCGGCGACTGGGGGGCGCTGGCCGGCTCCGGTCTGCCCGTGGTCAGGGACGCGGGGTTCACCGAGATCGAGCCCGGTTCCCGCACGGTCGTCGCGGACGTCCCGTGGCTGCGGTTCGCCTTTCGGCAGGTGCCCGACCAAACGTGAAAAAATCACTCGTTTTCTAAGTGTGATGGGTATCCCGCACGGGATAAGCCGATTTGTCGTACGCTCCCGATCGTGCTCGATGGGGTGGGTGGGACCGAAGGGACCCGTGGGACGGGTTCCATGCCGACATACGTGGTGGCCGAGGCGGAGACCTCCGAGCTGCCGAAGATCGTCGCCGGGCCCGGGCCCAAGAATCCTCCGGTCTCAGCGGTGAAGCGGTCGCGCATCGGCGACCTGCCGATGCGCGTGATCTACCGGTTCCTGGCCGTGACCGTCACCGTGATCGTGGCCGCCGTGGCGGCGGTGATCGGCTTCGTGTCTTCCGGCTCCTCAGAACGACCGGGCGGAGAGGCGCCGGGGCCGATCGCCGCGCCATCTGCCGCGACGCCCCCGCCCGGTCCCGGTTCCTCGCCCGAGCCGCTGTCGGCGCCGGCATCGGCCTCCGCGTCCTCATCGGCGTCGGCGTCGGCGTCGGCGTCCTCGTCCGCCTCCGCGTCCTCGTCCGCCTCCGCGTCCCCCTCCGCCTCGCCGACCGCGAGCGCGGCCCCCGCCGCACCGCCCCGGAGCGCCGCGGTGCTCGCCGCCCTGGCCGATCCCCGCGTCCCCGAACTGCCGGACGACAAACGGCTCGGCCGGCTGCCCGGCAAGGAGCACCCCGCCAAGCGCCGTGTCCGCGACACCCGCTCCGGGGTCTCGCTGATCCGCTTCGGCAAGCCGTGGAAGGGCTACGGCGCCGCGCCGTTCGCCACCAGGCAGGTCCTGCCGAAGGTCAGGGGCACGGCCTCACGCGCGATGCTCGTGAGCTGCCCGGTGCCGATCAACGTGCAGGAGACCGTCAAGGACACCGCGCTGCTGGCCGCGCGCTGGACGCTCAACCATCACCCCCGCGGCGGGGAGATCACCTGGACGGCCTCCCAGTCGATCAAGGACGGGTGGATGCTGGCCTACCAGGTGAGGTACAAGGTCAAGGGCAAGCCCCATCGCTCCATGGCCGCGGTCGCGGTGAAGGAGGTCCCCGGCCTGGACAAGCCGGCCCTCGTCTTCGTGACCATCCCCGACGTCCAGCGCTCCCGCTGGCGCGACATCAACACCGCGATCTCCTCGATCTCCACGATCAAGCCGGAGTAGGCCCGGCCGCGGCACCCGCGCGGACGGCCCGTCCCGCGCGGGACGGGCCGTCCGCTCCGGAGCCCTCCCACCGGCGCCATGTCCTCCACCCGGTGTCCTTCGCCCGGCGTCCTCCCCCGGCCCGATCGATGCCGCGCCCCGTCCGCGGGAGGGGCCGTCCGCACGGGTCGCGGTGGACGCTAGGCTCGGCAGACGTGACCAGGATCGTTCTCGCCTCCGCCTCGCCCGCCCGTCTCGCCCTCCTGCGCAGTGCGGGGCTGGACCCCGAAGTCATCGTCAGCGGAGTCGACGAGGAGGCCGTCACCGCCGCCAGCCCCGGAGAGCTCTGCCTCACCCTGGCGCGCGCCAAGGCGGCGGCCGTGGCGCGCGACGTGACCGGCGGCCTGGTCATCGGCTGCGACTCGGTGCTGGAACTCGACGGCCGGGCCTACGGCAAGCCGTCCTCGCCCGAGGAGGCCGTCGCCCGCTGGCGGTCCATGCGCGGCCGCGAGGGCCGCCTGCTCACCGGCCACTGCGTGATCGACACCGCGAGCGGCGGACAGGTGTCGGAGGTGGGGGCCACGGTCGTGCGTTTCGGCGCGCCCTCCGATGACGAGATCACCGCCTACGTCGCCACCGGCGAGCCCTGCCGGGTCGCGGGCGCCTTCACCCTGGACGGCCCCGGCGGCTGGTTCGTCGAGGGCATCGAGGGCGACCACGGCAACGTCCTGGGCATCTCCCTGCCCCTCCTGCGCCGCCTCCTCGCCACACTGGGGGTCTCCGTGCCGGGCCTGTGGCGGCGCGCCTGACCTTCCGGCCTTCCGGCCGGGGTGGCGGCGGCGTACGGTGATCGGCCGCTCCCGCTAATCTTCCGGCCATGGGTCATTTCCGCTCCTTCGCGAAGGGCGCCGGCTTCTTCCTCCAGGGACTGCGCTGGGTCGCGCGCAACCCCCGGTGGTGGCTGTTCGGTCTGGTCCCGGCGCTGATCGCGTTCGTGCTCTACGCCGTCGCGCTCTACTTCCTCGGTTCCAGCGCGCGGGACATCGCCGAATGGATGACGCCGTTCGCCGCGGGGTGGGGGGAGGCGGCGCGCTCCACGCTGTACACCCTGCTCGGTATGGCCCTCTTCGGCGCGGGAGTGGTCCTGGCCGTGGTGACCTTCACCGCGGTCACGCTGATCCTGGGCGAGCCCTTCTACGAGAAGCTCTCCGAGAAGGTCGAGGAGAGCCACGGGGAGGTGCCGGACGGGCCCGAGGTCCCGCTCTGGAGATCGATCCCCCGCTCGATCAGGGACAGCCTGATCATCCTCGGGTACACGCTGCTGTTCACGATCCCGCTGTTCTTCCTCGGCTTCGTGCCGGTGGTCGGCCAGACGGTGGCGCCGGTCCTGGGTGCGATCGTGTCCGGCTTCTTCCTCACCGCCGAGCTCACCACTTTGGCCATGGAGCGCAGGGGCATGCGGCGCAGGACACGCTTCGCCCTGCTCAGGGCGGACAAGGCGGTCGTGCTCGGCTTCGGGGTACCGCTCTTCGTCATCTTCCTGATCCCGCTGGCGGCGGTGGTCGCGATGCCCGCCGCCGTGGCGGGGGCGACCGTCATGGTGCGGGCGCGCCTGGCGCCCGCGGAGCCTCTCCACCGGCGGGGCTGAAGCAGGGCCGCCGGGCCGTCGGGTCGCTGGGCCGTCGGGCCGTCGGGCCGCCGGGCCGGGCGCGGCGCGCTCCGGGCCGCCGGGAGGTTTTCCACAGGCCGGCCCGATCCCGTCCGGCCGTCCACAGAACGGGATTCGGCCGGACGGAGGAGGCGGGGGACGCGCGAGGCTCTGGGCCATGACAACCGACCTCCCGGCCTCGCCGGCCCCGTCCGTCCAGTCCGTCTCCCTCGCCGACCAGCCCGGTCTCCTGCTCAGGTCCACCGAGGACGTCCTCGGCGCCGTTCCATACCTCCTGGGGTTCCACCCCGCCGACAGCCTCGTCGCGATCGGCCTGAGGGGCCGCCCTCCCCGGGGGCGGCTGCATCTCACCGTCCGCTGGGACCTGCCGCCCGTCGACCCGGACGCCGCCCAGGTCGCCGCGGTCTTCCGCCGGGAGGGGGTCACCCAGGTCATCCTGGCCGGATACGGCACCGGCCCCCTGGTGACCCCGGTCATGGACGAGACCGTCGCGCTCTTCCGCCGGGGCGGCCTCGTCGTCGTCGACGCCCTGCGGGTGGAGGACGGCCGCTACTGGTCCTATCTCTGCTCCCGGTCCGGATGCTGTCCTCCGGACGGCACACCGTACGACCCCCGGGCCGGGGAGATCGCCGCCCAGGCGACCGTGCGGGGGCTGGTCGCCTTCCCCGACCGGGAGTCTCTGGCCAGGTCGCTCGACCCCGTCGGCGGCGCCGCGCGGGAGGCCATGCGACGGGCCACCGCCCGGGTCACGAGGGAGGTCGGAGAGAGGCTCGCCACCTGCGGCGACGTCGAGGGGTTCGCGGCGGAGTTCGTGGCCGACGGCGTCACCCGGGTCCGCGCGGCCATCGGCGCCTACGCCGCGGGCGGGCGGCTCGACGACGAGCAGGCGGCCAGGCTGGGGCTCGACCTGGCGGTGGTCCGCGTCCGCGACGAGGCGTGGGCGCTCGTCACCGACGACTCCTGCGACGTCCACCGCCGGTTATGGCAGGACCTCACCCTGCGGCTGGAGCCGCGCTTCGTCGCGCCGACCGCCTCCCTGCTCGGCGTGGTCGCCTGGCGGGAAGGTGACTCCGCGCTGGCCGGGGTGGCCCTGACCCGCGCGCACGAGGCCGATCCCGGCTACTCCATGGCCAACCTGCTCATGCACGCACTGCGGCACCTGGTCCCGCCGCAGGCGCTGAAGGACAGGATGCCCAGCCCCGAGGAGCTGGACGAGGAGATGGGCAGTCCCCGAGCCGCGTGGCTGCTACCCATGATCTCCCTGCTGGAGGAGCCCGCGGCACCGGCCGGGTGACCGGCCCAGGATGCCCGGAGGTCAGTCCTCGGCGAGCCTGCGCCGCTCGTTGTAGGCGCGCATCCGGGGCGGATAGCCGGTCAGCTGCACGTCGTAGACCGGAAGCGACAGGTCACGGGCCACCTTGCGGATCACCGCGGGGGAGCCGACCCGGCGCCTCGTCCACTCGCCGTCGTCCGCGATGGCCATCGCCGTGGTGTCCGTCGCGAACGTCTCCGGCTCGACGTAGAACTCGACACCCCGGCGCGACTTCGCGAAGGCGATGAGCGCCTCGATGTCGGCGTCGGTGGCCTCACGATCGAACTTGGCGATCTTAGGGCCGCCTCGCCGCCTCAATCCGTAGCGATCCCGCCATCTCATGCCTCTTATATACATCTCCCAGGGGTCCGACGGGGTCATGCCGGGGTGCCCTCTAGGGGATATCCAAGGGTTTATCCGGATGGACCGGCCGGAAGCCCCCCGCGATCATGGAGGTAAGCCAGCGACGAAGGGTATGTCGGTCTCATGGAACGGACAGCGACACCGGAGGCGAGCCCGTGGCGCGAAACCGGGGCGTCCCCCGCTCCGGGGCCGGGCCACGCCGGTCTGCGGGTCAGCAACCAGGACCGGGAGCAGGTCGTCGAGCACGTCAAGACGGCCTATGCCGAAGGGCGGCTCGACAAGTTCGAGTTCGACGACCGGCTGGAGCGGGCCATGACGGCCCGCGTCCACGGTGACCTCATGCCGATCATGTACGAACTGTACGGTTCCCGCCCCGCCGTCCCCGCGTTCCACCCGCAGACGGGCGGGCGGCCCCTCCCGTACCCCGCCGCGCGGGCGAAGGACGGAGGAGAACGGCTGGGCGCGGCCGCGGCGCATCTGCTGCCGCTGACCGGACTGTTCGCGATCGGCCCGCTCATCATGCTGCTCGCCGCCGGTAGGACCTCGCCCCACGTCCGCAGGCACGCGGTCGAGGCGCTCAACTTCCAGCTGACCCTGCTGGGTGTGAGCGTGCTCCTGGCCATCACCGTCGTGGGCGCCGTCCTGATCCCGGCGGTATGGATCGGCGGCATGGTGCTGTCGGTGATCGGCGGGGTCAAGGCGCTGACCGACGATGACTTCCGGTACCCGCTGGCGATGCGCCCGGTGAAGTAGGCGTCCGCCGGCCCGTAGGCGCCGACCGGTCCGGAGGCGTCGGCCGCCCCGGAGGGGACGCCGGTCGGGAGGGTTTCACCGGTCGGGAGGGGATGCCGGTCGGTGGGGGACGCCGGCCGGGTGCCGGGGATGCCGACCTGAACCGGGGCCTCGTGGGCCATCGGGGCCTCATCGGCCTGCGGGGAAGCCGGTCAGGTGGCGAGGACCTCGTACTTGACCCGCATGACGCCCGCACCGGTGTCGCCGATGGCGGAGAAGGCCGCCCTGGACAGGTCCAGGCAGCGCCCGCCCGTGTAGGGGCCGCGGTCGTTGATCCGGACCGTCACCGACTCGCCGTTGGCCGGGTTGGTCACGCGGACCTTGCTGCCCAGCGGCAGGGTCTTGTGAGCGGCGGTCATCGCGCTCGGGTCGAAGCGCTCGCCGCTGGCGGTCATCTGCGGCTCGTCGTAGTAGGAGGCGCCGCAGGCGCCGCTGGAGAGGACGCGCTCCGCGTTCGACGTGTCGCGGGCGCCGGACCGCCGTGTCTTCGGCTTGCCCGCCGTCTTGCTCTTTGGTGTGTTCCGCGCGGTGCTCCTGGCCGTGTTCGCGGCCGTGCTCCCGGTGTCCTTCGACGCGGAGGCGGTGTCCCGCCCGCTCCCGGACCGCGACCGCGGGGCGGCCTCGGCGGTGGGGCGGGTGCCGGGGGACGTCCCCGTCGTGGTGGAGGTCCCGGGGGAGGCCGCCGGAGAGGGGGAGACGCGGGAGTTCGCCTCGTCGGCGGCCTCGGAGGCGTTCGGACCGGGCGTCCCCGAGGAGGACCCCTCCGAGGGGGACGCGGAGGGAGAGGCGAGGCCGTGCGGCGTGGTGTCGCCGGGGGCACCGGCCTGCCGGGGGCTGAAGACGGCCGCCGTGGACGCCCGCGAGGCGTGGTCGTCGGCCGAGAGCGCCCAGGCGGTGCTCGAGACCGCCACCACCGCGGTGGCGCCGACGGCCAGTACGGCCAGGCGCCGCCGGTTCGTCTCCGGTTTCCGGAAGGGGAGGGTCTTGTCGGACGGGGGAGCGGAATGCAGGCCCAAGGGTGATCACGGGTCCAAGGTCGGGGGCAGGACGCGAGACGGCCATGGGGGACGAGGGGACGAGGGGGATGCAGGCCGTTCTCGTGGGCGGGGAGACGGAATGTCACCCGCGCGATGCGGTCGAACATATGCGACAAAGAACCGGTAAAGGCAACTTAAAGCGCTGCAAGTGATTCATATCACTGTGTCAATGAATCTTGATTGATGTGCAAAGAAATGATCGTGTACGGGCCATAAAAGATCGTTCAGCTGTCCGGATCTGCGATCTCCAGGCTGGTCCGCGGGGTTGTGAGCGTACGCGGTGAATCTTGGAAATGCCGGTGGTACGCGGATTTCCGCCTAGATCGAATGAGGCCCGCCGCATGCGCCGGGCATGGTGATGCGCATCGCGGCGTACCGGTGTGATCCGGGCGGTGAATCTTCGGGGACGCTGGAGCCTGCGGGCTTCGGGGTGTTTCCCCGATGCGGGGCTCGCGGCCCTCAGAGCATGAGGGAGCGCACCGTCTCGACGGTGTCGGCTTCACCGGCGCTCTTGTCGGGCCGGTAGCGGATGACCCGGGCGAAGCGCAGTGCCATCCCACCGGGGTAACGGCTCGACTGCTGGACCCCGTCGAACGCGATCTCGACCACGAGCTCGGGGCGGACGGTGACCGTCAAGCCGTCGGCGGGACCCTCGGCGATCTCCAGCAGGCGGCCGGTCTGCCACGCCAGCAACTCGTCGGTCAACCCCTTGAAGGTCTTGCCGAGCATGACGAAGCCGCCGGTGCTCGGGTCGAGCGCTCCGAGGTGGAGATTGGAGAGCCTGCCCTGACGCCGGCCGTGCCCCCATTCGGCGGCGAGGACCACCAGGTCGAGAGTGTGCCGGGGCTTCACCTTGATCCATCCGGCGCCGCGCCTCCCGGCGGCGTAGGGCGCCCGCAGGGACTTGACCACCACGCCCTCGTGGCCGCTCCGGAGCACGTCCTTGAAGAACGTCTCGGCGCTCGCGAGGTCGTCGGTCACCAGGCGGGGGGTCACCAGCTCCGCGGGGACGGCCGCCGCGAGGGCGGCGTGGCGCGCCTCACCGGGCAGGTCGAGCAGGTCGGCGCCGTCCACCCGCAGCGCATCGAAGAAGAACACGCTCAACGGGGTCTTCGCGCGCACTCCGGGCACGTCGAGGCGGCTCGACACGCGGCCGGAGGTGACCTGGAAGGGCTGGGGGCGGCCGTCGGGGCGCAGCGCGATGACCTCGCCGTCCAGGACCAGGTCCGCGGCGGGCAGCGCGCGGACCGCCTCGACCAGCTCGGGCACCTGAGCGGTGATGTCGTCGAGCGTGCGGGTGAAGACGGTGACCTCGTCGCCGGAGCGGTGCGCCTGCACCCGGACACCGTCGAGCTTCCATTCGAGCGCGACCGGCCCGCCCAGCTTGTCCAGTGCGGCGGCCACGGAGACGGCGCTCTGGGCGAGCATCGGGGCGACCGGGTGGCCGACCTCCAGGCGGAAGGCGCGCAGGGCGTCGACCCCGCCGGCCAGTGCGGCGGCGCCCACGGCGGGAAGCCAGCCGCGCAGGGTCAGCGCCCGCCGGACCTCCGCCACCGGGACCCCGGCGGCCTTGGCGACGGCTTCCGTCATCACCCCGTGCAGCGCGCCCTGGCGCAGCTCGCTGCGGAGCAGCCGGGACAGGAAGACCTGCTCCTGGCGGGTGACGGCGCCGAACAGCTCCTCGAGGAGGGTCTTGCGCGCGAGCTGGGAACCGGGGCCGGCCTGGGCCTTGATGCGGTCGAGGAGGTCGTTCACCTCGCGCAGGGTGGCGGTCGCGGCCAGACGGGGTTCGGGCGGGTCCTGCAGGGCGGCCCAGCCCACGCCGACGTTGCGCTGGGGAAGCTCGCCGGAGAGGTAGGCGATGGCGATCTCCGCCTCGCCGGGCTCGGTCCTGCCCAGCAGCTCCGCGAGCTGGGAGATCTTCGCCAGGCGTGCGGGAGTGGCCGCCACGGCGGCCGAGGTGCGTGCGAGCTCGATCAGCAACACAGCCATCACCCTACGAGTCGCGGCCGGTGTTCCGGCGACGAGGGCCGCCGCTTTCCGGATGCCTGCCCGGGAACGGATCCCTGCCGGGCGGCGGGTGCCTGCCCGGGGACAGGGGGACCGGCGGTGGGCGGGCGGCCGGGACCGGGCGCTCACCCGGCGACGGGCGGCCGGCCGGGTCCGGTCATCCGGAACGGGCGGCCGCCCGCGGTGACGTCAGTTCACGCCGAGCAGGTCGACGACGAAGATGAGCGTCTCGCCCGGCTTGATGAGGGGTCCCGCGCCGCGGTTGCCGTAGCCGAGGTGGGGCGGGATGACGAGCCGGCGGCGGCCGCCGACCTTCATGCCCGCGACGCCCTGGTCCCATCCCGCGATCACCCGTCCGCCCCCCAGCGGGAACTGGAAGGTGTCGCCGTGGTTCCACGAGGCGTCGAACTCCTCGCCGGTGGAGAAGGCGACGCCGACGTAGTGCACGGTGACCATGTCACCCGGCTTGGCCTCCTGGCCGCTTCCCTCGACGAGGTCGGTGATCTGCAGCTCCGAGGGGGCCTCGCCCTCGGGGAAGTCGATCTCCGGCTTCTCCAGTGCCACGTGGTTCTCCTTATCGGTTGCGCGCCGGCCGTTCTCCGGCCGACCGGACGACTCTACGGGGTCGGGCGGACACGCGAGGGACGCAGGTGTCCCCTCCCGCTCCCGGCGTGGCGCCGCGGGAGGGAGAGCCGCCCGACACATACGAGAGAGCGGTTTCCCAAACGGGTCCGGTCGAGCGTCCGTTCGCCTCCGGTCCGCTTGCAGAACAAGATCCCGGTACGGCTCCATCTCGCGGGGGGAGCGCTCCCACGGAGCGTGCCGACTGTCTTAAAAATGGCTTTGAAGTGCAAAAACATAAAGAGGAAGCGACTGGAGCGCCGAGGGCGCCGCCCCGCTTCGCACGGCTCGGTAACGGCGATCGTTATCCCCGAAGATGTTGACACGCCCTCCGTGTGCCATCAGCCTCTCTTCCTGAGAGCGCTCTCTTCATGATCATCTTGAGAACCCAGGGAGGGTTCCATGAGCACCCCACGCCGTCTGCTCGCCCCGGTGGTCGCCGCGTCCGCACTCGCCCTGAGCCTCGCCGCCTGTGGCGGCGGTGCCGCCACAGGCGGCGCGGACGCCGCCAAGCCGGGAGAGAAGATCAAGCTGACGGTCGCCCTCTTCGGCGACTTCGGCTTCAAGCCGCTGTACGAGGAGTACCGGAAGACCCACCCCGACGTGGAGATCGTCGAACGGGTGACGAAGTTCGACGACCATCACAACAACCTGGTCAAGCAGTTGGCCACCAACGCGGGCGCCGCCGACGTCGAGGCCGTCGAGGTGGGCTTCATCAGCACCTTCACCGCCCAGCCCGCCAAGTTCCACGACCTCAAGGAGTTCGGTCTGGACCGGCGGAAGAGCGACTACCTCGACTGGAAGTGGCAGCAGGGCCTGTCGAAGGACGGCTCCACGCTGCTCGGCCTCGGCACCGACGTCGGCGGCCTGGCCATGTGCTACCGCAGGGACCTGTTCGAGAAGGCCGGTCTGCCCGACGAGCGGGAGAAGGTCTCCGAGCTCTGGCCGACGTGGGACGCCTACATCGAGACCGGCAAGAAGTTCACCGAGGCCAAGGTTCCGGGCGCCAAGTTCGTCGACAGCCCGGGAGAGCTGTTCCGGGCCATGGTCAACCAAGCCCCGACCGGCTTCTACGACCAGCAGGACAACCTCATCGCGAGCGGCAACCCGGATGTGCGGAAGGCGTGGGACACCTCCGTCAAGGTCGTCCAGAACGGGCTGTCGGCCAAGCTCGCCGCCTTCTCCCCGCCGTGGAACACCGGTTTCGCCAAGGGCTCCTTCGCCACGATCATCTGCCCCGCCTGGATGACCGCCTACATCCAGGAGCAGGCCAAGGACGCCATGGGCAAGTGGGACATCGCCACGGTGCCCGGCGGCGCCGGCAACAGCGGCGGCTCGCACCTCATGGTTCCCAAGCAGAGCAAGCACCCCAAGGAGGCGGCCGAGCTGATCGACTTCCTCACCTCCAAGGAGAACCAGGCCAAGGTGTTCAAGGAGACGGGCAGCTTCCCCTCCATCCCCGCCCTCTACGACGACCCGTCGATCAAGGACTTCACCAAGCCGTTCTTCAACGACGCCCCGGTCGGCAAGATCTACTCCGAGGCCGCCAAGGCGCTCAAGCCCCAGCACCTCGGTCCGAAGGAGGCCCTGGTCCGTGCGGCCTTCGGTGACGGCATCGGCCGGGTCGAGCAGGGCAAGCAGCAGCCCGAGGAGGCCTGGAACCAGGCCCTTAAGGACGCCGAAACCGTCAAGTGACGGCGCGGCCGGCTCGGAACGACCGGGCCGGCTCCCCACCCGGCACGGGCCGGATCCCCGCATCGGCCCGCCAGGCCCCGCACCGGCGCGCCGAGTCCCGGGCCGGCGCCCCCGGCCTCGGATCGGCGTCCCGGTTCCCAGGCCCGCCGGCCCTCCGAAAAGTGATCATCCGACCTCCTGAAAGGCCCAGCCATGGCCACTCGTGCCCCGGACCGGCCGGCGGCCACGATCACGGGGCGGGCGTCCCACCGCCCGCCCCGAAGCTCCCTGCGCCACCGGCTCGACGTGAAAGTCTCGCCGTACGCCTACGTCGCTCCGTTCCTCGCCCTGTTCTGCGCGTTCGGCCTGTTCCCCCTCATCTACACCGCCTGGGTGAGCCTGCACGAGTGGACCCTGCTCTCGGACGTCCACGAGTTCATCGGCCTGGACAACTTCGCCACGCTGTTCGCTGACGGCTACTTCTGGAACGCCACCTTCAACACCCTGTCCATCGGGGTGCTGTCCACCGTCCCGCAGCTGGTCATGGCGATCTGGCTGGCGAACATGCTCAACCGTCCGCTGCGGGCGCAGACCTTCTTCCGGATCACGCTCCTGCTGCCCAACGTGACCAGCGTGGTCGCGGTCGTGGTGATCTTCAGCCAGCTGTTCGGCCGCGACTTCGGCCTGGTCAACTGGGTGCTCTCCTGGTTCGGCGCCGACGGCGTCGCCTGGAGCGAGGGCACCCTCTCCTCCCACATCGCCCTCTCCGTCATGATCATGTGGCGGTGGACGGGGTACAACGCCCTGATCTTCCTCGCCGCCATGCAGGCCGTACCGCGGGAGCTCTACGAGGCGGCGACCCTCGACGGCGCGTCGCCGTACACCCAGCTCCGGAAGATCACCATCCCGATGATCCGGCCGACGATCATCTTCGTGGTGATCGTCTCCACGATCGGGGCGATGCAGGTCATCGCCGAGCCGCTGCTGTTCGGCGCCGGCACCAACGGCGGCAACATCGTCACCGGCGGACCGGACCGGCAGTTCCAGACACTCGCGCTCTACGTGTACGAGCGCGGCTTCGTCAACTTCGACTTCGGCTACGCCTCGGCCGCCTCGTGGGTCATGTTCGCCTTCGTGGTGGTCGCCGCGGCCGTCAACTACCTGTTCATCAGCCGTTCCCGGGGAGACCTGAAATGACCCGGCCGGCGCACCGAGGACCCGGGGACGACCGGAACGGCCCGGACGGCCGGGGTGACCGGCGCGACGGGCCGAAGGAGGTGAGCGGCCGATGAGGCTGCGCTATCTGACGCTGACCGCGGTGGCGTTCTTCTCCGCGTTCCCCCTGTACTACAGCGTGGTCGTCGCCTCCCGCGACAACGCCGCGCTCGCCCAGGTGCCGCCTCCGCTGCTGCCCGGCGGCAACTTCTTCGCGAACGTGGAACGGGTCTTCGACACCGTCCCGTTCGGGCTGGCGCTGCTCAACTCGTTCGTGGTCTCGGGCTCGATCGCCGTCACCGTGATGTTCTTCTCGACGCTGGCCGGGTTCGCCTTCGCGAAGCTGCGGTTCCGGGGCAGGAACGTCATGCTGCTGATCACCGTGGGGACCATGATGGTCCCGGCCCAGCTCGGCATCATCCCGCTGTACATGCTCATGGTGAAGGTCGAGTGGACCGGCACCATGTACGCGCTGGTGGTCCCGGCGCTGGTCAACGCGTTCGGCGTGTTCTTCATGACGCAGTTCCTGCAGCGCGCGCTGCCGACGGAGCTGCTGGAGGCGGGCAGGATCGACGGCTGCACCACCTGGGGGCTGTTCCGGAACGTCGTGATCCCGGCGGCCCGGCCGGCGGCGGCCGTGCTCGGCATGCTCACGTTCATGACCGCCTGGAACGACTACTTCTGGCCGCTGGTGGTCCTGACCCCGGAGAACCCGACGGTGCAGGTGGCCCTGTCCACGCTCGCCAGCGGATACGTCAACGACTTCGTGCTCGGGCTGTCCGGGACCGCGGTGGGCACCCTTCCACTGCTGCTGGTGTTCGCGTTGCTCGGCAAGCAGATCATCGGAGGGATCATGCAGGGGGCGGTGAAGGGGTGAGCCACCCCGGGTGAAGCGGCCGCCCGGTCCCGGGCGGCCGCCGGACGAGGACACCGGCCGCCGGACGAGGACACCGGCCGCCGGACGAGGACACCGGCCGCCGGAAGAAGACACCGGGCGCCGGACGAGGGCCTCGGGCACCGCGCCGAGGCGCCCGAGGCGTCCGACGGAAAAGAACTGCTGGGGGAGTGGCAGATGAGACGACCCACTTTGGAGGCGGTCGCCGCCCGCGCGGGAGTCTCCCGGGCGACCGTCTCCCGGGTGGTGAACGGCCAGGCCACCGTCACCCCGGACATCCGCGAGACGGTGATGCGGGCGGTGCGTGAGCTGGGCTACGTCCCCAACGGCGCGGCGCGGAACCTGGTCACCCAGCGGACCAACTCGATCGCACTGGTGGTGTCGGAGTCACCGAACCGGGTGTTCTCCGACGACCCGATGTTCTCCACGGTCATCCGGGTGGCCAGCCTGGAGCTGGAGTCCGCGGGCAGGCAGACGGTGCTGCTGCTGGCGGGGTCGCCGGAGAGCCACGCCCGGGTGGAGAACTACATCGCCGGCGGCCACGTGGACGGCGTCATGCTCGTGTCGAGCCACAGCGCCGACCCACTGCCCGGCGCGCTCACCCGGCTGCGCGTCCCGGTCGTGTCGTACGGCAGGCCCGCGGTGCCGGTCGAGATCCCCTACGCGGACGGCGAGAGCGCGGCGGGCGCCGCCACCGCCGTGCGTCACCTGCTGGAACGGGGGCGCCGCCGGATCGCGACCATCACCGGGCCGCTGGACATGGTGGCCGGCCAGGACCGCCTGGCCGGGTACCGGGACGTCCTGAGGGAGGCCGACCGCCGCTCCATCGTCGCGGTCGGCGACTTCACCCGCGAGTCGGGCGCGACGGCGACGCGGCAGCTCCTGGCGGACGACCCGGCACTGGACGCGGTGTTCGCGGCCAACGACCTGATGGCGATCGGGGCCCTGTACGCGCTGCGCCAGGCCGGCCGCCGGGTCCCCGCCGACGTCGCGGTCGTCGGCTACGACGACATAGAGGCGGCCCGCTACACCGACCCGCCGCTCACGACGGTCAGCGTCCCGCACGCCGAGCAGGCCGCCATCATGGTGCGGCTGCTGCTCACGCTGATGGAGGGGAGACCGGCCGAGCCGGTGCTCATGCCGGCCGGTCTCGTCGTCAGGAAGTCCACCTAGGGGCGGCCCGCCGGGGAGCCGACGATCCATGTGGAAAGTGACCGGCCGGCTCCCGGGAGGCCCGCGCGGAGGCGGTCAGACGGCCTTCGTGGACTCCCGCACGACGAGCTCGGTGGAGAGCACCACGGATCCCCGATCCTCCAGGCCCAGGACCATCCGGGCGAGCGTCCGTCCCATCTCCTCGGTCGGCTGCCGGACCGTGGTCAGCGGCGGCTCGGCGTAGGAGGCGGCCGGGATGTCGTCGAAGCCGACGACGGCGACGTCGCCGGGAACGGAGCGGCCGGCGTCCCGCAACGCCCGCAGCGCTCCCAGCGCCATCAGGTCGTTGGCGGCGAACACCGCGTCCAGCTCCGGGTCGTCGGCCAGCAGATGGCGCATGGCCGCCGTTCCCGACTCGCGGGTGAAGTCGCCGACCGCGACGATGGAACGGCGGTCGGAGTCGCGCAGGACGTTCCGGTAGCCGGCGAGGCGGTCGATCCCGGCGACCATGTCCTGGGGGCCCGCGATGGCCGCGATCCGGCGGCGTCCCTGCTCCAGCAGGTGCCGCACCGCGCGCTCGGCGCCGCCGGCGTTGTCCATGTCCACGTACGGCAGCTCGCCCGCCATGGTGGGACGCCCGCTGCAGACCACCGGGACGCCCCGGCGGGCGAGGATCGCCGGCAGCGGGTCGGAGCCGTGCATCGACGCCACGATCACGCCGTCCACGTGCCCGTTGGTGGCGTAGCGCTCGACCCGGCGGTAGCTGCCCTCGGTGCCGGCGAGCATCAGCACGAGTTGCTTGTCGGCCTCCTCGAACTCCATGCTGACGCCCCGGATGATCCCGCCGAAGGTCGGGTCGTCGGAGAAGACCCTGGTGGAGGGCTCGGGGAAGACCAGGGCGATCGAGTCGGCGCGCTGGGTGACCAGGCTGCGCGCCGCCTGGTTGGGGACGTAGCCCAGCTCGTCCACGGCGCGGTTGACCGCCTCGCGGATCTGCGGGGCCACCCGGGTGGAGCCGTTGATGACCCGGGAGGCGGTCGCCCGGGACACTCCGGCCCGGGCGGCCACCTTCTCCAGCGTCGGCCGTGCTCTCACAGGCCGTTCCGCCGGATGACGTCGCGATACCACAGGGCGCTGTCCTTGGGGGTGCGGCGCTGGGTGGTGTAGTCGACGTGCACGACGCCGAACCGCTTGCCGTAGCCCTCGGCCCACTCGAAATTGTCCATCAGTGACCACACCATATACCCGCGCAGGTCGGCGCCCTGCTCGATGGCGGCGTGCGCGGCGCGCAGGTGCGCGTCGAGGTAGGAGACCCGGTCGTGGTCGTGGACCGCGCCGTCCTTCACCTCGTCGTCGAAGGCCGCGCCGTTCTCGGTGATGACCAGCGGGGTGCCCGGGTAGTCGCGCGACAGCCGCACGAGAAGGTCGGTCAGGCCAGACGGCTGGATGGCCCAGCCCATCGCCGTCTTCGGCGCGTCGGCGCCGCCGAAGGCTATCCCCTCGCTGCCGGGGAAGACCGGGCTGGCGGGCTCGCCGGGGCGGGCCGCGACGGTCTGCGGGGTGTAGTAGTTCACGCCCAGCAGGTCGACGGGCCGGCTGATGATCTCCAGGTCGCCGTCCTCGACGAACGACCAGTCGGTGAAGCGGCGGGCCCGCTCGACCACGTCGGCCGGGTACTCGCCGCGCAGCACCGGGTCGAGGAAGATCCGGTTCTGCAGGCCGTCCACCAGGGAGACCGCGAGGGGGTCGTCGCCGACCACCGGCGCGAGGTTCAGCGTGATGCCGACCTTCTCCGCCCCGCCGGCCCGCAGCGCGTCGACGGCGAGCCCGTGGCCGAGCAGGAGGTGGTGGACGGCGGTGAAGCCCAGTTCGGGCTCGGAGCGGCCGGGGGCGTGGATGCCGGAGCCGTAACCGAGGAACGCCGAGCACCAGGGCTCGTTCAGGGTGGTCCAGGTCTCCACCCGGTCACCCAGCCGGGCGTGCATGATCGCGGCGTAGTCGGCGAAGTGCTCGGCGGTGTCCCTGACGGTCCAGCCGCCCCGGTCCTCCAGGCTCTGCGGCAGGTCCCAGTGGTAGAGCGTCACGATCGGGGTGATGCCGGCCTCGCGCAGTTCGTCCACCAGGCGGTCGTAGAAGTCGAGGCCGCGCGGGTTGACCGGACCGGACCCGTCGGGCTGGATGCGGGGCCAGGAGACGGAGAAGCGGTAGGCGGCCAGGTCCAGGTCGCTCATCAGGCGGACGTCGTCGCTGCGGCGGTGGTAGTGGTCACAGGCCACATCGCCGGTGTGGCCGGCGCGGACCTTGCCGGGGGTCCGGGAGAAGGTGTCCCAGATGGAGGGGCCTCTGCCGTCGTCCGCGGCCGCGCCCTCGATCTGGTAGGCGGCGGTCGCCGCCCCCCACAGGAACCCCTCGGGGAAGGTCAGCGGGCCGGTGTCGCCGGCACCTGCGGCGGACGTGGTCATCTCTAAGGCTCCATTCTGTCGGGCACGCGCGTGAGAGCGCTCTCCCGAGAATCCCGTCCCGGAGAAGGCGTGTCAAGAAAAAACCCGACGGTAACCGTACTGTCACGGAGATCGTTTTCGAGGGAAAAGGCCGACAACTCTTCCAGAGAGCGCTCTCACGGTCTCTCACGGGACCATCGGGGGCGAGCCCGCGCCACCCTCCCGGCGGCGGGTACGGCCGGACCGGCGCCCGCCGGCACCGTGCGCGGATCCCCGGGACGGCGGAACCGTCCTCTCCGGAGGTCCGCGACGCGCCGGTCCGGCGCGCACCCTCCACCGGGTACGGCGAGCACGCCGACAGGACCGTCAGCAGGCGGGAACTCCCAGTATCCCCTCCTCGATCCGCCGAGTCGAGGCCGCTCCGTCACTTCACCGGGGCCCGCCGGCCGGCGCCGTGGCCCGGTCCAGGGCAGGGTGGCGGGCCGGCCGGGCAAGAGCGCCGGGCGGACCGGGCCGGGTCGGGTCGGGGGCGTCGCGGCCTCCCGGCGGGACCGCGGCTCCGCCTCGGAGCGGGACGGCCGCCACGCCGGGGCCTCCACGGCGCTGGTCCGCTCCCTCTGCCGGCGGCGGCAGGTCGTCGCCGTGAACCGGAACGGCGAAGGGCGCGGGGGCCACGGCGCTCGCCGTGGCCCCCGCGCCCTTCGTGCTCACCAGCCCTGCCGGTACCCGTTCCGCGGATCCTCGCCGCGGCGGGGAACCACGGGTCCTAGGAGCGGCTCGGGCCGGCCGTGTCGCGGTCGGGCCGGGACGCCTGCGCGGGGACCGAGTGAGGCCCGTCCTCCGGCAGGTCCCGCCCGCCGGTGAGCCCGGTGACCGGGGAACGCCCGTCCGCCGGGTGCCCGTCCGCCGTTCCCTCGGTCTCGCGGTGTCCGGTCACGAGGTCTTCCTCCGCCGTCCGCCCGGTCATGGGGCGCTCGTCCGCCGTCCGCCCGGTCACGAGGTGTCCCTCCGCCCGCTGCTCGGCCTCGGGCCGCTCGGTCACGGGGCGCTCGTCCGCCGGCCGGTCGGCCGCGGCGCCGGGATACCGGACGCTCGGGGCGGTGGGCCGTACGGCATCCGGGTCGTAGGTGCCCGCGGACGGCGGCACCTCGACGACGACGGTGTCGGCCGGGCCGCTGGCGGCCTCGATCACGGCGTGGGCGTTGTCCAGGTGCGAGGCCGCGACGAGCACGTCGTAGCGGCCGGCGACGATCGCGCTGCGTGAGACGAAGTCCCGCTTCCCGCCGGTGAAGAGGTGGTTGACGAACCCGAACGCGGCCCCCACCACCGCGCCCCAGAGCGCGGCCCAGAGCACGAGGACGATGAACGACATCGTGGTGGAGGTGAAGAGCCCGAGGAACGCCCCCACCACGGCGCCGAACGCCAGGCCGTTGCCGGCGCCCTTCAGCGCGGCCCTGCCGTTGGTCATCCGGCCGGTGACGGTCTCCTCCAGCCGCAGGTCGCTGCCGACGATCGCCACGTGCTCGACGGGGAACCCCGCGTCGGAGAGCATGTCCACGGTCCGCTGGGCCGCCGCGTAGTTGTCGTAGCCGACCAGCACTCTCCGGTCCACGACGACGAGCCGCTCCGCCGGCTGCGTCGTGGCGGTGGGTACGTGTGTCATGTCCGCTCGCCTTCCCGCTGTGTCAGTGGGTGATCGTTCAGGCGACTACCCCGGTGCGCGGCGACGATGCGTGCGCCCGCCGTACAGGTGTGTCACCGTACGGCGGGCGCACGCGCGGGGGAGCGGGCTACCAGCTCTGGTGCAGCGGCATGCCCTCGGTGTAGCCCGAGGAGCTCTGCACGCCGATGACCGCGCGCTCGTGGAACTCCTCCAGGTCGGCGGCCCCGGCGTAGGTGCACGCCGAGCGCAGGCCCGCCACGATGGCGTCGATCTGGTCCTCGACGCTGGGCCGGGCCGGGTCGAGGTACATCCTGGAGGTGGAGATGCCCTCCTCGAACAACGCCTTGCGGGCCCGCTCGAAGGGAGAGTCCTCCGCGGTGCGCAGCTTCACCGCGCGGGCCGAGGCCATGCCGAAGTTCTCCTTGTACCTGCGGCCGTCGGCGGCCGTGCGGGTGTCGCCGGGTGACTCGTACGTGCCGGCGAACCAGGAGCCGATCATCACGTTGGACGCCCCGGCGGCCAGGGCGAGGGCCACGTCGCGCGGGTGGCGGACGCCGCCGTCGGCCCAGACGTGGCGGCCCAGGCGGCGCGCCTCGGTCGCGCACTCCAGCACGGCGGAGAACTGCGGGCGGCCCACGCCGGTCATCATCCGGGTGGTGCACATGGCGCCCGGCCCGACGCCGACCTTGAGGATGTCGGCCCCGGCCTCGACGAGGTCGCGCACCCCGCCGGCGGTGACGACGTTGCCCGCGGCGACCGGCACGTCCGGGTCGAGCGCCCGGACCGCCTTCAGCGCACTGATCATCTTCTCCTGGTGGCCGTGGGCGGTGTCCACCACCAGGCAGTCCACCCCGGCCTCCAGCAGTTCGGCGGCCTTGGCGGCCACGTCGCCGTTGACGCCGACGGCGGCGGCGACACGCAGCCGGCCCGAGGCGTCCACGGCGGGCTTGTAGAGCGTGGCCCGCAGCGCGCCGGTGCGGGTGAGGATGCCGACCAGGCGGCCGTCGCCGTCGACGATCGGGGCGAGCCGGTGGCGGCCCTCGTGGAGCCGGTCGAACGCCTCGCGCGGGTCCAGGCCGGCGGGCAGGGTGAGCAGGCGGCCGGACGACATGACCTGCGAGAGCTGCGTGTACATGTCCACGCCGCCGCAGTCGACCTCGGTGACCACGCCGATCGGGCGGTTCTCCCGGTCGACGACGACGATCGCGTCGTGCGCCCGTTTGGGGAGCAGGTTGAGCGCCTCGCCGACGGTGTCGTGCGGGGTGAGGGTGAGCGGGGTGTCGTGGACCAGGTCGCGCCGCTTGACCCAGTCGACGACGTCGGCCACCACCTCGATGGGGATGTCCTGCGGTATCGCGGCGATGCCGCCGCGGCGGGCGACGGTCTCGGCCATGCGGCGCCCGGCGACGGCCGTCATGTTGGCCACGACGATCGGGATCGTGGTGCCGGTGCCGTCGTGGGTGGCGAGGTCGACCGAGAGGCGCGAGCCGATCGAGGAGCGCGCCGGGACCATGAAGACGTCGCTGTACGTGAGGTCGTAGGCCGGGGTCATCCCATTGAGAAACTTCACGTTCCCCCACCTTATCCGGTGAATGATGCAGCGGGAGCCCTCCCCGTTCCGGCGGTCGGGAGCGGGGAGCATCACTCCGGGCTACGGCTAGGATCCCGTTTGCGCGAATCAAGCGGGATGGCCATGGGAGGCGTTGTGATCGTCGTTGATCGGCCGGAGTCGCTGGTCGTCGGCCGTGCCGTACGGACGTCGAACGCCGAGGAGGGGGAGGGCCGGGGACGGCTGGCCGCGCTGTGGGCGCGGGTCGGGGTCCCCGGAGCGTTCGCCCACGTCCCGGGCAGGGTGGACGAGAACGTCTACGCGGTGTACACCGACTACGAGAGCGGCCACCACGGCGCCTACACGGTGATCGTCGGGGTGGCGGTACGGAGCGCCGCCGCCATGCCCGAGGGGATGGTCGCGGTGCGGGTGCCCGCCGTGCCGTGCCTGAAGCTGGAGGCGCGCGGGCAGATGCCCGAGACGCTGCGGGACGCCTGGCAGCGGCTGTGGAAGCACACCGAGTCCGGCGGCACCCCGCCCCGGGCCTTCACCACCGACCTGGAGGTCCACCGTCCCGAGGGAGTGGACCTCTACGCCGCGGTCTTCACCTCGATGGGCTGACCCGGTGACCGACCGGCCTCCCGCCGGGCCGTCCCTCAGTCGTCCTCGTCGTCGTCCTGCGGCGGGTCGGGCATCCGCCAGGCCGCCAGGAGGGACGGCAGGATGTGGTGCGTCACGATCATGGCGTACGCGAACAGGACGATCGCGGCCACCGGGACCTCGACGACCGACGCCTTCGCGCCGGTGACGGCGAGGAGGACGAGCGCGAGCACCGCGTAGAGCATGATCGTGGTGCCCCGGTGGGCGTCGGCCTGGAGCCGGCGGCGTTCGCGGGCCTGGCGCTCGTCGAGGTGCTGCCCGGCGAGGCCGATGACGCCGCGGGTGGCTCCGACGAGCGCCGCGTAGACCGTCGTGTAGATCGCTATCGCGGCTCCCCACAGGACGAAGGTGGTCCACATCGCCAGGGAGCTGGGTGCGAAGAACCAGCACACGATCGCGCTGATCCAGGCCAGCGCGACCGCGGCCGTGCCCACGGCCGCCAGGGTGCGGCGGCTGCGGCGGGTGGCATACCAGGAACGCGGCGGCCAGGAGCGGGAGTGCCTCTCCACCTGCTCGGGGGTCATCCCGCCCATCACTTCACCTCGCTGCCGAGTCGGGGGAACGGTTTCAGGGAGAAGACGATCTCCACGGGCACCTCGAAGTACGCGGCGATGCGCAGGGCCAGGTGCAGGCTGGGGCTGTACTCGCCGCGTTCGAGGTAGCCGATCGTCTGGTAGTGGACGCCCAGCGCGGCGGCCAGGTCCTTGCGCGAGACGCCGCGCTCGGCCCGCAGCACCGAGATCCTGTTGTAGACGTCTTCCGTGGCCACCACGGTAGTCTCCCAGCTCTCAGGACGCCTGGGCGGCCGGTCGCCGCTCGGCGAGCCGGGACCCTGACTCCCGCCGGGTCACCCGCCGGACCAGCCCCGGGGCCAGCAGCATCCCCGCGACCGCCCACGCGCCGAGCGCCACGGCCACCCAGGGCAGCCGCCAGTCGCCGCCGATCTCCGCGGCGAGCATGCCGTCGGGCATGAACGCCGCCCGCAGGCCGAGCCCCTGCCAGTAGAGCGGGAACGCCTGCGAGACCCACTGGACGGGCTCGGGCATGAAGGTCACCGGGAGCATGACGCCGGAGGTCACCATCAGGATCATCATCGGCAGGCCCACGACGCCCGCGGCGGTCTTCGGGTTGGGCAGCAGGCAGCCGATGGCGGCGCCCAGCGGGACCACCGCGACCGTGCCGAGCAGCAGCACCCAGGTCAGCGTCAGCCAGTCGCGGGGCAGTCCGACGCCGCCGACGACCACGCCGGTGGCCAGGATCAGCGCGCCCTGTACGACGATCTGGCAGAGGAAGGTCACCGCCCGCCCGGTGAGGTAGGCGGTGATGCCGCCGGGGAGGGTGCGCAGCCGCAGCAGCGTGCCGTCCTCCCGGTCGTTGGTCAGCGCCATCGGCAGCGCCATGAGGCCGTTGGAGAAGACGGTGAACGCCAGGAAGCCGACGGTCATGAACGTCGCCCGGGAGACGCCGGTACCCTCCACCGGACCGTCGCCGATCCACAGGATCAGCAGTGCGAAGATCCCGACCGAGCCGACCAGGTTGGTGATCAGCTCTCTGCGGTCCTTGACCAGGTGGACGTACTCCGTCCAGCCCCGCCGCAGCCCGACGCGCAGCGCCCTGGCGTTCACGCCGCCTCCCGCCCGGGGCGTCCCGGCGGTCGCGCCGCCCGGAGGGGTCGTCGTGGGTGTCGTGGCCGTTCCGGTCATGCCGCCCTCCCGATGAGGCTCAGGTAGTTCTCCTCCAGTGACGGGCGCCGGACCTGCAGGCCCGGCACCGGGCCGCCGAACCGCTCGTGCAGCTCCCACGCCGCCCGCGACGGGTCGGCCGTGGTGAGGACCCGCTCGCGGCCGTCCTCCAGCCACCGCACCTGCGACTCGGCGCGTACGGCGTCGGCCAGCTCGGCCGGGCTCCCGCACGCGACGATCTCCCCGCGGACGAGGATGGCGGTGCGGTGCGCCAGCTTCTCGGCCTCGGCGAGGTCGTGGGTGGTCAGCAGCACCGTCATGCCGTCGGCGGCGAGTCTCTCCACCAGCAGGTGGAACTCCCGGCGCGCCTCCGGGTCGAAGCCGGTCGTCGGCTCGTCCAGGAACAGCAGCTCCGGCCGGCCCACGATGCCGAGCCCCACGTCGAGGCGGCGGCGCTGGCCGCCGGACAGGCGGCTCACCCGCTGCGCCGCCTGCCCGGTGAGCCCCAGCACGGCGAGCAGTTCGTCGGGATCGCGGGGGTGGTCGTAGAACTCCCCGATGTGGGCCAGCAGCTCCCGGACGCCCCAGCGGCCGTGGTCGCTCCAGCTCTGCAGCACGATTCCGAGCCTGGCCCGCCAGGCGTCGCCGGCGCGGGCCGGGTCGGCGCCCAGCACGCTCACCTCGCCCGCCGACCGGTTCCGGAAGCCCTCCAGGATCTCGATCGTGGTGGTCTTGCCCGCGCCGTTGGGCCCGAGCAGTGTGAAGATCTCGCCGCGCCGGATGTCGAGGTCGATGCCCCGCAGCACCTCGGCCGTGCCGTACGCCATCCGCAACCCGCGGACGCTCACCGCAGTACTCATGCCATCGAATGTAGTACATCTACTACATTCGACACAATATGCATGACAAAGGGCGGCACATCCACTACGGATGCACCGCCCTCAGGCAGGGGCCGGACCGGCTCAGGCGAGCACGCCCGCGGCGCGCAGTCGTTCGGCGGCCTCCGGGTCCAGCCCCCAGTCCGACAGGTCGGAGAGGAGGGTCGCGGGGGCGAGATCGGGGGAGTCCGCACCCTCCAGCCGCGGCGCGGGCGCGGGCTGGAGGACCCCGCCGACCTCGACGAACGTGCCGCGGGCCCGGTTGTGCGGGTGCTCGGCGGCCTCGGCCGGGTCCAGGACGGGCACGACGCAGGCGTCCGACCCGGCGAACACCTCCTCCCACTCGGCCCGGGTCCGGGAGCGGAACGCCTCGGCCAGCCGCTCGCGCAGCTCCGGCCAGCGCGCCCGGTCGTCGCGGTCGGGCAGGTCGGAAAGGCCCATCAGCGCGACCATCTCCGCCCAGAACTGCGGCTCCAGCGCGCCCACCGCGACGAACCCCCCGTCGGCGGTCTCGTAGGTGTCGTACATCGGCGCGCCGGTGTCGAGGAGGTTGGTGCCGCGCGGCCCCCAGAAGCCGCTCTGCACGCCCTGGTAGAACATGGCGAACAGGGTCGCGGCGCCGTCCACCATGGCCGCGTCCACCACTCGGCCCCGGCCGGTCCGCTCCCGCTCGAACAGGGCGAGCAGCACGCCGTAGGCGAGCATGAGGCCGCCGCCGGCGAAGTCGCCGAGGATGTTGATCGGCGGGGTGGGCTTGCCGCCCGCCCGGCCCAGCATGGACAGCACGCCCGCGACGGCGATGTAGTCGATGTCGTGCCCGGCGGTCGCGGCCAGCGGGCCCTCCTGGCCCCAGCCGGTCATCCGCCCGTACACCAGCCGGGGGTTGACGGCCCGCAGATCCTCGGGGCCGATGCCGAGGCGCTCGGCGACGCCCGGCCGGAAGACCTCGATGACCACGTCGGCGTGCGCGGCCAGCTCCCGGAACGCGGCCACCCCCTCGGGCGACTTCAGATCCAGCCCGATCGTCCGCTTGCCGCGGTCCATCACGTCGCGGCGCGGCCGGTTCCCGGCCGCCGTGACCGCGGTCACCCGGTCGACCCGCAGCACCTCCGCCCCGTGGTCGGCCAGCATCATCCCGGCGAACGGTCCCGGGGCCAGGCCGGCCAGCTCCAGCACGCGGACCCCGGACAGCGGGCCGCTCCTGGTCACGCGCTCCATGCGATCTCCTCTCCGGGGCCAAGTAGAACAACATTCGGCTCCGGGTGGCAAGACGTCCGCGCCGGACCACCCGCGGCCGGTCGGTGTGGGAAACTTACGGCTTATCCGATGGGATCTAGGGGTCAGTGATGACGTATCCGGACGGTGGACGGGTGGTCGCCGGGCGCTACCGGCTGCTGAGAGAGATCGGCAGGGGCGGCATGGGCGTGGTCTGGGAGGGATACGACACCCTCCTCGACCGGCCCGTCGCGATCAAGGAGGTGCTGCTGCCGCCGAACCTCCCCCCGGACGAGCGCGAGCGCCAGCTCGCCCGCACCTCCCGTGAGGCCAGGACGGCGGCGCGGCTCAACCACCGGGGCATCGTGGCGGTCTACGACGTCGCCGAGGAGGACGGCCGTCCCTGGATCGTCATGGAGCTGGTCCGGGCCCGCGGCCTGGACCAGGCGGGCACGCTGCCGGTCCACCAGGCCGCCGGGATCGGCCGCCAGGTGCTGTCGGCGCTGCGGGCGGCCCACGAGGCGGGCATCCTGCACCGCGACGTCAAGCCCAGCAACATCCTGCTGGCCGACGACGGCCGGGCCGTGCTGACCGACTTCGGCATCGCCACCCTGGAGGGCGACGCCTCGCTGACCCAGACCGGCATGGTGACCGGTTCGCCCAGTTTCCTGCCGCCGGAACGTGCCACCGCGGGCCCCTCCGGCCCCTGGTCCGACCTGTGGTCGCTCGGCGCGACCCTCTACGCGGCGCTGCTGGGCCAGGGCCCCTTCGAGCGGCCCACGGCCATCGCCACCCTCGGGGCGCTCATCACCGAGGAGCCCGACTTCAGCCGGGTGCCGCCGGAGATGCGCGAGGTGCTCACCGGCCTGCTCCAGCGCGACCCGGCCCACCGGCTCACCGCCGAGCAGGCCGACCTGCTGCTGGCCGAGGCGAGCGGCGCCGCGCCCGCGGGGCCGCGCCGCGACGCGACGGGGCCCCGCCGTGCCGACCGGCACCGTACGGCGGAGACCCCCGCGTTCTCCGGGGCCCCCGGAGTCACCGGCTCCACCGGGACCACCGGGACCTCCCGGTCCTCCAGATCCACCGGGTCCCACGCCCCTGCCCGGGAGCGGTGGCACGCCGGGCGGATCGCGCTGATCGCGGCGGCCGTGGCCGTCCTCGGCGGAGGCGGCGCCGCGGCCCTGGCGATGAGCGGGAACGGCGAGCCCGACCCCTCCGCGGCGCCTCCGGTCACGCAGACCGCCACCGTGGGACCGGCCGGCACCGGCACGCCCGGCGACACGGCGACGCCGAGCGCCTCGCCCTCGCCCAGCCCCACCCCCACCAAGCCCAGGAAGCCCGCCCAGCAGCTGCGGCTCTGGCAGGCCAAAGCCCCGGACAACTGGACGATCCGCTACCCGGCCGGCTGGCGGGGCGACTGGGCCGCCGAGACGAACTACACCCAGTGGCTCAGCCCCGACGGCCAGGCCCACCTCGGGGTCGAGGTGCTCCCCGAGAACGCCGGGAACCTGGACTCGCTCCAGGAGACCGTCCGGGACGACACCGCCCAGTGGAGCGAGATCCTCACCGAGAAGACGGCGAACATCCCGCTCGCCTACGGCTCCGGGCTCGACTGGACGTTCACCTGGAAGACGGACCAGATCGGGGGCGCGCCGTGGGCCAAGCCGGGCGTGACCTACCGCGAGACGCGCCGGTTCGTCGGCGTCGGAGACACGGTCTTCGTGCTGAGCTGGACGGCCGCCGAGGGATGGAACGGACGCCCCGGGCTCATGGAGAAGATCTTCGCGAGCTTCCACCCGCGGGGAGGCGAATGAGATGACCGGTGAGGCCCCCTGGCGGGTGCTGGCACTGCCTCCGCTGCCCGCGGAGGCGCTGCGCGGCCTGCTCGGCCCGCTCGGCGGCCGGGTGGAGGTGTCGGTCCCGGAGAGCCGTGACCGCGCCGGGCTGCTCGCCGCGCTGGCCGGCGCCGAGATCGTGGTCGGCGACTGGAGCGGCGGGCTCGCGCTCGACGCCGAGGCCGTCCGCGCCGCCCCGCGGCTGGCGTTCGTGCAGCAGCCCTCGGTGGGCGTGGACGGCCACGACCTCGCCGCGCTGGCCGCCGCCGGCGTTCCGCTGGCCAACACCGCCGGGGTGAGCGCCGTCGCGGTGGCCGAATGGTGCCTCGCCGCCGCGCTCTCGCTGTCGCGGCGGCTGCCCGAGGCCGACGCCGCGGTCCGCGCCGGCGGCTGGCCGCAGCTCGACCTCGGCCCCAGGGAGCTGTACGGCTCGCGCGTCGGGATCGTCGGTTTCGGCCCGATCGGCCGGGAGTGCGGGCGGATGTTCGCCGCGCACGGCTGCGAGGTGTCCTACTGGACCCGGCGGCCCCGCGAGACCCCCTACGCCCACCGGCCGCTGCCGGAGCTGGTCGCCTCCTCCGACGTGCTGGTGGTGGTGATCGCGCTGACCGAGGAGACCCGGGGGCTGGTCGACCCGCTGCGGATGCCCGCCGGGTCGCTGCTGGTCAACGCGGCTCGCGGGGGAGTGGTCGACGGGACGGCCCTGCTTTCCGCCCTCTCCTCCGGGCACCTGGGCGGAGCCGCGCTCGACGTGTTCGAGACCGAGCCGCTCCCCGCGGACGACCCGCTGCGCGGCCACCCCCGGGTGCTGCTGTCGCCGCACGTGGCGGGGGTGACCGCGCAGGCCACCGGGCGGCTGGTCCGGCGGGTCCTGGACAACCTCGGCGCCGCCCTCGACGGCCGCCCCGTGACCGATGTGGTCAATGAGGCGGGGGTGGTCGTCCGCCGCCGGACGGGGCGGGCGTAGAGTTTCCGCGCGTTTAACGTGTCCCGTCTGGCTCCGACGACATGCGAGATATACCGTGCTAGAGGCGATCTTCCTATGAGTGCTCCGGGGGTGAATGTCCTGTGGAACAGATGACGGAGATGGCGGCGCACCGCCGGGCCGTCGAACAGATCAGGCAGGCCTACGCCGAGATTCCCGAGGACGCGGCGCCCCGGCTGGCCAAGGCCACGACCAACCTGTTCCGCTTCCGCGACTCCTCCCGCGGCGCCAGGCTGTCGGCCCGCGACCTCGACAAGGTCATCGAGGTCGACCCGGTGGCCATGACGGCCGAGGTGCAGGGCATGACCACCTACGAGCATCTGGTGGACGCCACCCTCCCGCACGGGCTCATGCCGTACGTCGTGCCGCAGCTGAAGACGATCACGCTGGGCGGTGCGGTGACCGGGCTCGGCATCGAGTCCACCAGCTTCCGCGACGGACTGCCGCACGAGTCGGTGGAGGAACTGGAGATCCTCACCGGCGACGGCCGGGTCGTCGTGGCGCGCGACGACAACGAGCACCGGGACCTGTTCCGGGCCTTCCCCAACTCCTACGGCACCCTCGGGTACGCCCTCCGGATCCGGATCAGGCTCAAGCCCGTCCAGCCGTACGTCCGGCTCACCCACATCCCCTTCACCGACGCCGACAAGTGCATGGCCGCGATGCGGGAGATCTGCGAGAGCGGCGAGCACGAGGGCGAGCGGGCCGACTTCGTGGACGGCACCTACTTCGGGCCGGACGAGCTCTACATCACCGTCGGGCAGTTCGCGGAGAAGGCACCGTACCTGTCCGACTACACCGGGATGCGCATCTACTACCGGTCGATCCAGACCCGGACGCGCGACTGGCTGACCGTCCGCGACTACCTGTGGCGCTGGGACACCGACTGGTTCTGGTGCTCGCGCGCCTTCGGCGTGCAGGGCGCCCTGGTCCGCTCGATGATGCCCCGCAAGTGGATGCGCTCCGACGTCTACCGCAGGCTCGTCGGCCTGGACCGCAGGTACGGCGTGACCGCCCGGGTGGACCGCTGGCGCGGCCGGCCCGTGCAGGAGTCGGTCATCCAGGACATCGAGGTGCCCGTCGAGCGCGGCGCGGAGTTCCTGGAGTTCTTCCACGACAAGGTCGGCATGACCCCGGTGTGGATGTGCCCGCTGAAGTCGTCGGGACGGTGGCCCCTCTACCCGCTGGAGCCCGGCCGCCTCTACGTCAACTTCGGGTTCTGGGGAACGGTCCCGCTGCCCCGCGGCCAGTTCGACGGCTACCACAACCGCATGATCGAGAACGAGGTCCACAGGCTCGACGGCCACAAGTCCCTGTACTCCACCTCGTTCTACGAACGGGACGAGTTCTGGAAGTTTTATAACGGTCCGGTCTACTGGCCGGTGAAGCGGGCATACGACGCCACCGGCCGGTTGCTCGACCTCTACGACAAGTGTGTTCGGGGGCGTTAGGAGTTGATTCTGTGAAACTCGCAGAGATCTTCGAAAAGGTCGTCGGGCCCGAGGCGAACGTCCGCCTCACCGCCTACGACGGCAGCAAGGCCGGCCCCGCCAGCGCGGACCTCGCCATCGACATCAGGTCCCCCATCGCCGTCGCCTACCTGGCGCAGGCCCCCGGCGAGCTCGGTCTCGCGCGGGCCTACGTGTCGGGTCATCTCGACGTGCACGGGGACATGTACACGCTGCTGTCGAGGATGTGGTCGATCACGCTCGACGACATCCCGGCGAGCGAGAAGGTCGCGGCCGTCCGCGCCCTGGGCCTCAAGCCCCTGCTGATGCGCGTGCCCCCACCCCCGCAGGAGGTGCGCCGCAGCATGCTGGCCAGGCTGGGCAGCAGGCACGCCAAGGAGCGCGACGCCCAGGCGATCCACCACCACTACGACGTCTCCAACACCTTCTACGAGTGGGTGCTCGGCCCCTCCATGGCCTACACCTGCGCGACCTTCCCCCGGGAGGACGCCACACTCGAGGAGGCGCAGTTCACCAAGTTCGACCTCGTCGCCCGCAAGCTGGGCCTCAAGCCCGGGATGCGGCTGCTGGACGTCGGCTGCGGCTGGGGCGGCATGGTCATGCACGCCGCCCGTGAGTACGGCGTCAAGGTGCTGGGCGTCACCCTCTCGCGCCAGCAGGCCGAGTGGGCGCAGAAGGCGATCGCCGAGGCCGGGCTGGAGGAGCTGGCCGAAGTCCGCCACATGGACTACCGCGACGTCACCGAGAGCGGCTTCGACGCGGTCAGCTCCATCGGCCTCACCGAGCACATCGGCAAGGACCAGCTGGCGAACTACTTCCGCTTCCTGTACGGCAAGCTCGTCCCCGGCGGCCGGCTCCTCAACCACTGCATCACCCGGCCCACCGGCAAGGAGAAGACGTTCAACGGGGGCGGGTTCATCAACCGCTACGTCTTCCCCGACGGCGAGCTGGAGTCGGTCGGCCACCTCGTCCGCGAGATGGAGGACACCGGCTTCGAGATCCGCCACGAGGAGAACCTGCGCGAGCACTACGCCAGGACCCTCCGCCACTGGTGCGACAACCTCGACGAGCACTGGGACGAGGCGGTCGCCGAGGTCGGCCGGGGCACGGCCCGGGTCTGGCGGCTCTACATGGCCGGCTGCATCGTCGGCTTCGAACGCAACAAGGTCCAGCTCCACCAGGTGCTCGGCGTGAAACTCGACTCGCGGGGCGACTCCCGCGTGCCGCTGCGCCCCGCCCTCGACTGGCCCTGATCCACCCGGTACGGCCCGCCCGGTGAGACCGGGTGGGCCGTACCGGGGGTCGCCGGGCCGGGCTCAGCGCAGCTCGCGCTTGAGGATCTTCCCGGTGGCGGTCATCGGCAGGGACTCGCGGAACTCGATGATCCGCGGATACTTGTAGGCCGCCATGTTCTCCCTGCACCACTCCGACAGTTCCTGCTCGGTGACCGTCGCGTCCGGCGTGCGGATGACGTACGCCTTGACCTCCTCGCCGTGCGACTCGTGCGGCACCCCGACCACGGCGGTGAGGGAGACCCCCGGGTGCGTCATCAGCACCTCCTCCAGCTCGCGCGGGTAGACGTTGAAACCACCCCGGATGATCATGTCCTTGACGCGGTCGATGATCGAGTAGTAGCCGTCGGAGTCGCGGACGGCGATGTCCCCGGTGCGGAACCAGCCGTCCCGCATCGCGTCGGCGGTCGCCTCGGGCCGGTTGTAGTAGCCCTTCATCACGTTGTGGCCGCGGATCGCGATCTCCCCGGGGCCCTCGCCCTCGACCGTCTTCCAGTCGGCGTCGATCAGCTTCATCTCCACACCCCAGATCGGAGTGCCGATCGTGCCGGGCTTGGTCGGCCGGCCCGGCTGGTTGAAGCAGGCCACCGGGGAGGTCTCCGACAGGCCGTACCCCTCCAGGATGCCGATGCCGAACGTGGCCTCGAAGTCCCTGAGAACTTCGGCAGGGGAGGCCGAACCACCCGCGACCGCCGCCCGGAGCGTGGTCGGCACCTCGTCGCCGTCGGCGTGGACCTTCGTCAGCATGGCCCAGTACATCGTCGGCACGCCCGCGAACAGGGTGACCTTCTCCTCGCGCATCAGCGTCAGCGCCTCACCCGGATCGAAGCGCGGCATGAGCACGACGGTGCCGCGGCGCCGGAACCCGAGGTTCATCACGACGGTCTGGCCGAAGGAGTGGAACAGCGGCAGCGCCGCCAGGAACGCGTCGCCGTCGTCGCCCCGGGGGAACATCTCGTCCGACACCATGGCGTTGAGCACCATGTTCTGGTGGCTGAGCTCGGCGCCCTTCGGCTGGCCGGTCGTGCCGCTGGTGTAGAGGATCACCGCGGTGTCGTCCGGCGCGGTCTGCACGGTCTCGAACTCGCCGGACACGCCGTCCAGCGCCGCCCACAGGGTCTCGCCGTGCTCGGACTCGGTGGCGAACGCGGTCGCCGGCAGCACGAAGAAGTGCTCGGTCCCCGCCGCCCCCTCGAACCCCTCCCGGCCGCGCGCGCCCAGCGGCAGCTCCGGGGTGCCCTCGAAGCAGAACAGCGCCTTGGCCTCGGAGTCCTCCAGGTGGTAGGTGATCTCCCTCGTCTGCAGAAGCACGTTGAGCGGCACGACCACGGCGCCGGCCTTGAGGATCCCGTAGTACACGAACGGGAAGTAGGGCAGGTTCGGGCAGGCCAGCGCGACCTTGTCGCCCTTGCCGATCCCGCGGGAGACCAGCAGGTTGGCGACCTGGTTGGCGATGGTGTCGACCAGGGAGTAGGGGAGCCGCAGATCACCGAAGACCAGGGCGGTGCGATCGGGCTGCTGCCGGGCGCTGTCCTCCAGCACGATCGACAGGTTGAGCATGGGCGTCCTCCTCCGGACAGGCTTCTGACGAGCCCATACTCGCAGTCTGAGATACCTGCCGGTAGGTAAGCCAGGTCACAAATTGACGGGTAATCGACGGAGGAGTATGCAGATGTGAGCCCGCTCACGGGGGAGGCGAGCCGACACCGTCCGTATGTCGAAGGGTGCTGGCGCATGGTGTACGACTACGTGATCGTGGGAGCCGGGTCCGCCGGCTGCGTGCTGGCCGGCCGTCTCTCCGCCGACCCGGCGGTGACCGTGGCGCTCCTGGAGGCCGGCGGCCGGGACGACGCCTTCGAGGTCCGGGTGCCGGTCGCCTTCCCCAAGCTCTTCAAGACCCCCCGCGACTGGGACTTCTCCACCGTCGGGCAGCCGGGCATGTCCGGCAGGCGGCTGTACTGGCCGCGCGGCCGGATGCTCGGCGGCTCCTCCTCGATGAACGCCCAGATGTGGGTGCGCGGCCACCGGGCCGACTACGACGGATGGGACGTGCCCGGCTGGTCCTACGACGAGGTCCTGCCGTACTTCCGGCGGGCCGAGCGCCGCGTCGGCTCCAACCACGGCGACGTGTACGGCACCGGCGGCCCGATCGCCGTCTCCGAGTTGCGCAGCCCCAACCCGGCCACCGCGGCTTTCCTGCGGGCCTGCGAGGAGACGGGGATCGCGCGCCTGCCGGAGCTGAACGGCCCCTCCAACGAGGGCTGCTGCCCCACCCCCGTCACACAGGACCGCGGCCGGCGCTGCAGCGCCGCCGACGCCTACCTCAGACCCGCCGCGAAACGCCCCAACCTCACGATCATGACCGCCGCCCCCGCCCGCCGCATCCTCATCGAGGACGGCCGCGCCGTCGGCGTCGAGTACGGCGACGGCGCGGTGGTGCGGGCCCGCCGGGAGGTGATCCTGTCGGCCGGGGCGATCGGCTCGCCCCACCTGCTCATGCTCTCCGGGGTGGGCGCGGCCGACGAACTGTCCGCCCAGGGGATCGAACCGGTCCGCGACCTGCCCCAGGTCGGCCGCAACCTCCAGGACCACCTGGCGGCGGCGATCATCCTGCACTGCCCCGAGCCGATCACGCTGGCCGGAGCCGAGACGACCGGCAACCTGCTGCGCTTCCTGCTCGCCCGCCGGGGCATGCTCACCTCCAACGTCGGCGAGGCCGTCGCCTTCATCCGGACCGCACCCGACGAGCCCGCCCCGGACATCGAGCTGGTCTTCGCGCCCGTCCCCTTCGTCGACCACGGCCTGACCCGCCCCAAGGGGCACGGGCTGACCATCGGCGCGGTCCTGCTGCACCCGGAGAGCCGGGGGCGGATCCGCCTCGACGGTCGTGACGTGGTGATCGACCCCGCCTACCTGTCGGCCCCGGCCGACGTCGGACGGCTGGTGGCCGGGCTGCGGGCCGCCAAGGGGCTGTTCGCCACCGTGGCGCTCAAGCCGTACGCCGGGCCGCCGATGGACCCCTACTGGGGCGCCGAGACCGACGAGGAACTCGCCCGCTGGGTCCGCGAACGCGGCGAGACCCTCTACCACCCGGTGGGAACCTGCCGGATGGGAGCCGACGACGAGTCGGTGGTGGACCCCTCACTCCGGGTCCGCGGCGTGGCGGGCCTCCGGGTCGCCGACGCCTCGGTCATGCCGGCCATCAACCGGGGGCACACCCACGCCCCCACCGTCATGATCGCCGAACGGGCCGCCGACCTGATCGCCGCCGCCTGAGCCTTTCCCCGCCGGACGCTCGGGCGGGTCCCCGCAGTCGGCGCCGGGGCTTTTCGCGTCTCGGGGGTGCTTCCCCGGGCTCGGGCGGGTCCACGCCCGCCGGGTCGGGCGGTGGTTCGCGCTGCGGTGGGTGGGTGTTCCGGCCGGCGCTGTGGTTGCCGTCTGGTTTCGACCGGCCTCCGGCCTGGTCCCGGGCGCGACGGTTTCTGGCGTTTTGAAGCCGGCCGGAACACCCACCCACCTCCGCGCCAAGTCCGCGTCGTCCGTACGGATGA
>NZ_JBVJKQ010000022.1:0-81697 GCF_055585205.1 Streptosporangium sp. NPDC053982
TCAAGGAGCTGCAGGCCCTGCTGGCAGCCTGGACAGGCCGATGCCCGACCTGCCGCAGACGGCCGCCCTAACCACCTAACAAAGCACTACTAGCCCGGTTGGCGCCGTATCTGACGACGAATCCGCGTGATCATGAGCTTTGGCGACGCTCCGCGATGCCAGACTTACTGGACCGGTACCGGCGGAGCGCCTCCTGCCCGTCCGGAATGAACCGATGCCACCTCACGGCTTCGCTCAACTCGGCGGTCGTCAGTCAGCCTGCCCAACTCACCGCATGGGGATCGGGAGAGACGTCGCCGGTGATGACCGCTTCGTGCACCCCGAGCCAGTACGAGGCGATCTCGCCATGGCACAGGAACCTGACCACTTCACGCACCGGTACGTCGACGCCTAATTCCTCCGCGATCTCGCGCGCGGCCGCCGCCTGATAAGACTCCCCCACCCCGACGGCTCCGCCGAAGGTTACTTCGTAGTAGCCGGGATATCTGGACAATCCCTCAGCCCGCCGGCACACCAGGAACCTTCCCGGCTCATCACGGCAGACAGTGGTGGCGATGCGGTGCAGCCAGCCATGACGGACCGCATCATCCCGGCTGACGACGCCCAGCACACGGTCCTGATCGTCGACATGTTCCACCGGTTCGGTCACAGCGGCATGATCTCAGCTCCGGACCGAAGCCCGGAGCCCCCGGGCAGCCTGTAGCCGCGCCGGGATGAGGCCCATCGCCATGTCGGCTGAAGGGCCGGCCGACCTGTCGCCGCCGGGCGGGCCGGTCCTCGTCGTCGGTTCGACCGTTGAGGTCGAGGCGGAGCGGTACCCGCTCGGAAGAAGAAGTGGCGAGTTCGCGGCAATGGTCGCAGGGCAGAAAGCCCGCAGTCCGGTAGCGGCGACCGATCTCGGCCAGCCGCTCTTCAACGGCCGGCCGAGATCGACGGCCTACCCTCGACCGCGCCGATGCACGACCTGGATCGGTATCGTCGCCATGTGCCCGAGCTGATCGCGCCCACCACCCGGCTCCACGCCGCCTGGCTTGAGGCGCATACCGAATGGGGCCCCGGCGTCCACGAGGACGGTTTCGGACTTCTGCCGGCCGACGAGGTCGGTTCCCCGGCCGGGTTCGCGGCCTGGGTGGCGCGGCTGACCGGTGAGTCGGACCAGGCGGATGCCGGCGGGGTGGCCTGCGCGTACCGGTGGATCATCGAAGGCGACCGGGTGCTCGGCGGGATCGCGTTGCGGCACGGGGACGGCGAGGTGGTGCGACGGCTCGGCCACATCGGCTACGGCATCCGCCCGTCGGCGCGCCGGCGCGGGCTGGCCACCTGGGCGCTGGGCAGGATGCTCGATGAGGCGCGAACGCTCGGCATAGGCGAGGTGCTCATCGTCTGCGCGGCCGGCAACGCCGCCTCGGCGAGGACGATCGAGCGCTGCGGCGGCGTCCTCGAAGGCGTCCGGGACACCGAACTCGGCGCCGTGCGGCGTTACCGGATCGACCTCCAGCGGTCCCCCGGGGCGCCTTCCCCCACGGAGGCCTGAGTCGTCCCGAGCAAAGACGCCCCGAGAGCGGTCTTCACGTACAGGCGCGGGCGACCAGTCCGCGACCAGTGCGGAGCAATGAGCCGATCGTGTGCCGTACGTAGTTCTGCCGAGTGAACCGGGCCGCCCGCCGGCACGTCTACTGATCATGAGGGTGCTTGCGGCCGCGGTGCTTGTCCTGCTCGCGACGGCCTGTGGGGCCGCGCGGGCACCGGTCACCGCCGAGGAGTTCACCGACCGCGCCCGTGAGGTCGCCGACCACTGGCGGCGTTCGGCGGAGCGCGGGCCCTGGACCGCGGGGTTCGTCCCGCTGCGGAACCTGACCCTGGAGCCCGACTGGGAGCACACGCCCCGCTGGGTCGGGCGGAGCGCTATCAACAGCGCCTGGAGGCTGGAGACCGTGCTCCCGGTCGAGGCGCCCGCCCCGGCCGAGCTGCGCTGGGCCGACGGGGGCACGCTGAGCGTGCCGGTCCTGACGGCCGCGGTCGCCTACGCCGGGCTCAGCAAGCCCAAGTCCTTCGCCGACGAGAAGTGCCCGGCCGAAGGCTGCCGGCCATTGCGCGTGGTCGCGGTGGCGCGGGGTGAGGCCACCATGCCCAGCAGCCGGGGAGACGTACGGGTGCCGACGTGGGACTTCACCGTGCGGGGTGTGCCGGAGCCGTTCCGGCGGGTGGCGGTGGACCCGGCCGCGATGGGCGGACCGCCCCGGCCGCTGGACGGCGGAGTCCAGGAGGTGAGCGCCTACGAGGTCCGCACACCGACCGAGCTCCGGCTGAGCTACCTGCACGGCGTCTGCGACACGACGTACGGTGCGCGCGTCCACGAGACGCCCGAGGTGGTGGTCGTGGACGTCGACGTCCGGCCCGACGACGTGGAGATCTGTCCCGCGGTGGGGAAGACCGACCTGATCGGCGTGACGCTGCGCGAGCCCCTGGGCCACCGGGTGGTGCTGGACTCCGGCAGCGGGATTCCCCTGCTGCCGCGCAGCGGCGTCCGCCTGGCCGAGTTCCGGAACCACGACCCGCGCCGCTCCTGACCTTCGGCACTCCCGGCTGCGGTGTGGGACCGCTGTCAGCAGCTGAGGGTGACAGCGGCCTGTGCGCCACGAACCCGTCGGCCGAAGACTCTACGATCTTGAGTGTGGCACCTTCGGTTTCGCGGCCCCCGGAAGCGGTCCTCGCGGCATTCGGCATCCGCGCTGATCCAGCGGTGTTGCCAGGCGGCAAGGGGAACAGCTGGCGAGCCGATCAGGTGGTCCTCAAGCCCGTGGAGTTCCTGGCGGAGACCCTCTGGCGATCGGAGGTGCTCACCGCCCTGCCCGGCTCGGCCGACTTCAGAGTCGCCCGCCCCGTTCGAGCCCTGGACGGGGCATGGGTGGTCGACGGCTGGGAGGCGTCCCGGCTCATCGAGGGCGTCCCGGATGTCGGGCGTCAGGATGATGTGCTGCGCGCCGGCATCGCCTTTCACACGGCCATCGCGAGCCTGCCCCGTCCTGGATTCCTGGACCTCCGCGACGATCCCTGGTCCATCGGTGACCGTGTCGCATGGGAGGAACTGCCCATCCGGGCATGCCCGCCGGCCCTGAGCCTGCTGGAGCCGCTGGTGGGCGCTCGCCGCCCGGTCGATCTCGTCTCGCAAGCGGTTCACGGGGATCTGCCCGGCAACGTGCTGTTCGCGGACGGCCGACCACCGGCGATCATCGACTGGTCCGTCTACTGGCGTCCCGCATCCTGGGCGGCAGCGGTCGCGGTGGCCGATGCATTGTGCTGGTACGGCGCTTCACCCGCATTGGCCGCCCGTTGGTCGCATCTGCCGGCCTGGGGCCAGATGCTGATCCGTGCTCTGATCTACCGGATCGTCACCCACGAGACGGCATTCGGCTCCCGCGGGTGGACACCCGACCAGGTCGCGGCACACCTGCCCACCATCGATCTCGCTGTCACCTATGCCGGCCACGGTGCCGGCCAGGCGCATCCCCGCAGTCCGTGACCGATACCCGGCACGCCCGAAACGATGAGACCACCGTCTCCTTCCGGCGCGCCGCGTGACGATGTCACGGGGACAGGGGGCGGGTCTCAGTGCTCGCAGGGGCCGGAGCGCTTCAGCGAGGAGTCGAGCAGGCCGGTGGGGGCGGGGCCGGGGAGCGGGTCGGCCGAGGGCAGCGTGCCGGCCAGCAGCAGGGCGAGGTAGCGGCGGGGGTCGGCGTGGCCGGCGTCGTCGGCGTGCACGGTGGCCAGCACCATCACCACCATCGCCGCGAGGTCGCGGACCATCAGGTCGGAGCGGACCAGGTCGCGCCGCTGGGCGTCGGCCAGCACGTCGCCGAGGGGGCCCATGAACCGCTCGGCGATGCCGACGGAGAACGCGCCGGTCTCGTGGGCCGCGGCGAGCAGGGGCCGGTGGGCGGCCAGGGTGTCCACCGTGGCGGCCAGGGCGTCGGCCAGCCCCCGCCGGGGGTCGGCGGCCCGGCGGGCGGCCAGCGCGAGCGGTTCGACCTCTTCGGCGAAGTAGGTGTGGAACGCGGCCCGTATCACGCCCTCGCGGTCGCCGAAGCGGCGGTAGACGGTCGCGATCCCGACCCCGGCCCGCCGGGCGATCTCCTCCAGCGGCGCCGCGGAGCCGGTCTCGCACAGCGCCGCGATCGCGGCGCGGACGATCCTGTCGGAGTTGCGGAGCGCATCGGCCCGGCGTCCCTGCCCTCGCACATCCTGAACGCTAGCAGTGTTCATGTTGTCGCCGGCAGTACGGCCGGGCGGTGGCCGGAGCGCGGGCCCCGGCCACCGCCTGGAAAAGCGGTCAGTCCTCCACCAGGGACAACGCGCCGGAGGGGCAGGCGCGCACCGCCCGGCGGGCGAGGTCGGCGTACTGCGCCGGTGGCTCCGGCTCCAGCAGCACCACCACGCCGTCGTCGTCCTGGTCGAAGAGCTTCTCGGCGGTCATGACGCACATGCCGGCTCCGATGCACACCTCGCGGTCGGCCCGGATGCGGACGGGCTTGTTTTCTTCGCTCACCAGGCCACCTTAAAAGAGCTGAGGCCGTAGACGACGTTGAAGGACCGGAAGGCGGGCTCGGGGTCGGCCTCCCGCAGGCCGGGGAAGCGTTCCAGCAGGGCGGGGAAGGCGATGCGCATCTCCATCCGCGCCAGCGGCGCCCCCAGGCAGTGGTGCACGCCGTGGCCGAAGGCGACGTGCCCCAGGCTGTCGCGGCCGATGTCGAGCCGGTCGGGGTCGGCGGCCAGGGCGGGGTCGCGGTTGGCGGCGGGCAGGGCGCAGATCACGATCTCACCCGCGGGGATGCGCTGCCCGGCCACCTCGACGTCGGTGGTGGTCACCTTGGTCATGCCGGAGTGCACGATGCTGAGCCAGCGCAGCAGTTCCTCCACCGCGGCGTCGATCCGCTCGGGCTCCTTGCGCAGCAGCTCCAGCTGGGCGGGGTGGCGCAGCAGGGCCAGCGTGCCGAGGGAGAGCATGTTGGAGGTGGTCTCATGGCCGGCGAGCAGCAGCAGGCTGCCGATGCCGGCGAGCTCGGAGTCCGTCAGGTCGTCGCCGTGCTCGCGTATCAGCATGCCGATCAGGTCGTCGCCGGGGTCGGCCTTGGCCCGGGAGACGAGCTCGCCGATGTAGGCCCGTGACTCCAGCGACGCCGCCGCCCGCTCCTGCGGGGACAGCGACAGGTCCAGCATCCGGCCGCTGCGCCGCTGGAAGTCGGACCGGTCGCCGTACGGCACGCCCAGCAGCTCGCAGATGACCAGCGACGGGATCGGCAGCGCGAAGTCGGTGACCAGGTCCGCGGGCGGGCCGGTGCGCTCCATGGCGTCCAGGTGCTCGGTGACGATCTCGTGGATGCGCGGCTCCAGCCTGCGCATCCGGCGGACGGTGAACTCCGGCGTCAGCATGCGCCGCAGCCGGGTGTGCTCGGGCGGGTCGAAGGCCAGCAGGTTGCCCGCCCGCAGCTCGGCGATCTCCTCGTCGGTGCGCTGCGGCATGCCGGGCATGCGGAAGACCACCTGCTGGGCGTTGCTGAACCGCTCGGCGTCACCCAGCACCGCGCGCACGTCGGCGAAGCGGGTGATGAGCCAGCCGTCGACGCCGAAGATCGTCTTGATCTTCCGCACGCCCTCCTCGTCGCGGATCGCCGCCAGCTCGGGGGCGGGGTCGAACTCCGCCCGCCGCATGTGCAGCGGCAACGTCATGGACTCGCTCATGCCATCTCCCGGGACTCGTCGCGAGTGATCATCCGCCGAAAACGATAGCAACCTATCGTTTACTACTCCAGGATACGGCCCTCGGGAAGGATCGGAACGGGAATCGGCGGCAGGAGACCGATCTTCGTTCCGGTTCGGGGACGGGTCTCGTTTTTCCTGTTCAGCGAGCCGCACGGCCCTCGGCATGCCTGTCGGGCATCCGCCTGCTGAGCCCTGTCCCCGACCCCCGGCCACTATCGGAACAGGCGGAAGAAGGCGCGGACGTCGTCGACGAACAGGTCTGGTTCCTCCATCGCGGCGAAATGTCCGCCTCGATCGAACTCCGACCAGTGGACGATGTTGTCGTTCCGTTCGGCGAGTCGCCGGACAGGACGGGCCAGGTCGGCGGCGAAGACCGCCACGCCGGTGGGTGTCGTCAGGGGCCCGGTGCGGGGCGGACGGGTGGAGTGGGCGTGCTCCCAGTAGTGGCGGGCGGATGACCCGGCCGTCGCGGTGAGCCAGTAGAGCATCACGTTGGTCAGGAGCCGGTCGCGAGAGATCGCCTCTTCGGGCGCCTCGGAGCAGTCCGTCCACTCTTTGAACTTCTCCACGATCCAGGCGAGTTGCCCGGCCGGGGAGTCGGTGAGCCCGTAGGCCAGTGTCTGCGGACGGGTGCCCTGGATCTTCGCGTAGCCCGACATCTCCGGTTCGGCTCGTATCAGCCGGTCAAGCCGTTCTCTGTCGTCGTCGGTGAGCTCCGCGGCTTCGGCCGGGTCGCTGGGAGGGAGCGTCACAAGGGTGTTGAGGTGGATCGCGGCGACGTGGCCGGCGTCGATGACGGCCAGTTCCCGTGTGATCGCGTGCCCCCAATCGCCGCCCTGGGCGCCGTAGCGATGGTAACCCAGGCGCCTCATCAGCTCTGCCCAGGCGCCGGCCACGCGCGGTATGTCCCAGCCGCCTTCCCGGGTGGGGCCGGACAGCCCGTATCCCGGGATGGACGGGATGACCAGGTGGAAGGCGTCGGCCGGGTCGCCGCGGTGGGCCCCGGGATCGGTCAGGGGCTCGATGACGTCGAGGAACTCGACGATGGATCCGGGCCAGCCGTGGGTGATCAGCAGGGGAAGGGCATCGGCCTGCGAGGAGCGGATGTGCAGGAAATGCACGTTGGCGTCGTCGATCGTGGTGGTGAACTGCGGGAAGCGGTTGAGATGTGCCTCCTGCGCCCGCCAGTCGTAGGTGGTTCGCCAGTACTCGGTCAGCTCCCTGAGGTAGGCCGCCGGCACTCCCTGGGACCAGTCGCCGACGGGATCGTCGGGCCACCTGGTCGCGGCGAGGCGAGCGGCCAGGTCCTCCAACTCCTCCTGGGGGACGTCCAGGACGAAGGGCCGGATTCCTCCCTCGTCGTGTCCGCTCATTCGGCGGTCTCCTGCGATTCGGTCCCGCCGACGAGCGCGCGTGCAGCCGCCGCCTCGGCGCCGTCCCGTTCCCGGTGACCTCCGCCCCGGTGCCGGACCTGTTCGTTTGCCGGCGGGGCGAGGATCTCACGAGTTCGTAGCGCGTCATGGCGCGCAGCCGCGGTCGGCAACGTGAGCCGACATTCAAGATCGTCAGGAGTGAACATGATCCGAGTATTGCGTCAAGACAGCTTGACGTCAAGCCAGCTTGACAAATGAATGGCGCGCCTGCCACTCCCGCGGACGAGAAGCGTCCGGCATCGAGAAAAGACGGCTCCTGAACAAGATCGATGAGCGGCGGCTCGCGGCCGGAACGGCGCCGGATCATGCGCGTCTTCGCCGCACTCGCGGGGTTCATCCGCGAGCTCATCGTTCAGGGCGCTGCGGGACCCGCGCGCCGGAGCGGAATCCGGCGCGCGGGTCCATCCCGGATCCGCGCGGATCCGCGCGGATCCGGGCTCAGGCGGGGAGGGCGCCGATGACGGCGGTGGCGTCGAGGTCGTCGCAGTGGGCCACCCGGGCGGCCAGCCCGGCGGCGGTGACGGCCTCGGCGGCGGACGCGGCCTGCCGCTCACCGGTCTCGATCAGCAGGCATCCGCCCGGGGCCAGCCACCCCGGCGCGGCGGCGGCCACCCGCCGCGCGACGTCGAGCCCGTCGGCGCCGCCGTCCAGCGCCACCGCCGGCTCGTGCAGCCGGGCCTCCGGCGGCAGCAGCCCGATCGAGGCGGTGGGCACGTACGGCGGGCTGGCGATCACCACGTCGACGCGGCCGCGCAGATCGTCCGGCAGCGGCCCGTACAGGTCGCCCTCGTGGACCCGGCCGCCGAGCGGGGCGAGGTTACGGCGGGCGCAGCGCACCGCGGCGGGCTCGACGTCGACGGCGTGCAGCTCGGCCCGGCCCAGCGCCGCGGCCAGCGCGGCCCCCAGCGCACCGGAGCCGCAGCACAGGTCCACCACGACCGCCCCGGGACGGGTCAGGGCGGCGGCCTGGCGGATGAGGAACTCCGAGCGCGGACGCGGCACGAAGACCCCCGGCTCCACGGCGAGACGCAGGCCGCAGAACTCCGCCCAGCCCAGGACGTGTTCCAGCGGCAGTCCTGAGACGCGCCGCTCCACCATGGCGGCCAGATCGTCCGGGGTGCGGGCGGCGGAGATGAGCAGGTCCGCCTCGTCCTCGGCGAAGACGCAGCCGGCCGAGCGGAGCCTGCCGGCGACGGCGGAACGGGACGGCGAGGAAGAAGAGAAGGATGAAGGGGAAACCGACACGGGACAGCCTTTCGGAACGCCGATGGGCGCTCCCGCCGTCACCTCTGTTCGGAGGGGCCGTACGGCGTGCGGAGGGAGCACCCGGCCTGTAACAGCGGAATGGGGCTCACCTCCTTCGGTCGATCATCACCTGGGACGGTCACCGTACCAGACGCCGCCCGCGCGGAGGCCGGACGGCCCTTGACGACTCTGCGGCGCGGCTACAACTACAACCGGGGTGTGGACAAGGTCGGCAACCTCGACATGGGGCTGGTGTTCCGCTGCTACCAGCAGGACGTGGAGCGGCAGTTCGAGGCCACCCAGGAACGCCTCGTCGGCGAGCCGCTGGTCGACTACATCTCCCCCACCGGCGGCGGCTACTTCTTCGCCCTGCCCGGGGTCAAGGACCCCTCCGACTGGCTGGGCCGCTCCCTGTTGCAGGGCTGAGCCGTACGGCGGCACGCCCTCCGGACGATCGCGGAAGCTGTTCTTCCGCGATCGTCCCTAGCGTCGGCCGCATGACATCCACCGGCGGCCTCCGCCCGTTCCGCATGCACATCCCCCAGGCCGACCTGGACGACCTCCGCTCCCGGCTGACCCGTACCCGCTGGCCCGGCCGCCGCCCGGCCTCCGACGGCTGGAGCCGCGGCGTCCCGGCCGGCTACCTCGAAGAGCTCGCCGACTACTGGGCCACCGAGTTCGACTGGCGGGCGCAGGAGGCGGCGCTGAACGAGATCCCGCAGTTCACCACCGTGATCGGCGGGCAGACGATCCACCTCCTGCACGCCCGCTCCCCCGAGCCGGACGCGCTGCCACTCATCCTCACCCACGGCTGGCCCAGCTCGCCGGTGGAGTTCCTCCGGTTGATCGGCCCGCTCACCGACCCCCGCGCCCACGGCGGCGACCCCGCCGACGCCTTCCACGTCGTCGCGCCGTCGCTGCCCGGCTACGGCTTCTCCAACCCCGTCGGCGAGGACGGTTTCGACCTGTTCGGCGTCGCCCGCCGCTGGGCGGAGCTGATGAGCCTCCTGGGATACGAGCGCTACGGCGCGCAGGGCACCGACGTCGGCTCGGGGGTGGCGGGCATGCTGCCCATGGTCGCCCCCGGGCGGGTGACCGGCGTCCACCTCAGCGGCACCGGCGCCGCGCCGCCGTTCGGCCCGGCGCTGGACCCGGAGACGCTGCCGGAGGCCGACCGGGCCCGCGCGCAGCGGTTCAACCGGTACCGCGCCGAGGGCCTGGGCTACCTGACGTTGCAGTCGACCCGCCCGCAGACCCTGGCCTACGCGCTCAGCGACTCCCCCGCCGGCCAGCTCGCCTGGATCGTGGAGAAGTTCCACGAGTGGACCGACCCCGCCGCCGAGCTGCCCGACGAGGCCGTCGACCGCGACCAGCTGCTCACCAACGTCAGCCTGTTCTGGTTCACCGGCTCCGGCGCCTCCTCCGCCCACGCGGTGTACGAGGGGATGCGCGCCTGGCGGGCCTTCGACGCCGAGCAGGAGGCCCGGCGCGAGGCGGGCCAGGAGCCGCGGCAGGAGGGGCCGGCGGGACCGCCGACCGGGGTCGCGGTGTTCGCCGCCGACAGCACCATCCGGAGCCTGATGGACCCGCACGGGCGGATCCGGCACTGGTCGGAGTACGGCCGGGGCGGCCACTTCGCCGCGATGGAGGTCCCCGGCCTGCTCACCGACGACATCCGGGACTTCTTCCGGCCGCTGCGCTGACCCGCGGCCCGCGTCGTCCCCGGGCGGAAGCCGTCCCTCGGCGGGCCATCCGCCCGCGGGGCGGTTCCCGCCCGCTCCGGGATCGAGTCCGGCACGCCCGGTCCGGGGCGGGCGGGTCCGGGGTGATGTCGTGGCCGTGGCGGCGGAGTTGTTAGGGTGTGCGGCGGAGTGCCGGGAAGTCTGGTCGGCGTGCCTGCACCCTGTCCGCCACCCCTGGAAGACACCTCATGGTCCTGCTTCTCGCGTTCGCCGCGCTCCTGCTTCTCGCGGTCCTGATCTCCAGCCTGGCCAACCGGACGATCCTGTCGACGGCCGCGCTGTTCCTGGTCGCCGGGTTCGTCCTCGGCGACGGAGTGCTGGGCGTGGTGCCCCTGGCCGCCGGCGACGAGGTGGTGTCCACCCTCGCGGAGCTGGCGCTGTTCGCGGTGCTCTTCACCGACGGCATGCGCGTGGGCTGGCAGGATCTGCGCGGCGCCTGGCGGCTGCCCGGCCGGGCGCTGGGCTGGGGCCTGCCGCTCACCCTGATCGTCACCGCGCTGGCCGCCCACTACGTGGTGGGCCTGGGCTGGATCGAGTCACTGCTCCTCGGCGCGATCCTGGCGCCCACCGACCCGGTGTTCGCCGCCGCCCTCGTCGGCAACGAGAAGGTGCCGCCCCGGCTGCGCCAGCTGCTCAACGTCGAGTCCGGCGTCAACGACGGTCTGGCGCTGCCGTTCGTCATGGTGTTCCTGGCCGTGGCGGTGGGCTCCGGCGACCTGCACCTGGGCCCTCTGGCCCTGGAGCTGGGCGTCGGCGTGCTGATCGGCGTCGCCGTGCCGTGGCTGGCGATCAAGCTGGAAAGCAGCCGCTGGTTCGCCGCCTCCCACCACTACGAGCCGCTCAACGCCGTGGCGATCGGGCTGCTGGTGCTGGCGCTGGGCAAGGTCACGCACGGCAACCTGTTCCTGGCGGCGTTCTGCGCCGGCATCACCGTGGCCACCTTCGGCGAGCGTCAGCGCGAGTCCTTCGAGCAGTTCGGCGAGCTGATCGCCGAGCTGCTCAAGCTGGCGGCGCTGCTGGTCTTCGGCGCGCTCATCTCCCCCGCCCTGCTGGGATCGGTCGGCTGGCAGGGCTGGCTGTTCGCCGTCCTGGCCCTGGTGCTGGCCCGCCCCCTGGCCATCTGGGTCTCCTTCATCGGCTCCCGGCTCACCACCCGGGAGGTCGCGGCGGTGATGTGGTTCGGGCCCAAGGGCTTCGCCTCGGTCGTCTACGGCCTGATCGTGCTGGCCTCCGGCATCGCCGCCGCCCAGGAGGTCTTCCAGCTGGTGGCGGTGACGATCGTGCTGTCGATCCTGCTGCACTCCTCCACCGACGTCGTCGTGGCCCGCTCGTTCGACGACGAGCACGACGCACCCGCCTGGTACGGCACGGCCCGCCGGATCCGCTCCCGTTTCTCCGGAGCGAAGAGCCCATGACGCGCTCCAGCCTCACCCGGGCCGTCCTGGCCGGCTTCCGGCATCCGGCGCAGGTCGTCGCCGCCGCCTTCGCCGCCGCCGTCGCGACCGGCACCGCGCTGCTGTCGGCGCCGTTCGCCACCACCGACGGCAGACCCGCCGATCTTCTGGACGCGTTCTTCACCGCGACCTCCGCCGTCTGCGTCACCGGGCTCGCCACCGTCGACACCGCTCAACACTGGTCGCCCATGGGCGAGGTCGTCATCCTGGTGCTCGTGCAGGCCGGCGGGCTGGGCATCATGACCCTGGCGACCCTGCTGGCCGTTCTGGTCACCGGGCGGCTGGGCCTGCGCGCCCGGATGCTGGCCCAGGCCGAGACCAAGACCATGCAGCTGACCGGGCTGCGCCGCCTGATCGGCCAGGTGGTGGCGTTCAGCCTGACGGCCGAGGTGATCACCGCCGTGGTGCTGGCGGCGCGTTTCTCCGCCGGTTACGGCGAGCCGTTCGGCCGCGCGGCGTACCTGGGCGTCTTCCACGCGGTGTCGGCTTTCAACAACGCCGGGTTCGCCCTGTGGCCCGACAGCCTCGTCCGTTTCGCCGCCGACCCGTGGATCTGCCTGCCGGTCGCGGCGGCCGTCATCGTCGGCGGGCTGGGTTTCCCGGTCGTGTTCGAACTGGTGCGCTCCTGGCGGCGGCCGCGGACCTGGTCGGTGCTGACCCGCCTGACCGTGACGATCACCGTGCTGCTGCTGGTCTTCGGCACGCTGACGATCACCGCCGCCGAGTGGTCCAACCCCGCCACCCTCGGCGCGCTGGACCGCGACGACCGGCTCCTGGCCGGCTTCTTCACCGGGACGATGCCGCGCAGCGCCGGGTTCAACAGCCTCGACATCACCCAGCTGCACCCCTCCAGCCTGCTGATCATCGACGTGCTGATGTTCATCGGCGGCGGCAGCGCCGGCACCGCCGGCGGCATCAAGGTGACCACCTTCGGGGTGCTGGCCTTCGTCGTGTGGACCGAGCTGCGCGGCGAGAGCCGGGTCAACGTCGGCCGCCGCCGGCTGGGCGAGGGCGTGCAGCGCCAGGCGCTGGCGGTGGCGCTGCTGGGGCTGGCGCTGGCGGCGGGAGCGACGTATCTTCTGATGCTGCTCACCCCCCACCGCCTGGAGCTCGTACTGTTCGAGGCGATCTCGGCGTTCGCCACGGCCGGCCTGTCCGCCGGCGTCACCGCGGAGCTGGCCTCGCCCGGCCAGGTGCTGATCGCGCTGCTGATGTTCATCGGCAGGGTGGGGCCGCTGACCTTGTTCTCCGCGCTCGCGCTGCGCGAGCGTACCCGCCGCTACGAGCTGCCCGAGGAGAGGACCATCGTTGGCTGACAGCAGGAACGACGCGGTGGTGGTGATCGGCCTGGGCCGCTTCGGCGGCTCGCTGGCCCTGGAGCTGGCCCGCGGAGGCACCGAGGTGCTGGCCATCGACAGCCGCGCCAAGATCGTGCAGTCCATGGCCGGCCGCCTCACCCACGTGGTGGCGGCCGACTCCACCGACCTGGAGGCATTGCGCCAGCTCGGCGTCGCCGACTTCCACCGGGCGGTGGTGGCCATCGGCACCCACCTGGAGTCGAGCATCCTGACCACCTCCCTGCTGGCCGAGCTGGAGGTCGACGACATCTGGGCCAAGGCCGTCAGCCGCGAGCACGGGCGCATCCTGCAGCGCGTCGGCGCCCACCACGTGATCCTGCCCGAGCACGACATGGGCGAGCGGGTGGCCCACCTGCTCAACGGGCGGATGCTCGACTTCATGGAGGTCGACGACGACTTCGCGCTGGCCAAGACCCGCCCGCCGCGCCAGTACGTCGGCGTCCCGCTGGGGCAGACCAACCTGCGCCGCAAGCACGGGGTGACGGTGGTGTGCGTCAAGAGCCCGGGTGAGGAGTTCACCTACGCCGGCGCCGACACGGTGCTGACCTACGGCGACGTCATCGTCATCGCGGGCCGGACCGGCCAGGTCGAGCGGTTCGCCGACCTGCCCTAGTTCGGGGCGGCACGGATTCCGGCGTCGAGGGCGTCGGCGCGGGTTCACCGGCGGAATCCCGCGAATCCTTGCCGACGAGAACCAGGAAGGTGTACACCCTGGACACCCCGTGCAGGATGTACATCTTGTATATGGTGGGGCCATGACGAACGACGCACTGGGCATCGTCGAGGCCCGCAACAACCTCGGTGTCCTGGTGGCCCGCGCCGCCCATCGCCGCGAGGCCACCCGCATCCGCCGCTCCGCCAGCGAACGCGCCGTCCTCATCTCCGAAGAGGACTACGAAGAACTGCTGCGCCTGCGCCGGGAGCAGGAAGTCGCCGGCGTCGCCGCGGCGATCGCCGCCCACGGCCGCGGCGAGACGGACATGGCGGCCTACGACAGCGCGGCCGACCTGTACGCCGACCTCGGTCTGCCCGCCCCGGGCGAGCACGCTTGAAGCGCCGTCTCCTGCTCGCCCCCGCCGTGCGGGAGCTGCTGCGCGATGCCTCGCCGGGCCTGCGCGCCACGATCGCCGACACCCTCCTCGACCTCACCGCCGACCCCGAGCCCATCGGGGCCCGGCAGTACGGCGGCATCCCGGACGCCTTCGAGCTCCGCGCCGAGACGTTCCGCCTGATCTACACCCGGGGCGGCGACCACGTGTCGGTGTGGGTCCTGCAGATCAACACCTGACTCGCGCGAATCCGCCGCTCCCGGCGCCTGGGCCCGCCCACGCCGATGCGAGCCGGGGCGCGGTAGCATCCGCCGTGGTCACCTCCGGCCCGCCGGGCCGGGTGGGCCGCGGGGGCTGTCGGGGTTTCGTTGGGATTCGCATTCACGGGGCGGGACGGCTGCATGGCTCGGGAGCATCGAGGCGACGATGACGGCGCGGACACGACCGGCGCGGCGGACGGGCCGGTCCTGGACGGCGTCGCCCTGCCGGCGAGCCCTGCGCCCGGCGGGCCCACCCCGGGCGGGCTCGTCCCGCAGGGGCCCGCCCCGCGGGGGTCCGTCCCGGCGGAGCGTGGGCCGTTCACACCGGAGGGTCTCGGGAACCCCGCCGACGACGTCCTGACCGAGGAGGCGGCGCGGCTCGTGGCGGCCGCCCCGGCGGCCAACACCAGGCGCGCCTACGACCGCGCCTGGAAGACCTACCTCACCTGGTGCGCCGGCGGCGGCCGTACCCCGCTGCCGGCCAGCGCCGCCACCCTGGCCAGCTTCGTGGCGCACCTGGCCGGGCGCGGCATGGCCCCGGCCAGCGTGGAGCAGGCGCTGGCGTGCGTGCTGTCGGCGCACGGCCGGGCCGGGCTGGCCAGGCCGCACACCACCGCCGCCCGCGACGTGCTGCGCGCCCACCGCCGCGCCTGGGCGGGGGCGGGCAACACGGTCCGCCAGGCCCCGCCGATCACCGTGGAGATCCTGCGCGACCTCGTCCACCACACTCCCGCCGACACGGCGGTGGGGCTGCGGGACCGGGCGGCGCTGGTCCTGGGTTTCGCGCTGATGGGCCGCCGCTCGGAGCTGTCGGCACTGGACCAGGAGCACCTGACGTTCGGCGCTCGCGGCGTGGAGGTGTTCATCCCCATGTCCAAGACCGACCAGGACGCCGCCGGCGCGACCGTCTCGGTCCCCTACGGCTCGCACCCGCAGACCTGCCCGGTGCGGGCCGTGCAGGCGTGGCTGGGCGAGCTGCACGCGCGCGGCCTCACCGGAGGACCGCTGCTGCGGCCGGTCGACCGGTTCGGCCGGATCGCCGGCACGCCGGGCTGGGCCGGCCGCGGCGGGCCGAGGCTGTCGGGCACCACGCTCAACCAGATCGTCAAGGACGCCGCCCGCCGCGCCGGCCTGGCCGACGCCGAACGCTACAGCGCCCACAGCCTGCGCGCGGGCGGGGCGACCACACTGGCCGAGGCGGGCGTGCCGGCCGCGCGCATCGCCCTGCAGGGGCGCTGGCGGCCGACCTCGCCGACCGTGCACGGCTACATCCGCGCCGTCGACCGCTGGCGTGACAACCCGATGGGCCGCGCCGGGCTGTGACGGCCCGGTGCAGGGTCTCAACGATCTCGGTACCGATCCGGCACATATGTCAGATCGGTGAGACAGCCTTTCTGCGAGAGGGTGTCTCTGATCCCTCTGACGTCAATCCTTTCGCGCATGAGCCGGGATGCCACGATCCAGTCCTCGGTCTTGCCGAGATGGCCTGGCTTCCAGCGCCGCCCCCGCGGGAGCGGCCGAACCTCGCCGGCGACCATCCGGCCGGCCGGTCGCCGGACGACGTGCCGGCCATGTCAATCGGCCGTGCCGGCGTGCACGGCGATGATTCGCCAGCCGTGCGTCTCGCCGTACAGCCAAGTACGGGTGTAGCGCATCCTGGCCGCGAACGGCGCTCCCGAGACGGTTCCTTCGACGGTGCCGAGAAACCACGTCACCCCGGTGCGCCCATCGGCGAGCACGGTCAGCTCCTCCTCGTCCACCCTCGTCATCACCTGCGTCCGGGTGCGGTGCAGCTCCAGGTCGTCCGCCTTGGTCGCAATGTTCGCACCGAAGGTGAAGATCAGCCGATCATCCAGCAGCCGATCCAGCGCCTCGACGTCTCCAGCGAGCTGCGCGGCCTGGAGTCGGCGCTCGGCATCCCGCAAGTCCTCCATCATGAGGGTCACCCTCCCAGCCGGCGCCGTATCCGCGCCAGGACGTTCACGCTCGGCTGATCTTTGCGGTCCGATCCAGGGACTCCGATCGCCGGTGAGTGGGTGTCGGGTTCAGAAGGCTTCTCGTCGCGGAGCCGTACGAACTCCGCCGCGCCGGGCGGGACAGGATGGTTCCGGCGCGGACGAAGGACCCGGCCTTTAGGGACCTCCGGCCTTTGCGCGCACCGGACGCGGCGGCGTGCAATTGGGATGAGAGAAATCCCGATCAGTCACGGAGGACCAGATGAGCATGCTGATGCGTCAGGAGCGGGGTCTCTTCCCCGAGCTGCTCGACTGGCTGGACGCCCCGTTCGCCACCATGCGCACGCAGGGACAGGGCATACGTTTCGAGGACTACCTGCACGGCGACCGCTACGTGCTGCGGGCCGAGCTGCCGGGCATCGAGCCGGACGACATCGAGATAGACGTGAACAACGGGGTGCTGACGATCCACGCCGAACGCCGGGTCGAGGAGAAGGAGCGGCACCGGACGGAGTTCCGCTACGGCTCCTTCACCCGGTCCATCGTCCTGCCGCCCACGGCCGACGAGAAGGACGTCGAGGCGACCTACGACAAGGGCGTCCTCGAGGTCAGCCTGAAGCTCGGCGCGCCGGAGGAGAAGAGCAGGCGCATCCCGGTCCACGCCAAGAAGGCGGTCCAGGCCAAGGCCCAGACCGGCAGGCAGTCCGGCAAGCAGTAACGACCCGGGGAAGGCGGCTCCCGGAGCCGGGACGTCCCGTGCGGCCGCCCACCCCGCGGGCGCATCCGGTGCGTGCGGCCGCTTCGGGGTGGGATATCCACCTCCAGCGGGGTATGCCGCCTGCGGCAGGCAGACCGGCGGGAGCGGGGCCGGCCGGAACCGGGCGCCGGTGCGGACGCCCGTCCGCACCGGCGCCGTCTGCTGCCGGATGCGGGAGGACCTCAGTTGGGAGGATGTACATGAGTGAACGCCAAGCCGCCCCCGGCGACCTGGGCCGGCGGGTGGCGCAGCGCCGCGGTGAGCTCGGTCTGGACCGCCGGCAGCTGGCCGACCGGGCGGGGATCGACCCCGGATACCTCGACTACCTGGAGGCGAGTGCGGCGTCGGCGTCCACCGAGACGGTGAACAAGCTGGCCGCGGCGCTGGAGACAAGCAGTGACGAGCTGCTCGGCGGGACGATGGACCTGCCGCCCGGCCGCGGCCGCCCCGCCCCCCGCCCGGTGCTGGAGAAGCTGGAGCCGGCCGAGTGCCTGCGGCTGATCGCGCCTGGCGGCGTGGGGCGGGTGGCCTTCGCCCAGCCCGACGGCCCGACGATCCTGCCGGTGAACTACGTGGTCCACGACGGCTCGGTGGTCTTCCGGACCGCCTCCGGCGGCCCGCTGGACGACGATCTGCGCACCGGAGTGCGGGGCGTGGAGTTCAAGGTCGCCTTCGAGATCGACCGGCTCGACGAGGCCGGCCGGGAGGGCTGGAGCGTGCTGGTGCGCGGCGGCGCCCACCACGTCTCCGACGAGGAGCGGGCGGCGGTCGCCGCGGTGGACGTCCGGCCGTGGGCGGGCGGCGAGCGCGAGCTGTTCGTCAGGATCTCCCCCACCGAGATCAGCGGGCGGCGCATCCGGCACGCCTCCTGAGGCGCCGCGCCGCGTGGACGACCCACGTGCCCGCGGACGCGGGCCGCGCCGGGGAGGCCGGGGCGCGTCCGCCCGCGCGCCCCGCCGGCGGCCCCGATCCCCGCACCGGTATTAGTATCCCGGCGTGGCCGGGATTAGTATCGCAGGCATGGTGAGAACCCCATTGACCCCGTGGGAGCGGCAGCGCGGGGAACGCTTCGGCGCGATACTGCGCCGCGCCCGCGGCGGCCGCAGCATGGTGGAGGTCGCCGCGGCCGCCGGGGTGTCGGCGGAGACGCTGCGCAAGATCGAGACCGGCCGGGCGCCGACCCCGGCCTTCTTCACCGTCGCGGCGCTGGCCGCGGCCCTGGGGATGTCCCTGGACGAGCTGGCCGCCGCCTGCGCGTCCGGCACCGGGGAGGAGGGACGGGCCCTGTCGGCCTGACCCCGCCACCGGGCGCACGCCTCGGACACGGGAGGACGGGCGCGCCCGGGGCCGGGCCGTCCCTACCGGGCCGCGCCTGCTGAGCGGCGGCGGAGAGCGGCGGCGGCTCAGCCGGCGCCGGGCAGCTGCCGGCCCCGCCGCAGGAACCGCACCTCGGCGGCGTTGCCGCACCGGGCGATCGCCGCCTCGTACGCCGTCGCGGCCTCCTCCCCCCGCTCCAGCCGCTCCAGCAGGGCGGCCCGTACGGCGTGCCACAGGTGGTAGCCGTCCAGGCCCAGGCCGTCCACCAGCGTCAGCGCCGCCCGCGGCCCTTCGACCTCGGCGACGGCGACCGCCCGGTTGAGCGCCACCACCGGCGTCGGCGCCACCGCCAGGAGCTGGTCGTACAGGGCGAGGATCTGGCGCCAGTCGGTGTCCTCCGCCTTCCGGGCGTCACCGTGGACCGCCTGGATGGCCGCCTGGATCTGGTACGGGCCGGGCCGGCCCAGCCGCAGGCACCGGCGGACGATGTCCTGTCCCTCGGCGATCAGGGTGCGGTCCCATCGGGTGCGGTCCTGTTCGGCCAGCACCACCAGGTCGCCGCCGGGCGTGGTGCGCGCCTCGCGCCGCGACTCGGCCAGCAGCATCAGCGCCAGCAGCCCCGCCGCCTCCGGCTCGTGCGGCATCAGGCCGGTCAGCAGCCGGCCCAGCCGTACCGCCTCGGCGCAGAGCCCGGAGCGGACGAGCAGATCGCCGCCGCTGGCGGCGTAGCCCTCGTTGAAGATCAGGTAGATCACCGCCAGCACCGCCCGCAGCCGGCCGGGCAGCTCGGCGGCGGGCGGGACGCGGTAGGCGATCCCGGCGTGGCGGATCTTGGCCTTGGCCCGTACCAGCCGCTGGGCCATGGTCTGCTCCGACACCAGGAAGGCGCGGGCGATCTCGGCGGTGGTCAGCCCGCCCAGCAGCCGCAGCGTCAGCGCCACCTGCGCGCCGGTGGCCAGCGCCGGATGGCAGCAGGTGAAGATCAGCCGCAGCCGGTCGTCGGGCACCCCGTCCTCGTCCCAGGGCGCCTCCTGCCGGGGCCCGCGGGCGTGCAGCAGGGCCGCCTGGGCGTGCCGATCGGCGCGCAGGGCCTCCCGGCGCAGCCGGTCGATCGCCCGGTTGCGGGCCGTGGTGATGATCCACCCGGCGGGGCTGGGCGGCACCCCGGCCGACGGCCAGCGCCGCGCCGCGGCGGTGAACGCCTCCTGCACGGCCTCCTCGGCGACGTCCAGGTCACCGAACAGGCCGGTCAGCACGGCCACCGCGCGGCCGTGCTCGGCGCGGAAGGTCCGCTCCAGCTCACTGAGGACGGGGCCGGTCACGGGCGGTCAGCCGGCGGGCTCGTCGAGCAGCGGCCGTACCTCCACCGGCAGGGTGGTGGCCCGGGCGTAGCGGCGGCCCCACTCCAGGGCGGTGTCCAGGTCGGGGGCCCGGATGACGGTGAACCCGCCGAAGTGCTCCTTGGCCTCGGCGAAGGGGCCGTCGCTGAGCAGGGTCTCACCGTCGGTGACGCGCACCACGGTGGCGGTGGCCGGGGGGTGCAGGCCGGCGGCGAACACCCAGGCCCCGGCGGCCCGCAGCTCCTCGCCCAGCGCGTCCACCTCCCGCATGACCGGCTCCAGCACCTCCGGCGGCGGGGTGCCCTCCGGCTGGTACATGCTGATCAGGTATCGCCTCATCCGGTCTTCCTCCTCGGGGGTCCGGGGCCGGCCCCTTTCCGGGCCGGCCCCTCATCCTCTACACGAACCGGCCGCGCCGGAATCGACAGATGCGGCCGCCGGAATCGGGATCAGGTTCCGCGCCGGTGGAGGCGCTCCAGTACGGCCAGCTCCTCCCGCGACAGGCGCAGCGCCCCGGCGGCCACGTTCTCGGCGAGATGGCCGGGATCACCGGTGCCGGGGATGGCCAGCACGTGTGGCCCGCGGTGCAGCGTCCAGGCCAGCCGGACCTGCGCCGGGCTCACCCCCCGTGCCCGTGCCACGGCCAGCAGCTCGGCGTCGTCGCCGCCGCGCGCACCCGCTTCGCGGCCGGTGCCGGCGATCGAGTAGAACGGCACGAACGCCACCTTCCGCTCGCCGCAGAGGCGCAGGAACTCGTCCTGCCAGGACGCGGCGCCGATGCCGTACAGGTTCTGCACGCACACCACCGGCGCGATGGCCTGGGCCTCGGCCAGGTGCTCGGGCCGGACGTTGGACAGGCCCAGGTGGCGGATGAGCCCGGCGTCGCGCAGTTCGGCCAGCGCGCCGAACCGCTCGGCGATCGAGTCGGTTCCCACGATGCGCAGGTTCACCACGTCCAGGTGGTCGCGGCCCAGCTGGCGCAGGTTCTCCTCCACCTGGCCGCGCAACAGCCCGGGCCCGGCGTGCGGCAGCCACTCCCCCGACGGGCCGCGGCCCGGCCCGACCTTGGTGGTGATGACCAGGTCGTCCGGGTACGGGGCCAGCGCCCGGTTGATCAGCTCGTTGGCCGAGCGCAGCGAGGAGAAGTAGAACGCGGCGGTGTCGATGTGGTTCACGCCCAGCTCGACCGCCCGGCGCAGCACCGCGACCGCCTCCTCGCGGTCGCGCGGCGGGGAGCCGGGCGCGAACGCCGCGCCGCGCTGGGGCAGGCGCATCGCGCCGAATCCGATCCGGTTGACCGTCAGGTCGCCGAGCGTCCAGGTGCCCGACGCCGCGGCGGTGATCGTCTGTGAGGTCGAAGTCATATCCGGATGATCCGCGCCCGGTAGGCTGGCCGCGATCGATTCACACATGCTGCAATCCTGGGGGTGGCCGCCCTGGCTGAGCTGGCGTTCTCGGCCGATGATCTGGCGCAGATGCGTTTCGCCGTCTCGCCGATGTGGGAGGTGGGGACCAGCTTCAAGCTGCTGGTCTCACACCTGGATCATCCGGTGCACCGCCGCTGGATGCACCAGGTACGGCCGCGCGTCGCGGCGGCCAGGCTGGAGCGGGGCTGGCTCGCCGAACTGATCGGGCCCGGTGGTTACGTCCCCGACTTCCTCAACCCGGCGCCGGCCGGACCGGCCCCCGATCTGGCCGGGGAGCTGACCGCGATCCTGGCCACCCCCGCGGGGCGGGTGCGTTGCGACCTCGATCGCCTCGCGCAGCGCCGGGGAGCCCTGGGTCCCCGGCTGCGGGCCCTGTACGCCGACCCGCGGGCCCACCTGCCCGCGCTCGCCGAGGAGGTCGAAACCTACTGGGAGACGGCACTGGCCCCCTACTGGGCGCGGATCCGGGCGGTGCTCGACGCCGACGTCTTCCACCGGGCCCGGCAGTTCGCCGAGCACGGCGCGGGCCGCCTCCTCAACGAGCTGCACCTCTCGATGAGCTGGGACGACAGCACACTGCGGCTGACGCGCAGGCGGGCCCTGCCCCGCGAGACGGCCGGAGCCGGGCTGCTGCTGGTCCCCTCGGCGTTCACCGGGCCGGGCCCGCTCACCCGGGTGACGCCGCCGGAGCCGCCGCAGCTGGCCTATCCGGCGCGGGGCGTCGGCACGCTGTGGCGGCCCCGCCCCGCCGCCAGGTCCGGCGCCGTCGCCGCCGTGCTCGGCCGCTCACGGACCCTGCTGCTGACCGAACTGGAGGCACCGGCCTCCACCACCGAGCTGGCCCGCCGTACCGGGCTGTCGCCCTCGGGGGTGTCGCGGTACCTGACCGCGTTGCGCGACGCGGGCCTGGTCAGCGCGCACCGGGCCGGCCGCTCGGTGCTCTACGCCCGCACCGCCGTCGCCGAGTCCCTCCTCGGCGCCCGTCCCTGACCCGTCCCCGACCCGCCGCGAGCCCGTCCGGAGAACGCCGGAGCCCCGGGGTCATCAGTGCTCACTGATGACCCCGGGGCTCCGGCGGCCCTTCCCCCGCCGCCCTCACCCGGCCGCGGGCTGGGGCACGGCCGTCCCCTCGGCCGTCGTGCCGGCGGGGTCCGGGTCCGGGGCTCCGCCGCGGCGGAAGGCCAGCGCGGAGACGACCGCCAGGACGGTGAAGACGGCGGCCCCGAGCCAGGCGACGGTGGTCAGCCCACCGGCGAAGGCGGTGCGGGCGCCCTCCAGCAGCTCGGCGCCCGCCGCGGCGGGCAGCCGGCCGGCCGCGGCCACCGCGCCGGCGACGCTCTCGCCCGCGGCGCCGGCGGGGACGCCGCCCGGCAGGGCCTCGGCCAGCCGGTCGCGGTAGACGAACGCCGCCAGGCTGCCCAGGGTGGCGACCCCCAGGGCCACGCCGAGCTCGCCGCTGGCCTCCGACAGCGCGGCCGCCGCACCGGCCTTCTGCGGCGGGGCCGAGCCCAGCATCAGGTTCATCGTCATCGGCATGGGCAGCGCGACGCCGCCGGAGGCCAGGATGAGGCCCGCCACCAGCAGGTACAGCCCGCCGGTGCCGGAGATCTGGGTGTGCAGCACCAGCCCGCACGCCGCCGTGGCCAGCCCGGCCGACATCACGTACGCCGGGCGGATCCTGCGGGCCAGCAGCGGCGCCAGCAGGGAGCCGGCGATCATCGCGATGTTCTGCGGCACCAGCCACAGCCCCGCTTCCAGCGGCGACAGCCCCTCGACGGCCTGCAGGTAGGTGGTGGACATCAGCGTCACCCCGGCCATGACGATCCCGGCCAGCAGCATGACGCCCAGCGCCGTGCTGAAGGAGCGGCTGGACAGCAGGCGCAGGTCCAGCAGCGGGTCGGCCAGGCGCCGCTGGCGGCGGACGAACAACACGGTGAAGACCGCCCCGGTGGCGACGGCCGCGGCGGGCAGCGGCTGCCAGCCGCCGCGGGCCGCCTCCTTGAGGCCGTAGATGACCGGCAGGATCGCCGCCAGTGACAGCGCGACGCTCGTCAGGTCCACCCGGCCGGCGCCGGGGGCGCGGTACTCGGGCAGCAGGCGGGGGCCCGCGGCCAGCAGCAGCGCCATCACCGGGACGGCCGGCAGGAACACCGAGCCCCACCAGAAGTGCTGCAGCATCAGCCCGCCGACCAGCGGGCCCAGGGCCATGCCGCCCATGAAGCAGCTGAACCACACGCTGACCGCCAGCTGCATCTGGCGCGGGTCGGTGAACATGTTCCGGATCAGGGCCATGGTGGAGGGCATCATCGTCGCCCCGGACACGCCCAGCAGGGCGCGGGCGGCGATCAGCATCGCCGGGGTGGTGGAGAAGGCGGCCAGCACCGCGGCGGCCGCGAAGACGACCGCGCCGATCAGGAGCAGCCTGCGGCGGCCGATCCGGTCGCCGAGCGTGCCCATCGTGACCAGGAACCCGGCGAGCATGAACGAGTAGATGTCCAGGATCCACAGCTGCTGGGTGGCGTCGGCCCCCAGCCCGGCGCTCAGGTGCGGCAGGGCCAGGTACAGGATGCTGACGTCCAGCGACAGCAGCAGCGTGGGCAGGGCCAGTACGGCCAGCGCGGTCCACTCCCGGCGCGTGGCCCGCGCTCCGGGCGCGGGGAGGGCGGTGGCGGTCATCGTCCGGTCTCCTGGCCGGCCGGGTGCCCGGCCAGGAGCTCGGCCAGCCGGTCGAAGAACAGCAGCCAGCCGTCGCGGGCGGCGCGGGCGTGCGCGGGGTCGGTGTTGACGCCGGCCTGGTGCATGCTCATCCGGGTGCCACCGGTGACATCGGCGACGCCGCCGAGTTCGACGGTCACCACCGAGGCCGGCGCGCCGTCGCGGTTTCCGGGGTCTCCGGTGGTGAACACCAGCCGGCCGGGGGCGCAGACCTCCAGGTAGCGGCCGCCCAGGGGGTGCTCGCCGCCCTCGGGGGAGAGCAGGCGCACCTGCCAGGCCCCGCCCGGCTCGGCGTGCATCGTGATCTGCTCGGGGACGACGGTGAACTCGCGCGGGCCGAACCATCGGGCGAAGCGCTCCGGCTCGGTCCAGGCGGCGAAGACCGCCTCACGCGGCGCGTCGAAGACACGGGTGATGGTGTACTCGCACCGGCCGTCGGCGCCGGCGTCCGGTGCGGTCGAAGTGGTGGTCATCGCCTCGTCCTTGGTCGGTGTGTCGTGGAGGGGAAGGCCCGCGCGGCCGGGGCGGGCCCGCGGATGTCCCCGGCCGCCCCGTTCTTCCGGGGTGCCTTCACCCTCTCACCGAAAATTTTTCTTGTCAAGAACGTCTCAGTTGTCGGATCTCCCTGTGTCTCCGGGAGCGGCAACGGGGCGCGCCGCACCCTTACGGAAGGACCACCCGCCCTGGTCATCGGCGCGGAGGGCGGATCCGCGGGGCGGCGCGGATGTCGGCCGAAAGCCGGTCGGGGTCGACGGGGGCGGGCTGCGGGGTGCCTGGCCGCCACGGCCGGCCAGGTCCGCAGGTTGCGTCCACGGAGGTGGTGTACGAGTTTCCCCTCGGCGGGAGAACCGTCCACCGGACGCCCCGCCGTTTATCGATCAATGACACTTTCTTTTGAGGACGGGCAGGTCACGACCGCGGGTGCCACCTCACACCGCTTCCGCGACGCGCGGGAGGCCGGGCACGAATCACCCCGATCGCCATGAACGGCGATCCTCGGCGGTCAAAGGGAGATCAGATGACATGCGGTGTTTCCGAACCAGATGACGTCTTCCCGCTTGGCCCCGTAGAGGTGGTTGCCGATGAACGGTTCCACGGCCCACGCCCCCCGCATCACGCTCGTGTTCCATGCATCGATGTAACCGTCGCCGTACGAGGTGCCGACGCCGAGCGAGTGGCCGATGTTCGACAGCCGATCCAGCAGGAGATAAGGCGTCTCGGCGAGCTCATGCCGGAACACCTCGAAGAGGTCGCAGGCGCGCATGCCCGGTGTGGCGGCGGCCAGCACCGTCCGGTGGATCTTCTCTACCGCTTGGAGCGCTGATCGCTGGGCGGGGTTCGCGCCGTGCTGGAATGTGCGGGTGCAGTCTCCCCACCCGCCGCTTGATGTGACCGGGTGGACGTCGACGATACCGATGTCGAGGTTCCAAAGAACCCGGTCGCCAGGAGTGTCGGTGGGAAAGCAGCTCAGTGTTCCGGCGCCGAAGCCGACGGTCGTGGGGCTCCAGACACCTGTGGCGCCCAGATCCCGGAGGATCTCCCCCGCGCGGGTGTGCACCACCGCTTCCGACTCGCCCGGCCGCGCGGACGCGGCGATGGCCTGGGCCGCGCGGATGGCCAGAAGCTGGGCTTCGACCAGCTCATCAGGAGGGAGGTCGGGGAGCCCTCGTCCTCCGGCGCCGCTGGAAGTCTTTGCTCGGCCGATGCGGTCAGGCATCGTTCGCCACCCGCGTCAGCGAACGCCGGGGGCGCACATCCCGGATCGCACGGACGAACTCGCGGACATGGCCGCGGTCGACGTGGCCTGTGTCGGTGTACGTGTCCTTGAGATAGCTCCCGACGATGACCGCGTCCGCGTGGACGAGCTGAGCCCTGCAGTTCATCGGTGTGACGCCGGCCCCGACGACGAGAGGGAAGCCGTGGCCGAGACGATGGCGGAACTCCTCGATCTTGTCCGGCGGGGTTTCCATCCCGGTGCCGTCGCCGGTCACGACGACTGCGTCACATCGCGACGCGGCCAGAGCGAGGTCCTCCTCGAGGGACCGGCCCGACAGGTACGGCTGGTACTTGAAACGGACGCCGCCGAGCACGTGACTTGTCGTCTTCGCCCGCTCGTCGTCGAGGCGCGACGCGAAGGCTGAGTCGTCGCCCGGGGCCAGGTGCCCGGCCACCGAGTCCATCTGGATGAAGAGCGCGTGGAAGTCACGCGCCATCTCGAACGCCGTCCAGTCCTGGCCCAGGATGTTGATGCCGAAGCGAATCTCGGGCGCGGTGTCGGTGAGGTAGCCGCACACGCCGGCCACGTCATCGACGCTGCCGAAGTAGTTCTCGACGATCACCGCGTCCACGCCTTCGGACCACAGGACGTCGATCTCTCGTTTGGCGATCTCGAGCTTCCGTGCCGGGGTGTCGCCCGTCAGGTGGAGCATGGCGAAGATAGGGGTCTGGGTGGTGAACTCGTCGAGGAAGGTGCGCTGTCGCATCCGGGAGATCTCCTAGGGGTGTGCCGTCTGGTGGTCATGGGTGGTCAGGGGATCAGGGGAAGCACGTCGGCGATCCGGGTGGCCCGGTCGGTCAGATTGAGGTTGCGGGCGAGTTGAGCCACTTCCAGGCGCTGAAGCCGCGCACGAGCCAGCACGTCGTCGTCGGCGAACACGTCGTCGGCGGACCCATCGGCGATGACGGTCCCGTTGGCCATGGCCACGACGCGGGGGAAGGCATCGGCGACGAAGCGCATGTCGTGTGTGATGGTCACGACTGCGATGCCCTCGCTCTGCAGCCGATCCATCATCGCCAGTAGCTGTCGTGTCCCCGGCCGGTCGAGTCCCGCCGTCGGTTCGTCGAGGATCACGTAGTCGCACGTCCCCACCAAGATGGCCGCGATGGCGACGAACTTCTTGATAGGGAAGGGCAGATCATTGGGATTGCTGCCGAAATAGCGATCGATCCCCGCGATCTCGGACGCTCGCGTCACCCGCTCCGCGGTGAAGGCGGCGTCCCAGCGCAGGTAGCGCGGCATCAACGTGAGTTCGGCCTCGACATCGCTGGCGAAGACCTGGTCGTTGGGGTTCTGGAAGACATAGCCGACATGCCTGGCGATCTGAGCCGTCGTCCTCGTCGCGGTCGGCAGCCCGTCCACGGTGATGGTCCCGCGGGTCGGTTTGAGCAAGCCGTTCATGAGTTTGACCGTGGTGGTCTTTCCGGCGCCGTTCTGGCCGACGATCGCCAGACGTTCACCTCGGTCGACGGTGAGGTTGACGCTCTTCACCGCCGGGGTGCCGTCGGGGTAGGCGTAGTGGACGTCATGCAGTGTGATGGGCATGGATCTGGGCGTCTCTCATCCTCGCGGCGACTGCGGCCTCCGCTTCCCGGCGTGTGATCGGTGTACTCCCAAGGCCTCTGCCTGCCGCCTCCAAGGCGAAGGCGAGGTCGGTCACCTCGGGGCGCGGGACATCCGCGGCATCCATCGCGGACGAGGCGAGCACCTGTGGTGTGGGGCCTTCGGCGAGAACCCTCCCGGAGCGCATGACGACGAGCCTGTCGGCGAACTGAGCCATCAGGTCCATCTTGTGCTCGACGAGCACGACCGACTTCCCGCGGGCTTTGAGGTCGGCGATGATCTCGAAGACCGCATGCGATGACTGCGGGTCCAGCTGGGACGTCGGCTCGTCGATGACGAGCACGTCGGGGTCCATGGCGATGATCGATGCGAAGGCGACCTTTTGACGCTGCCCGCCCGACAGCTCATTAGGGTTCTTCCGGAAGAGGGCGGTGATGCCCATCTGCTCACCGACGGATGTGACGCGGTCGAGCATGTCGCTGCGGCTGATGCCCAGGTTCTCGAGTCCGAAGGCGATCTCCTCGAAGACCGTGTCCTTGATGCCGCTGATCTGTGTGAAGGGGTTGTCGAAGACGCACCCGATGGCGGTGGCGAGTTCGGTGGAGTTCCAGTCGCTCAGGTCCTTGCCGAGGATCTCCACCTTTCCCTCAAGCCTGCCCTGGTGGAAGTACGGGATGATGCCGCGCAACAGGCCGCACAGGGTGCTCTTCCCGCTGCCGTTGACTCCGACGACTCCGTAGAGCTGACCGCGCTCGAGTTTCAGTGTGATGCCCTCAAGAGCCGGCTTGTCGGCGTACGCGTATGTGAACGTGACGTCTTGGAGGTTGGCTAGGTCCACAGGAGTCGCGCTCCGATCACTGCTAGACACGTGGCGGCCATGAGCGCCGTCGCGGCCCGCTCCCAAGCAGAGACCGGCCTCAGCTGAAGGACACGGGTGTGCGGAATGCCTGAGTTGAAGGCGCGTGCGTCGAGCGCGATGGCCCGTTCCTCCGTCTGGCTGAGGGCGGTGATGAACACCGGTGCCAGGACGGGAACGAATGCCTTGGCGCGCACCCAGAGGTTGCCTTCCGTCTCGATGCCCCGGGATTTCTGCGCGTCCATCACCACGCGAGCGCTGCGACCTAGATCGGTGATGGCCTGGAAGGATGCGAGCAGGATGTAGGTCGCCTGTGGCGGCATTCCTCTCGACTCCAGGGCCAGCATGAACGTCTTCATCGAGACGAGGACGAAGTACAGGGTCAACGCCCCGCACACCGTCATCACGGCCAGGGCGAAGTTCGTGCCCTCGCGGACTCCCTCCCAGGTCGGGGCCAGCGGTCCCAGCTCGAAGAGCACCCGGTCGCCGTCAGCGAATGCCGCACGGAGCACGAAGAGCACCAGGCCCACCCCCACCATGAGTTTCGCGTAGAGCTTGGTGAAGGGGCCGCCCATCCCTGCGACCACGGCGATACCGAGAAACGCCGCGCACCCGGACACCAGGCCGAAGGGACGGGGTGTCGCCAGGGCCAGAAGGCCGATGGACGCGAGCACCACGGCCAGGTTCAACGGGTGCATGTCCCGTACCCGGTTTCCGTGTGAGACCACGAAGTCGAAGGTCTCGACCGAAGTGGTGTTGGTGCCTGCCGGCGATGGGGTGCTCACATCCGTCCGCCGCCAGTCGGCCGCGAGGCGGCGAAGACCGGTGCCGATGTGACGCCCTTGGCTCGCAGGTACACCCCGCCAAGGGGCAGCTTCGCGAAGATGCGCTGGGGGATGCCCCTGATGATCATGTAGACCACCAGCATCGTGGGCACCTTGTCGAGGAAGTCCATGGGCACTTGGGCCACGAAGTTCGCCGTCGTGACGTCCAGCCCGGCGGTCATGAGCACCCCGACCACGAGGGCTCCGCCGCCCACGGCAAGGCCGCCGAAGGCCCACAGGGTGAGCAGTGCCCCGAGGAAGCCTCCGATGAGCGCGAAGGGGATCGCGCTCGCCAGAGCCTTCCACAGCACGGTGAAGACGCCTCGTCGCCCAAGCCATCCGGCCAGCAGACCGAACATGACGCTGAGGACGCCGAAGGCCAGTGTGGGTGGCGAGGTGATGGAGTTGATTCCGTTGGAGACGAGACCGACGAAGGCTCCGGGGATGCCTCCGCACAGCGCCCCTACCAGGACCGTACCGATGCTGTCGAGGTACACGGGCAGCTTCAACAGGAGCGCGAGCTGGCCGCCCACGAAGTTGATGGCGATCCCGATGGGAATCATGAAGATGGTCAGCCGCCCGTAACGGGAGAAGAAGGAAGTTCTCGACATTAAATTCCTCTGTCATGTGTTCGAGGGTTGGTGGACCGTTGAGAGGCGGCCGCTGCGTGCCATGAAGTCGCGGACCGTCGCTTCGTCGAGCATTCCTCCGCGAGCCCCGACCTTTCCGACGGACAGGGCTGCAGCGGCGTTGGCGAACTCCGCTGCGTACCGGAGGTCGTCCGAAACGAGGTAGGAGTAAAGGAAGGAACTGGTGAAGGTGTCTCCGGCACCGGTCACATCGACGACATCGACCTTGTGGCCGGCGACGTTGAACTGTCCGTGCCCGCCGAAGACCCTGCACCCCTCGCTGTCGTCGGTGACGACGACGGCGAGGGCGCCACGGTCGAGCAGGGCATGAATGCTTTGACCGCACTCCGCGAATCGCCGGTAGCCGATCGCGTTCATGAATACGATGTCGCAGTGGTCGATCAGGGGCGACGGATGGTTCTCGAGGTTGTAGACGTCGAGGTCCATGACGATCTTCGTTCCGCCCGCCCGGACGGCGGCGAGGACTTCGCTTGCCCCTCGCTCCCCCATCCGGAAAGGCGTCGCATCGGTCACCGTCGTGACCAAGTAGGCGGCCCCGGCCATGTGTTCGAACGCTGCCGGCGTGATCTCGGTGCGCGTAATGCCGAGGGTGGGGATCAGAACTATGTGCTGGTCGTCCGCCAGCAGAATGATGCACCGCGAGTCGGGCACCTCATCGTCGAGGATGACATGGCGGGTGTCCAGCCCCACCGCCTCCAGCTGAGCGAGCAACCGCCGGGTCAGTTCGCCTGGGTTCAGCTGGGACATGAAGGAGGTGCGCACGCCATAGTTGGCGAAGATCGCCGCGGAGTTGGCGACCATGCCGCCGAACTGTGGTTCCAGAGGGCGGACTATGACCTTGTCGCCAGCGACCGGGAAATGTGGTGTCCGATAGTACTCGTCCATGGCGACGTCACCGAAGAACACCGCATAGCGCGCATCCTCATAAGAATGTCCGGGCCGTTCATCCGTTCCGATCTGCGGTGCGCGGCGGCCTCGCCCGTCCTGGTCGGGCGTACTCATCGCCGACCCGCTTTCACCGGGCCGGTCGAGTCCCGCACCACGAGTTCGACGGGCAGCTTGAGCTGTTGGCCGTCGAGTTCCTCCAGGCCTTCCAGGGCGTCGATCAAAGCATCTGTGGAGACCTGCCCGAGGGCCGGGACGTCCTGGCGCACCGTCGTCAAAGACGGGAAGCAGTACTCCGCCGCCATGACGTCGTCGAAGCCGACGACTGAAACGTCCTCCGGCACCCGTATGCCGGCCCGCCTCAGCTCGTGCAACGCGCCTATCGCCATCAAGTCGTTGACCGCGAACAGTGCAGTGATGTCACCGCTTCGCAGCGAGCGGGCGTAGGGTGCCACGGCAAGCGCGCCGCTGGCCTCCGTGAACTGCCCCCATGCCGTGGCGGCAACCGTGCCCCCGCCCTCCTCCCAGCACCGTTGATACGCGGCGACACGGCGCGTGCTCGAAAACGGCTCTCCCTCGGCGCCCAAGATCAGGACCCTGCGGTGTCCCAGCTCCAGAAGGTGCTCGGCCACCAGACGGCCGCCTGCCTCGTTGTCCGAGATCACGGACTTGAGCCTGGTTCCCTCGATCTCCTCGTCAACGAAGACCAGCGGCATCGCTCCGAGTAGATCCGACAGTTCCTGGTCCGTCGGAGGGGCGCCCGCCGCGTACACGATCCCGTCGACGGCGCGCGAGTGGACCATCTGGAGGTAGGTCAGCTCGCGCTTCGAGTCGAACCCTGTGGTGCACAGGATGACGTTGTAACCGCGCCGCACCGCCGCCGCCTCGACACCATGGGCCAACTCGGCGAAGTAGCCGATAGAGATGTCCGGAACCACCAGGGCGATCACTCGTGTCACACCCATGGCAAGGCTCTGCGCCGAGCGACTCGGCACATAGCCGAGTTCGGCCATGGCTGCGGCGACGCGTTCCTTGACGGCGAGACTGACCTTCCGCTTGCCGCTCAGCGCATGCGACACCGTCGTGGGGCTGACCCCTGCGCGTGCCGCAACCTCTGCGATCGAAGCCAACTCACGGTCCTTTCAGTCAGGCACAAGGTTTGCAAAGCGCTTTGGCAAAGCGTTTTGGCAGACGGTAGTCGTCTCGGGCGACTCTTGGCAAGAGCCCTCGGCCGGAAGATGCCGGGGGGTGCCAGCGCCCTGTTCAGGCAGTTCATCGGCGGAGAGGGCGGTCTGCGGGTTTCCGGCGGCTTGCCGTCGCCAAGACCGTCCGGACCCGTGTTGCGCCTCGCACGCCGGGTGGATCATCCGCACCGGGCCGCTGAACGACGAGGCTCGTCCGCGCGAGGCCGTCCGGGACGCCCAGCTTCCGGTCTCGCAGGTGTCGCCGGCGCTCGGCGCCTACGGGGCCGGATCGGTCCCGGTCGCGGTCGTGCTGCCGCGTGTGCTGTCCCGCGTCCCGCACCGGGCGGCGATGGTCGCCGGCGCGTTCGCACTCGTGCCGGTCTTCGTCCCGCTGGCCGCGGGGGCGGGGATGACGGTGACCGCGACGGTGACGGGCGGGCCGGCGCCGGCGGCCGCGATCACCGCGCTGCGGGGTGCGGGTCCCGGTCCGGCGGCCCGCCGGACCGGGAGACGCCGCGCACCGAACCCGGCTCGCCGGGTGTCAAGGCCCAGGACGGATCAGGACGCCTGACCGGCGGCCGTCGCGCCGACGGCTTCGGGGGCGGCAGGCCGCCCGGCGGCGGACGGCGTGCGGTAGGCCCGCAGGGGGGCGTTGGCCGCGGCCACGGCGGCGACCGCCAGGAAGGCGGACAGTCCGCCGAAGACCAGGGAGAAGGGGGCGGAGGTGACCGACGCCAGCAGGCCGCCGCGGAAGTTGCCGAGCTCGGGGCCCGCGACACCGATGACGTGTTCCACCGAGGAGACCCGCCCCCGGTACGCGTCCGGGGTCTCCATCTGGACCAGGGCGCCACGGGTGACGACGGACACGGTGTCGGCGGCGCCCGCCACGGCCAGGCAGCCGAGCGCCAGCCACAACGGCCCCGCCAGGCCGAAGCAGGCCAGCGCCAGGCCCCAGACGCCGGCCGCGGACAGCTGCACCAGGCCGCCACGGCGCCAGCGCGTCACCGTGCCGGAGAGCAGACCGGCCGTGATCCCCCCGACCGCGACGGCCGAGAGGAACAGGCCGAGGGTCCGCGGGTTGCCCCCGAAGCGGATCTCGTTGACCAGCGGGAAGAGCGCGACGGGCATGGCGAGCAGTGTCGCGGCCAGGTCGGTGGCCATCGAGCCCCACAGCGTCGGGCGGCGCAGGACGATCCGCCGGCCGCCGCGCTCGGGCCGGCGCCTGCCGCCTGCCGCGCCGGCGCCTTCGGGCCGCATGGCGGGCAGGCGGATCACCGCGAGCATCGAGACCGCCGTGGCCACGGCCTGGGCGGCGTACGCGGCGGGGAGGTCCCAGCGGGCGATGATCAGCCCGGCCGTCGCGGGCCCGGCCAGCATCGCCGCCTGGAAGGAGACGTTGGTCAGCGCGAGACCGCCCGCCACCTGGTCGTCCGGCAGCAGCCGGACCGGGAGGGCGCGCCGGGCGGGAGCGCCGAGGGCGCTGCAGCCCGTCCCCACGGCGACCAGGGCGAGCAGCAGCACCACGTTCCGGTTGCCCGCCAGGGCCTGGGCGCACAGCCCGGCGGCGGCCAGCAGCTGGCCCGCGGTGGTGGCCCGCACCACCGCACGGCGGTCGACGGCGTCGGCCAGCGTGCCGCCGAGCAGCCCGAACAGCACCATCGGCAGGCCGGTGGCCAGCCCGATGGCGCCGGTGCCCACCGGGCTGCCGGTCAGGTCCCAGACCTGCGCCAGCACCGCCACGGTGGCCATCTGCCCGCCGAGCTGGGATGCCGCGGTGCCGATCCACAGGTCGCGGAACGGCCGGCTGCCGCGCAGGGGGCGGGTGTCGAGGAACCGGAGACGGATCCGCCCCCTCATCGCGGCGGCTCGACGAGATGGTGGAGGATCCGCCGCCGCATCGGCCGTCGCTCCAGCGCCCGCCGTACCTCCTCGACGACGGCGGTCATCGGGTACGGGATCTCGCGGTCCAGTTCGGCGACCGTCGCGTGGGTGGCGCGCCACTCCGCCTCCAGGAACGGCACCAGCGATCGGCCTCGCTCGGTCAGGTCGATCCGCCGGGTGCGGGCGTCGGGGCCCGGCTCGGAGGTGACCAGCCCCTCCTTGCGCATGGCGGCGACGGTCTGGCTGATCGCGGAGTGCGAGCGGTTCAGGGACTGCGCGAGCTCGCGGATGGTCAGGGGCCCGGTGTGGGCGAGCCTGATCAGCGGATAGGCGAACCGGGGCCGTACCCCCTCGATGCCACGCTCGACGTAGACCTGCTCGATCTCGGCGTCCATGGCCGCCAGAAGCTCGTGCAGTGCGTGCCAGGGATCGGGGAGCGCCGTGGGGTCCAAAGATGTCACAGCGCTAATATAACAGCGCTGCGATAAATTGGGCCCGCGATCGGCCGCGAGCCGGCCGGGCCCTACTCCGCGACGAGCCTCCGCAGGAGGTCGCGCAGGGATTCCTGCGAGGGCTCGCAGGCCATCCTGCCGGCCAGCTCGCGCGGTGATCGGGTCGGACGGCTCCCGGAGCGCGACGACCTGGGTGGCGGTGAGGCCCAGCTCCTCGGCGACACGGCGCGCGTGACCGTCGAACCTCCGCGCGAACCGGCGGGCCGGAGGTCGCACTCATCGGGGGACGACCTCGCCCCGCCCTCCCCGATGGCCTGGGCGCCTGGGACGCGGCGGGGACTTTGGCCCCTGCCGCCGCACCCGTAAGGCCCCTACCGCCGCCGTCCCGCCGGTCGGCACAATCGGCGCAGACCACCGAATCCGGGGGGATGGCCACATGCTCGTGCAGGCGACCGGGTCCGCGGAGCAGGCCGCGGCGGACGGGCTGGACGTCGCCGACGCCGCGGCCCTGCCGGTGCGGCGGGTGCGCGACCTGCTGCGCACCGGCGACGACGGCCTCGGCGCCGCCGAGGCCCGCGACCGCCTGGCCCGGGCCGGGCCGAACGCGGTGCGCACCCACCGGGCCCGCCGCACGGCCGTCCTGCTGCGTCAGCTGCGCTCACCGCTGCTGATCCTGCTCGCCCTGACCGCGGCCGCGTCGTTCTTCCTCGGCGAACCCGCCGACGCCCTCATCATCGGGGTGATCCTGACCGCGTCGGTGGGGCTGGGCTTCGCCAACGAGTACCGCGCCGAGAAGGCCGCCGAGACGCTGCACGCGCAGATCCGCCACCGCTGCACCGTCTGGCGCGACGGCCACCCCCGCCTCGCCGAGGTGACCGAACTGGTCCCGGGCGACCTGGTGGAGATCCGGCTGGGCGAGGTGGTCCCGGCCGACCTGCGGCTGGTCACCGTCACCGGCCTGGAGTGCGAGGAGTCGGCCCTGACCGGCGAGTCGCTGCCGGTGGCCAAGTCCACCGGCCCCCTCCCGCCCGGAACGGCGCCGGCCGAGCTGACCTGCTGCGCGCTGATGGGCACCGTGGTGCACGCCGGCTCGGGCACCGGCCTGGTCGTGGCCACCGGCGGCCGGACCCGCTTCGGCCGCATCGCCCTGGAACTGGGCCACGCCCACCCCGAGACCGCCTTCCAGGCGGGGCTGCGCCGGTTCTCCATGCTGCTGGTCCGCGTCGCCGCCGCGCTCACCGCGGTGATCTTCATCGTGAACGTGGCGCTGCACCGGCCCGTCATCGACGCCCTGCTGTTCTCCCTGGCGATCGCGGTCGGCATCTCCCCGCAGCTGCTGCCGGCCGTCGTCACCACCGGCCTGGCCGCCGGCGCCTCCCGGCTGGCCCGCTGCAAGGTCCTGGTCAAACGCCTGGTGTGCATCGAGGACCTGGGTGACATCGAGGTGCTGTTCACCGACAAGACCGGCACCCTCACCGAGGGCCGTCTCAGCTTCATGCGCGCCCTGGGCCCCGACGGCCGCCCCGCCACCGGTCCGCTGGAGCTGGGCCTGCTGTGCAACGAGGCCGTCGTCGACTCGCCGGACTCCCCCGCCTCCCCCGGCTCCTCCTCGGCCCCTCCGGCCCCCGCCGGGCTCGCCGGCTCCGGCGGTACGGCAGGCCCCGCCGGGCCCGGCGCGGACGTCGCGGGCGGCAACCCCCTGGACGCCGCGCTGTGGCGCTCCCCGGCCGCCGCGCCCGCCCGCGCCCGCCTGGCCGGCCACCGCCGCCTGGCCACCCTGCCGTTCGACCACCGGCGCCGCACCGCCTCGGTCCTGATCGAACACGACGGCCACCGTACGGTCATCACCAAGGGGGCGCCGGAGGCGGTGCTGCGCCGCTGCGCCCCCATCGGCGAGCAGGCCCGCGCCGCACTGGAGGCGGAGTTCACCGCCGGCAACCGCGTCGTCGCGGTCGCCGTCCGCGACGCGCCCGCCGCCACCGCCCTGACCCCCGCCGACGAACGCGACCTGACCTTCGCCGGGCTGCTGGTGTTCCTCGACCCGCCCAAGGCCGACGCCGGCCAGGCCCTGCGGCGCCTGGCCGGCCTCGGCGTCACCGTCAAGGTCCTCACCGGCGACAACCCCGTCGTGGCCGCCAAGGTCTGCGCCGACCTGGGCCTCGCGGCCGGGCCGGTGCTGACCGGCGCCGACGTCGACGCCGCCGGCGACGCCCGCCTGGCCGCCCTGATCACGCAGACGACCGTCTTCGCCCGCGTCAGCCCCGAGCACAAGTCCCGCATCGTGCGCCTGGCCCGCGGCGGCGGCCTGGACGTGGCCTTCCTCGGCGACGGCGTCAACGACGCCGCCGCCCTGCACGCCGCCGACGTCGGCATCTCCGTCGACTCCGCCACCGACGTCGCCAAAGACGCCGCCGACGTGCTGCTCCTGGAAAAAGACCTGGGAATCCTGGCCGACGGCGTGCTGCAGGGCCGCCGCATCTTCGCCAACACCATGAAGTACGTCCTGATGGGCACCTCCAGCAACTTCGGCAACATGTTCAGCGCCGCCGCCGCCTCGCTGCTGCTGGGCTTCCTGCCGATGCTGCCCTCGCAGATCCTGCTCAACAACCTGCTGTACGACACCAGCCAGCTGGCCATCCCCACCGACGACGTCGACGCCGAGCAGCTGGAGCGGCCCGCCCGCTGGGACGTGCCGCTGATCCGGCGTTTCATGCTGTTCTTCGGCCCGATCAGCTCGATCTTCGACGCCGTCACCTTCACCGTGATGCTGGGCCTCTTCCACGCCGGCCCCCCGCTGTTCCGCACCGGCTGGTTCGTGGAGTCCCTCGCCACCCAGACTTTGGTGATCTTCGCCGTCCGGACCCGCCGCGTCCCGTTCTTCCGCAGCCACCCCAGCGTGCCGCTGCTGCTGGCCGCCCTGGGCGTGGTGACCGCCGGGGCGCTGCTGCCGGCGACCCCGCTGGCCGCCTTCCTGGGATTCCAGCCGTTGCCGGGGCCGTTCTTCCTGGCCCTGGCCCTAATGACGGCCGCCTACCTGACGCTCATCGAGCTGGCCAAACGCCGCTTCTACCGCACGGCGCCGGCGGCGCCCGCCGGGCGCCGCCGCGTCCCCGGCCACCGCGTCCACCGCCGTGCCAGCCGCTTCAGCACCGCCGCCCTCCCGCCCCGCCGCGTCCCTCCACGGGCCACCCCGGCCGCTTCGGCCCCGCCGGATCCCTCACCGAGGCCGGCGGCCTGAGGCGTCACGGCCGACCGGCCCGGACCGGCCGATCACTCACCGTCCGCCCGGCGTGCGGCCTGCGCGGTGACGCGTTCGACGGCCTGGACGGCGACATCGGGCCGGTCGAGGTAGATGTGGTGGCCGCTGCCGGTGGCCGTGCTCAGCGTGGCGGCGCCCGACAGCGCGAGCCACCCGCGCTGGCCCGCGGCCCACGCCTTCTCCAGGCGCGGCCCGTATCCGGGAACGGCCGCGAGGTACCGCTTCCCGTGCTGGATCACCTCCACCGGGATGTTCCCGGCGGAACGGACCTTCCCATCGCTGATGACGAGCCTCTCCGGGTTCTCTCCCTTGAACACCGCGAGGGTCTGCGCGCGCAGCTCGGCCGCCGGACCGGTGGCGGAAGCGGGGATCGCCTTCGTGATGTCCTCCACCATGGTGGAAGGGGTGGCGTCCATCAGGACCAGCCCCTTGACCCTGTCGCCGTGGCCGGGGGCGTACCGGGCGGCGATCAGCCCGCCCAGCGAGTGGCCCGCCAGGACGACCGGCCGGTCACCGGCGACACGGCCGATCACCCCGGTCAGGGTCTCACCGACGCCGGAGAGGTCCTGCGGGCCCTGCGGCCGGTCGCTCGCGCCCGAGCCCAGCCGGTCGTAGGAACAGACCCGGTTGTGCTCGCTCAGCGTCTTCTGGAGCGCGGCCATCTTGCCCAGGCCGTCGCCCGCCCCGAGCAGCAGGATGACGACCGGGCCGTCTTCCTCCGGGTCACCCGAACAGGACACGTTCACCGACCGGCCCCCGACAGTGATCCTCTCGGGCCCGGAGACCGGGGCGGGACCGGCCGTCCGCGTGGCGGAGGCGAGGGGATCCCAGTTCTCCAGCTCCTCACCGTCGCAGCCGGCGGCCCCCACGCCGAGCACGACGCAGCCCAGCACGGCCGCAACGGATGACTTGGTCCTGCACAGCATGAGGTCCTCCAGTGAAGGGGGTCGACGCCGGGACGGCGCACACGCACGGCGGTACGGCGGCGAAAGCGGACGCGACGCCGTGGCCGTGCCGCAACGCTAGGGATCCGGCGGCCCGGAGTCGTCCCCGCGCGGTGGACATCCGCCGGTAGCTCGCACGGGGGATGGGCGCGGGCCACCGGATCCCCTACGCTCCCCCAATGATCGATCTGTGGCGGCGGCGCGACGTCGTGGTCCGGGACCTGCCGTTCGGGGTGCTGGTGGCCGTCGCGTCGCTCCTGCCGGCGCTCCACGGCAAGGGGACGCAGGTCGGCGATCTGCCGGCCCGCCCCTTCGACGCGGCGGCGTTCGCCGTGATCGCCCTGGAGTGCCTTCCGCTCGCCGTACGCCGACGGTGGCCGGCCGTGTGCCTGGCCCTGGTGTCACTCGGCTTCGCCCTCGACCAGCTGCGCGCCTACCACGTGCTCGCGAGCAACGTGATGCCCATCGCGCTCATCAGCGCGGGCGCCCATCTGGAGCGCCACCGGCGCCTCACCACGGTCCTGCTCTCGGCGGCGTACGCGGCACTGGCCTTCGCCCTCGACCGGCTCGGCGCGGCCGAACGGATGGAAGGATACGTGGTCTTCTACCTGGCCCTGGCCCTGGCATGGGGCGTCGGGGCCCGGCTGCGCTCCGCCCGCGCCGCCGAGGCGGAACACCGCCGCCACGTCGCCGAGGCCACCCGCGCCGCCGAACGCACCCGCATCGCCCGCGAGCTCCACGACGTCGTGACGCACCACGTGACGGCGATGGTCGTACAGGCCGAGGCCGCACGCTACCTGACCGCCTCCCCCGACCGCCTCGACGCGACACTGAGCGCCGTCACCGGCACCGGCCGGCGAGCCATCGCCGACCTGCGGCACATGCTCGACCTGCTCAAAGCCGACCACGACCCCGATACGGGCGTCTCCTCCGCCGGCGGACTCCACACCCTCGTGGAACAGACCCGCCAGGCCGGGCAACCGGTGGAGTTCACCGAGGAGGGCGGCCCGGCGGAATCAGCGGGCAGCGCCGAACTCGTGACCTACAGGGTCGTGCAGGAGGCCCTGACGAACGCGCTCAAACACGCCTACGGCAGCCGCACCGTGGTCCGGGTGCGCTACGGGGACAAGGAGATCAGCGTGGCGGTGAGCACCGACGGCTCCGGCTCGCAGACCGGCTCTCCCGGCGGAAGCGGGCGAGGCCTGGCCGGGCTCCGCGAGCGGGTGGACGCCCTGGGCGGCGAGTTCGGCACGACCCGGCGGGCGGACGGCGGCTTCGCCGTACGGGCCCGCATCCCCGCGGGAGACCCGTCGTGACCACACCGATCCGGGTCCTGGTCTGCGATGACCAGGCGCTGATCCGCACCGGCTTCGCAACGATCATCGGCGCGCAGCCCGACATGGAGGTGGTGGGCGAGTGCGGCGACGGCCGCGCCGCGGTCGACCTGGCCCGCCGGCTGAACCCCGACATGGTCGTGATGGACGTGCGGATGCCGGTGCTCGACGGCATCGAGGCCACCCGCCTGCTGGCCGGCGCCGGAGTGGCCGACCCCGTCAAGGTGCTCGTGGTGACGACGTTCAACCTGGACGAATACGTCTACGAGGCGCTGCGCGCCGGAGCGAGCGGCTTCCTGCTCAAAGACGCCCCGCCCGCGCAACTCCTGCACGGCATCCGCACCGTCGCCGCCGGCGCCGCGCTGCTGGCCCCGGAGGTGACCCGCCGGCTCGTCGGCCGGTACGCGGCCCGCATCCGCCCCGCCGAGGGCGCGGCGGACGACCTCCCGCTGACCCCGCGCGAGCTGGAGGTGCTGCGCCTCATCGCCGAAGGCCTGTCCAACGGCGAGATCGCCGCCACCCTGGTGATCAGCCAGGAGACCGTCAAGACGTACGTGTCGCGCATCCTCACCAAACTCGACCTGCGCGACCGCGTGCAGGCGGTGGTCTACGCCCACCGCAGAGGCCTGGTGACCTGAGCCGCCCCGCCCGGCCGGTGGCGGACCGGCGGGACGCGCCTAACCGGGACGGCCCGGCACCTTCGTCCCGGCACGCAGCGACGCCTGAAGCATGATCCTCGCCACGTCCGCCGCGGTGACCATGCCGACCACCCGCCCACCCTCGCACACCACCGCGGCCACCTCCCCACCGCCGGCCGACAGCACCCCCACCGCCGGATCCTGCGCCTGCAGCACCCGCCCCGCCGGCAACGGCCGCATGACCTGCGAGACACGCACCTCACCGCGCCGCTCCACCGGCACCGCGCACAACGCCGCCAGCGACACCGTGCCGACCGGCGCGCCGGAGAAGTCCACCACCGGAAAAACGCTCTGCGCCGACCGCAGCGCCACCGACTCGGCGAAGACGCCCACCTCCAGCCACGCCGGAGCCTGATCCACCCCGGCGGTCATCACCTCCCGCACGCTCAGCCCCTCAAGACCCGCCTGCGCCGCCCGGGCCATCCCCTCACCGCGGGCGCTGCCCGACAGGAACCAGCCGACCAGCGCCGTCCACAACCCGCCGATCGGCGACCACACCAGCGTCTGCACCACCCCCGCGGCGATCAGCGCCATGCCCAGCGACTGCCCGGCCCGCGCCGCCACCCGGTCGGCCCGCCCCCGGTCCCCGAAACGCCGCCACAGCACCGCGTGCAGCACCCTGCCACCGTCCAGCGGCGCACCCGGCAGCATGTTGAAGACCGCCAGCACCCCGTTGACCGTCGCCAGCCACACCAGCGCCGACCACACCAGCGGCACCCCCCGCGCCGCCGCCGACACCGCCAGCGCCACCAGCGCCACCACCGCGCTCGTCACCGGCCCCGCCAGGCTGATGCGCAGCTCCGCCCGCGGCGAGCCCACCTCGCCCTCGAACTCCGTCACCCCGCCCAGCAGCCACAGCGTGATCGACTTCACGCTCACCCCCGCCCGGCGGGCCACCAGGGCGTGCGCCAGCTCATGCGCCAGCAACGAGGCGAAGAACACCGGCGACGTCACCGCGGCGGCCACCCAGTACAGCTGCGGCGCCAGCCCCGGCGCCGAGACGGGCAGCACCGCCGTACCCAGGATCATCGCGATCAGCGCGACGATCAGCAGCGCGGACCAGTGGACCCCCACCGGCACCCCCGCCACGCGTCCCAGACGCAGCGTCGGATTCACCCCTCAAGCCTGAACCGTCGCCGCGCCCCGGTCCAGAGACCTTCGCCCCCCGCCCACCGGGACCTTCGGGCCGCACCCACCCGCCACCGCGCGGACGGACCACCCCGCCCCGGGAAAAACCCACCGGCCGACGCCACCCCCACCCACGAAGCGAAGGAGGCGGCGCCGACCGGCGCGCCGATCACGGCGCCGGAAGTACGGCCTCACGCCCCCGCCCGGCCTCCACATGCGCGTCCGGACCGGGGAACACCAGACTCTCGTGCTCGGCGCCCTCCCAGCGCACCACATACGGCGGCTCCCCACCGGGATGACGCAACTCCACGATCACCCCGATCCGCCGCCCCTCACCCGTATGGGCCCCCTCAACGATGAGCCGGTCCCCCACCTGAGCCTTCATCGCACACCCTTTCCACTCGCGCCCCCACACGAAAAGGGCGATCCCCCTCCTCGCGAACCCGGCCGGCGGCCGGGAAGAACCACACCGCCCCCGCGCACCTCACGCCTGCCGCCTGCGACGCCAGCGCTGGTCGGCCAGCGCCCACGCCCGCTCCCACTCGGCCGCCCGGTGCCGGTTCAACAGCCCCCGCGCCCCCGCGAGCCCCAGGAGCAGAAGCGCCGCGGCCCACCCCACCAAGGTCACCACCGCGAACACCGTGTCCAGGACCGTCTTGACGTGACTCTGCGGCGCCGACGTCGGCCGCCCCGAGGCATCCAGCCACACCCGGGTGCCCGCCCCGGCCCGCACATCCGGCGGCAACGTCACCCGCGCCGTGCGCACCACCCCCTCGGCCGTGCTCCAGCGCACCGTCCGCAACCGCCACTGCGGCCCCGTCTCCGGCGCCTTAGGCCCATCCACCACCTGCGCGCTCACCGGCACCCGATGCCCCGGACCGCTCAGCTCCGCCCGCATCCCCCCGGCGTACACCTGCCGGCCCAGCGCCATCGCCGGCCACAGGCACGCCACGAACAACGCGACGGCCACCAGCAACGCCACCGTCTCCAGCCGGTCCGAACCCCTGCGCAGCGGATTGCCGTCGAACCGGTGCAGGTTCAGGTGACACCTCACCCACCGAGTAACGCAGCGCATCGGGCCACCTCCCGCGGCCGACATTCACAATCCCCAGCATTCGCCCCATTTCCAGCGTTCGGTGCGCCACACCCCACCTGCCAGGGTCTTTTGACGCCCCCGCCCGGGACCTTAGACCCCCCAGACCAACCCTCGCCCCACCCACGCCCAACCCGGGACCTTCGTCCCTACCACCCCCGCCGCCCGGCCGCTACCGTGCACCTATGATCCGCGTGTTCCTCGTAGACGACCACGAAGTCGTACGCCGGGGCGTCGCCGCCCTGCTCGAATCCGAAGGCGACATCGACGTGATCGGCGAAGCCGGAACCGCCGAATCCGCCATCGCCCGCATCCCCGCCCTCAAACCCGACGTCGCCGTCCTCGACGTCCGCCTGCCCGACGGCAGCGGCATCGACGTCTGCCGCGAAGTCCGCTCCAAGATGCCCGACCTCGCCTGCCTCATGCTCACCTCCTTCGCCGACGACGAAGCCCTCTTCACCGCCGTCATGGCCGGCGCCGCCGGATACGTCCTCAAACAGATCCACGGCTCCGACCTCGTCGGCGCCGTCCGCACCGTCGCCGCCGGCCAATCCCTCCTCGACCCCCAGACCACCGCCTCCATGCTCGCCCGCCTGCGCGACCAGGCCGCCCGCAAAGACCCCCTCGCCGCCCTGTCCGACCAGGAACGCCACATCCTCGAACTCATCGGCGAAGGAATGACCAACCGCCAGATCGGAGAACGCCTCTACCTCGCCGAGAAGACCGTCAAGAACTACGTCTCCAACCTCCTGGCCAAACTCAACATGCAACGCCGCACCCAAGCCGCCGCCCTCGCCGCCCGCCTCAAGGCCGACCACCACGAATGACAGGACCTTCGCCCCTTACCCCACACCCCACACGATCGGCACCCTGGACCCCATGACAGTCGACTCCGCCGGCCTGCACGTACTCTCCCGCCAGGAGTGCATGCGACTGCTGTCAACCACCCCCATCGGCCGGATCGTCTTCACCGACCGCGCCCTGCCCGCCGTCCAGCCCGTCAACTTCTGCCTCCACCACGGCGACATCGTCATCCGCACCAACGCCGGCTCCAAACTCGCCGCCGCCACCCGCCACACCGTCGTCGCCTTCGAAGCCGACGACTTCGACCCCCGCACCCGCACCGGCTGGTCCGTCACCGCCGTCGGCCGCGCCCGCGCCGCCCGCGACCCCGACGAGATCACCCACCTGGCCGCCCTGCCCCTCACCCCCTGGGCACCCGGACAACGCGACCACTACATCGTCGTCACCGCCGAACACCTCTCCGGCCGCCGCATCTGGCGCTGACCACCCCCGGGGGACTTTCGCCCCTACCCCCACCCACCCCCGGCCACCACCCTGAAAGAACCACCCCCACGGCCGGGAGGGACCATGACACAACCCGTCATCGCCGGCGCCGACGGCTCAGCCCCCTCACTACGAGCCGTCATGTGGGCCGCCCAGGAAGCCGCCCTCAGAAAAGCACCCCTGCTCATCGCCCACACCGCCCTGCGCTGGACCAACGACGTCCCCCTCGCCCCCCAGCCCCACCACTGGGGAGCAGCCGCCGAAGCCACCGCCTGGGAACTCCTGAGCCAAGCCGCCGAACGCGCCCAGACCGGCACCGACGTCCACACCGTCACCACCGACATCCTCGACGGCCCCGCCGCCGAAGCCCTCGCCGACGCCGCCCGCCACGCCCAACTCCTCACCGTCGGCACCCGCGGCCGCGGCGGCTTCGCCGGACTCCTCCTCGGCTCCGTCAGCCGCGACCTCGCCACCCGCTGCCCCTGCCCCCTCATCGTCGTCGGCCCCCCACCCCCCTGCCAGAGCACCCACATCGTCGTCGGCGCCACCGGAGAACCCGGCCAGGAACCCGTCCTGAGATTCGCCTTCGAAGAAGCCCGGCTACGCGGCCGCCCCCTGCACGCCGTACACGCCTGGACCCACCCCCACGCCACCCCCGGCCGCCCCCAGCCCCTCGTCTACGACATCGACGCCGTCGGCCAGGAGGAAACCCTCCTCCTCGCAGAAGCCCTCGCCGGCTGGCGCGAGGAATTCCCCGACGTCACCCTCACCGAAGAAACCCTGCACACCCACCCCGCCAAAGCCCTCATCGACGCCTCCCACAACGCCGAACTCGTCGTCGCCGGCGCCACCGCCCGCCGCACCGCCACCCTCGGCCCCACCACCTCCATCCTCCTCCACCACTCCCACGCCCCCATCGCCGTCATCCGCCACCCCCCGGCCTGAAAACCCCCCACACCCCGCCCATCCACCGGCGTACCGCCGACTACCACCCACGTCGTAGCCCGCCAGGCCACCGAACCCGGCCCGAGCAGCGCAGAGGAGTAGAGCAGAGGACTCCACGGGCAGGACGCCACCGAACCCGGACCGGACAACGATTACCGGTCATGAGAACCCCAGCCGGATACATCCACGCGGCGGCGCTACTGGCCACCGGCCTGCTCGCGGGCGCCTTCGGATACGGTGCGGCCAACGTGATCCCCACATTCCACGCCGTCCCACTCGACGTACGCCTGACCTTCCACACCACGATGATGAACGTCAACGAGCCGGTCATGCAGAGCGCGATGGCACTGGCCATCCTCACCACCTTCGGCCTGGCGATCACCCGCCGCGGCCTGACCCGCCGCATGGCACTCGGCGCCGGAGCACTGACGCTGACCTCACTCCTGATCACCGTCTTCGGCAACGTCCCCCTGCACGCCCACTTCCGGAAATGGGTCCTCAACCCGATCCCGGAGAACCACGCCCAGATCTTCCAACGATGGGAACTGTTCCACACCCTGCGCACCCTGACCGCACTGGCCGCCTTCATCCTGACCATTCTGATCGTCACCGTCACCACCAGGCCTACAGCGACCGGGAACCCATGAACGACGGCACCACCTCCCCGTGTCACCCAGCACCCCACGATCGACGACGCATCAGCCGACACCACCAACCCCTCCACCGGCACCGACGGCCCTTTTTGGTTGAGGCTGTCTTTAGTCGCTATTTACTGATTTTTTGCATTAAGTGATGACCTTTACAAAGTAGATCATGAAATCGGCGAACGATCCCCGCAGCGGCCCGGTCCCGCCCTCAGCGGCTCTCCGTCACCAGCCGCAGACCGAAACCGATCAGCACCACCCCCGACAGCGCCTCCAGGCGGCGCCGTACGGCGGGCCGCCCGAAGACCAGCCGGGCCCGCCCCACCATCCAGATGAACAACCCGTACCAGACCGTGTCGACCAGCACCCACACCACCGCGAGCATCGTCAGCGTGAGCGGCACGTCGGCGCCGTACGGCACGAACTGCGGCAGGAACGACATCGCGAACACCGCCGCCTTCGGGTTGGCCAGGCAGGTGCTCAGCCCCAGCAGGTAGGAGCGCCGCAGCCCCCCGCCGCTCTCGCCCACGGGCCCCTCCCCTCCCCCACCGCCGTCCCGCCCCTCCCGCCGACGCCGGGCGTTCCACAGCGACTGGGCGCCCATGAGCAGCAGCACCGCGGCCCCTGCCGCCCGCATGACGTCATAGGCCACCTCCGAGGCGACGACCAGCGCCGACAGGCCGAACGCGGCGGCCAGCGCCCACAGCAGGATGCCCGTCTCGTTGCCGACGGCCGCGGCCAGCCCCCGGGCCCGCCCGGCGCGCAACGTCTGCCGCAGGATGATCGCGGTGCTGGCGCCGGGGACCATCGCGACCACGAAACACGAACCGATGAAAGCCAGGAGGAACATGCCCTCATCGTCGCGACCGTGATCGGCGCGGGCAACCGCTTAACCGCCCGTCACGCCCCCTCACCCCGCATTCCCCTGGCCGGTCAGCATCAGCCACAGTCCCACCGCCACCCCGGCCACCGCCGTCAGGAAACACACCGACGCACAGACCCACCCCGCCGACCGGCACCCCCGCTCCCGCCGCGTCGCCGAGACACCCGCCAAACCCAGCGCGTACACCGCCACCCATCCCACCCCGCCGGCGAACGCGACCACCACCACCCGCAGGAACTCCCCCAGCTCCCCGGCGAACACCGTCACACCCCCTCCTCCTCCCACTTCATCCGGTGCCCCGCCCGCTCGGCGTTGACATTGGAGGCGTTCACCGGACGCCGATCAGCCGCCACGTAGAGCCAGAACCCCGCCATCAGCACCAGAAGGAACATCAGCCCCACCCCCTGCGTCCCACCGACCCACTGCGATCCCCACCACATCAGCGCCCCCAGCACCGCCGCCCCCGGCAACGTCATCAGCCACACCCCCGCCACTCCCGTGACCACCCGCCACCGCACCTTCGACGCCCCCCGGCGCATCCCCGCGCCCACCACCGAACCGCAGCACACCTGCGTCGTCGACAACGGAAACCCCGAATCCGACGCCACCAGGATCAACGCCGCCGACCCGCTCTGGGCCGCGAACCCCTCCATGCTCCCGATCCGCACCAACCTCCGGCCCACCGTACGGACGATCCGCCACCCCCCGACGAACGTCCCCGCCGCCATCGCCGCGGCGCTGCTCACCACCACCCACCCCGCAGGATCCTCACCCGCACCCGCCGCACCCCCGGTGACCAGCGCCAGCATGATCACACCCATCGTCTTCTGCGCGTCGTTCGTCCCGTGCGCCAGCGACACCAGTGACGCCGAACCGATCTGCCCCACCCGGAAACCCCGCTCCCGCACCCTCGCCGGCACTCCTCGCGTCACCCGCCGCACCACCCGCGACCCGGCGCCCGCCACCAGCATCGCCGCCACCGGGGACAGCAACGCCGGCAACAGCACCAGCGACGCCACCCCCACCCCCTTGACGGCCGACGCCCCCACCGCCACGAACGCCGCCCCCACCAGCCCGCCGACCAGCGCGTGCGACGAACTCGACGGCATCCCCAGGTACCACGTCACCAGATTCCACAGCATGCCGCCCATCAGCCCCGCGAAGACCACAGGCAACGTGATCACACCGCTGTCCACGATCCCCCCGGCCACCGTCGCCGCGACCTTCAACGACAGAAAGGCCCCGGCGAAGTTCAACGCGGCCGACAGTCCCACCGCCGCGTACGGCCGCAACGCCCCCGTCACCACCGACGTCGCCACCGCGTTCGCCGTGTCATGGAATCCATTGGTGAAGGCGAAGACCAATGCCGCGGCCACCACCATCAGCAGCAAGGGTCCCGTGTCCATGCCAACCTCATGGACACTTAAAAGCCCCAATAACCTGGGAAAATAGTAAGAAGCCCTAAAAAACCCATATGAGGTGAAAAACCTCCGACCTCCACCTCACCCCCGCCCGGCCTCCAGTACAGCCCCCACGATCGACGACGCATCAGCCGACACCACCAACCCCTCCACCAGCACCGACGGCGTCGCCTCCACCCCCGCCCGGCCCGCCATCGCCGTCACGAACCCCACCCACTCCGAATAGACCCCCGAGCGCACACACCCGCCGAACGACCCGCTCTCCACACCGGCCGCCTCCCCCGCCTCCACCAGCTCCTCATCCGACAGCCCCGGCCCGCCCTCGGCCGGCTGCGACCCGAAGAGCACCCGCGCATACTCGACGAACCTCCCCGCGTCCGCCGCGCACCCCGAAGCCGCCGCCGCCCGCGACGAATACCGGTCCGGCGACAGCGAGTCCAGAAACCCCATCGGGTGATACACCACGCTCGCCACCCCGTCCACCGCCAGCCGCTCCACCACCGGCCCCGCCGACTCCTCGAACCTCCGGCAGAACGGGCACAGGAAATCGAGGTAGACGTCCACCGTCACCGGCCCCGCCCCCACCACGATCCCCGTCCCGTCGGCCGACGCCCCAGCCGGCACCCGCTCCGGCCGCGCCACTCCCCCCGGCCACACCGCCATCACGCCCCCCGCACCCGGTACGGTCACCGGCCCCGCGCCCGTGACCCTTCGTGTTCCTACCCGCGATCCGCGGTTCGCCGTCCCAGCGCGCCCCCTCTTGCTTTTTCGAGCTCTTCAAGAACAAGCAGGACGACTGTGAAAAGGTCGTTCTCAAACCCTGACGGCCACCCGCATCGGGCCGTCGCGGCGAGCGCGGTGGCCCGATGCGGGTCTGCCCGGCGGCACTGGTCCGCGATGCCCGCCCGGAGGTGCGGACGGGCCCTGCCCCGGGGCGGGGACTACGTGTCCTTGTCCTCCTGCCAGCCGCCGGGTTCGGGGTGGTAGCCGTAGGCGGCGGCCCGCACCGTGTCCTCGTCCTCCAGCCCGGAGCCGATCGCACCGCCGACGGTGGCCAGCGAGCTGATGATCCAGGCCAGTGTCAGGTAGTCGGTGAAAGCGACCGGCCGCTGCAGGGTCTGTTCCAGCACGGATGTGTCGATCAGCAGTGCCGCGGCGAGTATCGTCCCGATGAACAGCACCAGATAGGACACCGAGGCGGCCAGGGTGAGGGTGAGGACCGTGCCCAGGTTGAACAGCCGGGCCAGCTCAGCCGGTGTCTCCCGGTCCGGTTTCTCCCACAGGTCGTGGGCGACGATCAGCCAGGCCACCAGCGCGGTCAGCCCGAAAAGCATGATCACGGTGAGGCGGAGTCCGCCGAGCGCGTCGCCCATCTGCCAGATGGTGTCGGTCGTGAGCGCGAACGCGGCCGCGCCGAAGGCGCCGACCAGCAGTTTGGACAGACCCAGCAGGGCGCGCCCCGGGCGGTTGGCCCGGACCATTCCGATCACCAGCCGCAGCCGCCCGATCAGCCGCGAGGCGACATAGCCCAGCTCCCCGGCATCGGCCCCGCCGACCACCCGGTGAACGGCGGCGACCCGGCCAGCCGGCCCGGCCGGCACCCGCTCGTCGGAAGCGTCGGAGAGGAGCCGGCCCACGAGCCCCGGAACGGCCGCGCGGAGCGCTCGCAACTGGCCCAGCCCCAGTGCGGGCAAGGACACCATCGCGACCCGGCGCCGGGTGGACGCCTGCGCGATCAGCGGCACCCGCTCGGTGTGCAGCGGCAGATCGGTCAGGCAGATCGCGACGTCCCACCGGGCTTCGGCGCGGCGGCGGGCGAGATCGTCGAGTAGCGCCTCGACGCCGCCGTCGCGGCGGGGAGCCACGTCGCCCCAACTTTCCCGGACGGTCCATCGCACGTCCGGGTCCACCCGCTCGGCGAGCCGGTCGGCCAGCTCGGCGGTGAGCCGCGCGACCACCTGGGCCGGATAGTCGGGCGGGGTCGCCACGAGTCCGACGACGATCTCCGGCCGACGCTGATCACTGGTGGCCATTGACGCCCCTCACCGGTAGCCGGGAGAAATCCCAGGACTGACTACCCGTTGTCGCGCGACAACATGCGCCATATATCGGGTTATGCGACAAATGGGAGCTATATCCCGTTCAGTGCCGGGTCGGCCATCGAACCCTCCTTCACGTTCAGAACACACGAACACGGCAGAAAGGGATCACACGCGGAGATGGTCACCGGTCGGCGTCGGGGGCGCCGTGAAGCGCCTCCGGCGGCGGAGATAGCTTCGGGATGTGAAGAAAGCTGAGCAGCGGCTCCTCACCGAGCGGCCGCCGAGACCGGTGAACCGGTCGTCGGCGACGCCTTCGACGGGGCGGTCGTCCATGTCGCGCTGACCGGCGGCACACCCTCGGTGACGTACGAGAATCCGGAGGTCTGACCATGCGGGCACAGGTCAGGGACGCGAGCGTCGTCCCATGTGCGAAATGCGGACGGAAGAACCGGCTGCCCCGTGCCGCTCCGGGGATCCCGCGGTGCGGCAACTGCCACCAGCCGCTTCCCTGGATCACCGATGCGGGGGACGACGACTTCGGCGAGGTCGTCGAGGCGGCCCGGATCCCGGTGGTCGTCGACTTCTGGGCGCCCTGGTGCGGGCCGTGCCGCCTGGTCAGCCCGGCGCTGGAGCAGGTCGCGGCCGATCTGGCCGGCCGCCTGAAGCTGGTGAAGGTGAACGTGGACGAGGCGCCCCGGCTCTCCGAACGCTTCACCGTACAGGCCGTCCCGACGCTTGTCATGATCGATCAGGGCCGGGTGGTCACCCGGCGGGCGGGCGCGGCGCCCGCTCCCGTCCTCCGCGAATGGGTGGACGATGCGCTGGCCGCCTGAGCTCCGCGAGACGCCGGACCCGCAGGGGGCCTACCCGCGGCTGAGTGACGCGCAGCTCCAGGCGCTGGCCCCGCACGGCGAGCGGCGCCGGGTCCGCCAGGACGAGGTCCTGTACGCGGAAGGCCTCCCGTGCACCGAATTCTTCGCGGTCCTGGCCGGCAAAGTGGCGACGGTCGAAGGATTCGGAGTCGACGATCAGGTGATCGGCGTCCACGGGGCGGGCCGGTTCCTGGGAGAGCTCAACGTGCTCACCGGCCAGGTCGGCTTCGTCACCGGCGTGGTCGCCGAGGACGGTGAGGTCCTCGCCGTGCCGGCGGACGCGCTCCGCCGCCTGGTCGCCGAGGACCCGGCACTCGGCGACCTCATCCTGCGGGCCTATCTCATCCGCCGCACGATGCTCATCGGACTGGGGGCGGGTTTCCGCATCATCGGCTCCCGCTTCTCGGCCGACTCCCGGCGGCTGCGGGAGTTCGCGGCACGCAACCGGCTGCCTCACCGGTGGATCGACCTCGAGCAGGACGAGGAGGCGGAGCGGTTCCTGCGAAGCATGGGCGTCACCCCGCAGGAGACCCCGGTCGTGATCTGGGGTGGCGAGAGGATGCTTCGCAACCCGAGCAACGCGGAGCTGGCCCGCGCGATCGGGCTCCCCGCACCACAGGTGCAGCAGACCCGATGCGACCTGCTCGTCGTCGGGGCCGGTCCGGCGGGGCTGGCGGCGGCGGTCTACGGGGCGTCGGAGGGCCTGGTGACGGTGGTCCTGGACGATGTCGCGACAGGTGGCCAGGCGGGCACCTCCTCGCGGATCGAGAACTACCTCGGCTTCCCGTCCGGGATCTCCGGCGGCGAACTGGCGGAGCGGGCGGTGATCCAAGCCGCCAAGTTCGGCGCGCGTTTCCGCGTCCCCGCACAGGCCTGCGGACTGCGCCTGGACGCGGGCGACCACATCGTCACCCTGCGGGAGGGCGGCACGATCCACGCGCGCGCCCTGCTCATCGCATCCGGTGTCCGCTACCGGAGGCTCGACGTGCGGAACCTGGAGCGGTTCGAGCCCACGAGCGTCTACTACGCGGCGACCATGTTCGAAGCCCAGATGTGCGAGCGCGACCCGATCGTCGTCGTAGGAGGAGGCAACTCGGCCGGCCAGGCGGCCCTCTTCCTGGCCGGGCACGCCGCTCACGTCCGGCTGCTCGTGCGGGAGGACACGCTGTCCAGGAACATGTCCCGCTATCTGGCCGCCGAGATCGAACGGCATTCCCGGATCGAGATCATGCTGAACACCGAGGTCCGGGAGCTGACGGGGGAAGGGAAGCTCGCCGCGGTCGTCGCCGAGAACAACGTCACCGGCGAGCGTTCCACGGTCGAGGCACGCGCGATGTTCGTCTTCATCGGCGCGGAGCCGTACACCGCCTGGCTGGCCGACGAGATCGCACTCGACCCGCGAGGCTACATACTGACGGGCGCGGACGCCGCCCGGTCAGGTAAGGAAGGCACGCCCGACTCCGCCGGCCGGCCGTTCCCGCTGGAGACGAGCAGGGCGGGCGTGTTCGCGGCCGGGGACGTGCGGAGCGGGTCGATCAAGCGGGTGGCCGCGGCGGTCGGCGAAGGCGCCATGGCCGTACGGCTGATCCACGACCACCTCCAGACCGGAGAGTGACTCCGGGCCGGAAAGAGACCTCCGTGGCCGCCATGGCGGTGTCGCGATTCGCACGCGGCGGGTATCACCGTCCAGCGGCCCCGGCCCCGGCGGCGGCGGCGGATCGCCGCGTAGTTCTCCGGCACCGCTCGGTGGCGCCGTCCCGTATGGCCCTCGCGGGATCAGACCACCGCTCCGGACCCCCCACATCATGACGATGAGCAACCGTATGGACACCGAACGCATCCAACTGTGGGTTCAGGGGGTTTTCGGGGGGTATTCGACCCTGAAGGGACCGCCCGGGGGGAAGGGAGGCGCCTGCGACGGGGAGGTGGGCATGAAGGCAGTGGTGTACGAGGGACCACGACAGGTCAGTGTCAAGGATGTGCCGGACGCGCGGATCGAGCGGCCGACCGACGTCCTGGTACGGATCACATCGGCGAACATCTGCGGCTCGGACCTGCACATGTACGAGGGCCGGACCGACTTCGAGCCCGGCCGCTCGTTCGGACACGAGAACCTCGGTCAGGTGATCGAGGTCGGCAACGGGGTCGACAAGGTCCGGGTGGGCGACTGGGTCGTCCTGCCGTTCAACATCGCGTGCGGGCATTGCAAGAACTGCGAGCGTCAGCTGACGAACTACTGCCTGACCGCCCAACCCGAGCCGAAAATGGCCGGCGCCGCGTACGGCTTCGCCGAGATGGGCCCGTACGGCGGCGGACAGGCTGAGCTGTTGCGTGTGCCCTGGGGGGACTTCAACTGCCTACGGCTGGGTGAGGACGCCGAGGAGCGCCAGACCGACTACGTGATGCTCTCCGACATCTTCCCGACCGGCTACCACGCCACCGAGATGGCCGGCGTGAAGCCCGGCGACCAGACGGTCGTCTACGGCGCGGGCCCGGTCGGGCTGATGGCCGCCCTCTCAGCGACCATCAGAGGGGCGAGCAAGGTGATGATCGTCGACCGCCACCCCGACCGGCTGCGACTGGCCGAATCGATCGGCGCGATCGCCATCGACGACTCGAAGGTCGACCCGGTGCAGGCCGTTCTTGACGAGACGATGGGGCTGGGCGCGGACAACGGCTGCGAATGCGTCGGCTATCAGGCGCACGAGCCCGACGGCCGGGAGAAGCCCGATCTGACAATGAACCGGCTGGTCGCCTCGGTACGCTTCACCGGGAAGATCGGCGCCGTCGGCGTCTTCGTGCCCCAGGACCCCGGAGCCGGTGACGAGCTGGCCAAGCAAGGCAAACTCGCCTTCGACTACGGCATGTTCTGGTTCAAGGGCCAGCACATCGGCACCGGCCAGGCCCCGGTCAAGAAGTACAACCGGCAGCTGCGCGACCTGATCGCCGCAGGCAAGGCCGAACCGTCCTTCATCGTCAGCCACGAGCTGCCCCTCGACCGTGCGCCGGAGGCCTACGAGCACTTCGACAAGCGAGACGAGGGCTGGACGAAGGTCGTCCTGCACCCGGCGACGGCGGGGGCGGGTGCTTGACATGGCCGGAGAGCTGAACGGACGCCGGATCGCCATCCTCGCGGCCGACGGGGTGGAGCGAGTGGAGCTGGAGCGGCCGCGGCGAGCGCTGGACGACGCCGGCGCCCGCACCGTCGTGGTGTCCATCACCAGCGGCGAGATCCAGGCGCGCGACCACGACCTCGAGGACGCCGGCACCTTCCCGGTGGACCGGCTGGTCGGCGAGGTGTCGGTCGACGACTACGATGCGCTGCTCCTGCCGGGCGGGACGGTGAACCCGGACAAACTGCGGATGGACCCCGCTGCGGTGCGGTTCGTCCGGGACTTCGTCCAGTCGGGCAAGCCGGTCGCCTCGATCTGCCACGGCCCGTGGAACTTCGTCGAGGCCGACGTCGCGCGGGGCCGCCGGCTGACCTCGTGGCCGAGCGTGCGCACCGACCTGCGCAACGCCGGGGCCGACGTGGTCGACGAGCCGGTCGTCACCGACGGCAACATCACCACGAGCCGGTCGCCCGACGACCTGCCGGTCTTCTGCGAGCGCATCGTGCGGGAGTTCGCCAAAGGGCCGCAGGCCACCGCCACACCCCGGACGTGACCTCGTCGATCACGAACGTGCGTCCGCTGTCATCCCCGCCGGCGGAACCGGTGTCCGTCCACGCACCGCGGTGACGGGGATGACCGCCTCCGCGTCGCCGGCGACGCCGGTCTCAGCGGCGATGACACCGAGGTCGGCACCTCGGCCCTCCGCCACCTGACGGCCGGGGACGTGGTCAGGGGCGGAGTGCCTGAACGGCGGCACCGCCGCCCCGCATGCCCTCTGAGCACCGGAGGGCACACCCCCTCATCGTCGCGGCCGTGATCGGCGCGGGCGACCGCCTAACCGCCCGCCTCGCCGTACAGGGTGACGAGCGCGGCGGCCGTCTCGGCCATCAGGGCCCGCAGCTCCGGCGGCTCCAGCACCTCCACGTCGGTGCCCAGGCGCAGCAGCGTCCAGCGGGCGTGCCGGACCGACTCGATCGGCAGGCGCACCACCGTCCAGCCCCGCTCGTCCGGCTCTCCCGCTCCGCCCAGCGCGACGTCGGCGGCGTCGTCGCCGACGGTGTAGCGCAGCAGGCCCTCAAGTCCCGGCGCCACCCGCACCACCGCCTCGGCGGTGTACATCCGGCGGCGGAAGTCGGCGGCGTAACGCTCCCAGTGGGAGGCCAGGTCGAACCCGGCGGGCCGTTCGAACCGCCCGGCGAGCACCTCGGCGCTGACGATCCGCGACACCCGGTAGGTGCGCGGCTCTCCCCCGTCCACGGCGGCCACCATGTACCACGTCCCGCCCTTCAGGACCAGCCCGTACGGCTCGGCCACCCGCTCGACGTCGCGCGGCCCCCAGCGGCGGTAGGTCATCCGCAGCGGCCGCTGGTCCCACACCGCCTCGGAGACCTCCGCCAGGAACGGCGCCTCGTCGGCGCCGTTGTACCAGCCGGGCACGTCGAGGTGGAAGCGCTCACGCATCCGGGCGGCGTGCGAGCGCGGCTCCGGCGGCAGCGCCGCCAGCAGCTTCAGCTCGGCGTTGGCGGCCACCTCCCCCAGCCCCAGCTGGGTGGCGGGGCCGGGCAGCGCGGCCAGGAACAGCGAGGAGGCCTCCTCGGCGGTCAGGCCGTTGAGACGGGTGCGGTAGCCGTCCAGCAGCCGGTATCCGCCGGCCGGGCCGCGGTCGGAGTACACCGGCACCCCGGCCGACGACAGCGCCTCCACGTCCCGGTAGACGGTCCGGACCGACACCTCCAGCTCCCGGGCCAGCTCGGTGGCCGTCAGCCGTCCCCGGGTCTGCAGAAGCAGCAGCAGTGACAGCAGACGGCTCGCTCGCATGACCACATTGTTCCTCCTCCCGCGGCCACTCCGTGCGAGCCGTCTGGCTGCGCGGAGCCGTCAGGCGGCCTCGTGCACGCGCTGGCAGGAGATGCAGTAACGGGCCAGCGGCCGGATCTCGAGCCGCTCGAACGGGATGCCCGCCTCACAGTGGGCGCAGCGGCCGTAGGTGCCGTCCGTCAGCCGCTCCAGGGCCCGGGTGAGCTCGGCGACGGCGCGGTCGGCGGCGGTCAGGGAGGCCACCAGCTCCTGCCAGGTGCCGTCGGCGCCGGCACTGTCTTGCGCCTCGGCCCGCAGGCCGAGCACCTGCTGGGTGCGCCGCTCCAGCTGCTCCCGCAGGTCCCGGCGGAGCGCCTGCAGCTGGACGCCACTGAGGTGAGAGGTCTGGCCGATGTCGGTCATGGTGAGAGTTCCTTCCTGGTGACGCTGATGACAATGGGTACCGAGGCGATCGGCCACCGCGGACGGCGCCGATCGGGATGAGGGGGCTCGGAGGAGCCCTGGACGAGGGGGCGGGCGCCGAGGCGGCTCAGCGGCCGCCGGCGGTGGCCCGGGCCTCCAGGTCCGGCCGCAGGCACAGGCTCACCAGGCCGCGGATCGTGGCGTGCCCGGGTTCGGGCGCGGCGCCGACCGGCACCCGCAGCGCGGCGCGCAGGCGCTCCAGCAGCGGTGCCTGCCGGGCGCCTCCGCCGGTGACGACCAGCCCCGCCGGGCGCGGCCGGCCGGGCAGCCGGCGCAGCAGGCCCGCCGTCATGCCGACGACGCCGTCCAGCGCGTACAGCGGCAGGCCGGTGCCGGTCGTGGCGCTCAGCTGGAGGACGGCGGCGTCGGTGATGACCCCTCCGTCGATGACGACGGCCTCGGCCAGGCCCGCCCCCACGTCCAGCAGCAGGCACGGCCGGGGACCGGCGATGTCCAGCCCGGCGCCGACGGCCGCGGCCAGCGGCCCCTCCACCAGCGTGGCCTCGCACCCGGCGACCTCGGCGACCGCGGTGCCGACCGCCCGCCGGTCATCCGGCGTCGCCGTCACCGGCACGCCGGCCAGCACCCGCTCCGGCGGCCAGGCGCCCGACCAGCGGGCCTCCAGCAGCACCAGCCGAACCAGCCGCAGGTAGGCCGCGGGGTCGGCGACCACGCCGTGCCGCAGGGGCCGCACCGGGCCCGGGACGCCGGACGGGCCGCCGGTGATCGCCGACGGCCGGTCGGCGACGGCGCATCCGCCCGACGACATCGAGCGGGTGCGCGCGGTGCCCACGTCGAGCGCCACGAAGCCCCGGCGGGCCGGGGGCTGTTCGAGGTGCCGCGGATGGGTGTGGATCGATCTGACATCGGCCATGGCGGTGATCGCTCCTAGCGTGTGACCGAAAGCAGGCTCGCCCCGCTCACGGCGGGGTCACGGCGGAGTCCCGGTGCCGCGGCAGGCGGGCGTGGGGATCCGGCGCGCACGGCGCCGGAGCCCCGCGGCGCGGACGGCCGGAGGACACCGGAGGGACGGAAGACGGCGCCAGGTCCCGTCCCGCGGTTCCTCGCCGCGCACCGGCCGTACCGCCTCCCCACGGGGCGAAGGCGGCGCAGGGCGGCGAAGGCGCGGCCCGGACGCGCGTCCCACAGGACGGAGACGCGTTCCCGGACGCACCCTCAGGGCGAACCGGCGGATGACGGCGGCCGCGGCCGGCGGGACCGGCCGGAGCGGCGGGCGGAACGGCCCGCCAGGGCGGAACCCGGGCGGAGCGGCCCGCGAGGACGGGACCTAGATCGAGGAGACGCCGGCCGGCGGGCTGCGCGACCCCGCGGTGCGGTGCGCGAACTGCTGCGGATCACGGATCGCGTCCGTGTCCGGGCCCGGCGACGACGGCAGCGCCAGATGGGCGGCGTCCTCCTGCCGCTCGCCGCGCGACGGCCACAGCGACGGCACGTGGTGCTCACGGACCCCGGCGGCCTGCGGCGGCAGGCTCGCCGGCGCGTCGTCCCACGTGCCCGGACCCCACACCGGGCCGGACGAGGGCGCCGCCGGGTGGGCGTGCTTCCCGGCGCTCCAGGCGCCGGGCGAGCCGGACAGCAGCAGGGACAGCAGAACCAGGCCCATCACGGCGACAGCCGCGACGGACCCTCCCGCTGCGCTGCGCCACGGCCCGGTCATGAGGCCGACCATAGCCCAGACGCTGCGAAAAGGCATGTCCATTCGTCCCGGCCCCGTTCCGGTTCGGCTCCGTTCCCGTTCCCGGCCCTGTTCCGGCGCCGCCCCCGCCGCGGACCGCCGGCGCGGGCGGGGTCGCGCCGGGGTACGGTGGCCGCAACACCCCCCCTTTTTCCCGCCGATCAGGAGGAGACGTGCGCAGCAGAGTGCCCGCCGTCCTGCTCCTGCTGTTTTCGGCGTTCGTGCTCCTGCCGCCCGCCGTTGACGCCCACCCCACCGGCGTGGCTCCCGCGGCCTGGTGGAGCGGCCCGGCCGTCCAGGCCGTGGCGGGCCAGGCCGCCCGCGGCGGGCCGGGCCCGGCTCTGACACGCCCGGCCGCCCATATCCGGCCGGATCAGGCCGCCCAGGCCGTTCAGCCTGTGGCCGATCCGACCGTCCACGCCGGGACGGACCCGGTCCTGCCGCGCCTGCACCCCGCCCGCGGCACACCCGCCGCGCCGGCGCATCCGGCCGTCCTGCCGCCCGTCTGGGAACCGGACGGCGCCCTTCGACCGGCCGGCGCCGCGGCCGGCCACGCTCCGGCGGCTCCGCAGCCGCGCCCGCGCCGGGCCCCGGCCCGCGCACCCCCCTCCACGACGCGCTGACGTCCTTTCCCCTCGACAGTCCGTCGACAGCCCGTGGAGGCTTCCCATGTCACGTGCGCCCCTGTGGCGCGCGGTGGCGGCGTTCGTCATCGTCGCCACCGCCGCATTACTCACCGTCACCGCATCGCCACGCCTGGGCCTGGACCTGCGCGGTGGCACCCAGCTGGTCTTCGAGACCCGCGACTCCCCCACCGCCAAGGCCGACGCCGAGGCCACCGACCGCGCCCTGGACGTGCTGCGCCGCCGCGCCGACGCGCTCGGCGTGGTCGATCCCACCCTGGTCCGCTCCGGCGAGCGGCGGATCATCGTCGAACTGCCCGGCGTGCTCGACCCGCGCCAGGCCGCCCAGGTCATCGGCAGGACGGCGCAGCTCACCTTCCACCCGGTGCTCGGCCAGGCCGACCCCGCCACCGACCCCGCCACCGGCCCCGCCCCCGGCTCCGGCTCCGGCGCCGCTTCCGGAGACGACCCCGGTGCGGCCAGAGCCGGGCAGGTCCTGGCCGACGAGTCCGGGCGGCGGCTGCGGCTCGGCCCCGTCGCGATCACCGGGGACGGGGTGAGCGACGCCGCCGCCCGCAACGACCCCCAGCAGGGACCGGCCTGGTTCGTCACCGTCGACTTCCGCGACGCCGCCGCCTGGCAGCGGCTGACCGGCGACGCCGCCTGCCACGACCCGGGCGACGATCGGCGCCGGGTCGCGATCGTGCTGGACAAGGAGATCATCTCCTCACCCCAGGTGGACACGTCCGTGCCCTGCCGTACCGGCATCCCGGGCGGGTCCACGCAGATCACCGGTTCCTTCACCCACCAGCAGGCGCAGGACCTGGCGGTGCTCGTCAAGGGCGGCGCCCTGCCCGTCCCCCTCGCACTGATCGAGCAGCGGACCGTCGGCCCCACCCTCGGCGCCGAGGCCATCGAGGCCAGCGCCGAAGCGGCCGTCGCCGGGGTCCTGCTCACCGCGTTGTTCGTCGTCGCCGTCTACCGGCTGTCGGGGTTGCTGGCCGCCGTCGCGCTCGCCGCCTACGGTCTCATCTCCTACGCCGCGCTGCTGGCGTTCGGCGCGACGCTCACGCTGCCCGGCCTGGCCGGGTTCGTGCTGGCCATCGGCATGGCGGTGGACGCGAACGTGCTGGTGTTCGAACGGGCCCGCGAGGAGTACGGCCGCGCACCCGGGCGGGGCCTGCGCGCGGCCCTGGACGCGGGCTTCAGGAACGCCTGGAGCGCCATCGCCGACTCCAACATCACCACACTGCTGGCCGCCGGACTGCTGTTCTGGCTGGCCTCCGGGCCGGTGCGCGGTTTCGGCGTCACCCTGGCCATCGGCGTGCTCGCCTCGCTGGTCTCGGCGATGCTCATCACCCGCGTCCTGGCCCACTCGCTCGTCGGCAGGGTCGGGCCCCGGCTGTCGGGGCTGGCCACGCAGGGACGCGTCCGGACCTGGATCGCCGAACGCGAACCACGCCTCATGTCCCGCGGCAGGCGCTGGCTGGCCCTGGCCGCCGCCGGACTGGTCCTGGCCGTCAGCGGGCCGGTCCTGCACGGCCTGAACTTCGGCGTCGAGTTCACCGGCGGCCGGCTCGTCGAGTTCACCGCCGCCGCACCGGTGAGCGCCGAGACGGCCCGGCGGTCCGTGGCCGAAGCCGGGCACCCCGCGGCGGTCGTGCACGCCTCCGGCGCCACGGTCTCCGTACGCGCCGGGCAGATCAGCGCCGACGACGTGGCCCGCATCAAACGGTCACTGGACCGCGACCTCGGCGAGGTGACCAAGCAGCGCGACGAGCTCATCGGCCCGAGCCTGGGCGAGGAACTGCGCCGCAACGCGCTCGTCGCGCTCGCCGTGGCGCTGGCGGCCCAGCTGCTGTACCTGGCGGTCAGGTTCCGCTGGACGTTCGGCACCGCCGCGGTCCTCGCCCTTGTCGTGGACACCGCCGCCGTCGTCGGAGTCTTCGCCTGGCTGGGCAAACCCGTCGACGGAGTGTTCCTGGCCGCCATGCTCACCGTCGTCGGCTACTCGATCAACGACAAGGTGGTGGTCTTCGACCGGGTCAGGGAGCTGTGGCAGGCGCGGCGCGGGGACCGCTTCGCCGACGTCGTCAACGCCGCGATCCTGCAGACCGTCCCGCGTACGGTCAACACCGGGCTCGGCGCCCTGTTCATCCTCGTCGCGCTGGCCGTCCTCGGTGGCGACACCCTGCGTGACTTCGCCCTCGCGCTCATCATCGGCATCGTGGCCGGCACGGCGTCGTCGTCGTTCGTCGCCGGGCCGCTGGCGATCGAGCTGGAGCGGTTCAGCTCGCAGCCGCCGCCCGAGCCGCCCCGGCCGCGTGCCCGCCGGGAGGGCAACGGAGCCGTGGTGTAGGGAGGAGGACCGCGGAACGGCCGGGGGCGGGCTCGTTGATCCCGGCCCCCGGCCGTGCCAGTCTCGGTGGCGACGGCATCAGGCGGCGGCGCGCCGGGTGACGCCACGGTGGGCGGCACGGCAGGCGTCCGGCGCGGCGGGCGGCGGCGCGGCGGGCGGCGGAAGGGGAGCACGGCCATGGACCACCAGGAGCTTCACAAGCGGTTCACCGCTCTGACCACCGCCCACCTGGCGGACGCGTGCATCCGCGCCGGCGTCCCGGTGCGGTGCGCGCCCGCCGCCCTGCGCGCGGTGACACCCGGCGACCGCCTGGCCGGGCGGGTGGCCCCCGCCCGGCACGCCGGCAGCGTCGACGTCTTCCTGGAGGCGTTCGAGCGGGCCGCGCCGGGCGACGTGCTGGTGGCCGACAACGGCGGCCGCCTCGACGAGGCGTGCGTCGGCGACCTGGTGGTCCTGGAGGCCCGCGCCGCCGGGCTGGGCGGGATCGTGATCTGGGGGCTGCACCGCGACACCGCCGACATCCAGCGGATCGGGCTGCCCGTCTTCAGCCTGGGAGCCCTGCCCACCGGGCCGCTGCGCCTGGACGAACGCCCCCCGGGCGCCCTGGAGTCGGCGGACGTGGGCGAGTGGACGGTGGGCCCCGGCGACCTGGTCCTGGGCGACGACGACGGCGTGCTGTTCGTCCCGGCCGGACGCGCCGGGGAACTCCTCACCCTGGCCGAGGCGATCCGCGACACCGAGCGGCGTCAGGCCGACCGGATCCGCGGCGGAGACACCCTGCGCGATCAGGTGCGCTTCGGCGCCTTCCTCGCCGGGCGGCGGCAGAACCCCTCGCTGACCTTCCGCGACCATCTACGGGCCGTGGGCGGCGCCATCGAGGAATGACCGCGGACGCCGCCCGCCGGGCTCGGGGCCGGGACGCCGCCGTAGCGCTGGGCCTGTCCCGGCGCGGGCGCCGCCGTCAGGAGGGCGCCGGCCAGGGCCGCCACGAGGAGCGCGGACAGCCGCCTGACACGCATCATCATCATCGGGGGTCCTATTCGAAGCGGGCGCCCTCGGGCGCGGTCACACGCCTGAGCAGCGGCAGACCGGCGAGGATCACCAGCAGGGCGGCCAGCAGCCCGCCGCCGACGGTCAGGAAGTAGGCGGGGCCGGGCAACGCCGCCGGCGCGCTCCTGATCCTCAGCAGGTCGATCACCGGCCCGGCCACGCCGAGGCCCGCCCCCGCCGCCACCAGCGCGGCCAGCACCATGGGCGCCGCGGTCTCCAGCAGCACCACGCCGGACAGGGTCCGCATCGGCGTGCCGCACAGCCGCAGCAGCGTGAAGGGCCGCCTGCGCTCCACCACGCCTCCGGCGACCGCGACCAGCAGGCCGCAGCCCGCCACCAGCAGGGTCAGCGCGACGATGGCCAGTGCCACCCGTTCGGCCTGGTCCAGCAGCACCGCGCGCGCCTGGGCGACCTCGGCGAACGTCAGCGGCGTCTCGGCGCTGCCCGAGCGGGCGACGTACGGGGCCAGCAGCGTGCGGATCCGCTCGCGGACGGCCGGGTCGTCCACGCGGACCAGCACCGCCGCCAGGGACAGGCCGGCCGGGCCGGAGGCGGGGCTCGCAGCGGGACTGGAGGCGTCCACGATCGGCAGGTTGCGGCCGACGCTGAGCATGTTGTCACTGGTCAGCAGCCGGTTGAAGTCGGCCGCCACCGTGCGGGCGCCCGGGGCGCAGCGGCCGAGCGCCGGGAAACCGGCCAGGGCGTCGCACGCGACCACCTGCCCGAGCATGAAGTCGGGCCGGCAGCCGGGGCCCGGGTCGCACGGCGGGGGTCCGCCGGGCGGGGCCGGCTGCCCGGTCCTGCGGTGGATCGGCAGCACGGTGACCCCGGGGTGGGCGCGGAGCCCGGCGAGCAGCTCGTCCGCCGTGCCGGGCGGCAGCGGCCGGCCCGGAGCGGCGTCGGCGTACCCGAACGACACCCGCAGGACCTCGTTCAGCGTGCCGCCGCCCGCCGTCTCCTGGCCCGAGACGACGGCGGGGACGATGCCGGCGACGGCCGTGCCGATGAAGACCGCCAGCACGATCCCGTTCACCGGCCGGAAGGCCGCCTTCGGGTCGGCCGCCAGCCGCTGCGCGGCCAGCAGCGTCGCCGCGCCGGGGGTGAGGCGGGCGGCCAGCCGCGCGGCCAGCATCGTCAGCCAGGGCCCGGCCGCCACGAGACCGGCCATGACCAGCACCAGGCCGGCGTCGGCGAGCACCGCGTCCGGATCACCGCCCCCGAACGCCGGGCCCGCCAGCAGTCCCAGCCCCACCGGCAGCGGCAGCACCCGCCACCAGCCCGGAGCCGGCGCCCGCACCCTGCGCGCCACGCCGAGCGGCGTGATCCGCACCCGGCGCAGCGACCACAGCGCGGCGCCCGCGGCGGCGAGCGGCACACCCGCGACCACGGCGGCGTACTGGAGCGCGGTGGGCGCGACCGTGTCGGGGAAGAAACGCGAGCCGGTGACGGCGACGCCGGCCAGGGCGGGCCGTACCGCCTGGAAGACCGCGATGCCGGCGAGCGCGCCCAGCAGCGCGCCGAGGGCCGCATCCACCGAGGCGATCACGCTGATCTGCCGCGCGGTGGCGCCGGCCAGCCTGATCGCGGCGAACCGCGCCTCGCGGCGGGCGGCGGCCAGGCGCGTGGCCGTGCCGACGAGGACGAGCAGCGGGAAGACCAGACCGATCGCGGCGATGCCGAAGCCGTGCCCGTACAGGGCGGCGGTGTCGTCGGCGGCCGGGGCGGCGGCGACGTCGGCGGCGTCGACTGCCATGGTGCCGGCCATCGCGGCCAGCTCGGCGGGGGTCCGGCCGACGACGGCGACCAGGTCGTCCGGGCCGGACAGCGCCGCCCGCCCGACGAGGCCGGCGCGGACGCCCGGGAAGCGGTCGGCGAGCTGCTCGCGCGGCACCGCGTCCATCAGCTCGGCGAGCGCGGGCGAGACGTGGTAGCGCCCCGCGGCCGGCGGCGCGGAGAGACCGGGAACGCCCGGCGCGGGCGCCCGCGCGTCGAGGACGGCGACGTCGAGCCGCTTGATCGGGCGGCCGGCGTAGGAATCCCGGCGGTGGTTCCACAGCACGGCGCCGGGGGTGGCGCCCAGTGCCCGGCCGCCCGGCGCCGATCCGGTCGTGCACTCCCAGCACGGCCGGTCCGCGGTGGCCCGGAAGGCGTTGAACAGCGCCACCGTGGACAGCAGCACCGTCACCCCCATCGCGACGGCGGCGCCGACGAGCACCAGCCGGACGGCCGCCTCCCGGCCTCCGCGCAGCGACAGCCGCAGGCCCAGCCGGAGCGTCATCGCAGGACCCCGCTCGCGTAGGGGTCGGTGACCCTGCCGTCGCGCACCATGACCTCCCGGTCGGCGCAGGCGGCGACGCGGGCGTCGTGCGTCACCACGATCACGGTCGTGCCCTCCTGGCGGGCCAGGCCGACGAGCAGCTCCATGACCTTCTCGCCGGTGAGCGAGTCGAGCGCTCCGGTGGGCTCGTCGGCGAAGACCACCTTGGGCCGCGTCACCAGCGCCCTGGCGATCGCCACCCGCTGTGCCTGTCCGCCGGACAGCTCGCCGGTGCGCCGCCCGCGCAGGCCGTCCAGCTCCAGCCGCTCCAGCCAGTCGTCCGCCCGCCGGTAGGCCCGCCTGCGCCCGGCCCTGCCGAGCAGCAGCGGCAGGGCGACGTTGTCGGCCACCGTGAGCTCCGGCACCAGCTGGCCGAACTGGAAGACGAAGCCGAACGCCGTACGGCGCAGCTCCGACCGCCGGGCGTCGCTCAGGGTGTCCAGCCGCCGCCCGTCGAACCAGACCTCGCCCGCGTCGGGGGTGAAGATGCCGGCCAGGCAGTGCAGCAGCGTGGACTTGCCGGACCCGCTCGGCCCCATGATCGCCAGGATCTCCCCCGCCGTCACCGACAGGCTCGCCTCGCGCAGCGCCGGCGTCCGGCCGTAGGAGCGGCCGACGGAGCGGGCCTCCAGCAGCGGGCCCGGCACGGGAAGGGCGTCGACGGTCATGCGCCGCGCACCGTCTCCGCCAGCGCGCCCAGCCGGGCCGCGGTCACGTCGATCCAGCGCAGGTCGGCCTCCAGATGGAACATGGCGTGGTCGGCCAGCAGGGCGTCCACGAGGGCGCCGCCGCGTTTGATCTCCGACAGCTCGCGCATGCGCCGCATGTGCGTGGCGCGCTGGACGTCGAGGAAACCCTGCGCGTCGTGGCCCAGCATCAGCGCCAGCACGACCTTCGTGAACAGCACCGTCTGCAGGAACGGCTCCGCCGCCGCCGGCTCGGCCAGCCACTCCTCCACCTCCCGCCTGCCCAGCGGGGTGATGGCGTAGCGCTTGCGGTCGGGGCCGTCGCCGGGCTCGCTCTCGCCGGCCGCGACCTTTCCGTCCCTGGCCAGGCGGCCGAGCGTCGAGTAGACCTGCCCGAAGGGAAGCGGCCTGCCCCTGCCGAAGTAGGTGTCGTAGTCGCGTTTCAGGTCGTACCCGTAGCTGGGCTCACGATCCAGGAGGCCCAGCAGCGTCAAGGGGACTGTCATGACGATCACTATATACCGAGGGTATATACGCGGCGCATACGACGATTCGTGATCCCGGGCCGCCGATCGGACGAGACGGCGTTTCGACATTCCCGACAGCTGACCGTTATCCATTAGCCAGCCACTGGAGAGCAGGGTGCGGGACACCGCGCCGGCCACGCCCGCGCATCCGGCCCTCGCGGCCCGCCGGCCCGTGGCACAGACCCTCAGCGCCGAACCGACCTGACCGGACTCACCCCACCGGCTTGCGGAACGAACACACATCATGTTCAAATGAACCCGTGGAGAGTTCAGAGCGTCTGCGCGCCATCATGTCCGAACTACGCGCCCACGACACCGTCTCGGTGGCGGAACTCGCCGCCGAACACGCCGTCTCGGAGATGACCATCCGCCGCGACCTCGACGAACTCGCCCAGCAAGGAGTGGTCAGACGCGTCCGCGGCGGCGCCATCAGCCTCCTGCTCCGCGGCGAGGAACCCCCCTTCGGCGTACGCGAACGCGAAGCGACCGACATCAAACGCCGCATCGCCGCCGAAGTCGCCACCCTCCTCGCCGACGGCGAAGCCGTCCTCCTCGACGGCGGCACCACCAACCTGGAGGTCGCCCGCGCCATCCGCGACCGCCGCCTCACCGTCCTGCCCCTCTCCCTGCAGTCCGCCGACGAACTCGCCACCGCACCACGCATCCGCCTCGTCCTCCCCGGCGGCGAGGTACGGCCCGGCGAACTCAACTTCTCCGGCCCCCTCACCGAGACCTCCATCCGATCCCTGCGCTTCGACACCGCGATCATCGGCTGCTGCGGCCTGTCCGCCGAACACGGCCTTACCGCCCACGACCTGTCCGACGTCGCCGTGAAACGAGCCGCCATGGACTCCGCCCGGCGCGTCGTCATCGCCACCGACTCCGGCAAGTTCACCCGCACCGCCTTCGGCGCCGTCTGCCCCCTCGACCGCCTCGACATCGTCATCACCGACACCGCCATCCCCCCGGGCGAACACGACGCCCTCACCGCCGCCGGTGTCACCGTCCGCACCGTCTGACCGGAGCACCCAGCCCTTGCCCCGGCCGAACCCCCTCCCCTCGTGGCGCACCGGGGCCACGCATGCCTCCCGGCCCGGCCCCGCCCCGATCGGCGGCCTCTCCGAAGCCGTCAGCCCTCCCACACCGGCCACCGCGCCGGGCGGGCCGCCGGAGGCCGCCGGCGCAACCCCGCCTCTGATCATCTCTTGTTGCCTATTATTTTTGTCCTTTTTGTCTATTTCTTTCAGAACGCCCGCCTTTACGAAGTAGATCACTAAGATTGCGTCAGAGGCCCCCTTCCAACGCCTCCCGCACCGGCCCCCTCCCCGCTCCCCGCACGCACCTGCTCCACCGTGATCGGAAAGCCGATGCCCGCTACCGCCCCTCCCACCGCACCCACCCGCCAGGCACGTCTGGCCCGTGCCGCCGTCGCGGCGCTGTTCCTCACCAACGGCGCCGTCTTCTTCAACATCGTCCCGCGCTATCCGCAGATCAAGGCCGACCTCGGCGTCAGCAACGCCGTCTTCGGCACCGCGGTGGCCGGCTCCCCGATCGGCGCGCTGCTGGCGGGGCTGCTCGCCGGCGCCGCGATCCGCCGCTTCGGCTCCGCCCGCACGGCGGCCTTCGGCATCGTCATCACCGCCCTCGTGACCCTGGCCGTCCCCTTCGTGCCGAACTGGGTGGCCTTCGGCGGCGTGCTGTTCTTCGTGGGCGCGCTCGACGCGATCGTGGACGTCGCACAGAACGCCCACGGCCTGCGCGTGCAACGGCTCTACCGGCGCTCCATCCTCAACTCGCTGCACGGCCTGTGGAGCGTCGGCGCCGTGCTGGGCGGCCTGATGGGCTCGGCCGCCGCGGGACTCCGTCTGCCCCTGGCGATCCACCTCGGCATCTCCGCGGCGCTGCTCAGCCTCGTGGCCGTCGTCGCCCACCGCTTCCTGCTGCCGGGCCCGGAAGACGCCGAGCGCTCCGGCGCCCTGGAGCCGGCCGCGGCCGGCGACCACACGGCCGGGTCCGCCCGGCGCGCGGACCGGCGCTCGTTCACCGGCCCGGCGGTGCGGATGCTCGCCGTACTCGGCGTGCTGGCCGCGTGCGGCGCGTTGGCCGAGGACGCCGGCGCGTCCTGGGGCGCCCTCTTCCTCACCGGCCTGCACGCCGACGCCGCCACCGCCGGTCTGGCCGTCGTGGCCTTCCAGACCGCCATGACCATCGGCCGCCTGTCCGGCGACCGCGTGGTGGACCGCTTCGGGCAACGCGCGGTGACCCGCGCGGGAGGCGCCCTGGCCGCCGCCGGCATGGGCGCGGCACTGGCCCTGCCCTCCGTCCCGGCGGCGCTGGCCGGCTTCGCCCTCGCCGGACTCGGCGTCGCCACCCTCGTCCCGGCCACCATGCACACCGCCGACGAACTGCCCGGCCTGCCGCCGGGCACCGGCCTGACCATCGTCAGCTGGCTTCTGCGTGGCGGCTTCCTGCTGTCCCCTCTGCTCGTCGGAGCCGTCGCCGACCTCGTCGGCCTGCGCGTCGGCCTGCTGTCGGTCGTCCTGGCCGGCCTCCTCACCATCGTCTTCGCCCGTGTCCTGGCCGACCACCGCTCTTCGGCCTGATCCCCGGACCGGCCGCGAGACACCGTCCCGGCGTCCCCGAGGCGATGCGGAAGGCATTCTCCCCACGGGGGTCAGGTCGTGGTGCGGGCGATCAGTTCCAGCCCGAGGACCACGTCCCTGGCAGCGGTGCGACGACCCAGCTGCTGGATCAGGCGTTCCATGGCGGCCCGGCCGGACTCCTCCAGCGGCTGGCGAACGGTGGTGAGACCCATGATCTCGGCCGGTTCGCCGTCGTCGAAGCCGACCACGGCGACACTCCCGGGCACGTCCAGGCCGAGATCGCGGGCCGCCCGCAGGACCGCGGCGGCGAGGACGTCGTCGGAGGCGAACACCGCCGTCGGACGATCCTCGCGAGCCAGCAGGTCCCGGGCCGCGGCCAGGGCCTCCCCGGCCCGGTGACACACCAGGCGCACGTCGCCCTCACCGACGACGTGACCGGCCTCGGCGAGCGCGGCACGATATCCACCGAGCCTGAGCCGCGACGGCGAGACGTATCGATCGGACCGCTGGTCCTCGCCGAGGAAGCCGAACCGGCGATGACCACGGCCGAGCAGGTGCCCGGCGGCCAGGCGGCCCCCGTCGGCGTCGTCGGTGCGGACCGAGTCGAAACCGGGATGACGCACGTCCACCAGGACCGCGGGCAGCCGCAGGGCGGCGAGCCGATCGGCCACCGCGTCGTCCAGGGGGAGGCTGACCACGATGAGGCCGTCCAGCCGTCCGGTGACGGGCAGGCTCGCCAGCAGCGGGGAGGTGTTTTCGGCGGCCGACTCCTGGTCGAACAGGACGACTTCCAGCGGCCTGTCACCGACGGCGCGCAGGACGCCGCGGAGCCGGCGGGCCACGGACGGATAGGAGGTGTAGGGCGCGATCACGCCGACGCGGCCGACACCGCGTCGTGCCTTGGCCACCGCGTCCGGCTTGGGAGTGAATCCGAGCGCGTCCACGGCGGCGAGCACCTTGCGGCGGGTCCGCTCGCTGACAGCGCCGGGCGAGTTGAGGACCCGGGACACCGTCGAGATGCTGACGCCCGCCCGGGTGGCCACGTCGTAGATGGTCGGCGGGCCGCTCACACCGTCCTCCTCGCATCCGTCACATCCGATCCCCAAGGGGATCCTATCGCGGAAGTGCTTTCATGAAAGCACTTGACGGAATGAGGGCGAATCCCGTTGCCTGAAACGGCGGCCCGGCGAAGGGAGGCCGCCGTCGCACAGGGAGAGACATGAACCGTTCGTACGTGGTGACGGGCGCGGGCCGGGGAATCGGCCGGGCGGTGGCCGAGCGGCTCGCCGCCGCCGGGGATCCGGTCGTGGTGATCGAGCAGGACCCCGCCGCCCTGGCGTGGACCACGGCCCACCCGCTCGGCGACCGGCTGATCGGCCTTGCGGGCGACGCCGCCGACGAGCGCGTCACGGAACGGGCCGCCGACACCGCGGAAGCCGCGGCACCGCTGGCGGGCTGGGTCAACAACGCCGCCGTCTTCCGGGACGCCTCGGTGCACTCGGCCACCACCCGGCGGATCCTGGACCTGATCGCGGCGAACCTGGAGACCGCCATGACCGGCTGCGCCACCGCGGTCCGCCGCTTCCTCGCCGCCGCCACGCCCGGCGCGATCGTCAACGTCTCCTCCCACCAGGCACGCCAGGCGGTCCCGGGCTCGCTGCCGTACGTGACCGCCAAGGCGGCCATCGAGGGGATGACCCGCGCCCTGGCGGTCGAGTACGGCCCGCGCGGCATCCGCGTGAACGCGGTGGCGCCAGGCTCCGTGCGCACCGAGCGCTACACCGGCTTCCTGGCGTCCCAGGAGCCGGAGGCCGCCGCCCGCGTCGAGGAGCAGATGGCCGCCGTGCACCCCCTGGGCCGCGTCGCCGAGGCGAACGAGATCGCCACCGCCGTCGCCTACCTGCTGTCGCCGGAGGCCGGGTTCATCACCGGTGCCACCGTCCCGGTCGACGGCGGCCGGACCGTCCTGGCCCACGACCCGGAGACGAGAAGCCTCTGACGACCGACGACGCCGCTCTCCGCCGGCCCCCGCGGGAGCACGGGACGGGTTGCGGGAACGCAGGACGGCCCGCGAGGGCACGAGGCGGAACCGGGAGGCGCGGCGGATGAGCGCCAGGCGGACACGACCCGGTGGCGGGGACGCGGAGGTGTGAGGCGCGGCGGACGGCGGTCAGGACGCGCGGAGCAGAGCCGGACGGCGGGCCCAGGCGGCCCAGCGCCAGAGCCACTCGAGCGGACCCTGACGACACCGCCGCAACCACAGGACGGACCACAGCCACTGCACGGCGAGGACGGCCCCGACGATCGCCGCCACCATCGTCTCCGGCCAGTGGTCCGGCACTCCCCCTGGGCCCAAAGCACGATCCGCACCGCGCCCGGCCGTACTTCCGGCCGGTTCCCGGCCTACCCGGAGGAGGTCGCTCCGCCCCGCTCCCCCGCCTCGCCCCGCCACACGGGAGGATCCGTGCCCCACAGGGTCGGCGGGCCGCTCCACGTCCGGGGCGCGCCCTCGTAGCGGATCGGTGGCAGGGCATGACGCAGCGGCCCGTACGGCGAGGCGGTCTCCGCCAGCCAGGGCCCCGGGTCGTAGCCGCCGCCCTCGACCGGCGCGGGACGGACACCGTGCAGCAACCAGGAGGCGGTGCCCGCGAGGGAGAGCCGAAGCCGGCGGCCGCGGCCGGTGAGCTGCCGGTCGCTCAGCGCCCGCAGGACCGCAGCGGCCAGCAGATATCCGGTCCCGTGATCCAGCGCCTGCGCGGGCAGCGCGCCGGGACGGCCGTCGGCCCCCGCCTCGATCACGGCGATACCGCTCGCCGCCTGGACCAGGCTGTCGAAACCGCGCCGCGCCGCCCACGGCCCCGACCAGCCCCAGGCGCACAACCGGGCGACGATCAGGCCGGGACGCCGGGCGAGGAGCGCGTCGAGACCCAGGGCCTCCAGCGCGCCGGGCCGGTAACCGAGGACCACGACGTCGGCCGAGTCGAGAAGATCGGCGAAGACGCGGCGGTCCCCGCCGTCGGACAGGTCCAGCCGCGTCGAGCGCTTGCCCATCCCGGTGTCGGCGTGGGCGTCCGCGCCCTCCGACAGCCGGGGGCAGTCGACGCGGAGCACGTCGGCGCCCAGGAGGGCGAGGGTGCGCGTCGCGACGGGACCGGCGATGACCCGGGTCAGGTCCAGGACCCGCACCCCGGCGGCCGGCAACGGCGCCGGCGCCAGGGCTCGCGGGCGGCCCTCCCCGGCGGGCCGGGTCTCGACCAGGGGACGCGCCGCCCCGCCGGGAGGCGCCACGGCCACGGCCAGGCCACCGGCCTCGTAGACGGTCTCCTGGATCCACCGGGCCGGGCGCAGCGCCAGTTCGTCCGCGAGCACCCCCGCCAGCGCCCGGTCGTCTCCCGTGTCACCGATGCCCAGGGCGTCCAGCAACCGGGAGCGATGGTGCGGGTAGTTGGCGTGGGTGCGCACCCAGCCGTCGGCCGCGCGCCAGAAACCGGAGAGCGGCGCGAAGGCCACCGGGGCCCGGCCGTCGATCCGCAGGTGGCGTTCGCTGACGAACGCCGTGGCCACCGCCGCCTCCCACACCCGTACGGCCGGCACCGGCACCGCGTTGCGCCGCGCCAGCAGTTCCGCGGCCGCCAGCGAGCACACGCCCACGCTCGCCCGGGCCAGCTCCCGCACCGGCAGCCGGGCCGGCAGGACGTCGCCCGCCCCCTCGTACGAAACCCCCTCGGCCAGTTCCACCGGCCCTTCCAGAGCGGCCCAGGCGTGGACGGTCGCCGCGTCGTCTCCATGCGTCACCCGGCCAAGTCTGTCCCATCGCCGGCGACTCGCCCACGGTTCGCCCACGGAAAAGATCTGCGCGAACCTCTCATGTCATCCCTCCGAAAGGACCGGTCATGACACTCGGCATGGTGCTCGGCGACTTCTCCTCCCGCGCTTCGACGCAGGAGCGGTAGCCCCCTGCCCTGACACCCCCCATGCCACGGCACGGGCCGTTTCTCCCGCTCCTCGTCGAAGTGCTCTTCGTGTCCCCGCACGTTCGATCACGAGGAGTACGTGGTGTCCACGATCCGCTGGACCGAGACGAACACCCCCTGTTCCGCCCACTGGCATTCCGAGAGCGCGGCTCCACCGCCCCGCCGGGTCATCAGCGCCGACGACCGTACGAAAGCCGACACCGCCTACCGGCTGGCATGTGAAGGCACCGGCCTGCTGTGGCGGGGTGACTTCCACGACGCGCGGCGGCTGCTTCAGGCGATGAGCCGCCGGATCGACCGGAAACCTCACCGGCGAGGCGACAGCCCGGCGGAGTCCTTCCACCTGTACCGCCGTGCCCGCGGCCACCGTGCCCGCGTGCCGGGCAGGCTCCTGGTCCTGCTGGAGGGCGACCACCGCCTGAACCTGCGCAGAGCCCCCGATGTACGCCGGGCCTGCACCGAAGCGTACGGCCCGCCGTCCGAGCCGACGGCCGTCTCGCTCACCGAACTGCTGGGCGTGATCGGAGCACATCAGTGGCGCATGAAAGGCGTGGAGGCACCGGCCCTCCACGCCCGCATCCACCCGCACTACGGCGTGTTCTCTCCCGTCAGGGGGAATACGTCGACCTCGTCGCACACGCGCCGCTCCCCGCACCGGCGGACCGCCACGCGGACCGCCGCACCGCGTTCGACCTCGGCACCGGAACGGGAGTGCTCGCCGCCGTCCTGGCCCGCCGGGGCATCGACCGCGTCGTGGCCACGGACATCAGCCCGCGCGCCCTGGCCTGCGCACACGAGAACGTCCGCCGGCTGCGCCTCACCGGGCGCATCGACATCGTGGGCCCCGCCCTCTTCCCCGACGGGCGCGCGGTGGACAGGATCGACACCGGGCCGCGGCATCCACGGGCGAGGGACACCACCGATCCCCTCCACGCCGCCCGAGCCGCGGAAGTCACCTCGCTCTGGCGTCTCACCGGCGGATGACGTCCGGTATCGGCCGGTGCCGGAAGGAGTGGACTCGTGACCCCGTCGATCGCCTCCGGATGAGAAGGAAGGCGCTTCCGCGTGTTCTCCGGCGTCTCGTGCCGTGATCCGGTCATCGGCGCCGCTGGCCTTGTCCTGGCCTCACCTTCTCCGGTGAGGCCAGGATCCTCTTGTGTCTGCTGTTTGAACCGACCAGCCTGCTTTACTATGTAGATCAAAATGTCAGGCGACGAACTGCTCGTAGCCGAGTTTCGCCACCATGGCGCACACCACGCACAGCAGCACGATCCGCACGAACCCCGAGCCGCGGCGCAGCGCCATCCGGGCTCCGACCTGGGCACCGGCGATGTTGCAGACGGCCATTCCCAGCCCCAGCAGCCACAGCACATGCCCCTGGGAGGCGAAGACGATCAGCGCCCCGACGTTGGTGCAGGAGTTGATGATCTTCGAATGCGCCGAGCCGTGCACGAAGTCCATGCCGAGGACCGTGGTGAAGGCGATGATCAGGAAGGTGCCGGTGCCGGGCCCGAGGATGCCGTCGTAGAAGGCGACCGCCACGCCGGTGACGGCGACCGCGGCCAGCGTCCTGGCACGGGTGCCCAGGTGGGGGCGGGAGTGGGAGCCGAATGCCGGGCGGAGGGTGACGAACAGCGCCACACACAGCAGGGCCGCCATGACCAGCGGGGTGAGCGCGTCCTTGGAGATCGCCGACGCCGACGCCGCGCCGAGACCGGCGAACACGACCGCGGCCAGACCGGCGGGCACCGCCACCCTGCGGTCGATCTTCGTGGTGCGGGCATAGGTGACCGCGGCGGAGGAGGTGCCGAAGACGGCCGCGAGCTTGTTCGTGGCCAGCGCCTGGACCGGCGAGACCCCGGCGACGATCAGCGCGGGCAGTTGCAGCAGCCCTCCCCCGCCGACGACGGCGTCGATCCATCCCGCCCCGGCCGCGGCCGTCAGCAACAGGACGATCTCCACCGTGCTCATCCCGAAATCCCCCGGACCATCGCCATCCGCCGTCAGCTCGGCAGAGCGTACCGAACCGCCTCCGGGTGTCCCCCGCCCGGGGGACGGGCTCCCCTCCCGGCGGGAGGGCGTCCGCTCCGGGGAGTTGGGAGGATCGGGAGCGTGAGACGCATCCTGGCGCCACTCGCCGACCGGACCACCTACCTCCGCTGGACGTGCCTGATCCTGGGCGGCGCGCTGGCCATGCCGTACATGATGGTCGGGACGATCCTCGCGGCCCTGACGGGGGCGCTGGAGGCGCGGGCGTACCCGCTGGTGAGCATAGACCCGCTGGTCTTCGCGGCCGTGCTCCCCCTGATCGGGACGACCGGGCTGTTCCTGCCGGTGCGCGCGCTGGAACTGACGGCCGCGCGGGGCCTGCTGGGCGCCCGCGTCGATCCGGCCCCGCACCGGCCGGGGCGTACCTGGGCCGAGAGGCGGCGCACCGCGGCCTGGTTCACCCTGCACCTGGGGGCCGGCGCGGTGATGGCGGGGGCGACGCTCGCCCTGGTGCCGTTCGCCGTCTGGCTGATCCTGCTGCCGGTGTTCGGCGACCCGCTGGGATTCCTGGGCGGCCACCTGGCACCCGGATGGGACTCCGCCTGGGGGCCGGCCGCCGGGGTGGCGACACTGGTGCTGCTGGTCCACGCGGTGTCGGGAACCGGGGCGCTGCTGGCCCGGCTCGCCCCCGTGCTGCTGGGCCCCTCCCCCGCCGACCGGCTGGCCGCGACGGAGGAGCGCGCCCGGCGGCTGGCCGTCCGCAACCGGCTCGCCCGCGAGCTGCACGACTCGGTCGGGCACGCGCTCAGCGTGGTGACCGTCCAGGCCGGCGCGGCCGGGCTGCTGCTGGAACGCGACCCGGAGGCGGCGCGGGCCGCGCTGGACGCCGTCGAGGAGTCGGCCCGGGCGGCACTGGAGGACCTCGACCACGTGCTGGGGGTGCTGCGCGAGGAGGCGGGCGGCGACCGCGTCCCCGCGCGGACCCTCGCCGACCTGCCGGAACTGCTCCGCTCCACCGGAGCCGCCGCCGAGATCGACGGCGACCTCGCGGCGCTGCCCGCCCTGGTGTCCCGCGAGGCGTACCGGATGGCCCAGGAGGCGCTGACCAACGCGATCCGGCACGGCGCGGGGGCGGTACGGCTGGCGGTCGCCGTACGGGACGACCGCCTGGAGCTGAGCGTGCGCAACCGGCTCCGTGCCCCGGCGTCACACGCGGGCGCGCACGGCCGCGGTCACGGTGATGAGCGCGGCGGGGGCGGGCGGGGGCTGGCCGGGATGCGGGAGCGGGCGGCCCTGCTGGGCGGCGCCGTGGAGGCCGGCGCCACCGGGGAGGAGTGGCGGGTGACCGCACGGTTGCCGCTGCGCGGCGAGCATCCGTAGCGGCGGGCCGTACCCGGCCGGGCGGTGGAGATCCCGTACGGCGGAGCGGGCCGTACAGCGGGATGCTCAGCACGTCGTTGACGCCACCGGCCGTTCCGACGCCGCTCAAGCCCCCTTACCGCGGGGCGGGGCGACACGCCATGATCGAGGCGATGCCGTTTGGGACGGGCGGGCGGAGGAACCCCTTCCCCAGCGGTGCACACTGACGGCTTGCGAGACGGGCGGGACGATGACGGAACGGCTGGTGGTGATCGGCGGCGACGCCGCGGGGATGAGCGCGGCCTCCCAGGCGCGGAACCGGCGCGGCCCGGACGACCTGCGGATCGTGGCCCTGGAGAAGGGCTTCCACGCCTCCTACTCAGCCTGCGGAATCCCCTACCTGGTGGGCGGCGAGGTGAACGGCGTCGAGGAGCTCGTCGTCCGGCGGCCCGAGGTGTTCCGCGACGAGCAGGCCATCGACCTGCGCCTGCGCAGCGAGGTCACCGAGATCGATCTGGGCCGCCGGACGGTGACCGTGCGCGACCACGGGGAGGGCCGCGACTACCGGGAGCCGTTCGACCAGCTCGTCGTCGCCACCGGAGCCCTGCCGAACCGTCCCGGCCTGCCCGGCGCCGACGCCGAAGGCGTGTACGGCGTGCAGACCCTGGACGACGGCGCCGCGCTGCTGCGGGCCGTGGAGACCGAGGGGGCGGAGCGCCCGCGCGCCGCCACGGTGGTCGGCGGCGGCTACATCGGCCTGGAGATGGCCGAGGCCCTGGTGCGGCGGGGCCTTTCGGTGACGCTCGTCGAGGCCGGTGAGCAGCCGATGGGCACGCTCGACCCCGACATGGGCGCCCTTGTCGCCGACGCCCTGCGCCGGCTGGGGGTCGAGGTGCTCCTCGGCGAACGTGTGACGGGTTTCCCCACCTCCGGCGGCCGGGTGGACGCGGTGTGCGTCGGGGACCGGAGCGTACGGGCCGACCTGGTCGTACTGGGCCTCGGGGCCCGCCCGAACACCGCGCTGGCCGAGGCCGCGGGCATCCCGGTGGGCGAGACCTCCGGGATCCGGACCGACCGGCGGATGCGCACGCCGGTCGAGGGCGTCTGGGCGGCCGGCGACTGCGTCGAGACCTTCCACCGCGTCTCCCGCAGGCCGGTGGCGATCGCGCTGGGCACCCACGCCAACAAGCAGGGCCGCGCGGCGGGCATCAACATCGGAGGCGGGTACGCGAGCTTCCCCGGGGTCGTGGGGACCGCCGTGTCCAAGATCTGCGAGTACGAGGTGGCCCGCACCGGCCTGACCGAGACCGAGGCCGCCGCGGCGGGGTTCGAGTTCGTCACCGAGACCGTGGCTTCCACCACGCGCGCCCACTACTACCCCGGCGCACGGGAGATGCGGACCAAGATGATCGCCGACCGCCGGACCGGCCGCCTGCTGGGCGCCCAGATCGTCGGGCAGGAGGGTGCGGCCAAGCGGATCGACGCCCTGGCACTGGCCGTCTGGCACGGGATGACCGTGGAGGAGATGACCGGCCTGGACCTGGCCTACGCTCCCCCGTTCTCCCCGGTGTGGGATCCCGTGCTGATCGCCGCGCGCAAGACGGCCGAGCGCCTCGAACGCCTCCACACCGGCGGATGAGGGGAAATCCGCCTGTTCATGTGTTGGGTCTGCCGTAATCGGGCAAGGGCGGAGAGTCCAACCTCAATTCGGACAAGGAGTTGCAATGCTCACAATGACCGATAACGCCGCACAGGTGATCCGGAATCTCAGCTCCCAGGTCGGAGAGTCGACGGACACCGGGGTCCGCATCTCCGCGCAGAGCGACGGCACGGACTCTCTGCTGCTGTCGATCGTGGAAGGGCCGCAGTCCGAGGACAAGGTGGTCGAGACGGGCGGAGCGCGCGTCTTCCTGGACCCCAAGGCGGCGGACCTGCTCGACGACAAGTCCCTGGACGCCGACGTCGACGAGGGTGGAGGGGTGGCCTTCACGGTCACCGAGCAGATTCCCCGGCAGGCGTGACGGCCTTCCGGGAAAAGCGGGCCCCGGCCTCGGATGAGGCCGGGGCCCGCGTGTCGTCTCAGGCGCCCTGACGGGCGCTCCCGGCGGTGTTCCCACCGCCGGTCTCCCCGGCGACGCCCCGCCGCGCCGCCGGCGCCCTACTGGCGGGCGCTGGCCAGCGCCAGCGGGTCGGACGGAGCCTCGGCCTTGGCCTTCTCCATCCGCTCGCCGAGTTCCTGGAGCCTGTTGCGCCCCAGGGCCTCACGGACCTGGGGGAACCAGTCCTCTTCCTCCTCCTTGACGTGGTGGCGCACGTTCTCGATGAGAACGGTCACCTTGGCGTCGAACCGCTCGTCCTTGGGGTCCATCCCCTTCAGCTCCGACAGCAGCCAGGCCACGACGTGGTGCTCCTCCACGCTCTCGAGGACGTGGTCGGAGGTGTCGGGCACCTCGGCGCGCGCCTCCGGGTAAAAGATCGCCTCCTCGATGTAGGCGTGCCGGCACAGCTCCTGGGAGATCTTCTCGACGATCTCCTGCTTCTTCTTGTAAGCGGTCTCGCCCGTCTGCTCGAACTCCTTGAACAGCTTCTCGACCGTCTTGTGGTCGTCCTTCAGCAGCACGATGGCGTCCATGGCCTATCTCCTTCGGGTACGGGGTCCGCGGGGACCCGCCTGTTCAGGGGGGACGTCTTCTCGGGGTCTCTCAGGGGTTCAGGAGGACCTTGATGGCCCCGTCCTGCTTCTTCTGGAAGATCTCGTAGCCGTGCGGGGCCTCCGCCAGCGGCAGCCGGTGCGTCGCCAGGTCCATGACGCCCAGCGGATCGGAGTCGTCGGCCACCAGCGGCATCAGGTCGTCGATCCAGCGCTTGACGTGCGCCTGACCCATGCGCAAGGTGATGCCCTTGTCGAACATCTTCAGCATCGGCAGCGGGTCGGCCGCGCCGCCGTAGACGCCGGAGACCGAGATCGTGCCGCCGCGCCGTACCGTGTCGATGGCCTGGTAAAGGACGGCCAGCCGGTCCACGCCGGCGTTGGTCATCAGCGGTGCGGCGATCGCGTCGGGCAGGAGCCCGGTGACGGTCTGGGCCACCTTGGCGACCGGGGAGCCGTGCGCCTCCATGCCGACCGCGTCGATGACGGAGTCGGTGCCCCGCCCGCCGGTCAGCTCGCGGACCGCCTCCGGCACGTCCGGGGTCGCGGAGGAGTCCAGGATCTCCACGCCGTGCCGGCGCGCCATCTCCAGCCGCTCGGGTACGGCGTCGATGCCGATCACCCGGTACCCCAGGTGCTTGGCGATCCGGGCGGACATCTGCCCGATCGGGCCCAGGCCGAAGACCGTGACGCTGCCGCCGTCGGGGACGCAGGCGTAGTCCACGGCCTGCCAGGAGGTGGGCAGGACGTCGGAGAGGTAGACGAACCGCTCGTCCGGCGGCCCGTCGGGCACCTTGATCGGCCCGAAGTGCGCCTGCGGGACCCGGAGGTACTCGGCCTGCCCGCCGGGGACCTGGCCGTACAGCTTGGTGTAGCCGAGCAGCGCGGCCCCGGTGCCGTACTCGCGCACCTGCGTGGTCTCGCACTGGGCGTACAGCTTCATGTCGCACATGTGGCAGCGGCCGCAGGAGATGTTGAACGGGACGACGACCCGGTCACCGGGTTTGATGTGCGTGACCTCCGCACCGACCTCCTCCACGACGCCCATCGGCTCGTGCCCGAGGACGTCCCCCTGCCCGAGGAACGGTCCCAGCACCTCATAAAGGTGGAGGTCGGAACCGCAGATCGCGGTCGTGGTGACCTTGATGATCGCGTCGGTGGGTTCCTTGATCACCGGGTCCGGAACGTCCTCGACACGTACGTCTCGCTTGCCGTGCCAGGTAAGGGCCTTCATCGCTCTCCTCCTATCGGGACGCCGGACGGCGTGTCACACAGCCACGCCTGAGCTGCGACGACGTCCCTCTTACCCCCTGAGTCGTCCTCAAACGAGGAACCCCGGAGGAGGCGTCGCCGGTTGGCCCGGGAGGAAGGCCGCCGACAGGAATGCGACCCGCCTGTTCATTTCGGTTTTCCTTTATTGCCTTTTTTATTGCCACTTATTGCGGAATGCAGTGCGGGGAGTAATTCGCGCGGCCGATCAGCGCTCCCCCGCGGGAAGGACGCCCCGGTGGACCGGCGGCGGCCACCATGAGATCGAGATCGACACCGCCTGCGGCGGCTCTCCCCCGTACGCAGGCGTCATGTGGGCGGGATCGGCGCACCGTCCGGTCCCGGCGGCCGGCGTGAACCGCCGCCACATGCGTTCTCATCATCCGGAACGACGTCCGAAAGGAAACCGAGGAACGTGAAAATGACCAAGAAGGCTCTGCTCGCGGCGACGGCGACGGCGGCTCTGTCCACCCTGGCGCTGGTGCCGACGGCTCCCGCCAGCGCCGCGGTCTACACGGTCGAGGTCCAGCTCCAGAACGTCATCAGTGTCAAGGAATCAGCGGGCGCCCATGTCACCTGCCCCGCCAACCAGGTGATGACCGGCCGTGCGCACTCCGGAGACGAGAACGCCTACACGAAGTACTCCTGCAGCCGGATCCTCATCAACGGCGAACAGGTGACGGTGGAGTCCCGAAGCTGGAGCCCCAGCCAGAAGGAGAGCAGCTCGTTCTACGAGACCTCCGACAACCGGGTCATCACCGGCCGGTGGCACGCCGGAGACGAGAACGGCTACACGAACTACGAGTCGGGCGCGCTGTGGTGGCAGGGCAGGCAGCTGCGCCTCGTCTCCGCGCCGTGGAGCTCGAATCTGCGTGAGAGCAACCACTCCGTGTCGGCGAGCCCCTACCACGTCATGACCGGCCGGAGGCACTCCGGAGACGAGAACGGCTACACGAACTACCGGTTCGCCTCGGTCACGGTCGACGGCTGAGCTCCCGTACCTCCACTCACCCGGCATCGCCCCGGGTGAAGGCCCTGCCACTGCTGGGGCCATCGCCCGGGGCGGCTGCCGGGAAGCCATGACACGGCTGAGCGTGGCACCCCCGCTCACACCGCCGGAAGAGCCGGTGGCCTGCGTGCCCCGGGCGGCGGGAGCCCGGGAATCCGTACGGCCGGCCGTACGGATTCCCGGGGCCCTCACCAGTTGGCGGGCAGGCCCGGTTCTGCGGCGGGCAGGGCATGACCCGGCGGGTGGATGACGTAGACGATGCCGCCGCTGCTGGAGCTGCGCTGCCACACGTTCTCGAAGTCGCCCCGCGGATAGACGTGGCGCACCGCGTCGTCGCTCGGTGAGGCGGGATCGTTGGCGATCACGTCGCCGGTGGCGGTGAACCCGACGATCACCATGATGTGGCCGTCGGTGCCGTAGCCGGCGCCGGGCAGCTCGTTCTCCTTGAACGACTGGGAGGTGATCACCGGAATGCCCGCGGCGATGAAGCGCTCCAGCTCGGTCAGCGACCGCAGCCTGGTGACGAAGCCCTCCATGCCGTACCGCCCGGCATAGGCGGTGTTGAAGGGCCAGTTGCCTGCCCCCTGGTAGGCGTGGTCGTAGGTGTGGCGGGCGGCGTGGTCGACCTCGGGGTCGGGGTCGGACGGGTCCACCCAGGAGGTGTCCTCCTCACTGGGCCAGGCGCCCCAGTAGCCGAGCACCATCGTGGTGGAGGTCGGACTGCACCACGCCTGGCCGCCGCCGTCCCACTCGGGGTAGTGGCCCGTGTGGACGTTCTGGGAGCGGCGCGGCACGTTCAGCTCGATTCCCCACGCCGGGCCACCCGGGCTGGCCGTCACGCGTTTGCGCTCAGGGACGGCCGAGGCCATCGCGCCCAGACTCCGCACGACGGGGGCCACGGTGGAGCCGGGCGTGCGGTGCAGCGTGACGCGCAGCTGGTAGGCGGTGATCGGCCGTCCCGACGCGGCGACGAAGGTGTCGACCGAGACGGTGCCGTCGGCGTCGCCCTGCCCGGAGACCGAGGTGCGGCGGATGTCGCCCTCGCCGTAGGCCCAGCGGCCCATGACGTACCACTTGCTCAGCCCGGCGGCGTTGCGTCCGCGCATCTCGACCTGCACCCAGCTCCCGGCCGGGGTGTCGGCCGTCCAGGAGGCGACCAGCTCGGTGGCGGAGAAGCCGACCCCTCGCTCGGGGCCGGTCCAGCGGGCGTACTCCCAGGTACGGGTGCCCAGGGCGTCGGTGTAGGAGGTGGTTCCGGCGGCGGAGGCGAAGGCCAGGGTGTCCTCGGCCCTCACGCCCTCCTTGACGCCCGAGGGGAAGGCGGCTCGCTGGTAGACGACGTCGGTCCGGGTGGGCGGCGGCTTGGTCACGGCCGCGGCGGGCCCCGCCGCGGAGGCGGTGAAGGTCGCGGCCGACGCGACGGTGGACAGGAAGGCGGAGAGGAACACGGTCAGCACGCGCATGGGCTCACCTTGCCTGAGGGGTTCTCGACTCCGCAGACGCTAAGCCGCCACGCCGCCCCGCGCATCGGGAACTTTACGTATCCAGCCCCGAGCCGCGACGCGCAGCGTCGCCATCAACCCGCTCGGGGGCGCCGGTGTCTGGACTGAGGAGCGCAGCCGCGAAGCGGCGGAGAGACGAGGGAAGACACCGGTTACCAGCCCCCGAGCCGCGACGCGCAGCGTCGCCATCAACCCGCTCGGGGGCGCCGGTGTCTGGACTGAGGAGCGCAGCCGCGAAGCGGCGGAGAGACGAGGGA
>NZ_JBVJKQ010000022.1:81792-84013 GCF_055585205.1 Streptosporangium sp. NPDC053982
AGGGAAGACACCGGTTACCAGCCCCCGAGCCGCGACGCGCAGCGTCGCCATCAACACAGCCCGCGAACAGATCATCCTCCGGCAGGTCCACCGGGACCAGGGGGCGGGCCAGGTGGTAGTCCTCGGTCGGCCAGACCTCCCGCTCGATGTCGCGTGGGTGCCGCATGAAGCTCTCACCCGGGACGATCTGGGTGGCGTGCGCCAGCAGCGCCCGGTCTCGCACCGCGAAATAGCCGTCGCAGCGGATGCGCGTGGTGACCTCCGGGGTGGGCGCGGTCTCCGGCCAGCCCTCCAGCAGCGGGCCCATCCCGGAGTCGAGTCCGCGAGCGGTCATCGCCTCGTGCATCGCGGCGAACCAGGCCCGGGACAGCGTCGCCAGGTAGTACAACTTGAGCGGACGCCAGGGGACGCCGGTCCCTGGGTGGCGGGCGGGGTCTCCGGCCGCGTCGAACGCCGCCGCCGTCACCCGGTGGGTCATGACGTGGTCGGGGTGCGGGTAGCCGCCGGTCTCGTCGTAGGTGACGACCACGTGCGGGCGGAACTCGCGGATCTCGGCGGTCAGCGCCCGTACGGCGACATCGAGGGGCTGGGTGGCGAAGCAGCCCTCCGGCAGCGGGTCGCCCTCTGCGGGCAGCCCGGAGTCGGTGAAGCCAAGGAAGCGCTGCCGTACACCGAGGATCTCCCGGGCCCGTTCCATCTCCGCCCGCCGTACGGCCGGCAGGTCGGCGCGCACCTCGGGACGGTCCATCGCCGGGTTGAGCACGGCACCGCGCTCGCCACCGGTACAGGTGACCACCAGGACCTCGGCTCCCTCGGCGGCGTAGCGCGCCAACGTCGCCGCGCCCTTGCTGGACTCGTCATCGGGATGGGCGTGCACCGCCATCAGCCTCGGCGGCTCGGCGGAGATCCCTTCCAGGGGGATTTCCTGCTTCATGGTCGTCCTTCCCGGCCCCTCTTGTTAGGTCGATTCAAAATATATATTCGTCATAAAAATGACTCAAGTCTGATTCTGTCTTCGACCCAGCGAAGAGCTCTAAGATGGCGGCATGACGACCCGGCCGATGGGCCTGCGGGAACGCAAGAAGAGGGAGACGCGGCAGCAGATCTCGAACATCGCGACGCGGATGTTCATCGAGCGCGGCTTCGACGAGGTCACGATCGCCGAGATCGCCCAGGCGGCCGAGGTGGCGAAGATGACCGTCACCAACTACTTCCCGCGCAAGGAGGACCTGGTCCTCGACCTGCATGACGAGATCGTCGCCCATCCGGCGCGCACGGTGGCCGAACGGGCGTCCGGCGAGTCCGCCCTGGCCGCGCTACGCCGTGACTACTTCGCGGCGCTGGAGCGCCGCGACGCGCTCCTCGGCTTCTCCGGTCGCCCGTTCGCCCGTACGGTGACCGGCAGCCCCGCGCTGCTGGCCAGGCTCCGCGAGCTCCACGAGCAGCGCGAGACGGCCCTGGCGGCGGTACTGGCCGGAGAACCCGGCACGGACGGGGCGGATGGGACGACCGGCGATGTCATCGCCCGCATGGTGGCCGGGCAACTCGTCTCGGCCCTCCGGGTGCTGTTCGGTGAGGCGATCCGCCGTACCCTGGACGGCGAGGACGAGGACACCGTCGCCTCGGCCCTGCACACTTCGGCCACCCGGATCTTCGACCTCCTGGAACCATCCCTGGGCGCCTACGCCGTCCGCTGAGCCGTCCCTCTCAGAATCCCCCGAGCCGGGCTGGGCCGACGCCGCTCCGGAGCCTCTTCATCTCGTCCCTGGAGACGTCGTAGGCGGCTCCGCAGTACGTGCACTGCATCACGTGTCTCGTCCGCACCGGGAAGATCGGGATGAAGAAGAGGCTGAACTTCGTCACCCGCTTCGCCAGCGCCTGAGCCGCGGTGTTACCGCAGTTGCGGCAGACGAGAGTGATCATGCCGAGCCGCTGGACGACGGTACGAAGACCGAAAATGAACAACATCACCCGCTCCTACCCGCCCCAGCCCGACTTCCACGCCAACCCGCGAGGGGGCGCCGGTGTCTGGACTGAGGAACGCAGCCGCGAAGCGGCGAAGAGACGAGGGAAGACACCGGTCACCAGCCCCCGAGCCGCGACACGCAGTGTCGCCATGAGCACTGCGAGGGGGCGCCGGTGTCTGGACTGAGGAACGCAGCCGCGAAGCGGCGAAGAGACGAGGGAAGACACCGGTCACCAGCCCCCGAGCCGCGACACG
>NZ_JBVJKQ010000022.1:84112-118769 GCF_055585205.1 Streptosporangium sp. NPDC053982
GCAGTGTCGCCATGAGCACTATCCGCGACGCGCCAGCGTCGCCATCAACAGAGCGAGGGCGAGGCGGTCGGTGGGTGAGTCCAGGTCCAGGCCGGTCAGGTTCGCCAGGCGGCGCAGCCGGGCGCGCAGCGTCTCGCGGTGCACGCCCGTCGCGGCGGCGGCCGGGTCCCAGTGGTGGTTGGCCGCGACCCATGCCCGGGCGGCGGCGATCAGCGTCTCGCCATCGGCCGCCTCGGTCACGGGCGCGAGCAGCGCGTCCGCGAACCGCTCCGCCTCGGGTGACGCCAGCAGCCGGTCCAGCTCCATCGCGGGCGTGTCGGCGTAGCACACCGCCGGCCGGTCGGGGCGGGTCAGCTGGGCGGCCAGTCCGGACTCGCGGATACCGGCCGGGATCCCGTCGAGCGGCTTGGGCGTGGCGATCCCGGCGCGGGCGCCGTCGAGCAGGGATTCCAGCCGTTCCTCGGTGAACCCTGGGATGACGAGCACGACCGTGCCGGACCGGCCGTCGCCCGCCGCCCAGCCGCCGGCCGCCACGATCCGTTCGGCGGCGCGGCGGCGGCCGGAGCCGACCAGCGTGACGGCTGCGAACTCCCCGGGCAGCGGCAGGTCCGCCACCGCGGCCACCCGCGCGGCCGAACGGGCGTCGCCCTCGGCCAGCAGCCCGGCGACCGTACGGCGCAGCTCGCGTTCTCCGCCCCGGTCGAGCACGGTGAGCAGGGCGGCGGCGGTGCCGATGATCCCGGCGGCCCACATGGGCCGCTCGCCGACCGCGAGCGCGCCGACGCAGAGCGTGCCGCGCCGGCCGCGGGCCGGGCCCAGCGGGACCGCGGTCACCGGCACCCCGTCCAGCTCGACCTGAAGGATGTGCCGCCCTGATCGGTCGCCCTGGCGGGCCAGATCGGTGAGCGCCTCGGCGGCGGGGCCTGCGCCGGTGGGCGCGCGCAGTGCCACGGCGTGCCCGGCGTCCAGCACGGCGACCCAGCCGTGCAGTTCCCGCGCCAGCCGGTCGGCCACGGCCTGCCGTCCGGCGTATCCGGCCTCGGCGAGCTGCTGCTGCACTTTCCTGGCCTGCTCGGCCTCGCGCCGCGCCTCGGTGGCGTTCAGGTCGGCCACGGCCCGGTCCACCGCGACGAACGGCGTGCGGCTCGGGACCTCGATCAGCGTCAGCCGGTGGCGGCGGGTGGCCTGGACGATCTCGGCGGGGACTTCGGGGAACCAGGGGTCGAGGCCGAAGCCGACGGCTCGGGCTCCGGCCTCGGCGAGCCGGGCCGCCCACCGCTCGGCCGTCGCGGCGGGGTCGGCCTGGTCGCACAACCACATGCCGCTGGTCAGCAGCAGTTCGGCGCCGTCGAGCCAGGGTGTGGGGTCGGGTTGCTCGGACACCGCCACCCAGCGCACCGGCTGGTCGAGCCCTTCGTGGCCCAGGACCACCCGCAGTCCGAGGCGGGCGTTGGCCAGCAGTCGCCGGATCGTCACCGCCATGGCTTTCCACCGCCCTCCGCGCGGCCGCCCCGGCGGCCGCCGGTCAGCGGGGCCGTCGCAGCATCTCCGCGCCGAACAGGTCGGTCCGACGCCGTGCCAGCTGCGGTTTCACCGCGCACGTCTCCCCCGCGCCGTTCGTGCCCCGCACCGCGCACCGCAGTCTCGTCCAGCCTATCCCCGTGTTCAGCGCCTCCTCGCGGGGCACCGTGACATGGTCGGGGCCGAAGACGCCGCCGGGCGTCACGCCGGCGTTGGCCAGGGCGATCCAGATGTGGGAGTCCCCGGCGCGCAACCGGGCGGGGTGGGCGAAGGCGGGTTCGGGGTCGCGCAGTACGGCCGGGTTCAGCGGGACCCGGGTGCCGGGGAAGGGCACCGGATACGGCCAGTCCACCGCGGCGGGCACCGCGAGGACGTCGGCGCCGAGCACCGCGAGCACCCGTGAGGGTTCGAAGGGCTCCAGTTCCTCCCCCGCCAGCAGCCCGAGGGAGCCCCACGGCCGGGTGACGGCCATCGGCGGCTCGTCGCCCGGCTCGGCCCAGGCGGCGTGCGCGCCCAGATGGGTGACGTGGCGGCGGGCGGCCTCTCCGCCGGGGGTGACGAGCGTGACCGCGTACCGGACCGGACCCCGCGGGCCGTCCGCGCCGCCCGGGTCGTCCGCGATCTCCGTCCCGCGAGCGATCTCCGCGCCCCTCTCGTCGTCGCCGGGTACGGCCAGCGCGGTCACCGCTTCGCAGCGGTGCCGTTCGCACCAGGCGCGCAGTTCCTCCAGCGCGGGCCGGGCCCGGCCCGGGTCGGGGACGCCACCGGTCAGGTGGAAGGCGGGCAGCACGGCGAGGTCGGTGCCCTCGGGCGGAGCGGGCAGATCACCGGCGGGCCCGGCCAGTACGGCGACGCCCACCGTCCGCCCCTCTCCGGCCCCGGCCCCGGTCGTGTCCCCGGTCTCGAATACGGTCCCGGTCCTGGACACGGTCTCGGTCTCGGTCTCGGTCTCGGTCTCGGTCTCGACTGAAGACGCCCCGCCGGGCGAAAACGCCCCACCGGACGAGGGCACACCGCCGGGTGGCGTGGTCAGCGCCTCGCGGTCGGCGCGCGGCCAGACGGTCGAGCGGGCCAGTGGGCCGTACTCCGCCGGCCGCCGGGCGGCCAGCCGCCGGTGGCGCGCGGCGGCCGCGGCGTCGAGGTCGAGGGTGGCGACGACGAATCCGGAGCCGTCGTCCAGGGCGGCGGCGACGGCCCCGGTGTGGTCGAGCACGCAGCTTCCGCCGCTGAACTGGAAGGAGTTGCCGGCGAGGGTCTCGGCTCCGGCCTGGTCGGCCGCGACCAGCGGCAGGCCGTTCTCCCAGGCTCGCAGTCGCCAGGTGGCGCTGGGGCCGGGTTCGGCCACCCAGGCGGTGGGCAGCGCGATCCAGTCGGCGCCGCGTAGCGCGGCGTACCGGGCCGGCTCAGGGTAGTCGGCGTCGGCGCAGATCAACGGGGTGACACGGCCCGCAGGGGTGTCCCACACCGGCGGCGGCAGGTGACCGTCGACCGCCCACAGGGGGTCGGCGACGAACGCCTGGGCCTTGCGGTAGGAGCCGGCCGGCCCGTCGGGGCCGATGAGCACGCACGTGTTGTGCAGGGTGCCCAGATCGGGGTCGAGTTCGGGCATGCCGAGCACCAGCCAGGCCCCGGTGGTACGGCACAGCCGGGTGAGCCGCCGCACAGACGGCCCGTCCACCGGCTCGGCGAAGGGCCGCACATGCTCCTCGGAGGACCACAGGTAGCCGGTCAGGGCCATCTCGGGGGTCACGACCACCCTCGCGCCGACCGCGGCGGCCGCGGCGGTGAGGTCCTCGATCGCCTCCAGGTTGGCGGCGACGTCGCCGTGCGCCGACCGGAGCTGAACGGCCCCGAGGGTGACCGTGTTCATTGCGACGCTGGCGCGTCGCGGCTCGGGGGCTCTTACCCGGCGTCTTCCCTCGTCGTTCACTCGCTGCGCTCCCTGTTCATGGCGACGCTGCGCGTCGCGGCTCGGGGCTCTTGACCCGATGTCTTCCCTCGTCACTCCGCCGCTCCGCGGCTGCGCTCCTCAGTCCAGACACCGGCGCCCCTCGCGGCGCCCCTCAGTCCAGACACCGGCGCCCCGTACTCATGGCGACGCTGACGCGTCGCGGCTCGGGGGCTCTTACCCGGCGTCTTCCCTCGTCACTCCGCCGCTCCGCGGCTGCGCTCCTCAGTCCAGACACCGGCGCCCCCGAGCGGGCGGGTCCAGACGCCGGCGCCCCCTCGCGGGGCCGTGAGGGGGCGGGGGTGGTGTCAGTCGAAGACGATGACGCTGCGGGTGCGGGTGCCGTCGCGCATCGCGTCGAACGCCTCGTTAACCTCGTCGAGCCGGATGCGGTGCGAGATGAGGGAGTCCAGCGGCAGCCTACCCGCGAGATAGAGCTCGGCCAGCCGCGGGAAGTCCAGGCTCGGCACGGCTCCGCCGTAGTTGGAGCCGATGAGGGTCTTGCCCGTCTCGGCCAGTTCCAGCACGTCGATGCCGGCCTTGGCCCCCTCGGGCGGCAACCCGACGAGGACCCCGACGCCGCCGGACGCCAGCAGCGACGGCAGCGTCTCGATGGTCTCGACGCGGCCGATCACCTCGAAGGCGTAGTCGGCGCCGCCGCCGGTCAGCTCGGACACCTGGGCGGCGACGTCGTCGCCGGCGCGCAGGGTGTGGGTGGCGCCGAAGGAGCGGGCGGCGGCCAGCTTCTCCTCGGCGGTGTCCACCGCGATGATCGGGTGGGCCCCGGCGAGTGCCAGGCCCATGATCACCGCCAGGCCCACGCCGCCGCAGCCGACGACGACGGCCGAGGAGCCGGCGGGCACCCTGGCGTTGTTGACGACCGCTCCGACACCGGTGGTGATCGAGCAGCCGATCAGGCTGGCGACGTCGAACGGCACCTCGGAGGGAATGCGGACCGCGGCCGACTCGGGCACGACGGTGTACTCGCTCATCGTGCCCACCGCGAGGTAGGGGTAGACGACGCCGTCGCCGTCGCCGTCGCGCAGCCGGGTGGTGCCGTCGGGCAGCAGGCACTCGGGCGCCCGGGTGCCGGTGCACGCCCACGCCTTGCCGGCCGCGCAGGCGCGGCAGCGGCGGCAGGGGTAGTACCACGACAGGATGACGCTGTCGCCGGGGGCCACATCGGTGACGCCCTCGCCGACCGCCTCCACGATGCCGGCGCCCTCGTGGCCCATCACCGTCGGGGAGGGAAGGTTCCACTCGCCGTCCAGGACGTGCCGGTCGGAGCCGCACACGCCGGAGGCGCCGAGCCGTACCAGGACCTCGCCGGGGCCGGGGTCGGCCACCTGGATCTCCTTGATCTCCAGGCGGTTGCCGCGGCCGTCGTGCACGGCCGCCAGGGCGGTTCTGGACATCAGGACTCCTTCTGCGCGGTGGCGGGGGCCGCTCCGGCGGCGGGGACGACGGGGGCGGCGGGGGCGGCGGGGGCGAGGTGCCGGCGGTTGAGCGCGCGGCTGAGGACGATGTGCGAGACCGCGGCGACGATCACGGCGGGCACCGAGGCGGTGAGCCAGTTGAAGGCGGGCTGCGTGTCGAGGGTCTGCGGGTTGTACAGCACCACGTAGGCGACGGCGCCCAGCGCGGTGGAGATCAGCCCGGCCAGGTTGAAGCCGCCGGTGAAGTGGTACGGGCTGGCGGCGCGGTGCGCGTACAGGCCGCGCAGGTCCAGCCGCTGGCGGCGCACCACGAAGTAGTCGGCGATGACGGTGCCGCAGATCGCCGCAAGGAAGGCGCCGCTCCAGGTGACGAAGACCAGGAACCGGTCGTACAGCAGGTTCGGCCAGAAGCTGATGATCGCCGGGAGCAGGAAGAAGCCTCCGGTGAGCCATTCCCAGCGGAATCTCGCCAGCATCTCGCCGCCTGCCTGCCGTAGCGCCAGGCAGGTGGAGTAGACGATGGAGGTGAGGCTCGTGAGGTTGGCGAAGGCGATGAACAGCAGCGCCAGCATGCCGAGCCACTTGCCGCCGAGGGGGACCATCCACACGGTGGGGTCGGGGTCGCCGAGGGTCAGCGCGGCGGCCATGCCCACGACCTGGGCCACGATCGTCGCGCCGAACAGGCCGATGAAGCCCGGCCACAGGGCGCTGCGCGGGCGGTCGGTGAGGCGGGCCAGGCTGCCCATGACCGGCCACCACGACAGGCCGACGCCGAGGTTGAACTCGACGGCGAGGGCGAAGTTCAGTCCCTCGCTGGGGAACGGGTTCAGCGGCTGGGCCGCAAGCAGGTCGTTCCACGAGGTCTTGGTGAGCACCAGCACGATCATGCCGACGGTCAGCACGGCCAGGCCGGGTGCGACGATGCGGTTGAGGAAGCGCATCGTCAGCGGGCCCTTGGCCAGCACGATCCAGGCGATCGCCAGCGCGAGGAGGGCCAGGATGGTCACCGGCAGCGCGTTGGGGCCGATGTCGGTGCCGAACACCTGGTTGGAGACCTGCGTGGTGGCCCGCCCGAACATGACGCCGAGCAGCGCCGACCAGCCCATCTCGGTGAAGAGCACGACGGTGAACACCAGGACGGCGACCCCGCCGAACCCGAACACGCTGCGCAGCAGCGTGTACTGCTCCACGCCGTAGCGCTGGCTGGAGACGACGCTGCCCAGCAGCATCACGGCGACGCCGATGGCGTTGCCGATGATCATCGCTGCCAGGCCCTTCTGGAAGCCCACCAGCGCGGCCGTGGAGCCGCCGACGAGGAACGCCCACGTCGCGATCGCCAGGCCGACGTTCACCCAGGTGAAGTCGGTGAAGTTCCAGACCCGCTCGCCGCGCAGCACGGGCAGCGACCCGAAGGTCGCCTCCCTGGTGACGTCTTCCTCGGCCGACATCAGGCCATCACCCATCCGGCGATCGTCATGGCCACGACGATGGCGGCCAGCAGCCACAGGTCGGCCGCGGCGAGGGGCGCGTGCGCCGGGTCGTCCGACTCGTCGTGTTCGAGGGCGACGAGCCGTCGGTCCAGCTCGGCCCGCAACGCGGAGTCCTTCACATCCATGCGGTCATCCTCCAAGAACGGTCACCCGGCGGCCCGGGGCGTCTCTCGCGGGCGGGCCTCGTGCGACACGGAACTCGTCCGGCGGTCAACTCACCGTAGAAGGAGGTTCGAGAAGATGTCCCCGCTGCATTTCCGCTGGTCAGGCGATGGCGGTGGCGGGTTTACCGTATGGCGGGGCCGCCGGGGCGGCCCCCGAACGGCCGGCCCCGGCGGTCATGGGTCGCCGGCCGTACGGAGGACCGGCACCCGGCCGCCGGTCCTCCGTACGGTGTCCTCGCGGTACGGCGTCCTCGCCGTACGGCGGCCGACCCGGCGGGTCAGTAGGGCCAGGCCCAGTCGCGGATGTCGGCCGGGTCCTCGCCGTGCTCGCGGGTGTGGGCGCGGGCGCGCAGGCGCTCGTCGGCCATCCGCTGGCGCAGGTGGGCGGCGGTGGAGCCGAGGCCGGGAACCCGGTCGACGACGTCCATGACCAGGTGGAAACGGTCGATGTCGTTGAGCATCGCCATGTCGAAGGGCGTGGTGGTGGTGCCCTCCTCCTTGTAGCCCCGGACGTGGATGTTGTCGTGGCCGTTGCGGCGGTAGGTGAGCCGGTGGATCGACAGCGGGTAGCCGTGGAAGTTGAAGATGATCGGCCTGTCCGTGGTGAACAGCGTGTCGAACTCGGCGTCGGTCATGCCGTGCGGGTGCTCCGACGGCGGCTGGAGCCGCATCAGGTCCACGACGTTGACCACCCGCACCCGCAGTTCGGGCAGGTGCTCGCGCAGCAGCGCGACGGCGGCCAGGGTCTCCAGCGTCGGCACGTCCCCGGCGCAGGCCATGACCACGTCGGGCTCGGACCCCTCGTCGGTGGAGGCCCACTCCAGGATGCCCAGCCCCCGGGTGCAGTGCGCGATCGCCTGCTCCATGGTGAACAGGTCGAGCACCGGCTGCTTGCCCGCCACGACGAGGTTGACGTAGTCGCGCGAGCGCAGGCAGTGGTCGCCGACCGACAGCAGGGTGTTGGCGTCCGGCGGCAGGTAGATCCGCACCACCGAGGGCTTCTTGTTCATCACCACGTCGAGGAAGCCGGGGTCCTGGTGGCTGAAGCCGTTGTGGTCCTGACGCCAGACGTGCGACGACAGCAGGTAGTTCAGCGAGGCGATCGGCCGCCGCCAGGGGATCTTCTGTGACGACTCCAGCCACTTGGCGTGCTGGTTGAACATCGAGTCGACGATGTGGATGAACGCCTCGTAGCAGTTGAACAGTCCGTGCCGGCCGGTCAGCAGGTAGCCCTCCAGCCATCCCTGGCACAGGTGCTCGCTGAGGACCTCCATCACCCGGCCCTCGGGGCCGAGGTTCTCGTCGGTGTCGAGGATCCGCGAGTCCCAGGCCCGGTCGGTGACCTCGAAGACGGCCGACAGCCGGTTGGAGGCGGTCTCGTCCGGCCCCATCAGCCGGAAGTTCTCGGGGTTGGCGGCGATGACGTCGCGCAGCAGGGCGCCCAGCACCCGGGTCGGCTCGGTGAGCTGCGTCGCCGGGGCCTTGACCTCGACGGCGTGGTCACGGAAGTCGGGCAGCGTGAGCGGGCGCAGCAGCTCGCCGCCGTTGGCGTGCGGGTTGGCGCTCATCCGGAGCGGCCCGGCGGGCACCGTCTCCAGCACCTGCGGCACGGGCCGGCCGTCGGCGCCGAACAGTTCCCCCGGCCGGTAGGAGCGCATCCACTCCTCCAGGGCGTGCCGGTGGTCGGCGTTGTCGCGCACCCCGGTCAGCGGCACCTGGTGGGAGCGCCAGGTGCCCTCGACCGGCAGGCCGTCCACCTCGCGGGGGCCCGTCCAGCCCTTGGGTGTGCGCAGGATGATCATCGGGAGGCGTTCGGCGCGGCCGTCCCTGAACTCGGCGATCTCGTCGAAGACCCGGTCCAGGGTCTCGGCCATCAGCGGGTGCATGACGGCCGGGTCGTCGCCCGCGACGACGTGCGGGCGGTAGCCGTACCCCTCCATGAGCTTGATCAGCTCTTCCTCGGGGATGCGGGACAGGACCGTCGGATTGGCGATCTTGTAGCCGTTGAGGTGGAGGATCGGGAGTACGGCGCCGTCCCGGGCGGGGTTGAGGAACTTGTTGGAGTGCCAGCTCGTGGCCAACGGGCCGGTCTCGGCCTCGCCGTCGCCGACCACGCAGGCCACCACGAGGCCGGGGTTGTCGAAGGCGGCGCCGAAGGCGTGGGCCAGCGAGTAGCCCAGTTCGCCGCCCTCGTTGATGGAGCCGGGCACCTCGGGCGCGACGTGGCTCGGGATGCCGCCGGGGAAGGAGAACTGCCGGAACAGCCGCCGCATCCCCTCGGCGTCCTGCTGGATGTGGGGGTACCTCTCGGTGTAGGTGCCCTCCAGCCAGGAGTGCGCGACCGCCGCCGGGCCGCCGTGGCCCGGGCCGATGACGTAGATCATGTCCTGGTCGCGCTCGGTGATGATCCGATTGAGGTGGGCGAAGCAGAAGTTCAGCCCCGGCGTGGTGCCCCAGTGGCCCAGCAGCCGGGGTTTGATGTCCTCGGGCCGCAGCGGTTCGGACAGCAGCGGGTTGTCGAGCAGGTAGATCTGCCCGACGGACAGGTAGTTGGCCGCCCGCCAGTAGGCATCGACGTGAGCGAATGCATCCATACCACCGACAGTTCCTCCGGGGCGGGCTTCGAACCCTCATCGGCCCGGCTACCTTACGGTGAACCGGGCCGGCGCCGGGTGTCAGCCGGTGACCTCCACGCCCCTCCAGAAGGCCACCCGTCCCTTGATCTGGGCGGCCTCGGGCTTGGGGTCGGCGTAGAACCACGCCGCGTCGGGGTTCTGCTTTCCGTCCACCTCCAGCGTGTAGTAGTTCGCCGTCCCCTTCCAGGGGCATACCGTGGTCGTCTCCGACGGCCTCAGGTACTGCGGGAACACCGACTCGATCGGGAAGTAGTGGTTGCCCTCCACCACCCGGGTGTCGTCGCTCCGCGCGATGATCTCGCCGTTCCACCGTGCTGTCGCCATGCCTCCAGGCTGACACATCTCCGCTCCGAGGTCCCGCGCGGACCTCCCTCCGGTGGGAAGGCGTCGCGAAGCCCTGCCGCCCTGCCGCATACGGCAAAGCCCTCCCCGGGTACGGGTTCGATCGCCCATGCCGGGGCAGTCCCGTACATATGCGCGTAGTAGTCGTCGGCGCCACCGGGAACGTGGGCACCAGCACGGTGTCCGCCCTGGCCGCCGATCCCGAAGTCACATCCATCGTCGGCCTGGCCCGCAGGATCCCGGACTGGAGCCCCGACAAGACGACCTGGCACTCGGTGGACGTCTCCACCGGCGACCTGGACACGCACCTGGCGGGAGCGGACGCCGTGGTGCACCTGGCCTGGCTGTTCCAGCCCACCCGGAGCCCGGTCACGACCTGGCGCTCCAACGTGCTGGGCAGCATCCGGGTGTTCGAGGCGGCCGCCCGGCAGAAGATCCCCGCCCTGGTCTACTCCTCCTCGGTGGGCGCCTACTCCCCTGGCCCGAAGAACCGGCCGGTCGGCGAGGACTGGCCCACCAACGGCTGGCCCGGCGCCGCCTACGGCCGGGAGAAGGCCTATGTGGAGCGGGTGCTCGACATCTTCGAACGGGACCATCCGGACACCCGGGTGGTGCGGATGCGGCCGGGCTTCGTCTTCAAGCGGGAGGCGGCGACCGAGCAGCGGCGGCTGTTCGGCGGGCCGTTCATCCCCCAGCGACTCGTCCGGCCCGGCCTGATCCCCTTCGTCCCGGACAATCCGGGCCTGAGGTTCCAGGCGGTGCACGGCGAGGACGCCGGCGAGGCATTCCGGCTCGGGGTCACCCGGCCGGTGTCGGGGGCCTTCAACCTCGCCGCCGAGCCGGTCGTCGAGCCGTCCATGCTGGCCGAGCTGCTGGACGCCAGGCTGCTGCCGGTGCCCGACTGGGTCCTCAGGGGAACGGCGGCGACCGCCTGGTACGCGCGGCTGATCCCGGCCTCGCCCGCCCTGGTGGACATGGTGCTGAAGATGCCGGTCATGGACGTCACCCGGGCCCGTACCGAGCTGGGCTGGCAGCCCCGCCACACCGCGGCCGACGCCCTGCGGGAGCTGTTCGAGGGCCTGCGGGGCGTCGAGGGCATGGAGACCCCGCCGCTGTCGACGGAGACCGGCGGCCCGGCGCGGACCGGCGAGCTGAGCACCGGGATCGGCAGGCGGCCGTGACCGCGGCGTCCCGGGCCGTCGCCCAGGACGCCGGCCCGCCCATGTCAGGGCCTGCCGCCTCCGGCCCGGATCCGACCGGAGGCCCCGGCGTGGCGCCGGTGACGGAAGGCCTCCGTTGGGATCCCCGGGACGGGTGACGCGGCCGCGCCGCGGGGCAGGGATGCGGGCATGACGACACCGCCCTCCTTCCCGCACGCCTCCCCGCCGCCCGCCGCCCGGCGGCCCGGGGCGGGCCGGATCCTGGCCGGCACGGCCTCCTGGACCGACCGGTCGCTGCTGGAGTCGGGCTGGTATCCCGAGGGGGTCTCCACCCCGGCCGAACGGCTGGCCTACTACGCCTCGCAGTTCCCGATCGTCGAGGTGGACGCCACCTACTACCACCCGCCCGCCCAGCGGACGGTGGAGGCCTGGCGGGACCGGACGCCGCCGGACTTCACCTTCAACATCAAGGCGTTCTCGCTGCTGACCGACCACCCCACCCCGCCCCGGTCCCTCTACGCCGACCTGCGCGACCGCGTCGGGACGGCCAAGCGCAACCTCTACCTGCGCGACGTCGGCCCGGAGATCACCGAGGAGGTCTGGCAGCGGTTCCTGTCGGCGCTGGCGCCGCTGCAGGAGGCGGGCAAGCTGGGGGCGGTCCTGTTCCAGTTCCCCCCGTGGTTCACCATCGGCGCGGCCCAGCGGCGCTACATCCTCGACTGCGTACAGCGCTGCCGTCCGATGCGCGTCTGCGTGGAGTTCCGCAACCGGACCTGGATGGAGCCGGAGGGCAACCGCGAGGAGACCCTGGAGTTCCTCGCCTCGCACGAGATCCCCTACGTCTGCGTCGACATGCCCCAGGGGCACCCGTCGTCGGTCCCGCCGGTGCTGGCCGTGACCTCCGCCGACCTGGCGGTGGTCCGTCTGCACGGTCACTCCGAGCGGTGGGCGGACGGGACGAAGGAGGAGCGCTTCGCCTACCTGTACTCCGAGGAGGAGCTGGCGCGGTGGGCGGAGAACGCCCGGCTGCTGTCGGCTCGGGCCGCCGCCACTCACGTGATCTTCAACAACTACTGGGGTGACGGCTCACAGCGCAACGCGGCGCGGCTGGCCGAGCTCACCGGCCGGGAAGGGCCGGGCTGAGGGGACCCGGGCGAGGAGGCCCGAACCGAGAGGCCCCGGCGAGGGCTCGGCGTGTGGGGAACCCTCCCCGTGAGGCGGGGACGAAGGAAGGCCGCCCCGCCGGGGGCGGCGGACCGCCGGGGGCGGGTCAGTTCCGGCCGGCGGCACCCGCCCTCGTCCTCGTCCCGGCCTTCGCCGCGGCTCTGCGGCGCACCACCGCCAGCGCCCTGCGCTCGTCGGGGGTGGTGCCGCCCCAGATCCCGTCCATCTGCTGGGTGTTCAGGGCGTAGTCCAGGCAGCGCCGCTTGACGGGGCAGCGGCCGCAGACGGCCTTGGCCTGCTCGCACTGCGCCCGGCCGGGGCCTTCGAAGGAGACGGGGAAGAAGAGCTCCGGGTCCTCCTTCAGGCACAGGGAGCGGCGGGACCAGTGGATGATGGGCACGACGTTGCTCTGTACAGACATAGACGATCCAATGACAGTGAAAGATGTAATGATTCACGACTCGGCTTCCGGGTCGCGTTCCCACTCGGCATGCGTTCATACCTTTTAAGGCGAAAAATCACGCTAATTTGCCAGTTGTTTCCGCGCCTCTGCCCGTCTAACGGAACCGGAACGACATCGGGCCGGTCGGCGCCTGGTCGTCGAAGGAGCCGGCCATGTCGTCCTCCTCCCCCAGCCCGCTCTCCCTGGCCAGCCTCGGCCCCATCTCTCGCACCTCGTCGGCCAGGTCCTCCTGGCCGATCGCGTCCAGCGCGGCCCGCAGCTTGGCCAGGCCCTGTCCCATCTCCACGCTCGCCACATGCGACAGCGTCGCGGGCAGCGCCCGCTGCAGGCTCCTGACCGCCACGTCGCGGTCCCGGCCCTCCAGCTGCGGCAGGATGTCGGCGAGGGTGGACAGCGCCGCCGCGCACGTCTGATGCTGCCGGGAGGAGGTGCTCACCACCACCAGGTCCACCAGCGCGGTGACGATCCGCCGCTGCGCCACGTCCTCGTAGACCACCGGCAGCGGCCCGCCGTACAGTTCGGCGTCCGGCACGCCCGCCGCCGCCCACCGCGCCGACAGGTCCCGCAGGGCGCCGATCGCCGCCACCGCCACGTCGGGGTTCTGCCGGGTGGAGTTGGCGGCCCAGGCGACGTGACCGAGCTGCTCGACGGCATGGTCGGGGTCGACGCCGGCGTTACGGGACCGGTCGATCGTGACGCACGACAGGACGTTGTCGGCGACGTGGGCGCGGTGCCCGGCCTCCCCGCCCCGGATGTGGGCGACGGTGTCGCCGTAGGCGAGCAGGTCGCCGATCCGCACCCGGAACTCCACCTCGATCTCGTCCCCGGTTCCGCCCAGCAGCTCCTGCAGGCGGGCCGTACCGATGTCGATCACGTAGCCCGTCTCGCGAGTGGTCACCGGGGTCGGCTCACCGTCCAGCGTCCGCCTGCGGCGGGAGCGGGCCACCAGCGGCATCTGGCGCATCCTGGCCCGGATGGCGAGGTCCTGGATCGAGCGCACCACGGAGGTGGGCCGCATCTGGTCGATCACGCCGTAGCCCATGAACACCAGCAGGACCAGCGCCCCGGCGGCCAGCGTGACCGCCAGCATCGCCCCCACCCCGACCCACTCCGGGCGTGAGACGGCCATCACGAGGTAGGTGAAGGTCGCGCAACCGGCGAAGTAGCCGAAGTACGCCTGGTTGGCTCTGCGCCGCAGGAACTGGTCGAAGACCACCGGCGCGACCGAGGTGGACGTGTGGGAGATCGCCACCAGTAGCGCCGACAGCGTGAGCGTGGTCACCGTCACCAGGCCCGAGGCGATCACACTCAGCATCCTGAGCAGGTTGGCGTGCGGGAACAGCCGCAGGAAGACGTCGTGGACGACCCCGTGCGACCTCGACAGGGCGATGTCGGCGAAGACCGACACCGCGGCCAGCCCGACGAACCCGACCACCATCAGCAGCGGCGTGAACAGGAACTCCGTAGCGGACAGCCGCCAGCGGACCCGCAGGTCCTGGGTGGGCGGCACGAACCTCTGGAGATGGGGGGATTGGGGCACCGAGATCGTCTGCCCCGGCGCAATGGCGGCAAACTCCGCGAAACGCCCGCGAGGGGGCGCCGGTGTCTGGACTGAGGAACGCAGGAGCGAAGCGACGGAGAGACGAGGGAAGACACCGGCTCAACAGCCCCCGAGCCGCGACGCGCAGCGTCGCAATGAGCCCGCGAGGGGACGCCGGTGTCTGGACTGAGGAACGCAGGAGCGAAGCGACGGAGAGACGAGGGAAGACACCGGTTACCAGCCCCCGAGCCGCGACGCGCAGCGTCGCAATGAGCCCGCGAGGGGGCACCGGGCCCGGCGCCCGGACCTCTCGTCCGGCCGCCGGATCCGGCGGCCGTCAGGCCGTCTCGGCCATCCGCGCCCGCTCGTTGGGCACGCCGTGCGTCATCTTCAGGCCGTTCACGTCACGCGGCCCGTTCTTGCCCAGGTTGGACAGCCGCTCCAGCTCCTCCTCGCTCAGGTCCTGGGTGGCCAGCGGCTCCAGATGGGCGACGTCCTCCGGCCCGATCCCCAGCCCCTCGCCGACGCGCAGGCCCAGGTCGTCGTCGACCATCAGGAAGTGCCAGACCATGCGCTCCTGGATGGGACGCTCGGCCTGCGACAGCATGGTGACGAAGTTCAGCACCAGGTCGTCGCGCTCCCACTCCTCCATCAGCGTGTAGCGCTGACCGGCCTGGGTGTAGTCGTCGGTCCGCGGGATGCGCTTACGGGTCAGCCGCCCGGAGACGACCGGCCCCTGCTCGTCGTGGGTCGGGTACTGCGCCTCACGCAGCCCGCCGGTGATGGACGGCTCGTAGTTGACGTGCGGGTTCTCCCCCTCGCCGTCGACGTAGTAGGCCATCTGGCCGTCGCGCTGGTTGGTCCGCACCCTGGCGTTCTTCGCCTGGTTCACCGGCAGCTGCAGGTAGTTCGGCCCCACCCGGTAGCGCTGGGTGTCGCTGTAGGAGAACGTCCGGCCGACCAGCATCTTGTCGTCGGAGAAGTCGAGCCCGTCGACCAGCACGCCGGTGCCGAAGGAGATCTGCTCGTTCTCGGCGAAGTTGTTCTGCACGTTGCGGTCGAGGACCATCCGGCCGACCGGCAGCGCCGGGAACTCGTTCTCCGGCCAGACCTTGGTGTCGTCCAGCGGGTCGAAGTCCAGCTCGGGGTGGTCGTCGTCCGACATGATCTGCACCAGCAGCTCCCACTCGGGGAAGTCACCGCGGTCGATGGAGTCACGCAGGTCCTTGGTGGCGTGACCCAGCTCCTGCGCCTGCACGGCCGCCGCGTCCGCCGCCGTCATGCTCCGCACGCCCTGCTTGGGCATCCAGTGGTACTTCACCAGGTGCGTCACCCCCTCGGCGTTGACCCACTTGTAGGTGTTGACCCCGAAGCCCTGCTGGTGCCGGTAGTCGGCCGGGATGCCCCGCGGGCTGAACAGGTTCACCAGCATGTGCATGCTCTCCGGCGTCTGCGACATGAAGTCGAAGATCCGGTTGGGCTCCTGCCGGAACGTCACCGGGTCCGGCTTGAGCGCGTGGATCACGTCGGGGAACTTGATGGCGTCCCGGATGAAGAAGACGGCCAGGTTGTTGCCGACGAGATCCCAGTTGCCGTCCTCGGTGTAGAACTTCACCGCGAACCCGCGCGGGTCGCGGGCCGCCTCCGAGGAGTCGCGGCCGCCGATCACCGTGGAGAAGCGCACGGCGACGTCGGTGCGCTTACCCGCCTCCTGGAAGAGTTTCGCCCTGGTGAACCGGCTGATCGGCTCGTCACCCAGCTTGCCGTACGCCTCGAAGAAGCCGTAGGCGGTCGTCCCCCGGGCGTGCACCACCCGCTCGGGGATGCGCTCCCGGTCGAAGTGACTGACCTTCTCCAGGAACTGGTAGTTCTCCAGGGTCGCCGGGCCCCGCGCGCCGATCGTGCGCTGGTTCTGGTTGTCATAGACCGGGTGTCCCTGCCGATTCGTCAGCGTCGGGTGCTCGTCACCCGGCTGCGACCCCATGCTCGACACGTCCGTCATGACGTCATTCCCTTCCGTGTGGCGATCACTTCGGCGTACCGAGCCTGTCGGCACACGGAGTCCCCATGTCCGGCGGTGTGCGATTTATAGCGGAGAAGGAAAAGAATCTCCGTAACACAGAGACCCGCGTGAACGGCGCACGGCCGTCACGCGGGCATCCGGCCCCTCAACGGGACTTCGCCGTGGCCCTCCGGTTGGCCTTCTTGATCGCGTCCACCAGCTCCTCCTTGCTCATCGAGGAGCGTCCGGACACGTCCAGGCGCTTGGCGACCTCGTACAGGTGCTGCTTGGACGCAGCCGCGTCGACCCCCTCGGCGGTCTTGCCGCGCTTGGGAGTGCTCTTGGCCGCCTGGGAGTCGGAAGGCCCCTTGCGGCCCTTCTCCTCCCAGTGGTCGCCGACCTTCTCGAAGGAGTGCTTCAGCGCCGAGAACGCCGTACGGTGCGCCCGCTCCCCCTCGCCGTAGGTCTCCACCGCCGAGTCATGGGCCTTGCTCCAGGTCTCCTGCGCCTTCTTGGGAGAACGCCGGATGGTGGACGGCATTTCCTTCCGTGCCGGCATCGGAATCACCTCTTCCCCTCTTTCCCCTCTTCCCTCGGCTCCCTGCCCGCGTCACCGCCTTTCATGCGACCCCGCCTCCCACCCGGCGCCGGCTCCCGTACGGCCTGGCTCCCGTACGGCCCGGCCCTCACGCGTTCCCGGCTTCCGCGCGGCGCCGGCGCCGGCGCCTCTCGCGACGCGCCTTCTCACGGGCCCTCCCGGCCGAGTCCCGCAGCAGGGAGATCACCGCCCGCTCCACGCCGCCGTGCGTGGCCAGCTGCCCGAAGGCCGCGTCGGCGCCGAGCCTCCCGAGGGCCGGCCCGATGGTCCGCCCCCTCTCGTACGCCTCGATGACACGCGGGTCGATGTAGGAGGCGCGTGCGACGGCCGGGGTGTTGCCCAGATACCCCGCCACCTCGTTCACCACCCGGCTCACCGCCCGCCTCCGCCCGGTCCTGGACCGGGCGCGGACGGAGACCGCCAGCCCCACGGCCGCCAGGACCGTCCCGTGCCAGGTACGGAAATCCTTGGCCGAGACCTCCGCCTCCAGCATCTCGCGCAGATAGGCGTTGATGTCGTCGCTGCGCACGTCCACCCAGCGGGAACCGTCCCGGTAGCGCAGCAGCTCCCCCTCCTCCGCGGCCCGGTGCAGGGCGGTGACCACCTTGCACACGTCCGCGTCCATGATCTCCACCTCCCGCTGCTTGCCGCCCTTGGCCGGATAGGAACAGACGACATGGCCCGCCGAACAGGTGACGTGCTCCATGCGGAGCGTGGCCAGCCCGAACGACTCGTACGCCTCCCCGCCGACCCGGAAGAAGCCGATGTCGAGCATCCGGGCCGCGGCCGCCAGCACCCGCTCCCGCGTCAGCCCCCGCTGCCCCAGATGCTCGGCGACCCGCTCACGGAACCGCGGCAACCGCTCCGCCATCTCCACCACCCGGTCGAACTTCAGCCGGTCCTGCTCCCGGCGCCAGTCGTCGTGGTAGCGATACTGACGGCGGCCCGCGGTGTCGGTGCCCACCGCCTGGATGTGCCCGTCGGGCCGGCGGCAGATCCACACGTCGGTCCAGGCGGGCGGAAGCACCAGCGCCCGGATCCGGTCGAGGGTACGGCGGTCACGCACGGGACGGCCGTCCGCGTACCGGTAGCTGAACCCGCGGCCCCTGCGCCGGCGCACGATGCCGGGTTCCGCGGGATTGCTCTGGCGAAGTTCGGTCACGGTAACGCCCATACCCTGCTCATTGCGACGCTAGCGCGTCGCGGCTCGGGGGCTCTTACCCGATGTCTTCCCTCGTCACTCCGTCGCTTCGCTCCTCCGCTCCTCAGTCCAGACACCGGCGCCCCCGAGCGGGCTCTTCCGGCCTCCTCGGTTTGGATGGCGGTGCGCTCCTCGATTGGGGTGGACGGCTCGGTTGGGGTTGCTGGGGTGGCCCTCGCGGGAACGGCTGGGGGATGGTTTTCGGGGAGATGAGGGACGGGGGTGGCGGTAGCGGTGGTGTTTGCGGGTTTTGTGGGTCAGGGTGATGGTCTGGCGTTGGTGTTGGACGGAGCGGATCTCCGCCCGGCCGCGACCGGTCTGGCGGCCGCTCTGGCGTCCCGTCGTCCCCTCGTCCCGGACGGCGGTCGGCACGGTGGACGGTGCGGTGGGCCGTGCGATGGGTGGTGCGATGGGTGGGCCGTACGGCTCCCGGCCCCGGCTCCCGCGGCCGGTGGGACGGCCGGGGATCCAGCTGATGGTCAGGTCGAGGGGGGTCTTCCCCACAGGGATGGCGGCGACCACCGCGCCGGTCCGGGGATCCACCACCGACACGGTGCTCCTGTCGGCGTTGGCGACGTAGACCCGGGAACCGTCGGCGGTGACGTCCAGCCCGTAGGGTGAGCCGAAGACCTTGAACATGCCGACCTGCGCACCCTCCCGGGTGTCGATCGCCGACACCGCGTCCAGGTATCCGCTGCTGGTGTAGAGGCGCGTCCCGTCGGAGGTGATCGTCAGGTTCCGGGGGATCCGCTTGACCTCGATGACACCGGTCACGGTGTCGGTCGCGGTGTCGATCACCGACACGGTGTTCTCCTTGACGTCGGTGACGTAGACGCGGCGGCCGTCGGGGGTGATCGCCATCCCGAAGGGGCGGGGACCGACGCGGATGGTGCCGACGACGGTGTTCGTCGCGGTGTCGATCACCGCCACGGTGCCCGCGGCGAGGTCCGAGACGTAGATACGGCGGCCGTCGGGGGTGATCACCATGTAGAGGGGGGTCGGTCCGATGGGAATGGAGGCGAGGACGACGTTCGTCGCGGTGTCGATCGCCGACACGGTGCCCCCGCTGAAGTCGCCGACGTAGACACGGCGGCCGTCGGGGGTGATCACTATCTTGGAGGTCAAGTTACCGGTCTTGATACTCGCGGTGACGGTGTTCGTCGCGGTGTCGATCACCGACATGGTGCCCGTGCCGAATCCGGTGACGTAGGCACGTCTCCCGTCCGGTGCGATCGCCACCCCGCCCGGAGATTGGCCGACCTTGATGGTCGCGATGACGGCGCGGGTCGCGACGTCGATCACCGAGACGGTGTCCTCACCGAAGTTCACCACGTAGGCGACCTCCCGGACGCCCGTGCCCGGCTCAGGCAGGGCGGGAGCCGCGGCCGGCACCGTCAGGACGGTCACCGCGACCGTGAAGACGATCACCCGCCACGCACAGGACGCCCACCCGGTGACCCGGCATCGTCCGAACGGCTCGGGATGGCGGCTTCCCATCGTTCTGCTCATCGAGCGAGCCCCACTTCGACGACGTCATGCCTTTTACGCCCGCGCGCCGCCCCGCCGGAGACGCGACGGCGTGTCCCTGGCTCTTCGATCCGAACTTTTGACCGGCCGTCGACGTGTCGCCGACCGCGCGGCCGGTGACCGCCGTCCAGCACGGTGTCCTGGCGCTGCCGCTGGACGGAACGGACCTCCATCCGGCTTCTCCCCTCTTCACCCACCTCTCCTCCACCCGCTCCGTCGTCCCGCCGCCCGGCCGTACCGGCACCCTGGAGGCCGGCGCGATCGCGGTCCCGCCGCCGGACCGGGCCGCTCGCCGGTGTCCCGTTCGGAGCGATGAAGGCGTTGATGATCCGTCCGACGGCCAGCCCGACGGGTGCGTCCCCGACCTGGATGGTCGTGATGACGGTGTTGGTCTCGGCGTCGATGACCGACACGCTGTCGTCGCTGTTTGCGGCGACATAGACCCGGGAGCCGTCGGGGCTGACGGCGACCCCGCGGGGGTCCCTGCCGACCTGGACGACGGCGACGGTGGTGGCGGCGGCGGTGTCGATCACCGCCATGGTGTCGAAGTACGCGCTGGTGACGTAGACGCGGGAGCCGTCGGGGCTGATCCCCATGATGCGCGGCGACCTGCCGGCGTCGATGTCGTCGACGACCGCACCGCTCCTCAGGTCGATCACCGATACGGTGCTCGACCCCAGGTTGGCGACGTAGGCGCGGGTCCCGTCGAGGCTGATCACCGCTGTGAAGGGGGCCTCCCCGACAGGGAGGACGGAGACGACGGCGTCGGTCGCGGTGTCGATCACCGACACGGTGTCGTCGCCGTTGTCGGTGACATAGAGACGGGAGCCGTCGGGACCGACCGCCGCCCTGATGGGCGTCCTGCCGACCGGAATCGTGGCGATGATCCGGTCGGTCGCGGTGTCGATCACCGAGACGCGATCCGAAGCGGACTCGGTCACGTAGAGAGGCTTCCGGGGAGGCCCGGGCCGGACGGGCCGGACGTCCGCGGTCCCCGTCCCCGTGGGCAGGGCGTCCACGGCCTGCGCGGACGGGAGAGCGACGACGACGGCCGCGGTCAGCGGGATGACGGCTCCGCGCACGCGCGACCACCACCCCCGGAACGGTCCCGGGCGGCCCGTCCTCCCTCTGCCGCCCCCGGACTTCCCCCGCATCCGGCCTCCACCTCACCGATGAGCACGGCATTCCTATCCGGGAACGGTGATCCCCCACAGCACGACGCACCGTACGCGGCCTTGCCTTTCCTGCGGCTCGCCCCGCCCATGGACGTGCCGGTCTCCCGCGAGGAGAAACGGTACGGCGAGCCTCCCGGCCCGGTTCCGCGCCTGCGACCCCTGGGAGCGGGCGGCCTCCTCCACGGGCTGAGGCCCGGTTCCGCGCGTGCGGCTCCGGTCGGGACCGGCTTCCCGGGTGCGGTTCCCTGCCCGGCCGGGTTCCCCGAGGGCGATTTCCGGGTGCGGCCCGAGGCGTCCTAGGGTCGGCACATGACGCTGCGCGTGGTGATCGCCGACGACGAGGACCTCATCCGGGCCGGCCTGAGGGTCATCATCGACTCCGAACCCGACCTGACCGTGGTCGGCGAGGCCGCGGACGGAGCCGCCGTCATCCCCGTCGTGCGCGAGCACCGGCCGGACGTGGTGCTGATGGACGTACGGATGCCCGCCGTTGACGGAATCCAGGCCACCCGCCGGCTCGCCGCGCTTCCCGAACCGCCCAAGGTGATCGTGGTCACCACCTTCGAGAACGACGACCACGTCTACGACGCGCTACGCGCGGGGGCCAGCGGCTTCCTGCTCAAACGCACCCGCCCCGCCGAACTCGTCCAGGCGATCCGGGCCGTCGCCGCCGGGGACTCACTGCTGTTCCCCGCCGCCATCCGCCGCCTGGCCGCGCGGCGCGACAACGAGCGGGCCACCGTCCCCGGCATCGGACGGCTGACCGCACGCGAGGGCGACGTGCTGCGACTGATGACGCGCGGCCTGTCCAACGGCGAGATCGCCGCCGAACTGACCCTGAGCGTCGAGACGGTCAAGACCCACGTGGGCAACGTGCTCACCAAACTGGATGCCCGCGACCGCACCCAGGCCGTCATCACCGCCTACGAATCAGGCTTCGTCTCGCCCTGCTGATGGCGACGCTGTATTAATGGCGACGCTGCGCGTCGCGGCTCGGGGGCTCTTACCCGGTGTCTTCCCTCGTCGTTCGCTCGCTGCGCTCGCTCTCTCCTCAGTCCAGACACCGGCGCCCCCGAGCGGGTCTCGACAGCGGCGCCCTTGAGCGGGTCCGGAATCAATGGGCTGGGGGCGGTCAGATGGGGGCGCCGTCGTCCTCGTCTCCTTCTCTCGGGCTCGGGGTGCCCGTGCCGCTCTGCGAGGGGGACGGCGACGGCGACACGGTGGGCCGGTTCGGGTCCGGGGTGCCCGGGACCGGCGGCGGGGTCGGCACGAACACGGTCGCCGGCAACGGCCTGCGCGGCGCCTGCGTCTCACCGTCGGCGCTCAGCAGCAGCCACGCCATCACCGCCATCAGCGTCAGCAGGACCGTCAGCGCCACCCCCGCCAGGATCACCGACCGGCGGGACTCGGTGAGCGGCGGGGCGGGTTTCGGCGGGCCGGGCAGCGCGGGCACGCGGTCGCTCACCCAGTACGGCGCGAAGTCCGGGCCGTGCCGCTCGCCGATCAGCATGCCGCGCACCAGCACCGGCTCCAGGAACCGTTCGGCACCCTCCCGGGACGGCTCGTACGGCGTGGCCACCCACGGCGCGCTCCCGCCGTTCATCCCGAGGACCCGCGGCGGAGCGTCGGCGGCGAGCGCGGTCCTGCCTCTGGTGGCCCTGGCCACCCACCCCCGTACACCCGAACGGCCGGACGCGGCCTCGCGGATCGCGGTGACGAACCGGTCGCGGGCCGCCGGGTCCAGCGCCGCCCCCCTGGTCAGCACCGCGACCGAGACCGCCCGGCCGTCGGGGCCCTGCCCGAGGTAGACGAGCCCGGCCGGCCCCGCCCACAGGCGGGCTCGAAGGACGAAGGGCCCGAGATGGGGCGGATCACCGTACTGGAGCGGACTGGCCACGACTGCCATGAAAGCACACGCCCGCCGCCGGGCGCGGTCCACGCGGGCCGCGGCACCGGGCCACGCGGAGACCGGGCGAAATACCCCCGCCCAGCCGTGCGGTGCGGGTTTTCATTTGGTGGAATGTCACCATGACCGTCGCCGAAGAACTGCCGCGCGAGATCGACACCGGACTGCTGCGCGAGGCCCTCGCCGAGGTCCGGCGGGTCATCGTGGGCCAGGAGCGCATGGTGGAGCGGCTGCTGGTCGCGCTCCTCGCCCGCGGGCACTGCCTGCTGGAGGGCGTGCCGGGTGTCGCCAAGACCCTCGCGGCCTCCACGCTGGCCACCGTGGTGGGCGGTGATTTCGCCCGCATCCAGTTCACCCCGGACCTGGTGCCCAGTGACATCGTCGGGACGCGCGTCTACCACCCCTCCCGGGAGTCCTTCGACGTCGAGCTCGGCCCGGTGTTCGTCAACTTCCTGCTCGCCGACGAGATCAACCGCGCTCCTGCCAAGGTGCAGTCCGCGCTGCTGGAGGTGATGGCCGAACGGCAGGTCACCCTCGCCGGCCGGACGCATCCTCTGCCGCGGCCCTTCATCGTGCTGGCCACCCAGAACCCGATCGAGTCCGAGGGCGTCTACCAGCTCCCGGAGGTCCAGCGCGATCGGTTCCTGTTCAAGATCCGCGTCTCCCATCCCAGCGCCCAGGAGGAGCTGGAGATCCTGCACCGCATGAGCGTCACCCCGCCCGCCCCCAAACCGGTCCTGGACCCCGAGCGGCTGACGAGGCTTCAGGCCATGGCCGACCGCGTCTCGGTGCACCAGCTCGTCGCCGACTACGTCGTCCGGCTGGTGATGGCCACCCGCTCGCCCTCCGAGTACGGCCTGGCCGACCTGGCCGACAGCATCGAGGTCGGCGTCAGCCCCCGCGCCACCCTCGGCCTGGTCGCGGCCGGACGCGGCCTGGCCCTGCTCCGGGGCCGCGACTACCTGCTGCCCGACGACATCCGCGACGTGGCCGTGGACGTGATGTCCCACCGGCTGATGCTCACCTTCGACGCCCTCGCCGACGGCGTGGACCCCGACGACGTCGTCGGGCGCATCCTCACCGCCGTCCCCCCACCCCTGGTCGTCTGGAACCAGCCCGCCCGATGACCAGAGAAACCAAAGTCATGTGCACCCGGTCAGGGGAACCGCCATTCGGATCAACGACCGGGAAAACCGCGAGGGGGCGCCGGTGTCTGGACTGAGGAGAGAGCGAGCGCAGCGAGTGAACGACGAGGGAAGACACCGGGTAAGAGCCCCCGAGCCGCGACGCGCAGCGTCGCAATGAGTACAACCCCCGAGCCGCGACGCGTAGCGTCGCCATTGAAACAGCTGGAGCTGACCATCGTGCGGCGGCTGGACGGCCTGCTGCACGGTTCCTACGAGGGGCTCATCCCCGGTCCGGGCAGCGAGGCCGGCGACAGCCGCGTCTACGTCCCCGGTGAGGACGACATCCGCCGCATGGACTGGGCGGTGACCGCCCGCACGGGCGTCCCGCACGTGCGGGATCTGATCGCCGACCGGGAGCTGGAGACCTGGGCGCTGGCCGACCTGTCGCCCAGCATGGACTTCGGCACCGCCGTCATGGAGAAACGCGACCTCGTGGTCGCCGCGATCGGCGCGATCGGGTTCCTGGCCGGGCGGATCGGCGACCGCTTCGGCGCCTACGTCCTGCACGACGAGCACATTCACCGGATGCCCGCCAGGAGCGGCCGCCCCGCCCTCTACGGGCTCCTGCACTCGCTGGCGGAGGCCCCCCGGGGCCGCCCCGTCGCCGGCGCCCCCGATCTCGCCGAAGCGGTCGGGGTGCTCGCCTCGGTACGGCGCCGCCGCGGGCTGCGGGTGATCGTCTCCGACTTCCTGGGCGCCGAGCCCGTCCTCGACCCCCGCGTGGAGCCGCCCTGGGAGCGGCCGATGCGCCGGCTGGCCGCCCGCCACCAGGTGCTGGCCGTTGAGGTGATCGACCCGCGGGAACTGGAGCTTCCCGGCGTGGGCCTGGTGAGCCTGGTCGACCCCGAGAGCGGGCGCACCCGCGAGGTCCGGCTCACCGGCGGGCTGCGGGCGGCCTACGCCGAGGCGGCCGCCGCCCAGCGCGCGGCGACCCGCGCGGCGCTGCGCCGCTGCGGCGCGGCGCACCTGGTGCTGCGGACCGACCGCGACTGGCTCCTCGACATCGCCCAGTTCGTCCTGCGGCAGCGGCGCACGGCGCACCTGGCGCACCGGCATCCGACGTCAGGAGTGGCACGGTGACCTTCCTCTCTCCGGCCTGGCTGTGGCTGTTCGCCGCGCTGGCGCTGGTCGTGGCGGGCTACGTGGCCGCCCAGTTCGCCCGCCGCCGCCACGCGGTGCGCTTCACCAACCTGCCGCTGCTGGCGCTGGTCGCGCCGGCCGGGCCCGACTGGCGCCGGCACGTCGCCCCCGCGCTGTTCCTGCTGATGATGTCGCTGCTGGTGCTGGGCGCGGCCAGGCCGGCCGACTCGGTGCGGATCCCGCGTGACCGCGCCACCATCATCATCGCGCTGGACGTCTCGCTGTCGATGGAGGCGAGCGACGTCGCGCCCGACCGGATCACCGCCGCCAAGCAGGCCGCGCAGAAGTTCGTCAGGGACCTGCCCGAACGGTTCAACGTCGGGGTGGTCGCCTTCGCCCGTTCCGCGTCGGTCGTGGTCTCCCCCACCACCGACCACCAGGCGGTCAACACCTCCATCGGCAACCTCGGCACCCGGGCCGGGACCGCGATCGGGGAGGCGGTCTTCAACTCGCTCGACTCCGTCCGCTCCTTCGACCAGCAGGCGGTCACCGACCCGCCGCCCGCCGCGATCGTGCTGCTGTCCGACGGCGACAACACCTCCGGCCGTACGGTGGCCGAGGCCGTCGAGGCGGCGGCCTCGGCCCGGATCCCGGTCTCCACGATCGCCTACGGCACGCAGGACGGCACGGTCACGATCGACGGCCGCGACGTCAACGTCCCGGTGAACAAGGCGACCTTGCAGAGCCTGTCGGAGGGCACCGGGGGCCGCGCCTACGAGGCGGAGTCGGGCAGCCAGCTCCGGGAGGTCTACGAGCAGATCGGCACCTCCCTGGGCTACCAGACGGTCGAGCAGGAGGTCACCCAGTGGTTCGTGGTGGCGGCGGCGCTGACCGGCATGGCGGTCGCCGCGGCCTCGATGCTGCTGGGCACGCGGCTGCCCTGACCCGGCCGCGTCACCGGCGGCCCTCCGGCCTCGGGCCCGTCCCCGCGGCCCGTCCTCACCGCCCGTCCCCGTGGCCGGTGCCCGTCGTCCGGACACGGGGCCGCCGACCGGCCGGGGCGGCCCCGGCGACGCGGCCGCCCCGGCCCGGTCCCGGGCGTTGGTAACGTTCTACGACGTGGCACATTACTTCGAGGAGCGTCCCGAGACCGCCAGCCGTCCCGGCTCGGTCACGCTCGTGCTCCCCGACCTTCACCTGAGGCTGGAGACCGACAGCGGGGTCTTCTCCCCCGAGCGGGTCGACCAGGGCACCCGGATCCTGCTGGAGACCGTGCCGCCTCCCCCGGCCGAGGGCGACCTGCTGGACCTCGGCTGCGGCTACGGCCCGATCGCCCTGACCATGGCCTCCCGCGCGCCCGCCGCGACCGTGTGGGCCGTCGACGTCAACCGCAGGTCCGTCGACCTGTGCGCCAGGAACGCCGAGAGCGCCGGCCTCGGCACGGTGAGGCCGGCGCACGTCGACGAGGTCCCGCCGGAGGTGCGGTTCCGGGCCATCTGGTCCAATCCCGCCATCCGCATCGGCAAGGCCGCGATGCACGAGATGCTGACCCGCTGGCTGTCGCGGCTCACCCCCGACGGCGTCGCCCACCTCGTGGTCCAGAAGCACCTTGGGTCCGACTCTCTGCAGCGCTGGCTGAACGAGCAGGGCTGGCCCGCCACCCGCGCGGCCTCCCGCTCCTCCTACCGGGTCCTCAGGGTCGAGGCCCGCCCCGCGGACCGCGAGGGCTGAGGCCGCCCCGCGGGGCACGGGCACCGGCGGGCGCCCTCCCCCGGCGCCGGCCGTACGGACCGGCGACGAACGACCCCGGCGGGCCGCGGCGCGCCCGGGAGAACCACGACGAACGAGGAACGGTGAACGAACGATGACCGCGAACCCGCGCAGGCAGCTGCGGCAGACGGACGTCAAGCGGCTCAACCGCACCTGGCGCAGGCACACCGAGGGGAGGCTCGCCCTGATCGTGGAGTCGGTGACCGGCCCGTTCAACATCGGCTCGATCTTCCGTACGGCGGCGGCCTTCGGGGTGGAGCACGTCTGGCTGGCGGGCAACGCCACTCCCCCGACCAATCCCAAGGCGCAGAAGACCGCGCTGGGCACCGACCGCCTGGTCGCGTGGGACGAGCCGGTCCCCGTCCTGGAGGCGGTGCGGGCCGCGAAGGACGACGGTTTCACCGTGGTCGCGGTCGAGCTGACCGGGGACGCGGTGCCGCTGCACGAGGCGAAGCTCGACGGCGACGTGTGCCTGGTGGTGGGCAGTGAGGACCACGGCTGCTCCCCGGCGCTGCTGGAGGCCGCCGACGCCGTCTGCTACATCCCGCAGGTCGGCCGGGTGGGCTCGTTCAACGTGGGGGTGGCGACCGCGATCGCGGTGGCCGAGGCCCGCCGCCGGGAATGGGCCGGGAAGGGCCTGCCCGCCGGGGAATGAGCCCCGCCGCCCACGTGGCGCGGTCCCGCGGCGCCCGGCCCGGGAGGCACGCCGCCCATGTGGCGCGGTCCCCCTGCGCGGGGGGCACGCCGCCCGCGTGGCGCGGTCCTCCTGCGCGGGAGGCACGCCGCCGCGGCGGTCCGCCGTTTCACCGGGGCCACCGCGAACGTTCACCGCCCGCCCCGGTGACGCGCCCCGCCCTCAGACGGCATACTCCTGCACGTGCAGCGCCGTTACGCCTTCCTCGACCATCCCGGCCCGCTCGCCTTCGCCCACCGGGGCGGGGCGGCCGAGGGCCGGGAGAACAGCCACGCCGCGTTCGCCCGTGCCGTGGAGCTCGGCTACACCTACCTGGAGACCGACGCCCACGCGACCGCCGACGGGGTGCTGCTGGCCTTCCACGACCACACCCTCGACCGGATCACCGACCGGCGCGGCCGGATCTCCGACCTGCCCTACCGGCTGGTCCGGCAGGCGCGGATCGGCGGGACCGAGGAGATCCCGCTCATGGAGGACCTGCTGGGCTCCTGGCCCGGGGCGCGGTTCAACATCGACGTCAAGGAGGTCTCGTCGATCGGGCCGCTGGCCCGGGTGATCCGGCGGACCAACGCCTACGATCGGGTCTGCGTCACCTCCTTCTCCGAGGAGCGGCTGGCCAGGGCCCGTGCCGCGATCGGCCGCGACGTGTGCTCCTCGCTCGGCCCGCTCGGCGTGATGTCGCTGCGCGCCGCCTCCTCCACCACCCGCTACGGCCGGCTGCTGGCCCGCCTGGCCCGCGCCGGGGTGCCGTGCGCCCAGGTCCCGCTGGGCTTCCGCGGCCTGCGGGTCACCACGCCCGCCCTGATCCGCACCGCGCACGCCCTGGGCATGCAGATCCACGTGTGGACCGTCAACGACACCGGCGTGATGGACCGCCTGCTCGACCTCGGCGTGGACGGCGTGATGACCGACAACATCTCCGGCCTGCGCCGGGTGCTGGAGGATCGCGGGCAGTGGCATCCGGCGGGCCTGCCCGTCTGACTCTCGCCCATCCTGCCCGTCCGCCTCGCCCGTCCGGCCGCCCTCGCTCCTTTCGTCCCAGTCTCCCCCCAGTGAACCGAGGACCGTCATGACCACCGAGAAGGTCACCGAGGACCTTTCCCCGTCCCCGAGCCGCCGGCGCGAGCAACGCGGCTGGTACTTCTACGACTGGGCGAACTCCGCCTTCCCCACCACGGTCCTGACCGTCTTCCTGGGCCCGTACCTGACGACGATCGCCGAGACCGCCGCCGCGGGCCGGCCGTACGTGGACGTGCTCTGGTTCGACGTGCGGCCCAGCGCCTACTACTCCTTCGTGGTGGGCTTCTCGGCGGTCCTGCAGATCTTCCTGATGCCCGTCGCCGGGGCCCTGGCCGACCACACCGGCCGCAAGCGGGAGATCATGAGCCTGTTCGCCTACCTCGGCGCCGCGGCCACCGTCTGCTTCTGGTTCCTGTCGGGTGACCGCTACCTGCTGGGCGGCGCGCTGTACGTGGTGGCCAGCGTCTCGTTCTCGGCGGCGTTCGTCGTCTACAACTCGTTCCTGCCGGAGATCGCCGCGCCGGATGAACGCGACCGGGTCTCCGCCATGGGCTGGGGCTTCGGCTATCTCGGCGGCGGCCTGCTGCTCGCCGTGCACCTGGGCCTGTTCCTCGGTCACCAGTCCTTCGGCGTGTCGGAGGGCGACGCCGTACGGCTGGCGCTGGCGTCGGCGGGTCTGTGGTGGGGTGGGTTCACGGTCATCCCGATGCTGCGGCTGCGCAACCGGCGCGCGCTCGCCCGGGGCGCCGAGGGGGTGGGCCGGGCCGTCACCGGCACGTTCCGCCAGCTCGGCCGTACGATCGTGGAGCTGCGCCGCTACCCGCTGTCGCTGGCGTTCCTGGTGGCCTACCTGATCTACAACGACGGCGTGCAGACCGTCATCTCCTTCTCGGCCACCTACGCCGACAAGGAGCTCGGGCTGGGCCAGACCGTGCGGATCGGGGCGATCCTGATGGTGCAGTTCGTCGCGTTCGGCGGCGCGCTGCTCCTCGGCCGGCTGGCCGCCTCCTACGGCGCCAAGCGCGTCGTGCTGGGCGCGCTGGTCGCCTGGACCGGCGTGGTGGCCGTGGCGTACTTCCTGCCCAAGGGGGCGGCCCTGCCGTTCTTCGCGCTCGGCTTCGCCATCGCGATCGTGATGGGCGGCACGCAGGCCCTGTCGCGGTCGCTGTTCTCGCACGTGATCCCGGCGGGCAAGGAGGCGGAGTACTACAGCCTGTACGAGATCAGCGACAAGGGCTCGACGTTCCTCGGGTCGTTCACCCTGGGCCTGGCGCTGCAGCTCACCGACAGCTACCGGATCGGCATCGTGTCGCTGGTCGTCTTCTTCGTCGTGGGCTTCGTCATGCTCGCCGCGGTGAACCTGCCCCGGGCGATCCGCGAGGCCGGCAACCAGGTGCCCGAGCGCCTCTGAGACATCTTCCCAAAAGCGCATCGCAGACCCGGCAAGGAACGCGCGATTGGATCTCCCCATGTGTGGGAATCCACACACGGTATCAAGCGTTGTACGCCGTGGGAGACAAACCCCTCACGACGGGGCCCTCAGGAGGCATTGAGACATGGGCGAGCGTGCGCTACGCGGTACCCGACTCGGAGCGACCAGCTACGAGAACGACCGCAACACCGATCTGGCTCCGCGCCAGGAGGTGTCCTACATTTGCCCGAAGGGCCATCGATTCGACGTTCCTCTCGCCGCCGAGGCCGAGATCCCGGCGACGTGGGAATGCCGCATGTGCGGCGCGAACGCCCTGCGGGTGGACGGTGAGCTTCCGGAGGCCAAGAAGGCCAAGCCGCCGCGGACGCACTGGGACATGCTGCTGGAGCGTCGCACGATCGAGGACCTTGAGGAGGTGCTCAACGAGCGCCTGGCGATCCTGCGCGCCCAACGCCGCAAGAGCGCCTGATCCGACGACCTGACGCGAGACCCCCGGCCCACGGCGAGGGCGCCGGGGGTCTCGTGCTGTCCGGGCCCGCCGTCCGGCGGCGGGGACGCCGGGTTACGGCCGGGTGGCGCGGACGTGGTACAGCAGGTACGGCAGGTCGCCTTCGGACTCCACCTTGAAGCCCGCGTCCGGGATGAGGGCGCCGAGCAGGTCACGGGGGTCGTGCCGCATGGCCGGGCCGGACAGCGCGCCGACGAGGCGCCGGGCCAGGGGGCCGGCCGGTGGGCGGAACTCGGCGATGAGCAGCCGCCCGCCCGGCCGCAGCACCCGGAACATCTGCCGCAGCGCTTCGGGCCGGGCCCCGGCGGGCATGTGGTGCACGGCCAGGCTGGAGACGACCAGGTCGAAGGAGCCGTCCGGGAACGGCAGGTCCTGCCCTTCGCCCACGGTGTAGGCGCAGTTGGCCGGGGCCCGCCGGGCGGCGTACCCGATCATCGCGGGCGACGGGTCGAGGCCGGTGACGTGGCCGTCCGGCGCGACGACCGGGGCGAGGATGCGGCTCAGGTAGCCGGTGCCGCAGCCGACGTCCAGGACGCGGTCCCCGGCGCGCGGCCGGGCCGCGGCGGCCACGCGGGTGAAGGCGGCGCGGCGGCCGCCGAGGAACCCGATCGAGCCGAAGAGCTCGTAGGCCCGCGGGCGGTCGATGGTCCCGCCCGCGTCGGCGTGCTCCTCATGGTGGTGCAGCAGCTTTCCCAGCCCCATGGCGTAGTCCCTCGGTCGCCGAACGATCTGTACGGTTATGAATGATGCGTTCACAGAGGTGGGCGGGTCAACGAACAGATCGGCCGTGTCGTGCCGTACCGAACAGGGGGCGGGGAAGTGTCCGGAGACCGGCGGGTGCGGCGGACACGCCGCATGGTCCAGGAGGCGCTGGTGGCGCTGATCCTGGAGAAGGGTTACGAGGCGGTGACCGTCACCGACATCATCGACCGCGCCGACGTGGGCCGCTCCACGTTCTACGCCCACTTCACCGACAAGCAGGACGTGCTGCTCGGCAACCTGGAGGAGCTGGACTTCCTGCGCCCCGCCCCGGCCGGCGGGCCGGGCGGGCTGTTCGCGTTCAGCCTGCCGGTGCTGGAGCACGTGCGCGAGCAGGAGCGGCTCGTACGGGCGCTCCTGGGGCGGCGCGGCGGCGGTCCGGTGCACGCGCGTGCGGAGCGGCTGCTCGCCGAGCTCGTCAGGGAGGAGCTCCTCGCCGCGGGCGCGCGGACGTCGGCCGCACTCGACCTGCTGGTGGTCTGCGTGACCGGCGCGTTCATGGGGCTGCTGCGGGCGTGGGTGGACGGCGACACCGCCGCCTCGCCCGCCGAGCTGGACGCCGCCTTCCGCGCGGCCGTCGAGCCCGGCGTGCGGGCCGTGCTGGGCCGGTCGTGACCGCAGGATGGGAATGGCCCGGTCGGGTGACACGGAATCGGCTCTCGGGCCAGGCCCCTCCGGCCCTCTAGGGTCGGATCATGACCATCGCCGACGACGCGAAGAACGACCGGCCCTCCTCCGGCGGGGCCGCGGCGCTGCGCGCGCTGCACGTGCCGGGAGACCCTCTGGTGCTGCCCAACGTCTGGGATGCCGCCTCGGCCCGCATCGTGGAGGCGGCGGGGTTCCCGGCCGTCGCCACCGGCAGCGCCGCGGTCGCCCCTGTCCTCGGGTACGACGACGGGGAGGAGGCCCCGGCGCAGGAGATGCTGGCCGCGGTCGCCAGAATCGCCCGCGCGGTGGCCGTCCCGGTCACCGCCGACCTGGAACGCGGCTACGGCCTGGCGCCCGCGGAGCTGGTGGAACGGCTCGCCGCGACCGGCGCGGCCGGCTGCAACCTGGAGGACTCCGACCCGCGCACCGGGGAGATGGTCGACGCCGCCGAACAGGCCGCCTTTCTGGCGGCGGTCCGCTCCGCCGCCTCCGCCGCGGGCGTGGACCTGGTGATCAACGCGCGGACCGACGTCTACCACCACGGCTCCGGCTCCCCCGCCGAACGGCTCGCCGAGGCCGTACGGCGGGGCCGCGAGTACCTGGCGGCCGGCGCCGACTGCGTCTACCCGATCTTCGCGGCCGAGCCCGCCGACATCGGCGCGCTGGTGGAGGGCATCGGAGGCCCGGTCAACGTCCTGTTCCGCCCCGGCACGCCGTCGCTGGCCGAGCTGGCCGGGCTCGGGGTCGCCCGCGTCAGCTTCGGTCCCGGCCTGCACCGGGCCGCGCAGGAGCACACCGCGCGGCTGGTCGCGGCGATCCGGGCCGGGCGCAGCCCCTACGACCCCCACGACCCGGAGTCCTCCGGACGGTGACAGGCGCGTCCTCCGGGGTACGACGAGCCGTATTCCCATGACGTGTGTCCAAGGAGGCTCATATGCGTACGGTCATCGCCGGCGGCCACGGGAAGATCGGGCTGCGGCTGGGGCGGCTGCTCGCAGGCCGGGGAGACGAGGTCGTCAGCCTGATCCGTGATCCGGCGCAGGAGGACGACATCCGCGAGACGGGGGCCGAGCCCGTCGTGTGCGACCTGGAGAAGGCCGGGGTGGAGGAGGTGGCCGCCCTCCTCGCCGGGGCGGACGCCGCGGTGTTCGCCGCCGGGGCCGGGGCAGGCAGCGGCGTGCCGCGCAAGGACACCGTCGACCGGGCGGCCGCGGTCCTGCTGGCCGAGGCCGCCGAGCGCGCCGGGGTCCGCCGCCTCGTCCAGATCTCCTCGATGGGGGCCGGGCAGCCGCCCCAGCCGGGCAGCGACGAGGTCTGGGCGGCGTACATCGACGCGAAGACCGCCGCGGAGAACGATCTGGAGAGGCGCCGCGACCTCGACTGGACGATCCTGCGCCCCGGGACGCTGACCGACGACCCCGGCACCGGGCGGGTCCTGCTGTCGCACCCGCCGGTGCCGCACGGGAGGGTGCCGCGTGACGACGTCGCCGCGGTGATCGTGGAGCTGCTCGACTCCCCGGGGCCGCACCGCCACATCGTGGAGCTCGTCGGCGGTGAGGTCCCCGTCGCCGAGGCCGTCCGCGACCTGGCGTCCTGACCCGTCCGGCCACCTTCTGTTGCACGTCATGCGGCTTCGCTGAGCACGCCGACGTGAACGCGGCCCGCAACATCGCCATGCGCGGTGCTGCGGGCTGGGCAGTGAGTCACGCTGCCGACGACGTGGCCTGACCCGTGCACCCCATGCACGGCGAGGAGCTGCAAGCTCAGTCCTTCAGGGCCGAGAAGCTGACTAGGATGTCCGGATGCGTGATCTCGGTGAGGACCCGCGGCCGGCCCGGGGGGCGGTCCGCGAGGTCTACGGCGTGGACCGGACGGCGACCCTCGACTACTCCCCCGACCTGGACGGCCTGGCCGACCCGGGTGAGATCGTGTGGGCCTGGGTCCCCTACGAGGAGGACCCGGCCCGGGGCAAGGACCGGCCGCTGCTGGTCGTCGGCCGCCACCGGCGCCGCCTGCTGGCGATGATGCTGTCCAGCCACGGCGACGACGACCCCCGCGAGTGGCTGGAACTGGGCGCAGGCCCCTGGGACCGCGACGGCCGGGTCTCCTACCTGCGGCTGGACCGCGTCTTCGCGCTGGACGAGGACGACATCCGCCGCGAGGGGGCCGTGCTCGACCCGGCACGCTTCGCCCACGTCGCCGCCGCCCTCGGCAGGATCCACGGCTGGTCCGTCGCCCGCTGACGCCCGGCCGTTGACGCCCGGCCGCCCCGCCGGCCGGGACCGGGGTGTCGCGGCCGGGTGAGCCGGGTGAGCACGGGCCGGGATGCGGCGATCCGCCGGGACGCCCCGGTTCTCCGGGAGGCGGGTGGCGCACGGTCCCGTCCGGGACGGGTCAGGAGGCCTCTGCGGGCTCCACCGCCCAGGCCCCGCAGGCGTCGGAGATCATCGTGAAGGCGGCCACCGACCCGGCGGCGGCCGACTCGATCGCGGCCTGCGAGTCGGTGGTGAGGTCTCCGGCGGCGTACAGGCCGGGCACGTTGGTACGGCGGCACTCGTCGGTCTTGACGTAGCCGTCGCCGCCGAGCACCAGGCCCAGCCGTTCGACGAGGCGTGCGACCAGCGGGACGGGCCGCTGGCCGGGCTGCCACAGCAGCGTCTGCCGCTCGACGAGCGTGCCGTCCTCCAGTTCGACCGCGCGCAGCATGCCGCCGGTGTGGTGGAGCCTGCGGATCCCGCCCTCGACGACCCTGGCCTCGGGGACCGGCTCGGGCAGGGCGCCGTCGGCCAGGACGATCACGTCGTGGCTCCAGGCCGAGAACCCGGCGGCGGCCGTCCTGGCGAAGCCGGGGTCGGAGGTGACCACCCCCCAGGTGCGGCCCCGGTTCTCCCAGCCGACGCAGAACGGGCAGTGGATGACCGTCCTGCCCCAGCACTCGTCGAACCCCTCCACGTCGGGACGGATGTCGATCACCCCGGTGGAGAGGAGGACCTGGCCCGCCCACAGCGGGTCGCGGCGGTCGGACAGGACGGTGAAGCCCCCCTCGGGATCGGGCACCACGTCGGTCGCGGTGGCCTCGTACATGTCGGCCATGCCGTACCGCGTCAGATCGGCCCAGGCGCGGTGCCGGTACTCGTCGGGGGTGAGGCCGTCGAGACCGACGATGCCGTGCACTCCCCTGGACGGGGCGTTGCGCGGCGGCTGGCACGGTCACGGGACCCGTCCTGTCCTACAGCTTCGAGGCCTTTGAGTATTCGGCCCTTCGTTCCTTTGTGAAGTGCTTCAC
>NZ_JBVJKQ010000023.1:0-98037 GCF_055585205.1 Streptosporangium sp. NPDC053982
CCCTGCAACCTCCAGCTCCTCTACCAGGGCCGCAGCCCCAGCTCCGGCGGCGACTACGGCCTGCTGCCCTACCGGCCCGGCCTGCTGACCCAGCAACACTGACGACCCGGCACGGGCCCGGGTGGTCCTGACCGGAGACCGGGCAGGCATGGAGCGGCGGGTTCGGCACGGTGCCGAGCCCGCCGCGCCCGCCGTGCCGGGTGCGGTCCGTGTACGGTGATGCGGATCACGGCGCCCACCGCCGGCGGGCCGTACCGCTCACCGGCGCGCGTCTTCCAGGAGGCGAGCATGGTGACCACGGAGGACGTACGGCGGGTGGCGTGTTCGCTGCCCCGCACGACCGAGCATCTGATCCGCGACCGGATCAAGTTCCGGATGGGGCGGATCGTCTACGTCTCGCTGTCCCGTGACGAGACCCTCATGGGGTTCGCCTTTCCCCGCGAGGAGCGCGCGGCGCTGGTGAGCTCCGACCCGGACAGGTTCCTCATGCCGGTGCCGTCCGACGAGCGGTTCAACTGGGTCCGGGTACGGCCGGCCACGCTCGACGCCGCCGAGCTCACGGAGATCGTGACCGACGCCTGGCGCATGGTCGTGCCCCGGCGGGTCGCCGCCGCGCACCTCGGGAACTGAGATCCACGAAGCGCGAAGGGCGCTCGGACCGAGGGCCGGCCGCCGCCATGGCCTATGCCACCAGGACCGCTCTTCCGAGGGCGTGCCCGACGGCCGTCTCGTTGAACGCCCGGATGGCCGCCGTCTCCGCCGCCCTCACCCAGGCCAGACCGAGGATCGAGGGGGGCAGCCCCCTGACGGGAACGAAACTGACGTCCGGGCGCCGGTGGTGCACCGCCGTGGGGGCGCAGAACAACATGCCACCCCGGTTGAGCGCCACCTGGGTCAGGCCCTCCTGAGCGGTGGTCACCGCGCCGGCCCTGGGAACGGGACGACCGGAGGGGGTGGCGGACGGCGCCGTACGCTCCCGCCACGTGCGCGGGGCCGGGCCGTCCAGGCCGATCAGGGGAACACCGGCCAGTTCCTCCGCGCTGATGCTCGAACGGGCGGCCAGCGGGTGGCGCGAGGACACGCCCAGCCGGTAAGAGACCCGGTTCAGCCCCTCGCCCGCCGCCAGGTCGGGCTCCTCCACCGGGAGCAGCGTGAACGCGATGTCCACCTGCCCGGCCCGCAGCTTCCCGAAGGGATCGGAGAGCGGGATCTCCACGAGCTCCGCCCGGCACCCCGGGTACCGGTGCTCGAAGGCGCGCACGCTGCCGGTGACGACGTCCGTGGGTGTGGCGAGGAAGCCGATCCGGATAACACCTGTCACCTCGCGGGCGTCCGCCCTGGCTCGGCTGACGGCGTTCGCGAGGCCGTCGTAGGAGGGGCGCAGGTCGGCCAGGAACCGTTCACCCAGGGGTGTGAGGCTCACGCGCCTGCTGGTCCGCTGGAAGAGCCGGCCGCCGATCCTGTCCTCCAGTGAGCGTATGAGCTGGCTCACCCGGCCGGGTGACAGGTAGAGGCGCTCGGCCGTACGCGCGAAGTGCAGTTCCTCACCGAGCACGATGAAGCACTCCAGTTCCCTGAACTCCATCCTCACCTCCGCCTGAACCTCTGTCCGATCGTTTAGTCCACCTAAACCAAGCCTCCGGACTTCGGCATTGTTCCCGCCGGTGGACGGCAGAAGGCTGGACGGCATGACCATCACTGACGTCTCCCTCGCCGTCCGGGCGCGCTGGCTCGCGGTGTTCTCGGTCTCGGTGGGCACCTTCGCCATCGTGACCAGCGAGATGCTGCCCGTCGGCCTGCTGACCTCGATCTCCGCCACCCTCGGTGTCTCCGATGGGACGGCCGGGCTGATGATGTCGGCGCCCGGACTGGTCGCCGCCGTCTCCGCGCCCGTACTGGCGGTCACCGCCCGGCGGCTCGACCGCCGTGTCACGTTGCTGGGGCTGATGGCGCTGCTGGCGGTGGCCGACCTGCTGGGCGCGTTCGCGCCGAACCACCCCGTCATGCTGGCCGCCCGGGTGCTGACCGGAGTGAGCATCGGCGGGTTCTGGGCCTTCGCGGCGGGGCTCGGCCCCCGGCTGGTACCCGAGAGGTCCGTCGGCCGGGCCACGTCGATCATCCTGTCCGGGGTGTCGGTGGCGTCGGTGCTGGGGGTGCCCGCGGGGACCCTCATCTCCTCGTTCGCGGGGTGGCGGACCGCGTTCGTCTCCGTGGGGGTGCTGGCCCTGGCCCTGCTCGCGCTGCTGGCCGCCACCCTGCCGCCCCTCCCCGGCGAATCCCCGGCGGGGGCGGCCGAGCCGTCGCCCCGCGAGACCGCCTCCCCCACGCCGAAGGGACGGTCCCCCCGGCTCTCCGGCCCGCTCAAGGTCGTCCTCGTCCTGACCGGCCTGATCGTGTCCGGACACTTCGCGGCCTACACCTACGTCCGGCCGTTCCTGGAGCAGGTCTCACACGCCGGTCCCGCCTTCGTCAGCGCCGCCCTGCTCCTGTACGGCGCAGCGGGCGTGGCCGGCAACTTCGCGGCGGGCGCGTGGGCGGCCAGGAACCCCAGGCCGGTCCTGATCACACTGGCCGCGCTGATCGCGCTCTCCACGGCGGCGCTGCCCCTCGCCGTCCCGCCCCTGATCATGCTCGTGGTGTGGGGTCTGGGCTACGGCGGCGTGGGGGTGGCGCTCCAGCTCTGGATCATGCGGTCGGGCGGCGGGGAGATGGGCACGGCCCTCTTCGTCGGCGCCTTCAACGTCTCCATCGCGTTCGGCTCGTTCGCCGGCGGCCGGATCGTGGACGGCGTGTCGCTCTCCGCGGTGATGTGGGCGGGAGCGGCGCTCGCCGTGGCCGGCGCGGGTGTCGCGGGCGTCGCGGGTGTCGCGGGCGGGAGGGGACGGCCGATCCGCCGGAGGGCCGCGCCTGACGCTGATGCCGTGGCGGGAGAAGGGCGGGAGGTGGAAGGCTGCCCGGTGTGAAGATGCACGACGATCAGCTGACGGTGTCGCCGGAGACGGTGCGCGCGCTGGTGGACGAGCAGTTCCCCCGGTGGCGGGACCTGCCCGTCGCCGCCGTCGCCTCCCAGGGGACGGTCAACGCCATCTTCCGCCTGGGCGACCGCTTCACGGCCCGGTTCCCCCTGCGGGCCGGGCAGGTCGGACCGACGCGGCGGTGGCTGGAGTCCGAGGCCGAAGCGGCTCGCGAGCTGGCGGGCCGTACGCGGTTCCCCACGCCCGAGCCGGTCGCGCTCGGGGAGCCCGGCGCGGGGTACCCGCTTCCGTGGTCGGTGCAGACGTGGCTGCCCGGCGTCGTGGCGACCGACGAGGATCCGGGGGGATCCGTCGCGTTCGCCCGCGACCTGGCCGAGTTCATCCGTGACCTGCGCGCGATCGGCACGGACGGCCGTACGTTCGCCGGCGACGGCAGGGGCGGCGATCTGAGGTCCCACGACGCGTGGATGGAGACCTGTTTCGAGAACAGCGAACGACTCCTGGACGTTCGCCGGCTCCGCCGGATGTGGGAGGACCTCCGGAGCCTCCCGCGTACGGCGGGCGACGTGATGACCCACGGCGACCTCATCCCCGGCAACGTGCTCGTGTCGGCCGGACGGCTGGCCGGGATCCTCGACGTCGGCGGTTTCGGGCCGGCCGACCCCGCCCTGGACCTCGTGGGCGCCTGGCACCTGCTCGAAGCCGGGCCGCGGCGGGTGCTCCGCCGGGAGCTCGGGTGCGACGACCTCGAATGGGAGCGGGGCAGGGCGTGGGCCTTCCAGCAGGCGATGGGGGTCGTCTGGTACTACCTGGAGACCAACCCGGCCATGAGCCGGATGGGCCGGCGCACCCTGAAGCGCATCCTGGCGGAGCCCCTCTCCCCGCGCCGATAGCGGGAAACAGGCGCCCGCGATGAGGCCGAGGCCCCGGATCGTCCTTCGCAGGTCCTCACCGTACGCTTCCCCGCCGACCGGCGGGCGGTCGCGGGAGGGCTCATCTGCGTCAAACGGACCGGTCCACCGGGATCGGTGGAAACAGGCACGGGTGGACGGCCCGGCGAAGCCTAGACTTACGGCATGCCGATCCACCTGACCCTGCTCGACGGTGTGCGGTGGCAGGGACGGCCGGTGGTCGGCGAGAGGGCTCAGGCTCTGCTCGCGGCCCTCGCGCTCGACTGCCGGACCGTGAGCGCGGACCGGCTCGTCGCGGAGGTGTGGGGGGACGGCGAGCCGGCCAACCCCGCGAAGGCGCTGCAGGTCCTGGTGTCCAGGACCAGGTCGGTCATGGGGCCCGCGTCGCTGGTCACGGAGGGGACCGGCTACCGGCTCGGGGTTCCGTCCGACCGGATCGACGCCGGCCGGCTGCACGCTCTGGCGGGCCGGGCGGAGGCGCTGCTCGCCGGGAATCCCGCCGCGGCGGCCGCGGCGGCGGAGGAGGCGCTCACGCTGGGAGCCGGGGCGCTGCCGCCCGAGGGAGGCGGCCCGCTGGCCGAAGTGCGCCGCCGCGCGGAACACGACCTGGCGTCCGCGCGGGTCGTGCTCGCCCGGGCCCGGAGCCGGAGCGGTGACCACGGCCCCGCCCTGCCCGGCCTGGAGGAGGCCGTCCGCGTCCGCCCCGAGGACGAGGGACTGCTCGCCGACCTGCTGCACAGTGAGGCGGCGGTGCGCGGAACGGGCGCCGCGCTGGACCGCTTCGAGCGCTACCGGTCGGACCTTCGCGACCGGATCGGCGCCGACGTGGGCCCGGAGCTGCGGCGGGTCCACCGCGAGCTGCTGGCACTCGACAGCCCCGTGCGCGCCGGTGTGCGGTTCGACGCGACCCCGCTGCTCGGCCGCGACGAGGACCTCCGGCGGGTGCGGGCGCTGCTCGCCGCCTCCCGGGTGGTCTCAGTCCTCGGTCCGGGCGGGCTCGGCAAGACCCGGCTCGCCCACGCCGTCGCCCGCGAGGCCCCGCAGCCGGTGGTGCACTTCGTCGAGCTGGTCGGCGTGACCGCGCCCGAGGACCTGGTCGGCGAGGTCGGGTCGGCGCTCGGTGTCCGCGACTCGGTGACCGGGCGCCGCACGCTCAGCCCGCGGCAGCGCGCCGACGTCCGCGCCCGGATCGCCCAGCAGCTCGACCTGGCCCCGGCGCTGCTGGTGCTCGACAACTGCGAGCACCTGGTGGAGGCGGTCGCCGACCTGGTCTCCTATCTGGCCGCGACCACGCGGGAGCTGCGCGTCCTCACCACGACCCGCTCGCCGCTGGCGATCGCCGCCGAACGCGTCTATCCGCTGCCCCAGCTGGGGACCGGTGACGCCGCCCGGCTGTTCCGTGACCGCGCGACCGCGGCCCGGCCGGGCGTGCGCCTCGACACCGGCGACGTGCACGCCGTCGTGGCCCGTCTGGACGGCCTGCCCCTCGCGATCGAACTGGCCGCCGCGAAGGTGCGGGTGATGTCACCGGCCGAGATCGCCCGCCGGTTGGAGGACAGGTTCACGCTGCTGCGCGGCGGCGACCGGAGCGCCCCCTCCCGGCACCAGACGCTGCTGGCGGTGATCGACTGGTCCTGGAACCTCCTCGGTGAGCGGGAGCGCCGGGCCCTGCGCCGCCTCTCGGCCTTCCCGGACGGCTTCGCCCTCGACGCGGCGGAGGAGGTGCTCGGCTGCGACGCCCCCGGCGACGTCCCAGGCGGCCCCCTCGGTGACGCCTCCGGTGGCCCCCTCGGTGACGCCCTCGGGGATGTCGAGGAACTCGTGGAGCAGTCCCTGCTCACCGTCGTGGAGACGGCCGACGGGATCCGTTACCGCATGCTGGAGACGGTGCGCGAGTTCGGCCGGATGCGGCTGGACGCGGCCGGCGAGACCGCCGGGGCGCGCGCCGCCGTACGCGCGTGGGCCGTGGGGTACGCCGGCCGGCACGGCGTCCGGCTGTACTCGCCGGAGCAGGTCGACGCGATGGACCGGCTGCGTCCGGAGGAGACGAACCTCGCCGACGTCCTGCGCGAGGCCGTCACCGAGCCCGACCCCGAAGCGGTCACGGTGCTGTTCTCCACGCTGAGCGGCTACTGGACGATCCGCGGGGACCATCCGCGCAGCATCGTCCTCAGCCCGGCCGTCGCCGCCGCCCTGGCCGGCTGGACGCCTCCGCCCCGGCTCCTCGACCCGGCCCGGATGGCCCTGAGCATGGCGCTGTTCAGCATCGTCATGTCCTCCCCAGAGGAGGCCGAGGGGCCGGCCCGGCTGCTGTCCGAGCTGGGAGCAGACTCGGCGAACCCGGCGGTCCGGGCGCTGGTGACCGCGCTGCTCGCCATGGTGTCGGATCCCGAGCACGGCCTGGACGAACTGGCCTCCGGTCCCGATCCGCTGACCCGCCGGATCGCGCTGCACTGGCTGAGTCACGGCCGGGAGAACGCCGGCGACCCGGTCGGCGCGATCGAGGCCGCCCGCGCCGCCCTCGAACTCGTCGGCGACGACGGCGGCGGCGGCCCCTGGCACCGGGCGATGCTGCACGCCCAGCTGGCCGGCATGTACGCGCATCTCGGTGACTCCGCGGCGGCGGCCGGGCATGCCGCCGAGGCGATCCCGGTGCTCGAACGCCTCGGGGCGTTGGAGGACGCCATCCAGCTCCGCGCCGCCTTCGCCATGACGGTGCTCTCCGAGGGGCGCCGTGACGAGGCCGCCCGGATGATCGACGAGCTGGAGGCGCTGGCTTCCCGGGGCGCCTGTCAGGGCGCCTACGGCGAGACCATGTCGGTCGCCGCCGCCCGGGCCGAGCTGGCCCTCGCCGACGGCGACGTCGCCGAGGGTCTGCGGCGGCACCGCGAGACCGCCGAGGCGCTCAGGAACCTGCGCGTCTCGGGCACACCGGGGGGTTTCCCGCCGTGGGCCGTCCTGGGCGAGGTCGTCGCGCTCTCGGCGCTCGCGCAGTACGGCGAGGGCGACGACGGCGCGGACCTCTTCGAGTCGTTGCGGACCGAGGCCCTGGCCGCGTTCCGGCCGGACCACGTCTTCCCGGACCTGCCGGTGATCGGGATGGTGCTCGCCGGGCTGGGCGTCTGGGGCCTGCTGAAGGGGGCGATGCCCGCCGAGGAGGCCGTCCGGCTGCTCGTGCTCGCCGACCGGTTCGCCTACAACCGGTTCACCCCGACGATGCGGTGGGCGGTGCTGTCCGCGCACGCCGAGCGTGTCGCTCCCGGCGTCCTCTCCCGGATCGACGCCGAGTACGGCGAACGACGCGGCCCCGACCTGCTGGCCGAGGCCCGTGCCGCCCTGGAGCGGCTGGTCTGACACTCCGGAGCGGGGGTCGGGCACCGGCTACATCTTGCGGGAGTAGGAGCGGACCGCCAGCGGAGCGAAGATCGCGATGACGACCACGCAGCCGATGACCGCCCAGCCGACCTCGGCCGTCACGGCCCCGTCGTTGAAGAGGTCGCGCACCGCTGAGACGACGTGCGACACCGGGTTGACCTTGACGAACGCCTCCAGCCAGCCGGGCAGCGTCTCGGCGGGGACGAAGGCGTTGGACAGGAAGGTCAGCGGGAACATGATCATCATCGAGATGCCCTGGACGCTCTGCGCCGAACGCGCCATCGTGCCCAGCCAGGTGAAGATCCACGCCAGCGACCAGCCCGCGAACACGGTGAGCGCGATGCCCCCGACGCAGCCGAACACGCCGCCGCCGGGGCGGTATCCGATGAGCAGGCCGGTGAGGAGCGTCAGGACCGACGCCATGCCGTAACGGATCAGATCGGCGATCATCGGGCCTGCCAGGGGGGCGATCCTCGCGATCGGCAGGGACTTGAAGCGGTCGAAGACCCCCTTGTCCATGTCCTCACGCAGCTGCACGCCCGTCGCCATGCAGACGGTCAGGGCGGTCTGGGCGAGGATGCCGGGGATCAGCACCGGGAGGTAGTCCGACACGCTGCCGGAGATCGCGCCGCCGAAGATGAACGCGAACATCGCGGTGAACAGCAGGGGCTGGATGAGGACGTCGAAGAACTGCTCGGGCTTGCGGCGCATCTTCTTCAGCGCCCGCCACGCCATGGACAGGGTCTGGACCCCGGTCTCCTGGAGCGAGCTGTGGGACGTGGTGCGGGCGACCGCGGCGGCCGGGTCGACGCGCCGGGCGGCGCGGCCGGAGGGGGTCGCCGGGGTCGTCAGGGTCGCCGGGGCCGGGGTGCTCGTGGTCATCGGGCCGCCTCCATGAGGGGTTCGCCGGCCTGGGGTTCGCCGGTTCGGGGTTCGTCGGCGCCGTGGCCGGTCAGCGCCAGGAAGACCTCGTCCAGCGTCGGCTTGGCGACGCTCATCGAGGAGATGCCGATGCCCGCCTCCCGCAGGCCGATCAGGACGTCCGCGGCCCGGTCGGGGTCGGGCAGGGGGATGTTCATCCGTCCCGACTCCGGGGTCAGGACCGGCTCCTCGGCCAGCAGCCGGCGGACGACGTCCGCGGCCAGGGCGATGTCGGAGCCGTCCGCGAGGCCGAGCTGCAGGGTCGAGTCGCCGACCTGGGTCTTCAGGGCGTCGGGAGTGTCCTCGGCGACCTTCCGGCCCCGGTCGATCACGGCCACGCGACCGGCCAGCTGGTCGGCCTCGTCCAGGTACTGGGTGGTGAGGAGGATCGTGGAGCCGTCGGTGACCAGCTCGCGGATCGTGTCCCACATCTGGCCCCGGGTCCTCGGGTCGAGGCCGGTCGTGGGCTCGTCCAGGAAGATCAGGGGCGGGCGGGTGATCAGGCTGGACGCCAGGTCCAGGCGGCGGCGCATACCACCGCTGAAGTGGGCCAGGGGACGGTCGGCCGCCTCCTGGAGACCGAAGCGCTCCAGCAGGTCACCGGCGACGGCCTTGGCCCGGGTGCTCGTCAGGCCCTGCAGGCGGGCGAACAGCCGCAGGTTCTCCCGGGCGGTCAGGTCCTCGTCCACCGAGGCGTACTGACCGGTGACGCCCACCAGCTGCCGGATGCGGTGGGGTTCCCGCCGGACGTCGACACCGAAGATCTCCGCGTGTCCGCCGTCGATCGGGAGCAGGGTGGCGAGCATCCGGAGCATGGTGGTCTTGCCCGCCCCGTTGGGGCCCAGGACCCCGAAGATCTCGCCCTGCCGTACGTGGAGATCGACTCCGTCGACGGCCCGGAAGTCTCCGAAGTCCTTGACCAGGCCGTCGGCCCGGACGGCGTCGAGGTCCGCCATGACGTCTCCTCTCTGACGCCGGGTACCTCCCGGCCTCGGAGAAGAGCTTCCGCGTCGCCGGCTTCACCGCGGCTTCACGGTGGTTTCACCGCCGGACCGGCGGTTTCATCACCGGACCGGCGGTTTCACCGGCTCCGGCGCCCCGGACACGGCCGGCGACGGCGACCTCGATCCCGCCCGGCGGTCTCGCCGCCGGGCGAACGCGGGCGTCCGCCGGGGATCGCGCGCGGGCGTCCGGCGGAGAGCGCGCGCGGGCGTCCGGCGGAGAGCGCGTCAAAGCCGGCGCAGCACCTCCATGGCGTCCCCCTCGATGCGCGAGAGATCGCGGAGGATGACCCCGGCCTGTTCGAGATGTCCCGCGTCGCCGCTCTCCCCGGCCTTCGCGATCAGGGCGGCCACGTCCGTCCACAGGGTGGCGGCCTCGGCGTACAGCCTCTGACCGGTGCGGAGGCCGGCGTCGCCGACCAGCTCGGCGCACTCGCCGAGGAAGTCGCGGTAGAGAGCGCGGAACAGGGAGCCGCCGGTGCCGGCCTCCTCCATGAGGACGGCCGCCTGCGGCAGGTCCCGCCGCGGGTCGCCCGCGCGCAGCAGCCATCCGGGCACCCGCTCGGCGGCCTTCCCGATGCCCCGGTGGCCGAGGTTCGCGATGGGAGCGGACAGGAAGGCGGCGGCGCAGTCCCTGACGGCGGGGACGACCTGGTCCTGCCAGCGGGGCGGGCGCTCCGGCAGGGCGATGGTGAAGGACCGGTTCCTGGCGGTCATCGGGCCGCGTTCGGCCCGCGCCAGGGCCAGACTCGCCCGGCTGGTGCGCACCGCCCCGCCCTGCCGCCAGGTGTCCACCAGATGCACGTCGTGCTCGTCGTAGCCGTACATGGCGACGACGTGGCCGCCGAAGTGCACCTTGGACCGGAAGTACTCCATGTGGTGGCAGTCGAGCTGGAGGCCGACCGGCCGGCCGGAGTCGACGGGGGCGGCCGCGTTCTCCCACGCCCTGCGCGGCGAGGCGGTCTCCCTGACCTCCAGGGTCAGTCCCAGCCTGGCGGTCAGGTTCCTGGTGAGCTCGAAGGGCCTGACGCGGCCTCCGAGGAAGGGGAACTCCATGCCCTTGGCGTCCCAGTAGACGAAGGACAGGCCCGAGCCCAGCCCGAACAGCATTGGCTCTGACAGGTCGAGTCCCTCGTGCCGCAGCAGCACCCCCAGCGCCGTCGTCTCGCAGTGGTGCGTGTCACGCGCCTCGACGCCCTTCACGATGGTCATACGTCGCCCTCCTCGACAACCGGGCTACCGGCGCGCCCGCCGCCTCCCTGGCCGGCGGCCAGGATCGTCAGCGGCAATCATGGGATCTCCCACAGGGGGAGAGTCCAGCTGGATCGGCGAGGCCGGCCCCGCCCACCCGCTCCGACGGCGAGGGCCCGGACCGGGGGTTCCCGGTCCGGGCCCTGATCGCCTCCGGGATCCTCCCGGTTCCGCGCGTGGCCGCCGCCCCGGCCGCGATCGGGCCTCGCCGGCACGGCATCGCCCCCGGGGAGCAGGCGGGCGAGAGTGGTCCCCGGGGGCGGGAGGGTCAGACGCCGTCCTCCCGGGCGGCCTGCTCAGAGGCCTGGTCCTCCCGGGCGGCCTGCTCGGAGGCCTGGCGGATCCGTTCGATCTGCGCCTGGGTGACGTTGAGCGTGCCGAACTCCCTGACCGCCTGGTAGTAGCTCCAGGCGAGGCCGTTGCAGGTGCTCCTGGGGATGGTGGAGTAGCCGGCGCAGACCTGCTTCATGTCGAAGTAGAACGAGTCGTCGATGCGCGACTTGTTCGCCGGGAACTGACCCACCGCCTTGTAGTTGCGGTAGCCGAAGTCGTGACGCCGGCACGGCATCCTGAAGTCGAAGCCGAGCGGCTGATCGGGGCTCGCCGAGCAGAGGTCGGTCGACCAGTCGAAGGCGTACTCCGCCCAGCTCCCCTGGTTCTGCCAGGCGGAGCGCCAGGCGGCGGCGCTGGACGACGTGGGCTGGCTGAAATTCGAAAGCGCGGCGAGCTTCTGTTCCGGTGTCACCGCGTAGGCGGGCAGTGCCGCCCCGAGTGACGCGACGAGGGAGAGGGCGACGGTTGCGAGGGCTCGTTTGACCATGGGGCTCCGCCTCAGGCTGGGGGGTACCTCTCGGGCAGGATCCTGCCATCGCCCAGAATGGCCTGGAATTCCCCGGCGCACCGGAACGGATCTTCGTCAAGACCAAGGTCAACATTTGTCAACAAAGGCCGTTTACGGCACTTACAGTTCGACGTAAGACCGTACGGGCTCTCCGGTGCGTCCCAGGAGGGCGCGGACCTCCTCGGCCTCCGGAACCCGGAGCTCGCCGTACAGGTCGAGGGCCAGCCGCGCGTGCTCATGGGCCCGCGCCGGGTCCCCGAGCGCGAGGTGGGCGCGGGCCAGACCGTCGTGGGCGCGCGCCTGTTCCGGCCGGTTGCGCGTCAGGTCGGCGAGGGCGAGCGCGGCCGTGTGCTCCTCCACCGCCCGGACCGGGTCTCCCGCCGCCTCGGCCAGCCCGTTGAGCGCGGACGCCTCGCCGGCGGTGTCGCCGAACCCTCGGTGGAGAGCCGCGGCCTGCTCGTGGTGGGTGCGCGCCCGGACGAGCTCACCCTGGTGCCGCAGGACGACGCCGAGATGGTCGAGGGTCGTCGCCTCCCCGGCCGGGTTGCCGATCTTCCGGTGGAGCTCCAGCGCCAGGTCGAGGTGGCGCCGGACCTCCTGCGGACGACCCGTCCGGTCGAGGACGAGGGCGAGGATGCCGAGCACGTGGGCCTCGCCCCACGTGTCGGCGCCGATCCGGGTGAGGTCGAGCGCCTGCCTGAGGTACCGTTCCGCCGGTTCGTCCTGCCTCCGCCGCAGGGCCACGTTGCCCAGGGTGAGCAGGGCCCGAGCCCGTTCGGCGGTCTCCTCGCACACGTCGAGGGCCTGGTGCGCGTGCTCCTCCGCCCGCTCGTACTCGCCGAGCCGCCAGTGCGTCCACGCCAGGTCGGTGAGCGCCCGCGCCTCGAACTCGCGGCGGCCGAGCGCACGACTGCGCCGGAGTGACAGGGTGTGGAGGGTGAGCGCGTCGTCGTGGTGCGCCTGCCGGTCCAGATAGGGGCGCATCGCCAGGGCCAGCATGCCGAGGCAGATCTCCGGCCCGTGGACGGCGGTCGCGATGATGTTGGAACGCTCGGCGTCGAGCCAGGCGATCGCCTCCGCGGCGTCGCGGACGGGCGCGATCGGGGTGTCCGGCCGGGGGATGCCCTCCCGCTCGCTCAGGCTGTCGGGGAAGAGCAGGTCCATCGCCGCGCGGGCGCGGTGCAGGTAGTAGGTGAGCAGCCGCAGGACGGCTCCATCGTCCTCGGCGATCGAGCGCGCGTGCTCGCGGAGCAGGTCGTGGAAGGTGTACCGGCCCGGTTCGAGCTGCAGGATCATGTGGGCGTCGAGGAGACCTTCGAGGATCTCCTCCGCCTCGTCCTCCGGGATTCCCGCCAGCGCGGCCGCGCCGCGGGCGTCGATGTCACGACCGGGCACCAGCCCGAGCAGGCGGAACATGCGCTGCTCGGCGTCGTCCAGCTGCTCGTAGGAGAGGGTGAAGGCCGCCGACACCCCGTCCAGCAGCCGGCGGCGCTCCCGCAGCCGGTCCGCCAGGTAGGAGACGGGCCAGCGCGGCCGGTGCTGGAGGCGGGCGGCCGAGAGCCGGATGGCCAGCGGGAGACGCCCGCAGAGCCGCAGCACCTCGCGTACGGCGTCCGGCTCGTGGCGGGCGCGTTCGCCCACGATCCGCTCGAACAGCCCGGCGGCGTCCTCCTCGCTCGGCACGTCGACCGAGAGCGCCTGGGCGCCGTCCAGGTCGACGAGCCGCCGCCTGCCGGTGACCAGGACGAGGGTGTCGGAGTGCCCCGGCAGAAGGGGACGCACCTGCTCGGCGTCGAGGACGTTGTCCAGTACGGCGAGCACCCGGCGGCCGGTCAGCTCGGCGCGCCAGAGGGCGCCCCGCTCGGCGGATGAGACCGGGATGCGGTCCGCGGGCACCCCGAGCTGGCGGAGGAGCGCCTCCAGCGCGGAGGCGGCGTCGAGCGGCTCCCGGCCCGCGGTGTGGGCCAGCAGGTCGATGAAGAGCCGGCCGTCCGGGTAGCGGGCGGCCAGCCGGTGGGCCGCGTGGACGGCGAGCGTGGTCTTGCCGATCCCGGCCATGCCGTCGATCGTGACGACCGCCGGCCCGCGCCGCTCGCCGACGAGCCGCTCCAGCTCGGCGGCCCGCCCGGAGAAGTCGGGGATGTCGTAGGGCAGGAAGGTGGAGCGGCGTGGCGGCCCGGGAACGACCGGAGCCGTGCCGGCGAGGCGCAGGGCAGGGTCGTCCGCCAGGACCGCCCGCTCCAGCTCGGTGAAGGCGTGCCCGGGGTCGAGGCCCTGTTCGTCCGCGAGAGCCGTACGGTACGCGCGCGCCGCGGCGAGGGCGTCGGCCTGCCGTCCCGCCCGGTGCAGGGCCAGGACGAGATGGCCGTTGAGCTTCTCGCGGAGCGGGTTGACGGCCACCTGGGCGGCGAGCCCGTCGAGCAGGTCGCCGTGCCGCCCGGCGGCGAGCTCGTCCTCCACCAGGCGCTCGTAGGCCGAAAGGCGCCGGTCGTTCCAGAGCTCCCGGACGCCGTCGGCGTAGTGCGCGTGCACGTCCTCCAGCGCCTCGCCGCCCCACAGGTCGAGGGCCTCGCGCAACGCGCCCGCGGCCACCAGTCCGGTGAACTCCCGCGCGTCGACCTGCCCGGGCTCCGGCCGCGCGACGTAGCCGCCGGCACGCGTCTCGAGCAGCTCCGCGGCTCCCGCGCCGCGCAGCACCCTGCGGAGCGCGGTGATCGAGGCGTGGATCTGCGACCGGGCGGTGTCGGGCCGGTCGTGGCCCCACATCGCCTCGATCAGCCGCTCGATGCCGATCACGCGACCGGCGTTGAGCAGGAGGTAGGCCAGCACGGCGCGGTGACGCGGGGCGATGCCGGTCAGGGGTTCGCCGTCGTGGATCACCTGGACGGGGCCGAGAAGAGTGAACCGCAGCATCGTCCCCCCATGATCACCACATCGTGCGCGCATCGCGAATGTATCAACCCGGTCGGACAACCTGATCTCACACGAACCGAGGGTCCCACCCGGACCGAGACGGAGGAGACACGATGGAAGCCCGGATGAAGAACCCCGCCACGATCATCCCCGCCGCGATGAAGCCGATCATGGAGCTGATGCGGGCCGCCCAGTCGCAGGGGCTCCCCCAGGAGCTCATGGAGATGATCCACCTGCGGGTCAGCCAGATCAACGGCTGCAGCTTCTGCGTCGACACCGGCTACAAGAACCTGCGCAAGCTCGGCGCGAGCGACGAGCGCGTCGGCCTGGTGTCCGCCTGGCGCGAGGCCCCCTACTACACCGACGCCGAGCGGGCCGCGCTGGAGCTGGCGGAGGCGTCGACCCGGCTGGCCGACCGCACCGGCGCCGTCCCCGACGAGATCTGGGACAACGCCACCGCCCACTTCGACGAGCGGCAGATGGCCTCGATCCTGCTGATGACCGCCGTCACCAACCTCTTCAACCGCCTGAACGCCCCGATCCGGCAGGTCGCCGGCAGCTGGTGAACCCCGGCCCCGCGCACGGGAGACGCCGGCCCCGGAGAGCCGGAGGGCCACCTGCCTGCCCCGGCCGCCGTACGGGAGACGCCGGCCCCGGTTCATCGGCCGCACGCCGGTCGCCACGACCCGGCCCCCTGCGGAAGACGCCGGCCCCGGCGGCCCCCTCCACCGAACCACCCCTCACGCACAGGAGACACCGACATGTCCGTCGTCCGCTCGCACCGCTACTCCGTCGCCGGCACCGACCTGGAGGAGTTCCTCGCCCGCCGGAACTCGCTGATCGCGACCGTCCGGGAGGGATACCCCGGGCTCACCCGCACCGTGCTGGTCCGGCTTGAGGACGGCACCTACACCGACACCTGGCACTGGGAGACCGCCGAGCAGATGGGCGCCGCGTTCGCCGCGCTGCCCACCTTCCCGGAGGCGCCGCTGACCATGGCCCTCACCGAGGGCGCCACCGCCCTGAACGGCCGGGTCGTCGACGAGCACTGACACCGCACGGGCCTCGCCGGGCCCTCACCGTCCGGTGCCGGGACACCGCTCACGCGGCCGTCCCGGCGCCCGGGACGCCGCCGGGATCCGGCCGTTCGTCCGCCGCGAATCACCTCGGTCCCGGGAGAGGAGGCGCCGGCCGTACGGCTCCACGGCTCAGGGCCGCGTCAGGAAGTCCGCGAGGGCGCCGCGGCTGCGCTGGAGGCTCTCGATGCGCTCGTCCATGGCCGTCAGCTCCCCGTTCAGGATGTCCCACAGCTCCGCGCACCAGTCGAAGTCCGGACGCTCGTCCCGCGCGCACGGCAGCGCGATGCGGATCACCTCGGTGGTCAGGCCCGCTCTCAGCAGGGCGCGGATCTGCCGCACCGTGACCACGGAGTCGTCGGCGTAGTGGCGGTAGCCGTTCGGCCCGCGCCCGGCCTCGAGCAGCCCCTGCGTCTCGTAGTAACGCAGCAGCCGCGTGCTGACTCCGGTGCGCCGGGACAGCTCCCCGATCAGCATGCGACCCGCTCCCAAGGTTGACCTTCACACTGATGCGAAGCCCTAACGTCGTCCCACGGGCGGACATTCCGGACGGACCGCCCGCGATCCGTTTCGTCTCGCACCGCTGGAGCACCTCATGTCGTCTTTCGTCGCCCACCTTGACGGCCGTACGGCGAGCGCCGGCGAACTGGCGCCGCTGGCCTTCGCGGGTTACGCCCACTTCACCGCCATGCAGGTACGTGACAGCCGGGTACGGGGCCTCGACCTGCACCTGGAACGCCTCCGCTCCGCCTCGGTGACGCTGTTCGGCCGGGCACTGCCCGACGACCGGGTGCGGGCGTGCCTGCGAGCGGCGGTGCAGGCCGGGCCGGCCGACCTCTCGCTGACGGCCACGGTGTACTCCCCCACGGGCGAGTTCACGACGGCGGGAGCCGATGTGCCGCTCGAAGTGCTGGTGCGCACCAGGCCGGCCGTGTCCGGCCCCTGGGCGCCGCTCGCGCTGGCGATGGTCGAGCACGAGCGCTTCCTTCCCGCCGTGAAGCACGTCGGCGAGGTGGCCAAGACGTACCTCCTCCGCCAGGCCGTCGATCAGGGCTTCGACGACGCCGCCTTCGTCGACCGCCGGGGGCGGCTCAGCGAGGCGACGATCTGGAACCTGGCCTTCTGGGACGGCACCGCCGTGGTGTGGCCCGAGGCCGAGGTGCTGGACGGGATCACGATGGGCATCGTCCGCCGGCGGCTGGACCACCTCGGCGTGCCCCAGCGCGTCCGGGAGGTCACGCCCGCCGACCTGCCGACACTGGCGGGGGCCGTGGTCATGAACTCGTGGACCCCAGGAGTGGCGGTGCGCCGGATCGGCGCCGTGTCCCTGCCCGACGCGCCGTCCTTCATGGAACTGCTGCACCGGGCCTACGAGTCCGAACCACTCGTCTCGCCGTGAGTGCCCGTCCGGCCGTCTCTCCCGATGAGGCCGTCCACCACCATCCGCCGGACTCACCGATGTCGACCGGCCTGGCGGCACACGAGGCCGGTCACGGCCGGCCGGGCGGCCCCAGGAGAGAGTGAACGTCGTTCCCGGTGGCCGCGCTCCCGGAGCCTGCACCCCGAAACGCGGTCGCGCGTCTCGCATATGCAGTGATCGACTGTGGAGCGGCCCCGGCAGGCAGGAGAGACGGGGGAAAGACGCGCGGACAGGGGGTGGGCCGCGCGACCGTGCTCTACTGTCCGCCGGGGAGCTAGGGGACACGGCGAGGAAGGGGTAACGCCCTTCCGGCTCCCTCCTTGCCGGCGGACTTTCCGCCTCGCCGTGCCCGTCTCAGCGACCGACGTAGTCGGCCAAGACCTGTGCGGCGCCCTGAAGGTCGCTCACCGGGTGACGCTTCTCCGCGGACCGCCAGGAGTAGTAGGCCCCGCCGTACCCGACGAACACCCACACCGGAAGACCGGCACCGCCGGGACGGTGGACCATCAGGGCACTGTCGTCGTCACGCAGCTCGGCATGGATGCCGTGCTTCAGCAGCTCATCGCGCAACCGGGTGAGCGCGAACACCTCGCGCTGCCGACGCTGGTACTCGGTGAAGGCCGCAGTGGCCTGCATGATCGGATTCATCCGACGCTCCCTCCGGCCCGGCCGCCCGCGAGGCGATCCAGACATTCCTGTTCTCCATACCTGTCGTGGTCATCACTGCTCCCTTCGAGGACGAGCGCACGGCGCGAGCCGAATGGGGTTCCACGTCCCCGGCACGCAGAGCAGGGGCATGTCTCCCTGTTCCCCTCCGACCGAGTCGCCGCCGGCCATCCCCTCGTTGTGATCCGCGTCCCCTGCGGCCGGACGTGGGTTGACGTACCGTGATTGCCTGATGACAAGTCCACCGTTGGCCGGGACGTCAAGGGACCCCCGCATGCCCCCCTCCCCGACCCCCTCGCCGAGAGGAAGGTCCTTCATGTCACAGAAGGCGCCCAATGCCCTGTTGCGGGCCTGGCGGAGTGCCCACCGGCTTACGCGTGTGGAGATGGCTGAGCGGATCAACACCACGGCGACGGGCATCGCCGAACGCTTGGCGTGTGACGAGGAGCGGATCCGCCGTTGGGAGACCGGAGAGGTCAAGTGGCCGAGTACGCCGTACCGGTTGGCCCTGACTCAGCTCACCGGTCTGTCACCGGATGAACTGGGTTTCATACGCTCACAACGAGATAAGGCGGGGATGGCCCAAAGATCCACGCCCTTCATCCGAGACGCGTCGCCGGAGATCGACGAGATCGCGGACATCATGGCCTGGCTGAATCGGGGCAGCCGTCACGCCGATGCCATCGGGGAAATCGAACAGGCGGCGGCATCCATGGCCGACGCACACACCGAGGTCCCTCCCAGGAACCTGCTGTGTCATGTCAGACGCGTACATCGTCAGGTCCGTGACCTGATTGACAGACGTGACCTCGGATTCCGCCAGACGCGGGATCTGTTGCGGATCGACGCCGACCTGATCGCCCACGCCGCCGTACTGCTCGGTGACATCGACCGCGACCAGGCAGCCGAAGAGTACGGTCGGCTCGCCGTCCGGCTCGCCGAAGAAGCCGGTTCCAATCCCGGGCCCGCCTGGTACGCGCGTGCCAAGACGGCGCGATGGCAGGGCCGCTACATCGAGGCCGCCGACCTCGCCCGGCGCGGATACGACGCCACCCCTGCAGGCCCGATGAAACAGCAGCTCGCATGGTATGAGGCCAACTCCGCGGCCCTGTTCGGAGACGCCGGGCGAGCCCGTGAGGCCGCCCACCGTGCCGACATGCCCAATGTTTCAGGGAGAACAGCGGACTCTACCCGCTCTGTCTGGTCCTTCCCCGCGCCCCGGCGGACGCTCTTCAGCCTCGCGGTGGCCGTACGAACCGGAGATCCGGACGGTGCCCTGCGAACGGTCGCCCACACCGACCAGGCGACGGCCGCGGGTGACCGGCCCGCCCCCGCCAACTGGGCACAGATCAGAGTCACCGCGAGCATCGCCCATCTACTCAAGGACGACCTGGCCGGAGTCATCCACGAGACCACACCCGTCCTGGCCATGCCGCCCGAGCTACGTCTGACCACGGTCACCGGCTATCTGGAGGACCTGTCCCATCGGCTTGCCCGTTCCCGTTTCGCCGACAGTGCCGACGCCGTACGACTCAGACAACAGATCCGCGATTTCAAGGCCGCCGCGCTACCGGATGAACCCGTCACGGAGAGCGCATGAGCCCCCTCCCCGCCCGGATGGAAGACCGCTGGGCTCATCGGCCAGAGCCCCGGCCGGGTGAAGGCGTGTTCTACTGGCACCTGCTCATCGGCCGTTATCCGCAGGTCCGCGCGATGGCTCAGGAAGCACGGGACCGGCTCGCTCCCTTCTCCGGCCTGCACTACACACCCGCCAAGTGGCTGCACATGACCGCACTCGTCGTCGGCCCGACCGGCAGCGTCTCTCTAGACCAGGGACACACGATGCTCACCGAGGTATCACGCCTGCTTGCAGACGTGCCACCCGTCACCGTGACGCTGGGCCGCATCCTCTATCACCCACAAGCGATCATGCTCGGCGTCGAGTCCGCCTCCGAGTTGAAACCCATCCGCGACGCCGTCCAGACCGCCGCCGAAACCGTCACCGGCCGTCAAGGGTGCACCGGAGGTGCCGCTCCCTGGACCCCCCACGCCACCATCGCCTACAGCACCGCCGACCAGCCCGCCGCCCCGCTGATCGAAGCCCTGGAAACGTGCCTCCCTCCGCGTGAACTCACGGTCGACTCCGTCAGCCTCGTCATCCAGCACGGCCCCGAACGCCTGTGGGACTGGCAGCACGTCGGCTCCGCACTCCTTCTCGGCGAAGGTGACACCCTCTGATGGGGACGGGAACCGAACGGCTTCAGGCCGGCTGTACAACCAGAAGAGATCTTGATAGGCGGCTCACCGGACGCCGGATCGGCGAGGCGGTGAAGGGCATCGCAGGCTATTTCATGAACTCTCGCGCACCACGCAGCCTGGTCCGCAGATGCCGCTGGGTCAGACCGCAGTCCAACCGCACATCGACCGGCCCGGGCAGGCCGGTGTCGGCGCGCCGGCCGGTCGACAACCGGGCCGGATCGAATCCGTCACGCCGTGCGATGAGACATCCCAGCTCGTACCGGCTCACCGCGTCCGCCCCGGCCACGTGGTGGATCCCCGCGCGATCGGAGCTCGCGAGCTCCAGGAGAGCCGCTGACAGGTCACGGACATGCACAGGGCAGCGCACGTCGTCGGTGAACAGCACCCCGCTCCTGCGGCCTGCGGCCAGCGAGCGCACCAGGTCCTTATGGGGAGACCCGCCGTCACCGATGATCAGAGACGTCCGTGCGATCACCGCGGTTGGGTCGATCACCTGCACGGCCGTCTCCGCGGCCGCCTTCGCCGCTCCGTACGGGGTGATCGGATCGGGAACGCGGTCCTCGGTATAGGTGACCGCCTCACCGGAGAAGACGGCGTCGCTGGACACGTGCACCAGACGTCCGCCGTTCCCGGAGGTCGCGACGGCCACGTGAGCGGCGCCCATGGCCGTCGTCGCCCAGTCCGATTGGCGGAAGGCCGCGTTGACGACGACATCGGGGCCGAACTCGCCGATCAGAGCGGCCACGGCCGTACGGTCGCGAACGTCGAGCGGCAGCCGGTCGGCAGACGCCATCGATGGGGCCATCACCGGGAGAAGTCTTCCCCTCGTCAGCCATGGTTTCAAGGATCCCATCAGAAAGGCCGGAGAGGCCGCCCCCCCAGATGAGACATCTGCGATGTCGTCGGAACACCGGTCCCGTAATCACTGACCGGGCGGAGGAGATGCGGGGCCGGTCATGGACGGCTGGGCGTTGGCGGGCGTGTGGGGAAGTCGCGCAGGAGGCGGAGCGGGCCGAGCAGCAGGACGGTGATGGAGAGGAGCTGGACGGCGGCCATCAGCCACATGGTCCCGCGGACGCCGACCGTCTCGCCCAGCACGCCGCCGAGCAGCCCGCCGAGGGGGATCGCGCCGTAGTTCAGCGCCGACGTGCTCGCGGTGATCCGCCCGAACAGCTCCGCCGGGCAGTACCGCTGGCGGAAGGTGGAGGTCAGGATGTTCGAGGCGACGATGCCCGCGCCCGCGCCGAAACCGGCGGCGGTGAAGGACACCAGGCCCGTGCCGCCGCTGCCGGCCGGGCCGAGCAGCAGCATCGGCGCGGCGAACGCCTCGCACAGCAGGAACCCCCGCGCCGTCCCGAACCGGGCGGCGATCCGGCCGGCCAGCGCCGCCCCCAGCAAACCGCCCGCGCCGGCCAGGGCCAGCACCAGGCCCACCTGTCCGGGCTGGGCGCCGAGGTTCCGGGTCAGGAACACAACCTGGATCGACTGGTAGCCCATCAGCGCGATGTTGGACAGCGCGCTGAAGACGGTGAGTGTGCGCAGGTACGGGTCACCCACGACGAACCGCAGCCCGTCGCGGATCTCCGCGCGCAGCCGCCGCTTCGCCGTACCGCCCCCGTACGCTCCGCTCGCCGTGCCGTCCCGGCGCGGCTCGTTCCCCCCGCCACCTCGGCGCGGCTCGCCCGCCGTGCCGTCCCGGCGTGTTTCGCGTGTGCGGATGGAGCGCAGGCACAGTACGGCGACGCCGAAGCTGAGCGCGTCGGCCAGCACGCCGCTGACCGCGCCGAAGCCCTGCGCGAGCAGCCCCGCCAGCCCCGGGCCGGCGACCTGGGCGGCCGACTCGCCGCCCTGGAGCCTGGTGTTGGCCGCGAGCAGCCGCTCGTCTCCGACCAGGGCGGGGAGGTATGCGCGGTAGGCGAGGTTGAAGAACACCTTCGCCACACCGCCCACGATGGCCGCCACGAGCAGGTGCGTCATCGTGAGCACGCCGCACCACGCCGCGACCGGCACGCTCGCGAACACCGCCATCGAGACGGTGTTGCACGCCAGCATCACCGGCCGTTTCGGCAGGCGGTCCACCCACGCACCCGCGGGCAGTCCGACCAGCAGCCACGGCAGCCAGGCGGCCGCGGTCAGCAGGCCGACGGCGAAGGTCCCGGCGCGCAGCGTCACCACGGCGACCAGCGGGAGCGCCACACCGGCGACGGCGCTGCCGAGCATGCTCGTCGTCTCGCCGATCCACAGCAGCCGGAAGTCGCGCGTCCTCGGCGGACCGTTCCGTACGGCCTGCGTGGCGGCCGCCGCGGTCACGGCTGCCCGGGAACGGCGCGGACGGACAGGAAGACGAGCTCGCGTTCCTGCCCGTCGTCGGGGATCTCCCGGTCCGCCAGTGAGGACAGCAGGGCGAAGACCTTCTCCTCCAGCTCGGCGAGCTCGGCGACCGACAACCTCGCCCAGTGGTCGGTGGTGAACGCGGCCCGCCGCCACGGCTCGGGGTGGTTCTCACGCTCGGCGAACCACTGCCGGACGAGGGCGGTCTGCCGCTCCAGGACCAGGGACTCGGCCGCCACCGCCACGGGGTCGTCGGGGAAGTCCGCCGACGACCAGCTGAGGACGCCCGGCGATCTGCGCCACCAGCGTTCCCGGCGGTCGCGGGCGAGCTCGGGGACCTCCTCCACCAGCTCGCCCGCGGCGAGGACCTTCAGGTGATGGCTGATGTTGCCGACGGCCTGCCCGGTCCTTCCGGCGAGCACGGACACCGTGGAGGGGCCGTCCACCCGCAGGATGTCCAGCAGGCGCCGGCGCAGCGGGTGGGACATCGCGGCCAGCACCTTCGAGTCGCGCACCTCGCGCACCTCGTGTACTTCGTCCGCCGCGCGAGCTTCCGGCGTCCCGTCCGCCGTACCGCTCGTCTGATGATCACGCATCACCCCACCGTAAATGCACAAGAGTCATTGTGCAATGTCTCTTGTATATATGTCCGGGGCACACCGGCAAGTGATTCCGGACCGGACGGCCGGCGGCATCGTCACCGGCCGGCCGGCATGACATGCGCGGCGGTCAGCGCGGTGCGCCGTGCAGTTCCAGGGCGCGGGAGACGACCGTCTCCGCGGGCCTGCCGAGCACCTTCTCCAGGTCGGGGGTCTGCCGTTCCAGCGCACCTGCGCGCACTTGGGCGTTGATCCAGCTCATGGCGGCCGGACCGGCGTCCGGGACCTCCCGGTACGGCACCCCCAGCGCCTCCGCCACCTCCGGGTGGCTCCACAGCGGGCCGGTGAGGTCGTACGCCCGGCCCAGATGCCCCTCGCCCGTCAGCACGTTCGCGGCCGCCTCGGCCAGATCCGACCGGAACGCGGTGTTCAGGCCGCGCCCCCCGGTGCTCGCGGTCAACTCCCCGCCGGAGACCCGCGGGACGAACGCGTCGCCGTAGAAGGGGTGCCGCAGGATCGTGTACGGCAGGCCGCTGCCGAGGATGGCCTGTTCGGTGGCGTGGTACGCCTCGGTCAGGCCGGTGGCGGCGGTGTCGGCCCCCAGGAAGCTGGTGAAGACGACGGCGCCGACGCCGGCGTCCTTCGCGGCGGCCACGGCGGCCAGGTGCTGCCCGGTCCTGCGGGCGGTGTCGAGCTCCGGAGACGAGATCAGCAGCAGGCGGCCGATCCCGTCGAAGGCCTCACGCAGGCTCTCCGGGTCGTCGTAGTCGCCGCGCCGTACCGGGACGCCCTCCGGGGCCCGCCCGGGGTCGCGCACCACGGCGACCACCTCCGCCCGGGTGCGCAGGTGAGCGATGACGAGGCGGCCGAGCGCGCCCGAGGCGGCCGAGACTGCGATCAACGGAGGACTCCCTCTGCGTGCGATGGGCCCTCAGTGAACTCCCGGCGGGAGGCGCGTCGCCACTCGTTTTCCGGGCGGATCGTTTTCCGGGCGGAGACCCCCGTCTCGGCCCTCCGCTGACGCCTGGCGGCCGCGGGTCCGGACGGGGCGTCCGCGAGGTGTCACCAGGCGGGCAGGTCGATGGCGGTGGCGGCGCGGTGGATCGGCTCGACGACCTTGGCCATGATCCGGTCCTTGCCGGGCAGCAGGTTGACCAGACGCAGCATCAGCATCGACATGCGGACCTGGGAGCGGCTCGACAGGACCATGCGCTTGATGTTGGCGGTTCCCAGGGCCTGGTTGGCCGCGACGAAGGACCGCATCCGCGCCTCGTACGCGGGGAAGGCGGCGGTGTGGTCGCCGCTGGCCCGCTTGAGCTCACCCGCCAGCACGTACGCGCCGACCAGCGCGAGACTGGTGCCCTGGCCGGAGGCGGGTGAGGCGCAGTAGGCGGCGTCGCCGACCAGGGCGACCGGGCCGGCGTGCCAGGTGTCCATGCGCACCTGGCTCATGGAGTCGTAGTAGAAGTCGGGGGCGCCGGTCATGGCCTCCAGCAGGCGTGGCACCTCCCACCCTGATCCGCGGTAGGCCTCGGCCAGCGCACGCTCCTGCTCGGCTCGGTCGCCTGCCTTGCCGGTGGCGGCCCACAGGAACATGGCCTTCGCGCCGGCGTCCTGGCGGGTGCTGTAGAGCAGCGCCGTGCGGCCGGGGCCGACGTAGGTGAGCTCCTCGCAGTCGAGCCCGAGGTGGTTGGGCACGCTGAAGATCGAGACGTTGTAGCCCATGTCGTGGACGAAGCGCTCCTCGGGGCCGAAGGCCAGGGCGCGGGTGTTGGAGTGCAGCCCGTCGGCGCCGATGACGAGGTCGAAGTCGCGGACGAGCCCGCCGGCGAAGGTGACCCGGGTGCCGTCGATGGCGGCGATCGAGTCGCCGAAGACGTACTCGACGCCGGCGGTCGCCTCGTGGAGGAGCCGGGCGAGGTCGCCGCGGTGCAGTTCGGCGTCCTGGTGGACGCGGCCGCCGAAGCTGTCGCCGTCCATGCTGGCCACCCGGCGGCCCTCGCCGTCGACGACCGAGCCGGCGCGGACGTCGGTGCGCAGGGCGCGGATCTCCTCCAGCAGGCCCATCCTCTCGACGACGTCGAGGGCGGCGCCCCGGATGTCGACCTTGTAGCCGCCTTCGCGGATGTCGGCGGCGCGCTCGACGACGGTCGGGGTGAAGCCGTGCTCGCGGAGCCAGTAGGCCAGGGTCATGCCCGCCATGCTGGCGCCGGAGATCAGGATGTTCGTCACGCCACGAATAGTACATATGTGTTAGACACATGTGCAAGACGGCTGTGTAAGCTCGGGTCCATGGGAAATCGAGAAGACCTTCTGGAAGGCGCCAAGCACTGCCTCTACGAGAAGGGCTACTTCCGCACGACCGCGCGTGACATCGCCACGGCCGCGGGGGTCAGCCTGGCCGCGATCGGCTACCACTACGGCACGAAAGACGCGCTGCTCAACGAGGCGGTGGTGGAGGCGATGCAGGAATGGGCCGACGACCTGGGCCGGGCGCTGGCCGGGCCGGGAGACTTCGAGACGACCTGGGCCAAGGTCATCGAGTCCTTCACCCGTGCCAGGCCACTGTGGGTGATCCAGTTCGAGCTGGTCGCGCACATGGCGCGCACCCCCGAGATGCGCGAGTCCTTCGCGGAGGCGGGACGGCAGGCCAGGCTGGGGCTGGCGGAGCTGTTCGGCTCCGACTCCGAGAAGGTGGGAGCCGTGATCCAGACCCTGGTGGGCGGCCTGGCGGCGCAGTGGCTGGTGGACCCCGACGGCGCGCCGGATCCGGCGGACCTGCTGGAGGGCTTGCGCGTCCTGATGGGGCCCGCGCCGATGCCGTCCGAGGGGTGAGGCCGCGCACCGCAGGCGGTGACGGCGCGGCGGATCACGGCTCGCCGTGGTGATGCCGCCGGGCCTTCGAACATGAACTCGCCGGGCACGGCGTCAAGCGGAGGGCCGCCTCACGGCCGGGCGGCTATGGCCGTCATCTCCGTCGCCACGCGCACCGGCCACCGCTCTGGAGGCCCGGCCCGAACTCCCCTACGATCGACGCCGGCCCCCGGCAACCGCCCGCAGAGGAGTCGCGCCCATGGCCAACCGCTTCGGCGACGGTCCTCGTGTCCTGAGGCTCTCCAACGGCGCGACCGACGCGTTCCTGTCCGTGCTGCAGTTCGCCCTGTCCGACCTGGCCGCCGACCGATGGGAACGGGCGCTGGCGCAGTGGATCGCCTGGCACGACCAGAACCTCGCCGGCCGCGGCTGCGTCGGCTTCGACCTGAAGGAGATCGCCTGGGACCCGGCGGAATTCCCCCGGCAGAAGGCGTTCCTCCTGCGCGCCATCGACCTGGCCGGCACCCGCCACCGCTGGGACGAGCTGTGCTACGACCCGGCCCTCGCGGAGCCGCACCTGCGCGCGTACCGGGACATCGTCGAGCGGTTCGAACTGCCCGCGCGGTACGGCCCGTCCGGGACGTGGAGCTGGCCGGGCGCGGACGACGAGGAGACGTTCTGCCCCGCTCACGGCGTCCACTGCTCCGAGCTCGGCTGGTGCCGGGTCTGCGACGACCGCACGCCGGGCCCGAGGACATGAACCCGCCGCCCGGCGGCGCCTCCAGGCTTTGGATCGGGCTCTAGGCGAGCCGCCAGGCGAGGAGGCCGTCGGGCGCGCCGGCCCGCGTGAAGCCCGCCCCGGTCAGCTCCTTCTCGATCACCTCCCACGCGGGGCGGTAGGCGTGGCCGACGATCTCCTCCTCGTCGATCACCCGGTCGCCCTCGGTGATCCGGTAGAGGTAGCGGGCCCGGCACGCCTCCTCCCCGTCCGATTCGAGGATCTCCGACAGGACCGTGTAGGTGTGCCGGCCCACGCGGCGCGAGTCCAGTTCCCGCATCGGGCCCACCGCCGGCGGGCCGCCGTCACGCCAGGTGAGGACCAGCAGGCCGCCGGGCTCCAGGTGGGCGGCCAGCACCGGCCAGAGCCGCGCCCGGTAGTCCGGCTCCAGGGCGTACATCACATTGATCATCACCATGGCCTCGACCGGTTCGGCCAGGTCCAGGCTCAGCGCGTCGCAGGGCAGCACGGTCACCCGCTCCAGCAGCTCCGGGCGGGCGGTCAGCCGGGACAGCAGCACCCCGCGCATGCCGGCCGAGGGCTCCAGCGCGAAGATCTCGGCCGGGGTCCAGTCGGCCAGCGACGTGGTGATGAGGCCGGTCCCCGCGCCGATCTCCAGAACGCTCCGCCGCACCCCGGCCAGGAGCGGGGGCAGCGTCCTGCGGATCTCCGGCACGTGCGCGTTCTCGTGGATGAGGTCGTAGAAGGGAAGGGCGATGAAGTCGGTCATGGCGGGCAACGCTACCCACGGACAGACCGCCGAGCGGGATGAATCCCCAGCCTCGGCGGAAGATCCTCACCGGTTGTCCGGGGCGGGGCGGGTCCGTGAGCGGAAGGTGCGGCGGTAGGTGTCCGGGGGCACGCCGACCGTGCGGTTGAAGTGCCGGCGCAGCGTCGTGGCGGTGCCCATGCCGGTGGCCGCCGCGATGGCGTCGACGCCGTCACCGGTGGTCTCCAGCAGTTCCTGGGCGTGACGGATCCGCTGGGTCAGCAGCCACTGCAGCGGGGTGGTGCCGGTCACCGACCTGAAGTGGCGGTTCAGGTTCCGTGAGCTCATCCGCGCCCGGCGGGCCAGGTCCTCCACGGTCAGCGGCCGGTCCAGCCGTTCGATCACCCAGGGGAACAGTTCGGCGAGCGGGTGGTCGTCGGGGGCGGGCACCGGGGCGGTGACGAACTGGGCCTGACCGCCGCCCCGGTGCGGTGGCACGACCAGGCGGCGGGCGACCGTGTTGGCGACCGAGGAGCCATGGTCGAGACGGACGAGGTGCAGGCACAGGTCCATGGCCGCGGCCTTGCCGGCCGAGGTGAGCACGCTGCCGTCGTCCACGTACAGGACGTCCGGGTCCACCTCCACCCGGGGGTGGCGGGCGGCCAGGTCCCCGGTGTGCGCCCAGTGCGTGGTCGCGCGCCTGCCGTCCAGCAGGCCGGCGGCGGCCAGCACGAACGCGCCCGTGCAGAGGGAGGCCACGCGCGCGCCCGCCTCGTGGGCCTCGCGCACCGCGTCGACCAGGTCGGCGGGCGGATCGACGTCGACGTCGGCCCAGCCCGGGACGATCACGGTGCCGGCGTGCCGGAGCCGGTCGAGGCCGTGGTCGGGCTCCAGCAGGAACCGGCCGAGCCGTACGGTGCCCGGCCCGCAGACGGTGACGTCGTACCAGGGGACCGTCACGCCGGCCGGGGCGGTGGCGAAGACCTCGTACGCCAGGGACAGCTCGAAGTGCAGCATGCCGTCGGTGGCGGCCAGCGCGACAGTGTTCATGTCCGGAATGGTACGGGCAATGGCATTCCGGACACTCACGGTGGGACGCCCGCCGTCACCAGGATGTTCACCACGGATCGCGGCAGGGCGTTCGAGTGCGAGGAGAGAAGCCATGGCATCGGGGATGTCAGAGGCGTCGGGGGCGTCGGAACTCAAGGTGGCGGTGTTCGGCGCGTACGGGCACACCGGGCGCTTCGTGGTGGCGCGGCTGCGGGAACGCGGGTTCGTCCCGGTCCTGTCCGGCCGTGACAGCGGAAAGCTGGAGGCGATGGCGTCCGGAACCCGGCTGGAGTACCACGACGACGAGCCGCCGGTCCTGGAGTGGCCCTTCCCCGGCCCGATGGGCCCCCGGACCGTCATCGGGGAGTTCACGATGGCCGACGTCGTGACCATCCCCAGCCACCTGCCCATCCCCGAGGTGCGCACCTACATGACGGCCGAGGCCGCCAGGGACCTGTCGGACCCGGACACTCCGGCGCCGGCCCCGGCCGACGAGCACGGGCGGTCCGCGCAGACCTCCCTCGTCGACGTCGTCGTGCGCTCCGGCGGCGCCGAACGGCGCGCCGTGGCGAGCGGCCGGGACATCTACGCCGTCACCGCGCCGCTCGCGGTGGAGGCGGTCGAGCGTGTCCTCACCGGGCGGGCCGGGACGGCCGGCGTCGCCTCCGCCGGCGAGATCTTCGACGCCGCCGGCTTCCTCCGCGCGCTGGCCCCGCACATCTCCTTCGAGCCGCTTCCGTAGCGGGTCCTCCGGAACCGCGCGGCCGGCGAGCTCCCCCTCGCCGGCCGCCGCGGGCGCGTCAGAATCCCTGCGCGAGCCGGTAGTACGCCTGGTTCCAGCGCAGTTCCTTGGCGAACCGCCGGGAGGTGGTCTCGGCGTCGATGACGAGCAGCTCGACGCCGAGCATGTCGGAGAGGTCGGTGAGCTCCTCGGCCCCGACCGCCGCGGACAGCACGGTGTGGTGCGGCGCGCCGGCCGTCAGCCACGACTCGGTGGAGGTCCGCAGGTCGGGCCGCGGCCGCCAGACGGCGCGGGCGACCGGCAGGCTCGGCAGCGGCTCCGGCGGGGCGACGACGTCGATCTCGTTGGCCACCAGGCGGAACCGGTCGCCCATGTCGGCCAGGCCGATCACCACGGCCGGTCCGGGCCGGGCGTCGAACACCAGCCGCACCGGGTCCTCCCGGCCGCCGATGCCCAGCGGGTGGATCTCGCACGAGGGCGTGTCCTCGGCGATGGTGGGGCAGACCTCCAGCATGTGCGCGCCGAGGATCAGCTCCTCCCCCGGGGTGAGGTGGTAGGTGTAGTCCTCCATGAACGAGGTGCCGCCCGGCAGCCCGGCCGACATCACCTTCAGCGTGCGCAGCAGCACCGAGGTCTTCCAGTCGCCCTCGCCGCCGAAGCCGTAGCCGTCGGCCATGAGGCGCTGTACGGCGAGCCCCGGAAGCTGCCGCAGCCCGCCGAGGTCCTCGAAGTTCGTGGTGAACGCCCGGAAGCCGCCGGCCTCCAGGAAGGCGCGCAGGCCCAGCTCGATGCGGGCCGCGTAACGCAGGGAGTCGTGCCGCCCGCCGTCCGCGCGCAGCTCGGGGGCCACCCGGTAGACGTCCTCGTACTCCTTGACCAGCGCGCCCACCTCGGCGTCCGACGCGGAGTCCACGGCCTCGACCAGGTCGTTGACGCCGTAGGTGTTGACCGACACGCCGAACCTGAGCTGGGCCTCGACCTTGTCGCCCTCGGTCACCGCCACGTCGCGCATGTTGTCGCCGAACCGGGCGAGCCGGAGGGAGGTCAACTCGGCCCGCCCGGCGGCGGCGCGCGCCCACGCCGCGACGCGCGCCGCCACGGCGGGGTCGCTGACGTGCCCGGCGACGGTCTTGCGCGGCACCCCGAGCCTGGTCTGGATGTGGCCGAACTCGCGGTCGCCGTGCGCGGCCTGGTTGAGGTTCATGAAGTCCATGTCGATGGAGCTCCACGGCAGCTCGACGTTGGCCTGCGTGTGCAGGTGCAGCAGCGGCTTGCGCAGCGCGTCGAGCCCGGCGATCCACATCTTGGCCGGGGAGAACGTGTGCATCCACGCGATCAGGCCGGCGCAGTCGTCGTCGGCGTTCGCCTCCAGGCACACCCGGCGGATGGCCGCCGCGTCGGTGAGCACCGGCCGCCACTCCACCTCGAACGGCAGCGACTCACCCAGCTTCCCGGCGATCTCGCGGGACTGCCCGGCCACCTGGCGCAGCGTGTCCTCGCCGTACAGGCCCTGGCTGCCGGTCAGGAACCATAGCTTCACCGGTGACTCCTCTGTCCGTAGACGTTCTGGTAGCGGTCGTACAGGCTGTCGACGTCGCCCGGGGCGATCGGCACGGGGGTGCCGAGCTGGCGGGAGACGTGCACGGTGCGGGCGACGTCCTCGCACATCACGGCCGCCTTGACGGCCGCCTTCGGTGACTCGCCGATCGTGAAGACCCCGTGGTTGCGCATGAGGACCGCGCGGGAGCGGTGCCCGGTCAGGGTCTCCACGATGCCCTTGCCGATGTCGTCGCCGCCGATCAGCGCGAACGGCCCGACCGGGATCTCGCCGCCGAACTCGTCGGCCATCGCGGTCAGCACGCAGGGGATCGGCTCGTCCCGGGCCGCCCAGGCGGAGGCGTACGTGGAGTGGGTGTGCACCACCCCGTTCACCTCCGGCATGTGCCGGTAGACGTAGGCGTGCGCGGCCGTGTCGCTGGACGGCGCGAGCGTCCCCTCGACGAGTTCGCCGGAGAGGTCGCACACGACGATCGACTCCGGGGTCAGGTCGTCGTACGAGACGCCGCTGGGCTTGATGACGAAAAGGTCCGCCCCGGGCACCCGCCCGGAGATGTTCCCCGCGGTCCACGCCACGAGGCCGTAGCGGACCAGCTCGGTATGGAGGCGGCAGACGGTCTCCCGCAGCTCCTCGATCACACGCCTGTCCCCGCTCATGAGCCCGCCCCGATCACACGCTTCTCCTCGTTCCGGTCGCGGTTCACCCGCACGCCTCGTTCCGGTCGCGCCCTGAGCGCCCGTCCCGTTCCCGGTGGCCGCTCACGCGCTCGTCCTGTCCCTGGTCGCCGCTCACGCGCCCGTCCCGTCTCCGGTCGCCGCTCACGCGCTCGCCTCGTTCCTGATCGCGCGGAGCCGGTGCAGCATGCCGCCGTCCGCGAAGTGGTCGTGCAGCCGGCGGTACTCGGCGTACAGCCGGTCGTAGGCGTCGGCCCGCTTCTCGTCGGGCAGGTAGGCGCCGGTGACGCGCTTGCCCATCGCCGCCGCGGCCGCCGTGATGTCGGGGTGGGCGCCCGCGGCGACGGCCGCGTGGATCGCCGAGCCGAGGGCCGGCCCCTGGCCGGAGCCGATCACCGACAGCGGCCGGCGCAGCACGTCGGCGTAGACCTGCATGAGGAAGGGGTTCCTCAGCAGGCCGCCGGCGACCACGAACTCCTCCACCGGCACGCCGGAGGACTCGAACGTCTCCACGATCAGGCGGGCGCCGTACGCGGTGGCCTCGATGAGCGCGCGGTAGACGTCCTCCGGCCGGGTGGCGAGCGTCTGCCCGGCGATCACGCCGGACAGGGTGTGGTCGACCAGGATGGAGCGGTTGCCGCCGTGCCAGTCGAGCGCGACCAGCCCGTGCTGCCCGACCTTCTGCTCCGCGGCCAGCTCCGTCAGGTACTCGTGGAGGCCGAGACCCCGCTCCGCCGCCCGCCCGGCGTACGGCGCGGGCACGCAGTTGTCCACGTACCAGGCGAGGATGTCGCCGACGGCCGACTGACCGGCCTCGTAGCCCCACAGGCCGGGCACGATGCCGTCGCGCACCACCCCGCACATCCCGGGCACCTCGGCCAGGCGGTCGGAGCACATGACGTGGCAGGTGGAGGTGCCCATGATGGCGACCATCTGGCCGGGCCGCACCGCGTCGGCGGCGGCCGCGGTGACGTGCGCGTCGACGTTGCCGACGGCCACCGCGACGCCCTCGGGCAGGCCCGTCCACCCGGCGGCCCGCGCGGTCAGCCGACCGGCGAGGCCGCCGAGCGGCGCGAGCTCCCGGCCGAGCTTGCCGGTGAAACCGGCGAAGGCGGGGTTGAGCGCGGCCAGGAAGCCGCCGGAAGGGTAGCCGCCGTCCTGGAAGATCCCCTTGTAGCCGGCGGTGCAGACGTTGCGGGTCTCCACGCCGGTGAGCTGCCAGATGATCCAGTCGGCGGCCTCGATCCAGCGTTCGGCCAGCGCGTAGGTCTCCGGGTCCTCCTCCAGGACCTGGAGGCCCTTGGCGAACTCCCACTCGGAGGAGATCCGGCCGCCGTACCGGGGCAGCCAGGGCTCGCCGCGCTCGGCGGCCAGCGCGTTGATCCGGTCGGCGTGCGGCTGCGCCGCGTGGTGCTTCCACAGCTTGGGCCAGGCGTGCGGCCGGTCGGGCCGCGACTCGCACAGCGGGACGCCGTCCGCGGTGGCGGGCAGCACCGTGCAGGCCGTGAAGTCGGTGCCGACGCCGATCACCTGCTCCGGCGGGACCCCCGACGCCGCCAGGGCCTCCGGTACGGCGTGCCGCAGCACGTCGATCCAGTCCTGGGGCGACTGCAGCGCCCAGTCGGGGCCGAGCCGGACGCCCGACCCGGGGAGGGCGTCCTCGATCACCCCGTGGGCGTACTCGTGGACCGCGCCGCCCAGCTCCGCGCCGTCGCTCACCCGCACCACCACGGCCCTGCCCGACAGGGTCCCGAAGTCGACGCCGACGACGTAGCGCTCGCCGTTACCGCTCACATGCTCTCCAAAACTCGTCACGCGATCTTTCGGACCGACGGTGGGGACTTCCCGGCGGCTACCGCCTGCGAGCCGTGATCAGGCGTTGCATCAGGATGAAGACGAACAGAAGCAGGCCGATGAGGATCCGCGTCCACCAGGAGTTCAGCGTGCCCTCGAAGCTGATGATCGTCTGGATCAGGCCGAGCACGAGCACGCCCAGCACGGTGCCGAACAGGTAGCCGGAGCCGCCGGTCAGCAGGGTGCCGCCGATCACGACGGCGCCGATCGCGTCGAGCTCCATCCCGACCGCGTGCAGGCCGTACCCGGACAGCATGTAGAACGACAGCACCAGGCCGCCGAGGGCGGAGCAGAAGCCGCTGACCGTGTAGACGGCGATCTTCGTCCGCGCCACCGGGAGGCCCATGAGCAGCGCCGACTGCTCGTTCCCGCCGGTGGCGTACACGTTCCTGCCGAGCCGGGTGTAGTGGAGCGTGTACCCCGCCACGACGACCACGGCGGCGGCGACCAGCACGCCGGGCGAGATCCACATGTCCGCGCCGAGGTCGATCCGCGTCTGCGCGAACGCGGTGAACACCGGGTCCTCGATGGGGATCGACCGGGTGTCGATCGTGTAGCACAGGCCGCGGGCCAGGAACATCCCGGCCAGCGTCACGATGAACGGCTGGATCTCGAAGTAGTGGATGATCGCGCCCATGCCGAGGCCGAGGACCGCCCCGATGAGCAGCACGATCAGCATCACCGGCCAGGGGGACCAGCCCTGTTTCAGCAGCGTCGCGGCGACCATGGTGGACAGCGCCACCACCGAGCCGACCGACAGGTCGATGCCGCCCGCGAGGATCACGAAGGTCATCCCGACGGCCACGACCAGCAGGAACGCGTTGTCGATGAAGACGTTGAGGATGATCTGCCCGGTGGCGAACCCCTCGTACCGGATGCCCCCCGCGGCGAACATGGCGAGGAACAGCGCGGCCGTGACCAGGACCGGGACGTACCTGCGCGGCACCCGGACCCGGAGCCGGCGGCCCGGGACTGTCGCGACGGTCATGCCGAGACCCTCACCTTCTCTTCCGCCACCGGGGACGCACCGGCGGGGCGGCGGCGCCGGTGGAAGACCTTCGCGCGGAAGGCCGGGGACTGGATCAGGCAGACGACGGTCACCACGAGCGCCTTGAACAGCAGCGTCGTCTCCGGCGGCACGCCGATCGAGTAGATGGTGGTGGTCAGCGTCTGGATGATGAGCGCGCCCAGTACGGTGCCGCCGATGGAGAACCGGCCGCCCGACAGCGGGGTGCCACCGATCACGACCGCCAGGATCGCGTCCAGCTCGATCCACAGGCCGGCGTTGTTGCCGTCGGCGCTGGAGACGTTCGAGCTGATCATGAGCCCGGCGATCCCCGCGCACAGCGCGCAGAACGTGTAGACGGTCAGGAGCACCCCGCGCGCGCTGATGCCGGCCAGCCGGCTCGCCTCGGCGTTGCCGCCGACCGACTCGATGAGCAGGCCGAGGGCGAGCCGCCGGGTGAGGAACGCGGTCAGCGCCAGCACCGCGAGCACGATGATGATCCCGAACGGCAGCGTGAGCCAGTAACCCCCGCCGATCAGCTTGTACGGCGCGCTGTTGATCGTGATGATCTGACCGTCGGTGATGAGCTGGGCGAGGCCGCGCCCGGCGACCATGAGGATCAGCGTCGCGATGATGGGCTGGACGCCCACGGTCGCGACGAGCAGGCCGTTCCAGGCGCCGAGCACCACCGAGAGCGCGAGGGCGAGGCCGACCGCCCCCAGTACGCCGCCCACCGAGTTCTGGTCTCCGAGGCCGCTGATCTGCAGGCACGCGAGGGCCCCGGAGATCGCCACGACCGAGCCCACCGACAGGTCGATGCCGCGGGTCGCGATGACCAGCGTCATGCCCAGCGCCACGAGGATCAGCGGCGCGCCGAACCTGACGATGTCGATCAGGCTGCCGTAGAGGTGGCCGTCCTTGAGCTCGATTTTGAAGAAGCCGTCGGTGAACATCAGGTTGACCAGCAGCAGCGCCGCCAGGATCACGACGGGCCACAACAGGCGGTGTCCGAGCAGGCGGCGTCCGGGCGAGGCGGACGCGGGCGCGGAAGCGGAGGAGGGTGCGGGTGCGGTCATGACGCGGCTCCGCTCGCGATCGTCTCCATCAGGGCGCCGGTGGTCAGCCGCTCGTCGTTGTCGATCTCGGCGATGAGGCGGCGGTCGCGCAGCACGCCGACCCGGTGGCTGAGCCGCAGGACCTCCTCCAGCTCGGCGGAGATGAACAGCACGGCCATCCCGCCGCCGGACAGCTCGGCCACCAGGCGCTGGATCTCCGTCTTCGCGCCGATGTCGATGCCGCGGGTGGGCTCGTCGAGGATGAGCAGCCGGGGTTCCAGGATGAGCCAGCGGGCCAGCAGCACCTTCTGCTGGTTGCCGCCGCTGAGGTTCCTGACGAGCTGCTCGGGGTCGGCCGGGCGGATGTTCAGTGCGGAGACGTACTTGGCGACCAGCTCGTCCTGTCTGCGCCGGGGGATCGGCCGGGTCCACCCGCGGGACGCCTGCAGCGCGAGGACGATGTTCTCCCGCACGGTGAGGTCGGGCACGAGCCCCTCCTCGCGCCGGTTCTCGGAGCAGAAGGCGAGCCGGTGGCGGATCGCCGCCCGGGGCGTGCGCAGCCCGACCGGCTCTCCCGCGATCCGCAGCGAGCCGGTGCCCGCGTGGTCGGCGCCGAACAGCAGCCGGGCGATCTCGGTACGGCCGGAGCCGAGCAGCCCGGCCAGACCGACCACCTCGCCTTCCCGGATGGTCAGCGTGAACGGTTCGATCGCCCTGGACCGGCCGAGCCCGTCCGTCTCCACGAGCGGCGCGCCCTCCCTGGCCGGCGGCCTGTCCTCCAGCCGCTCCAGGTCGGCGAGCTCGCGGCCGATCATCTTGCCGACCAGGTCCACCTGGCTCAGCTCGCTCGTGAGGTACTCCCCCACGAGCCGGCCGTTGCGCAGGACCGTCATGCGGTCGGCGATCTCGTAGATCTGGTCGAGGAAGTGCGAGACGAACAGGATCGCGATGCCCTGCTCCTTCAGCCGCCGCATCACCCGGAACAGCTGCGCGACCTCGCCGGAGTCGAGGCTGGAGGTCGGCTCGTCGAGGATGAGGACCCGGGCGTCGACGTCCAGGGCCCTGGCGATGGACACCATCTGCTGTACGGCCGGCGAGTACGCCGACAGAGGGGCCGACACGTCGATGTGGAGGTCGAGACGGCCCAGCAGTTCAGCGGCCCGGCGGCGGGCCTCCTTCCACCGGATTCGGCCGAGGCGGCGGGGCTCCCGGCCGATGACGACGTTCTCGGTGACGGAGAGGTTCGGGCAGAGGTTGACCTCCTGGTAGACCGTGCTGATGCCGGCCTCCCGGGCGGCCTGCGGTCCGGAGAAGACCACCGGACGGCCCGCCAGCTCGATCTCGCCGGCGTCGATGTCGTACACGCCGGTCAGCACCTTGATCAGCGTGGACTTGCCGGCGCCGTTCTCTCCCATGAGCGCGTGGACCTCGCCGGGCAGCAGCCGGAAGTCCACGCCGTCCAGCGCCTTCACGCCGGGGAACTGTTTGCCGATCCCTTTCATCCGCAGGATCGGCGCGGGTGGGGCCATGTGGCGTCTCTCTCCTCGTCGGCTGTGCTCACCGGCTGTGCTCACCGGCCGGCGGGCCGCCCCCGTCCCGCGGGGGCGACCCGGTCCGGGATCAGTACTTACGGCCCGGCAGAGCCTCCTTCGCCTGCTCCTGGGTGAAGGTGGTCTCCTCCGTCACGACGCGGGCGGGAACCTGCTCGCCCTTCACGACCTTCTTGGCCAGATCCATGAGCTGGGGGCCGAGCAGCGGGCTGCACTCGACGATGAAGCTGATCTTGCCGTCGGCCAGCGCCTGCATGCCGTCGTGGACCGCGTCCACCGAAATGATCTTGATGTCCTTGCCGGGCGCCTTGCCGGCGCCCTCGATGGCCTCGATCGCGCCGAGCGCCATGTCGTCGTTGTGCGCGTACAGGACGTCGATCTTCGGGTTGGCCTTGAGGAACGCCTCCATGACCTCCTTGCCCTTGGCCCGGGTGAAGTCGCCGGTCTGCGAGGCGATGACCTTGAACTTGGGGTCGGCGGAGATGACCTGCTCGAAGCCCGCCTTGCGGTCGTTGGCCGGGGCGGAGCCCGTCGTGCCCTCGAGCTGGACGATGTTCACCTGGTCGGTGCCGTCCTTGTACTGGTCGACCAGCCACTGGCCGGCCTTCTTGCCCTCCTCGGTGAAGTCGGAGCCGAGGAAGGTCTTGTAGAGGCTCGTGTCCTTCGAATCCACGGCCCGGTCGGTCAGGATGACCGGGATCTTGGCATTCTTCGCCTCGTTCAGCACGGTGTCCCAGCCCGATTCGACGACCGGTGAGAAGGCGATGACGTCGACCTTCTGCTGGATGTAGGAGCGGATCGCCTTGATCTGGTTCTCCTGCTTCTGCTGAGCGTCGGAGAACTTCAGGTCGACGCCCGCCGACTGGGCGGACTCCTGGACCGACTTGGTGTTGGCGGTTCGCCAGCCGCTTTCCGCGCCGACCTGGGCGAAGCCCATGACGATCTTTCCGTCGGACGAGCCGCCCGAACCGCCGGAGCCGCCGGAGCCGCCCGAACCACTGCAACCGGCCATGGCCAGTGTCGTGACGCCGACCAGGACCAGCGCCGAGATCCTCTTGAACACGGGGGTTCCTTTCTGGGTGTCAGTGCCGGGACGACGGAGCTCCCCCCTTCGCCCGGCTTCGATGCCCGGCGCTCGGCCCCGCCGAATGCTCGTCGCGTTCGGCCTGAGAAAACTGTGAGCGTTAACATTAGTTGTCGTCAAGGTGGGCTCCGGTTACGTTCTGATCACACCGAAATAATCCGTTAACACCCGTTGACGTCTCCGCCGAAGCACTCTTAAATGGGATTCGGGCTCTGGATGTTAGCGCTCACTACCGGGCGGTCAGGTACGTCGCCGACATCCGGACGGCAGCGACGTCGCAGGTGAGAGAGATCGGACGGCTGGGATCGCCGTACCCGGGCACATGAGACGGAGCGGTTTTCCGCAGTGCCCGCCGTCGGACTCCGTACTGCCCGAATTCCACCGGGCCGGCCGCCGTGAATTCCGTCCGCCGTAATTCACCGACCGGCCACGACGACCGGTCCGGCCGGTCCGGCACCCGGACGCGACGGCGGGTTCGACGCTCCCATGTCAGGCACGCCGACGGGTTCGGCACCCCCTCACCGGCCGCGCGTCGACCGCGGACCGGCTCGGCCGGTCCGGTGCCGGTCGGCGGCGACGGGCGCTCCGCCGCCGGCCGGCATCGGGTCGGCGACGGCTACCGGCGCGGGAGCACCGAGCGGACGGCCTCCTCGCTGCGGCCGACGACGGCCGATCCGTCGTCGGTGGTGATGATGGGACGCTGGATCAGGACGGGATGGGCGGCCAGCGCCCGGATCCAGCGGTCGCGGTCCGCGGGGGTACGGGGCCAGTCGGCCAGGCCGATCTCGGCGGCCACCGGCTCGCCCAGCCGGGCGATGTCCCAGGGGTCGAGGCCGAGCCGGGTCAGCACCTCGCGGAGCTCCAGCTCATTGGGCGGGTCCTCCAGATACCGGCGGACGGTGTAACCGGCCCGCTCGGAATCCAGGACGGACAGCGCGGAACGGCACTTGGAGCAGTCGGGGTTGATCCAGATCTCCATATGGTCATCCTTCGGCGCCTGGGCGGCGGGTACGCGGCGGGAACTCGGGGAGCGGGTCTTCCCAGCAGCGTAGAGGCGAGCGGCGGAAAGATGTCCATCCGGACGCGGTCACGTCGTTCCGGTCGCCTCGCCCGCCCCGGCGTGCGCCTGCGCGTGCCCCGCGCCGGGACGTCCCGGCCGCGGGGCCCACCCCCGGCGCGGCACCGGCGGCACCGCCGGGGTCACCGGCCCCGGTGACACCCCCTGCCCCGGTGACACGGCCCTGACCGGGGCGAGGGCCCGCCCGCCGGCGGGCACGTCTCCGAGAACGAGCGCCCGTGCCCCGATGACGGCGTCGTCTCCCACGTGCACCGGGCCGAGGACGGTCGCGCCGACGCCCAGCACCACGCGGGCGCCGATCACCGGGTGCCGCCGCTCCCCGGCGGCCCGCCGGTTGTCGCGCCACCACCCGACCGCGCCCAGCGTCACCTGGTGGTAGATGGTCACGTCGTCGCCCACGACGGCGGTCTCCCCGATCACCACCGCCGCTCCGTGGTCGACGAACACCCTGCGCCCGAGCACCGCACCGGGGTGGATCTCCACCCCGGTGAACCCGCGCGCGAGGAGCATCAGCAGCCGGGCGGGCAGCCGCCGGCCGCGCCGGTGAAGCCGGTGGGCGACCCGGTGCAGCCACATCGCCGGCAGCACCGGGTGCAGCAGCGCCTCCCACCGACTGCGGACGGACGGGTCCCGCTCGACGATCGTCCGCAGGTCCTCCCCCAGGGTGCGCAGCAACTCCCGGGGGCGGTCTCCGCGCGGCGTCGGCTCGGCGGGGCTCCCGTGTGCCGGGTGGGGCTGGTACATCACCTCATCGTCGGGGGCGCCGGATCCGGCCCGCTTCTTCGCGCGTGCCCGCATGCCGCCATCCGTTCTCACGGTGTGCGGATCATGTGACGGCGCGGTCCCCGGCCGCCGGCGGCGCGACGATCGCGCCCGGCAGGGCCGGGAGTTACCGTTGATCGCAGGGAAGGCACACGGCTCCCCGATCCCCGGAAGGGATGTGGAATGAACGCGTTCACATGGGTCCTCGTCGTCCTGTTCGGCGGGGCGGGAGTGATCTGGGCCGCCGACGTACTCAGGCTCAGAGGACGCCCCGAGCAGCGGCGGATCTCCGTGCCGCCCAGCCTGCTGACAGGCGCCCGGCTCCACCGGGCGTACGGCGGCGTCGACACGAGGCCGCTCATCCAGGAGATGCGGCGGGCCGACAGACGTCATCCCTGAGCCGACGCCCGCCGGGTGCCGCCGGGGAACACCACGGTGAGAGCCCGGTGGTCGCCTCGGGAACGGCACGACGGCCGCCCGGAGGCCGTTTCCCGTCAGCCGCCTATCGGACCCCGTCATCGGCGGGGGCGGCCATCCCGGCGGGCATGAGCAGGAACACCTTGGGAGAGAGCCGGTCCATGTCCCCTCTCCTGCCGAACACCAGGCCGGCGGCGAAGTCGACGAACTGTTTGGCCTCGTCGTCCGGCAGCTCGGTGAGGTCCATCACCACCGGTGTGCCCGTGCGGAAGAAGTGCCCCACATGGAGCGCCTCGTTGTAGTTCTGCGGGCGGAGCGTTTTGATCACCGCTCCAGTCTGCCCTGTTCACGGCCCCGGTCAAGGCGCGCCGGGATGCGTCCGGACGCGGCACGCCGGATGCGGCCACCGAACGCGGCGCGCCCGAAGCGGTGGCCGGGGCCGGCACGCCGGAAGCGGTGGCCGAACGTGACGCGCGATGTCCGGTCACCGCCCGCGCCCCGGCGTCCTGGGTCGAAGGCCCCCGAGGATCCTAAAAATAGGTAGATCGGTCTACTTGAAATTAATGAACCGATCGGTCTAGCGTCTACGGCATGGCGCGAGCCGGGCCGAGGACGTCGCACGCGCCAGACGGAGCACTCCTCGCCGGCGCAGGGCTCCTCCAAAGCCCTGCCACACACCCACACCGATGCGACGTCACACCCTGCACTCGGACACGGGGCACAACGCGGCATGATCTCCGCCGCCCCGTACGGAAGGACACCGATGAAGATCCACCACCTCAACTGCAGTTCCATGCGCGAGGTCGAGGCCACCTACGACGGCCCGCGGCCCGCGGCAGCCGTCTGCCACTGCCTGCTGATCGAGACCGACGCCCACGGCCTGGTCCTCGTCGAAACCGGCCTCGGGCTCGGCGACATCCGGGACCCCGCGACCTCACTGGAGGCGGAGTGGGCGGAGCTGGTGGGGCCGGCGCTCGACCCGGCGGAGACCGCCCTGCGCCGCATCGAACGCCTGGGCCACTCGCCCGCCGACGTGCGGCACATCGTGCTGACCCACCTCGACGTCGACCACAGCGGCGGCCTGCCCGACTTCCCGGACGCCCGCGTCCACGTCATGGAGGCGGAGCTGCGGGCGGCGATGGCCGAGGCCCCCAGCCGGCGCTACCGCCCGGCGCACTGGGCGCACCGGCCGCACTGGGTCATCTACGGCGCGGGCGAAGGGGAGTCCTGGTTCGGCTTCGGCGGCGCGCGGACCCTGGAAGGACTGCCCCCGGAGATCCTGCTGATCCCGCTCGGCGGGCACACCGCCGGTCACGCGGGCGTGGCCGTACGGGATCAGGACCGGTGGCTGCTGCACGCGGGCGACGCGTACTTCTACCACGGCGAGCTGCGGGCCGGGGAGCCGGAACCACACCCGCTGATGGACATCCTCCAGAACGACTCCCAGGTCGACCCCGGGCTGCGGCTGAGCAGCCGCGACCGGCTGCGCGCCCTCACCCATGACCACGGCGACGAAGTGGAGGTCTTCTCCGCCCACGACCCCTGGGAGTTCCAGCGCCACGCCACCGCCTGACGCGCTCCGAACGGACGCCGTCCGCGCAGCCGTCCGCGAGGCGGCACCGGCACCGGCACCGGAGGCGGCCTCCGAGCGGCCCCGGAGACGGGCTCAGGGGAGGGTCCGGAAGTGGTAGCCGTGTGAGTAGGTGAAACCGATCCGCTCGTAGAGGGCGAGGGCCGCCCGGTTGTCCTTCTCCACCTGCAGGTACAGCCGGTCGGCGCCCTGTTCCGCCGCCCAGCGCGCGCCGGCCCCCAGCACGGCGGCCGCCAGCCCCCGGCGTCGCAGGTCCGGCCGGGTGGCCATGCAGAAGACACCGGCCCAACCGGAGTCGGCGACGACCATCCCCATCGAGGCGGCCCGTCCCTCGTGCGAGACGCTCAGGAAGGCGGCGGGCCCGGCGACCCGCGAGATGACCTCCCTGCCGACGGTCTCACTGTCGGAGTGGCCGTCCAGGTCCGCGAAGACGGCGAGCCACCGGTCCGGCTCGCCCGCCACCTCGACCGGCACGGACCGCGCCGCGCCCGCCGATGCCGTGCCCGCCCGCGTCACGGCCTCACGCGCCGCGGCCCCCGTCGTCCCCGCCGCGCCCGCCTGCGCCGTATCGGCCGACGACGTGGCGGCGAGGACGTCCCCGGTGTCCGCGGAGAGGACGGCGACCCCGCTCTCGACGTGGTAGCCGAGGCCGGCCAGCCGGGCGTCCAGATCCCGGTGGTGCTCGGCCGGGCTGATCTGGACGCGGACCGGGGCACCCCGGTCGCGGTAGAACCTCTCCACGTGCTCGATCGAGGTCACGGGGGCGGGCGGCGGCAGCGCGGAGTTGGAGCGCCGCCGCGTCACGCCCGGACTGTGCCGGAGCAGCCACCCCTCCCGCTCCTCGGTGACCGCGGCCGGCCAGGCCAGTGCCGCACACCGCTCGATCCGCCAGGCGGACCCGGCCTGGAAGGCCCCCCGCCGCCGAGGCGTCCCCATGTCCATGACATCGTGCACTTCGTCCCCTCCCATCACCCGAAACCAGTCTCCCGCGAGGAACACCGCTCACAGGACCGAAGGACCCGCTCAGGAGTGCCAGTGCCTGGACCCACCTCAGGAACGCCGCTGCCCGGACCCGCTCGGGGGCGCCGCTGCCCGGGCCCGCCTCAGGAACGCCGCTGCCTGGACCCGCGAGGGGGCGCCGGTGTCTGGACTGAGGAACGCAGGAGCGAAGCGACGGAGAGACGAGGGAAGACGCCGGGTAAGAGCCCCCGAGCCGCGACGCGCCAGCGTCGCAATAAGCACTACCCCGAGCCGCGACACGCAGTGTCGCCATGAGCACAAGAAACGGCGTTCTGTACGTCATCGTGTGCGCTTCCGGCGGGGCCGGTGAGGTCGGCCGCCTCGTCCGGCTCGCCCAGGAAGAGGGGTGGGTCGTCCAGATCGTCGCCACCCCGTCCGCCCTGGACTTCATCGACGTCCCCGCCCTGGAACGGCAGACCGGCCGTCCGGTTCGCAGCCGTTACCGCAGGCCGGACGAGCCCAAGCCTCCGCGAGCCGACGCGATCATCGTCGCCCCGGCCACCTTCAACACGATCAACAAGTTCGCGCTGGGCATCGCCGACACCTACGCCCTCGGGCTCCTCGCCGAGGCTCCGGGCCTGGGCATCCCGGTGGTCGTACTGCCGTTCGTCAACGACGCCCTCGCTTCCCGCGCGCCCTTCCGCCGGAGCGTCGAGAGCCTGCGGGCCGAGGGCGTCTCGATCCTGTCCGGGCAGGGGTGGAAGCAGGGGCAGGACGGGTCCGGCTCCCCCGCCGTCCACGACCGGACCGGGGACCCGGAGGACCGGCCGTGGGCGCGGGCCCTCGACGCCCTCGGACGGCTGCGCCGGGAGACACCCGGCGAGGTGAGCGGCCCCTGATTCCCGGGACGGTCCCCGGGTCCCCCGGAACGGGCCTCCACCAGGTCGGCGACCGGAAACGGAGCACCTCACCGCGGCCCCGGAGCCCTGACGCGGCCGGAGCGCCCTCGCCGGATCACCGCCGGACCGGGCGGACGGGCGTACCCCTGAATCGGAACGCCACACCCCAGAATCACGCGGAGGAAGTGGCCGCGCGCACCACGCGTGCATACCGTTTCGACCATGGGTGACACGAAGAAAGTAGACGATTTCCTGAGCAAGCTCGACCACCCGATGAAGGCCGAGATCGTGGCCGTCAGGGACATCATCGCCAAGGTGAGCCCTGACATCGAGGAGGACGTCAAGTGGGGCGGCCCCAGCTTCTTCTACAAGGAGGACATGGCCAGCCTCAACCCCCGGGTGAAGAACTACGTCGCGGTCATCTTCCACAAGGGGTCGCTGCTCAGCGACGAGACCGGACTGCTGGAGGCGGGCCCCAAGGGCAGGGCCTACGTCAAGTTCCACTCCATGGCCGAGGTGGAGGCCGGCCGGGAGACCCTTGAGAAGCTGGTGAACGACTGGATCAAACTCATGGACCAGTGACGGAGCCGGCCCGCGCCCGCGCCCGCGGCCGCGGCCGCGGGCGGGACGGCCGATCGACCGGAGGCCCCGGGCCCCCCGGAGGACCGGCCGGCCGGAGACCCCCGGGTCCCACAGAGGATCGGCCGGCCAGAGCCCCCGGATCCCGCAGAGGACCGGTCAGCCGGAGATCCTCCGGTCCCCGGGGCCGTTCGCGGCGGCCGTGGCGCGCTCCGCCGCCGCGACCGCGTTGCGGAACAGCATGGCGACGGTCGTCGGGCCCACGCCGCCGACCCTGGGGGTGATGGCGCCGGCCACCTGGGCGCAGGACTCGTCCACGTCGGGCAGCAGACGGCGTCCGGCGTAGCGCACGCCGCCGCCGATCACGACCGCGCCCGGTTTGACGTGCTCGGGCCGGATGATGCCCGGCACCCCGGCGGCGGCGATCAGGATGTCGGCGCGCCGGGTGTAGCGGGTCCAGTCGGGCACCCCGGTGTGGACCACCGTGACGGCCGCGTTGGCCGTGGGCCGCTTCTGCCCGAGCAGCATCGCCAGGGGGCGGCCGAGGGTCGCCCCCCGGCCGAGGATGACCACCTCCCGGCCGGACACCGGGATGCCGTGGTGGGCGAGGAGTTCCTCGATGCCCGCCGGGGTGCAGGGCAGCGGACCGGGCAGCCCGAGCGCGAGCCGTCCCATGTTGAGCGGGTGCATGCCGTCGACGTCCTTGTCCGGGTCCACGGCCATCAGCGCCCGGTCGTAGTCCAGGTGCGCCGGGACGGGGTACTGCACGAGCAGCCCGTGCACCGCGGGGTCGGCGTTGAAGGACTCGATGACGGAGTGCAGGTCGGCCTGGGTCGCGTCCGCGGGCAGGTGCGCGTGCGGGGAGGCGAAGCCGAGTTCGGCCGCCTGGCGCTGCTTGATGCGGATGTATCCGGCGCTGGCGTCGTCGTCACCGACGAGGACCGTCGCCAGGGCGGGCGTGACGCCCCGCCGTACCAGGGCGGCCACCCGTCCGGCCACCTCGGCGAGGATCCGCTCGGCCACCGGACCGCCGGGAAGGAGCCGCGCGGTGGGCGCGGCGTCGCCGGAGACGGCGGAGGCGGCGGGAAGGAGCCGCGCGGTGGGCGCGGCGTCGCCGGAGACGGCGGAGGCGGCGGGAGAACCGGACGGGCCGGAAGCGGTGGGTGCGGCGTCGCCGGAGGAGCCGGAGGAGCCGGAGGTCACGGGCGCGGGGTCACCGTACGGAGGCTGGGACATGTGTCTCCTCGGAGTGGGTGCCCAGGCGGTCGACCCCCACGACGAGCTCCCCGATGGTTGACGCCATCCCCGTGCCGCCAGTCGCTTGGCCTCCAGGATGCCCGATCGCCGCCCTTCCCCGCCAATCGGCCCCGCCGATCATCCGCGTCGGCCGGCCCCGCCGGTCGTCTCGACCGGCCGACGGCCGGCCGGGGCGGCGCGTCCGTCAGCGCAGCAGCCCGACCCCGCTGTAGCCGTCGACGCCGGGCATCTTGGGGAGGCGGGGCTCGTCCGCCTCGGGACGCCAGTCCTCGGTCGTCGTCAGGCCGGGCTCCACCAGTTCGAAGCCGTCGAAGAAACGCAGGATCTGCGCGTGGGTGCGGGGGGTCGGGGAGCCCGCGGCGGTCCGGGTGTACAGCTCGCGCCCCTGGCGGACGGTGTTCTCGTCGAGGTCCCCGAAGGACAGGTGGCTGATCGCCACGGCGCTGCCGGGGGCGAGCCGGCCGCGCAGCGTCGCGACGATCCGCTCGGCGAGGTCGTCGTCCGGGACGAAGTGCAGTACGGCGAGCAGGAGGACGCCCACCGGCCGGGTGAAGTCGAGATGCTTGGTGACGCGGGGGTCGTCGAGGACGGCCTCGGGTTCCCTGAGGTCTCCGTCCACGACGATGGTCCGCTGGTCTTCGGCCAGCAGGGCGCGCCCGTGGGTGAGCACGATGGGGTCGTTGTCGACGTAGACCGTACGGGAGTCGGGGTCGGCTCCCAGCGCCACCTGGTGCACGTTCTCCTGCGTGGGCAGGCCCGCGCCGACGTCGAGGAACTGCCGGATCCCCTGCTCCGCCATGAACCGTACGGCCCTGCGCAGGAAACGCCGGTTGGCCCGGACCCCTTCCCGGACGTTCGGCGTGATCTCGATGAGTTTCTCGGCCGCGGCCCGGTCGGAGGCGAAGTTGTCCTTGCCGCCCAGGAGGTAGTCGTAGATCCGGGCAACGCTCGGAACCGCCGGGTCGATCCCCTCGGGCACAGCGCTCACGTCTCATCCCACCTTCACGCGTTTCCGCCGATCATAAAGGAGCGGGCGAGGATTATGGCGGACCAAAGCCGAGAACTCCTCACATTTTCCCGGCTCATATTCCCCCGCGGCGTCCGGAGCGGGCGTCGGCCCGAGTGAAGACCGCGCGGCGGTCGCCCGGAACCGGTCCTACTGGGAGAACCGGCTCTCCCGGGGTAGGAGGGGCCCGTCCGGGAAGGCCGTCGGCCCCGGTTTGGAAGGCCCCCGTCGCGGTGAGGATCCATCGGCGAGCCGGAGGAGGAACGATGTGGACGACGTGAGCGATCTGCCGATCTGCGTGACCTGCGGGGTCCAGTACGGCGAACCGCGTGACGACTGCCCGATCTGCGAGGACGAGCGGCAGTACGTCGGCTGGGAGGGGCAGCGCTGGACCTCCCTGCGCGAGCTGCGCGGAGCCGGGCACCGGTCCGTGGTCGCCGAGGAGGGGGCGGGCGTGTTCGGGGTGGGCACCGACCCGGCCACGGCCATCGGGCAGCGGGCGCTGCTGGTGCGCACCCCGTCCGGCAACGTGCTGTGGGACATGGTCACCCACCTGGACGACGACCTGATCAGACAGGTGAACGAGCTGGGCGGGATCGACGCCATCGCGATCAGCCATCCGCACTTCTACGGCACGATGGTGGAGTGGGCGCACGTCTTCGACGCCCCGATCCACGTCCACTCGGCCGACCGCCGGTGGGTGGCCCGCCCCGACGAGTCGGTCGTCTTCTGGGACGGCGACACGCACGAGATCGCCGAGGGCCTCACGCTGATCAACGCGGGGGTGCATTTCGACGGCGGGCAGGTGATGCACTGGCGTGACGGCGAGGACGGCCGGAGCGCGCTGTTCTCCGGCGACATCCTCCAGGTGGTGCCCGACCGCCGCTGGGTGAGCTTCATGTACAGCTATCCGAACCTCATCCCGGAGCGTCCCCGCACGGTCCGCCGGGCTCTGTCGCTGCTGGAGCCGTACGGCTTCGACCGCGTCTACGGCGGGTGGTGGAAACGGGTCGTCCGCACCGACGGCGCCGCGGCCGTGCGCCGCTCCGCGGAGCGCTACCTCCGCTTCGCCCTGGACGACGCCCCGGACGACGCCCCGAGCGCCCCGGACAGCGCCCTGAACGAGGCCCCGGACAGCGCCCCGGGCGGCCCTGGAACCGGATCCGCAGCCGGAGCCGGCGGCGCGGACGGAGTCCCGGACCGTGGAGGACGGGAAAGAATCACCGCAGAAACGGGTCATATCCCGCCCCGCAGCCCGTATACCTGGTAAGACGGATGGATACCCGCCCTGAGAACTGCGGGTCTAAGGAGCCCCCTGATGTCATCCGAAGGCGCGACGGCGCTCCTCATATCATCGGACTCGTACGGCGTCGTCACCGTCGTCCGTACCACCGGTGAACTCGACTACGACTACGCCCAGATGTTCCAACGAGAGCTCGCCCGGGCCCTGGACCGCGACTCCGGCCCGCCGGAGCTGCTCGTCCTCGACCTCGCCGGGCTCACCTTCTGCGACTCCACCGGAATGGCCGGACTGCTGTGGGGCATGCGCCGGAGCCGGGAGGCCGGGACCCGCATGGTGCTGGCCGGCGCGTCCAGCGCCCTGCTCCACATGCTGCGGATCACCGGCCTGCTGCCCTACTTCGAGACGGCGGCCTCCACGGCCGAGGCCGTGGAGCGTTTCGAGACGGCGGCGGACACGGGTCCGGAACGGGACCCCGGCCGGCCGGAACCGGAACCGGGATCAGTACGGATCGAGGTCGATGTGCAGCCGGATGACCGTGCCGGTCCCGGGGGCGGACCGGATCTGGACCAGGTCGCACAGCTGGTGGATCAGCCAGAGACCCCGGCCGCCCAGTGACCCGGCCTCGGGGAGCCTGCGGCCGGCCATCGGGTCGGCCATCACCCCCTCGTCACGGAACTCGCACACGAACGTGCCCCGCCACGTCCAGACGCGGAGGACGCCGTGCCCTCCCCCGTGGACGATGCTGTTGGCGGCCGCCTCGGTGACCGCGACGAGGACCTCCTTCAGCCGCTCCCTCCGCAGCCCGTACGGCGCGGCGCGGGAGGTGACCGCGTCACGGACCGCGGCGAGGTCCCCCGGCCCGTAGGGGATCTCCTCGAGGGGGCCGGGGGCGGGTTCGAGCTCGTCCCAGACGAAGGGGTCGGCGCTGTACGCCGCGTGCCCGCGGTGGACGCCCCGCTCCAGGACGAACGGGTGGCAGCGGGCGATCTCCCGCACGGTCCGGGCGCCGACCGCGGCGGTGTCGCAGGGGCACAGCAGCCACCAGTCGGGCGAGGCGGTGAACGCCACGTTGAGCAGCCACTCGTGGTAGCACAGCTCAATGGTCTCCGCGGCGTTCCGCCCGTCCCAGCCGCTCTCCCCGATGCCGCGCACCGGTCGTCCCCTCCCCGCCCACTCGGCGGTCCACCGCTGCCAGGCGGGGATGAGCCGGGCGGGGTTGCGGCCCAGCCGGGAGGAGTCCATGAACGCCACGCGAGGGTCGGGGGCGGGAAGCGCCGCGCGCAGGATCCGTTCCCTCCGCTCGGGCACGGAGACCAGGACGACCTCGTCGGCCGTCAGGGCGTCCTCGATGAAGGACAGCGCCCCGGAGAGGAACTGCGCCTCCCCGGAGTAGAGATAGAGCTCGTGGTGCAGCCCCGGCGTCTTCGCGGATCCCGTGAGTGTGTCGTGTGTTCCGGTGATGTCCATCGGCTCCAACCCGTCCTTGCGGGGCCGCGGCGGCCCGGATGCCCGGATGCGCGGTGCCGCGACCGCGGAGGGCCGCCGGACGACGCGCCGCCGGAACAGCCGGCTCCGGCGGGCGTCCCGGTCTCCGATCCCCGAGCCGGAGTCCCGGGACGACGGCCCTCGCGTTCTCGTGCCCCGTGCGCGGGGAGGCACACCTGCCGTGGAGCGGTCAGCCGAATTAACTATAAAAAGCAAGAAAAATAATGAAAAAAGAGAACTTCTCGAACGATGTCGCGAAACCCTGCGCGCGGCGCTGACAGGTGCGTCAAAATCGTGTCACCAGGGACGGTCCACTACATCACGAAAGTGGGTCCCGATGCGAAAAATGGTGCCGCGCATGACCGCGGAGTCGTTGCCCGAGCGGCTGGACGACCTGCCCGTGGAGCCGAAGGACTTCCTCCAGCTCGTGGCCGTCGACTTCACCGGGACCTATAACGTCTACCTCTCCGCCAAGGACGAACGGCTCAAGATGACCAGGCTCTCCATGAGCCTGCTGTCGGCGCCGTTCGCCGCCGCGATCGCGCTGGCCAGCACGAAGGTGATCGACCCCCGGGCGCTGACCTCGTGGGACGGTGTGCCGGGCTACCTGTTCGCGATGGTCACCGCGTTCGGGTTGCTGAACATGCTGCCGTTCCTGCGGCTGATCGAGGCCGTGAACGCCCACATGCGGACCGCCCGCGCCATCAACAACTTCCGCCTGCTCTACGTCGTCCAGCTCAAGGACCACCTGTCCGCGCTGGGCTGGACCCCCAACCTGCCGGTGGACCCCCGCTATCCCGAGACGTACGCGCCGCTCGCCTGGCCGGGCGTCAACGTGATGATGCTCGCCGTGGTCAACGGCGCCTACATGGCGGTCGGCGTGCTCGGCCTGGTGGGCGCCGATCCCAATCCGGCGTTGCTCATGGTGGTCATCGGACTGATCGCGCTGATCCACTATTTCATCTACTACGTCCGCGCGAACGTCTCCCGCCGCCGCAGGCTTCCCCACAATCCCTACCATTTCCCCAACGTGGAGACCTGAATGTCCGACTACCTCAGATTCGCGTCTTGTGGGGAGACGTGGATCTGGCTGATGCGCCACGTGCGACGCCACGGCCTGCCCGCCGAGGACGACCGCGGCCCGGTCCTCGAGGCCCCGCCGGCGCTGTTCGAGATCACCGGCCTCGGCTGGGACGACCCGGTCCTGCGCTCCTACGGCGACGCCCGGAAGATCCCGCCGTACTCCAGGAAGTTCAGTGAGCGCGTGGTGATCCCGCCGTTCAAGTACAGCTACGGAGGCCGGCTCCGGCAGCTCCTCGGCGTCGACCAGCTCCGCTGGGCGGCCGGCGTGCTGCGCGCCAAGCCGTACACCAAGAGCGCCTGGATCTCCCTGACCGTCCCCGGTGAGCCGCCGGACGCGGTGCCCTGCCTGACCAGCCTCGCCTTCCGGCTCCGCGAGGGGCGGCTGGCGATGACCGCGGCCTTCCGGTCACAGAACGCCCTCACCTCCTACCTGAACTACGTGCCGCTGCGTAGTATCCAGGGCGAGGTCGCCGAAGACCTCGGAGTGGGCTGTGGGGCGATGAGGGTCTTCGTCGACGTTCCGCACATCTACGCGGTGGACGCGGCGGCGGTCGAGGAGATCCTCCGGCTGTCGGAGCGCGATGGGCTCGGCGAGGGCGGGTCGGCACCGGGTGATGCTGGTCGACCTGGACGGGACGGTGGTCGACTATGCCCGGACGGAGCGCGCCGCGCTGGCTGAGGTCCGCCGCCGGTTCTTCCGGATGGACCACGCCGAGTTCCTGACGGCCTTCCACGCCGCCAACGAGCCGCTCTGGGCCGCCTACCGCGAACACCGGATCACGCTGGCGGAGCTCCGGCTGGAACGCTGGGCACGGCTGGGCGCCCCCCGCGGGGTGGCGGCGGCGTTCGAGGACGCGCTCGGGCGGCACGTGGCCCTGTTCCCCGAGGCCCGCGCCGCCCTGCGGCGGCTGGCGCGGCGCCTCCCCCTGGCACTGGTGACCGACGGCCTGGCCGACGTGCAGCGGGCCAAGCTGCGCCGTACCCGTATCGGGGGGTTCTTCCGGCACGTGGTGATCGCGCCCGAGGTGGGCATGCGCAAGCCCGACGGCGACCTGCTGCACCACGCCCTCGGCCTGCTGGAGGCCGAGGCCGGCGACGCGCTGATGGTCGGCGACTCCCCGGCGAGCGACGGCGCCTGCGCGCGGGCCGCCGGGGTGGACTTCTGCTGGGTGAACCGCACCGGGGCGGCGTGCGTCCCGGAGGTCCCGGTCCATCGGACCGTCACCCATCTCGGAACCGTCTGAAGGGGTCAGACCGGTTCGGGGGACGCCTCGACCTGAAGGGATCAGACCGGTTCGGGGGACGCCTCGAACGCCTCGGCGACCGCGGCCCGGACCCGGTCCATGCCGACCGGGGAGCCGATCTCGCGGCTCAGGGAGGTCATGTCGACCTCCGGCATGCCGCACGGCACCGCCCAGTTCCACGGGGACAGGTCGCCCTCGACGTTGAGGGCGAACCCGTGGCTGGTCACGCCGCGGCTCTGCCGCATGCCGATCGAGACGATCTTCCGGCCGGTCTCGACGGTCCACACCCCGGTGAGCAGCTCGGCGCCGGGCGGGGTGTCGCGGCGCTCGGCCGGGACGCCGAGCGCGCCGAGCGCGCGGACGAGGCGCAGCTCGACCTCCCGGACGTAGTCGACGATCTTCTCGGTCTCGTCGAGCTTGACGATCAGGTAGCCGACGAGCTGGCCGGGGCCGTGGTAGGTGAGCTGCCCGCCGCGGCCCGTGGTCACCACCGGGATGCCGTGGGACGGATCGGGCAGGTGCTCCTGGAGCGTACGCTTCCCGACGGTGTACACCTGCGGGTGGCTGAGGAGCCAGAGGGCGTCGGGGCGCTCGTCGCGCTGCCTTCCGCCGACCAGGTCGGTCATCCGCTCCATGGCCTTCTCGTACTCGACCAGCTCGTCCTGGATCAGCGACAGGGGACGTTGCCTCATGCCCCCAGCATATTTTCCCCTGCGGGTCCCGGCGGCGGCCGCCCTCCGTCGGCGGCCGGCCTCCGGTTCGGGCGGCTCCCGGTTAGGGCCGCCTTCGGTTCGGGTGGCTCCCGGTAGCGGGCGGCTTCTAGTAACGGGGGGCCGCGGAGGCCTTCGGCATGACGATCCACAGCACGACGTAGGCGACCCACATCGGCCCGGGAAGGAGCGAGAGGATCAGCCACAGCACCCGGACGAGGGTGGGCGGCACGCCGAGGCTCTCCGCGATCCCGCCGCAGACGCCGGCGATGACCTTGTGGTTGACCGAACGGTGCATTTCTTCCTCTTTCCGAGTCGTCGTTTCCACCCCGTTCAACGAGGGCCCGAGACGTCCACGTTCCCCACGCGACCCTGAGAAAACCCTGACAGGGTCGCGCCGGCCTCGCCTTTCCCGGAAGCGACCCGCTTCACCTGGTAAAACCCGTGTCCGCCTTCGCGTTCCCGACCGGCGCGTCAGACCCGCCTCGGGGTTTTACGCCGCTTACGGTTTACGGGGGTGCGCGCCCCTCGGAGTGCCCCGCACGTCCTTTCCGACCCGAGGAGCATGAATGCGCAACCACCTGACCGCCGGAACGGCGGCGATCCTCACCGTGCCCCTGGTGCTCGTCGCACCGGCCGTCTCGGCGGCCGCCCCGCCGACGGTGCCGCCCGTCGCCACGCTCCCGGCGGCCCCGCACGCCGTCCCGGTCACAGCCCCGGGCGCCGCTCCCCCGGCGACGCCGCACGCCGTCCCGGCGCCGGCCCGGACGGCTCCCCCGGACCTCGCGGTGCCGACGCTCATCCCGCCCCTCACTCCGCCGACGTTCGCCCCGGCGACGTTCGCCCCGCCGACGGCGACCCCGCTCCCCGTGCCGACCCTCTCGCTGGCGAACATCAAGGCGCACCTGGCCCGGTTCCAGGCCATCGCCGACGCCAACGGCGGCAACCGCGCCCACGGCAGCCCCGGCTTCCTCGCCTCGGCGAACTACGTCAAGAACCTCCTCGACGGCGCCGGGTTCACCACGACCCTGCAGCCGTTCACCTACGGCGGCCTGACCGGCTACAACGTCATCGCCGACTGGCCCGGAGGCGACCCCGACGACGTCCTCATGCTGGGCGCGCACCTCGACAGCGTGAACGCCGGACCGGGCATCGACGACAACGGCTCCGGCAGCGCCGCCCTGCTGGAGACCGCGCTGGAGGTCTCCCGCCGTGCGCTGAAACCCACCAGGCACCTGCGGTTCGCCTGGTGGGGCGCGGAGGAGCTGGGCCTGCGCGGCTCGGCCCACTACGTGAACAACCTCACGGCCGCCGAGCGCGCGAAGATCAAGGCGTACCTGAACATCGACATGATCGGCTCCCCCAACCCCGGCTACTTCGTCTACAACGGCGGCAACGCCGACAACACCACCGGGGTCCCGGCCCCGGAGGGCTCCGAGGAGCTGGAGCGGACTTTCCGGGCCTACTACGCCTCCATCGGCGTGCCCGTCGCGGAGGTCCAGCTGAACGCCCGGTCCGACCACGGTTCGTTCCTCGCCGCGGGCATCCCGGTGGGCGGCGTCTTCAGCGGGGCCGAGGACATCAAGTCCCTGACCCAGGTCCAGCTGTGGGGCGGCACGGCGGGCAGGCCGTTCGACTCCTGCTACCACCAGCAGTGCGACACCACCTCCAACATCGACGACACCGCGCTCGGCCGCAATGCCGGCGCCGTCCCCTACGCCGTGTGGACGCTCTCGCTGAGCGCGCCCCCGAAGGCCGTCTGGCAGGACGAGTTCGAGTCGGCGACCGGCTGGATCACCAATCCCGCGGGCACCGACACCGCCACCAGCGGCCGGTGGGAGCGCGGCCGCCCCGAGGCCACCTCCTACGAGGGCCCCAAGCAGCTCGGCACCACGACCAGCGGCGTCAACGACCTGGTCACCGGGCGGCGGGCCGGGTCGTCCGCGGGCGCGAACGACATCGACGGAGGCAGGACGAGCATCCAGTCGCCGCCCATCACGCTGCCGGCCGGCGGGCCGCTGAAGCTCTCCTTCTCCTGGTATCTCGCGCACGCCGCCAACGCCACCGACGCCGACTACTTCCGCGTCTCGGTCGTCGGCCGCGACAAGCGCCAGGTGTTCGAACGGCTCGGCCAGCCCGCCAACCGCGACGGCGCCTGGGCCACCGCGGAGACGGACATCTCCCAGTTCGCCGGTCAGACCGTCCGCATCCTCATCGAGGCCGCGGACGAGGCCAACCCCTCGCTCGTCGAGGCCGGCGTCGACGACGTCAGGATCAACTGGGGATCCGACCGGCTCCTCTGAGGACCCCGGGTACGGCTCCCGCCGGGCGGGAGCCGTACCCGGGAAGCAGGCCGCACCGCGGGACCGGAAGGGGCCCGCGCGGGCCGTGCCGCGGCGACCAGGGGAGCCCCATAACGTTTCACATCCCCGTTCGGGAGGATCTAGGCGCGGGCCGTTTATGACGGTACGTTCCGCCTTAGTACACACGGGGGACCTTCCACGTTCCACCTCCCGAGGAGCGCAATGCGCCTTACGTCACGCCGCGGCACGGTCAGGACGGCCGTCCTGGTCACGGCCGTCGCCCTTCCCCTCGCCCTCGCGGCACCCGCCGCGACGGCCGGGACCGCCGCGCCCGCCGCGTCCGGCGTCTCCGACATCCTGGCGGAGGCCGTGGCCCACCTGGTCAAGGGCCAGAACGTCAAGAAGCACCTCGACGCGCTCCAGGCCGTCGCCGGCGCCAACGGCGGCAACCGGGCCGTGGGCACGCCCGGCTACGACGCCTCGCTGGCCTACATCAGGGACAAGGTGACCCGGGCCGGCTACAAGGTGTCCACCACCGACGTCGAGTTCCCGATCAAGTGGGAGGAGTTCTCCCCCTCGGTCCTGCAGAAGGTCTCCCCCGAGGCGAAGACGTACGCCAACCCCACCGACTTCGTCACCGTGACCCCGTCCGACGGCGGGGACGTCACCGCGGAGATCCAGGTCGTCGACCCGGTCATCCCGCCCGCGCCCGTCCCCAACACCTCCACCGCGGGCTGCGAGAGCTCCGACTTCGCTGGATTCGTCCCCGGCCGGATCGCCCTGATCCAGCGCGGCACCTGCGCGTTCATCGACAAGGCCACGAACGCGAAGGCCGCGGGCGCGGCCGGCGTGATCTTCTTCAACGAGGGCCAGCCCGGCCGTACCGACCCGTTCGGGTTCGACATCCGCGAATGGCGCTTCGGCTTCCCGATCGTCATCACGAGCACCGCCGTCGGCCTCGACCTGGCCCGTGACCCGGGCACGGTCGTCCACCTGAAGGTGGACGCCAAGACCACGGTCGGCCACGCGAAGAACCTCATCGCCGAGTCCCGGTACGGCGCCGCCGGCGAGGTCGTGATGGCCGGCGCCCACCTCGACAGCGTCCCCGAGGGCCCCGGCATCAACGACAACGGCTCCGGCAGCGCCGCCATCCTGGAGACCGCGCTGAAGATGGCGCACCTGCCCACCAAGAACCGGCTGCGGTTCGCCTGGTGGGCCGGTGAGGAGCTGGGCCTGCTCGGCTCCGAGCAGTACGTCGCGGGCCTGTCGCAGGCCGAGCGGGACCGGATCCGGCTCTACCTCAACTTCGACATGGTCGCCTCGCCGAACGACGTCACCTTCCTCTACGACGGCGACGACTCCGACGCCGAGGGCTCGGGCCCCGGCCCGGACGGCTCCGCCGGGATCGAGAAGGTCTTCGAGCGGTACTACGGCAAGCGCGGCCTGCCGTTCAAGGGCACGGACTTCGACGGCCGCTCCGACTACGGCGCGTTCATCGCCAACGGCATCCCCTCCGGCGGCATCTTCACCGGCGCCGAGGGGATCAAGACCGCCGAGGAGGCCGCCCGCTTCGGCGGCACGGCCGGCCGGCCGTACGACCCCTGCTACCACGACGTGTGCGACACCATCGCCAACGTCAACGCCGCCGCCCTCGACCGCAACGCCAGGGCCGTCGCCTACGCGACCGCGCGGTACGCCTACGACCTGACCGGCATCCCCGACCGGAACGCCGCCGCCCAGGCCAAGGCCGCCGCCGCCCCGGCGCGGACCCCGGCCCACGGCGCGGCGAGCTGACCCACCCGGCCGCGCCGTCCCCGCGGCGCGGCCGGACCACACAGGACGACACAGGACCACACCGGGCGTCGCCTCCGCGGCGCACCGGGCCGCACCCGCGCCGTGTCCACGGCGCACCGGACCGGACCAGAACCACATCGGAACCACACCGAACGCGCCGCGTCCGCGGCGCGCAGGCGCACCACCAGGTTGTACGGCACGCGCCCCACGAAGGCGCGCGCCGATCGGGGGATCCCCTCACCTCCCAACCCGAGGAGCATGATGCGCAAACTGTGGAGCATCGGGGCGGCGGCGATCCTGGCCGTCCCGCTGGCGCTCACCGCACCGGCCGTCTCGGCGGCCGCCCCGCCGGACATCTCGCTGACGAACGTCAAGGCCCACCTCACCCAGCTCCAGTCGATCGCCACCGCCAACGGCGGCAACCGCGCCCATGGCCGCCCCGGCTATCTCGCCTCGGCGAACTACGTCAGGAACCTCCTGGACGGCGCGGGCTTCACCACCACCCTGCAGTCGTTCAGCTACAACGGGGCGACCGGCTACAACGTCATCGCCGACTGGCCCGGAGGCGACGCGAACGACGTCCTCATGGTCGGCGCGCACCTCGACAGCGTGACCGCCGGACCGGGCATCAACGACAACGGCTCCGGCAGCGCCGCCATCCTGGAGACCGCGCTGGAGGTCTCCCGCCAGCGGCTGGCGCCGTCCAAGCACCTGCGTTTCGCCTGGTGGGGCGCGGAGGAGCTGGGCCTGCGCGGCTCGCAGTACTACGTGAACAACCTGCCGTCCACCGAACGGTCCAAGATCAAGGGTTACCTGAACTTCGACATGGTGGGCTCTCCCAACCCCGGTTACTTCATCTACGACGGCGACAACTCCGACGGCGTGGGCTCGGGCCCCGGCCCGGCCGGCTCGGCGCAGCTGGAGGCGACGCTCGCCGCCTACTTCGCCTCGATCGGCGTGCCGACCCGGGGCACCGACTTCGACGGACGCTCCGACTACGGGCCGTTCATCAGCGTCGGCATTCCGGCGGGCGGCACGTTCACCGGGGCCGAGGGCATCAAGTCGAGCTCCCAGGCGAGCCTGTGGGGCGGCACGGCGGGCGCGGCGTTCGACTCCTGCTACCACCGCTCGTGCGACACCGTCTCCAACGTCAACGACACCGCACTGAACCGCAACGCCGACGCGATCGCCTACGCCGTGTGGACGATCGCCACCGCCACCCCGCCGGTGACGGTCTACTCCGACACCTTCGAGACGGCGACCGGCTGGACCGTCAACCCGTCCGGCACCGACACCGCCACCGCCGGGCAGTGGGAGCGCGGCGACCCCGAGGCCACCGCCTCCAGCGGCGCCAAGCAGCTCGGCACCACGGTCAGCGGCGTCAACGACCTGGTCACCGGACGTCTGGCCGGGGCCTCGGCCGGTGACCACGACATCGACGGCGGCACCACCACCGTGCAGTCGCCGCCGATCACGCTGCCGTCGGGCGGCCCGCTCAAGCTGGGCTTCTCGTGGTACCTCGCGCACGGCTCCAACTCCTCCAGCGCCGACTACCTGCGCGTCAAGGTCGTCGGCTCCACCACCACCCAGGTCTTCCAGCAGCTCGGCGCGGCGGCCAACCGCGACGGGGCCTGGGCCGCGGCCGAGGCGGACGTCTCCGCCTACGCCGGGCAGACCGTCCGCATCCTCGTCGAGGCCGCCGACGCCTCCACCGCCTCGCTCGTCGAGGCCGGCATCGACGACGTGAAGATCACCCGCTAGGAGCCCCGGTACGGCTCCCGCCCCGCGGCGGGAGCCGTACCGGAAGGTCAGTGCTCGGAGGTGAAGGTGGCCCCCTCCTCGCCGGGGCCGGAGGAACGATCCGCCCGCGGTGCGGGTACATCCCACTGCTGGACGGCGACATCCCAGTTCCCGGGGGCGGGAGCGAGCCCGTCGAGGATCCCCTCGGCCGTTTCCGCGCTCTTCTGCAGATCGGACATGAAGTCCGTCCCCGACGGCACCCGGTCGCGTGGCACCACCGCGACCGTGACGCCGTCGCTGCTCAGGAAGTCCCACTTCGCCGGCTTCGGCCCGCACGGCCGCGCCACGGCGAGCACGCCGCCGTCGCGGACGCCCGGCCAGATGAACGCGTACATGTCCGCGTCCTCACATCGGACGTACACCGAGCCCGGCCCGCTTGTCGCCGCCTTCACCCGGAACCTCTTGTTGATCTTCGTGTAGGAGCGGCTCTCGACCGTGTGGCTGTCGGGAAGACCGCCCAGATTCCGCTCGCCCTTCGTCGCGGACATCGTGCCGTTGTCGAGGCAGATGTCCGGCGAGCAGGATCGGGTGGAGACACCGCCGTCGTGGACCGCGATCTCCCAGAAGCCGGGTCCGGGTGCGGCGCCCGCCAGCACCCGGTCGAAATCCTCCGGTGTGAGCGTCGTCTTCCTCATGATCTCCGGTGGAACCTGCGAGGTCCGTACGGTGAACGCCTGGATCTCGGCGGCGGTCCCCTCCCCGGCTCCTTCGAGCGTGCCGAGCGCGGTCCGCTGACGCCCCCGATCGCTTCCGCAGTCGCTGCGATCGACCCGGTTCCCGAAGCGTACGAAGGTCTGCACCGGACCGGCGCAGTTCACCCGGTAGGAGGACCGGTCCGTCCTCGGGACGAAGGAGAGAGTCTCGGTCTTCCCCTCCGTCTCGAACCGCGCACCCGCCAGCCGTATCCCCTCTTCCCGGGGCGCCTCCACCGTGGCCGCAATGTTCGACGCCGTCCCCCGGCCACCGTGCAGCAGCAGCGGTGCGGGGGTGGCCACGACCGCCAGCACCGCGACGACCGCGGCCACACGCCTGCGCCGCCGGATCCGGCGCCCCTTGGCGATTATCTCCTCCAGGTGGGCGGCGCCCCCGCTGCCGCCCCCGCTGCGCTCGATGAGCAGGTCCCTCAGGTCGTGCTCGTCGTGGATCATCGCTTCGCCTCCGTCATCGTCCCGATTCCCCGATCGACCCGCAGCCGGGCCAGCGCTCTGCCGAGCTGGCTCTTCACGGCCCCCAGCGAGCAGCCGAGCACGTCCGCCACCTGGGCCAGGGTCATCCCCTCGAAGTAATGCAGGACCACCACCGCCCGCTGGCGGACGGACAGCACGCCGAGCGCCGTCCACAGCGCGTCCCGCTCGCCGACGCCGTCGGTGAAGTCCCCTTCGATCGCCTGCTCCGGCAGGACCTCGGTAGGCACCTCGCCCCGCCAGCGCCGCCGCCACCAGGAGGCATGTGTGTTGGTGATGATCCGGTAGACGTACGGATCGGGGTTGCCGTCGATCCGCCGCCAGGCGGTCCACGCCTTCGCCAGCGCCGTCTGCACCAGATCCTCGGCTTCGGCCCAGTCCCTGGTGAGGAGATACGCCGTTCTTCGCAGCCGTTCGTGCCGCTGCGCGACGTAGTCCGCGAACTCAGTCATTCCTTTGCCTCCCGCGTACGGCTTCGAGAATGACTACCGCCGGGGCCCCGCACCCGGTTGACAGCGATCTCAACCGAATGACCGAGGCGCGGCGACTCTCCACCTCCGCTAATCTCGCGTAGGTCACGCACGTGCTGGGATGGAAGGTGCCCACGTTGATCGGCTGGTTCGAAGCGGTGGTCCTCGGGCTCGTACAGGGGCTGACGGAGTTCCTGCCGATCTCCTCCAGTGCCCACATCAGAGTCGTCTCGGCGCTCCTGGGCTGGCAGGACCCGGGTGCGGCGTTCACTGCGGTGATCCAGCTCGGCACCGAGGCCGCGGTGGTGATCTACTTCCGCCGGGACATCTGGGAGATCATCTCCACCTGGACCCGGTCGCTGTGGCGGCCCGACCTGCGGTCCCACCACGCGGCGCGGATGGGCTGGTACGTCATCGCCGGCACGATCCCGATCGTCGTGCTGGGCCTGCTGTTCAAGGACAGCATCGAGACGGTCTTCCGCGACCTGCGCCTGATCGGCACCACCCTGATCGTCTTCGGCGTGATCCTGTGGCTGGCCGACCGCACCGCCCGCAACAAGCTCACGCTGCAGAAGAACCTCAGCCTCACCCACGCCCTGGTGTACGGCCTCGCCCAGTCGCTGGCCCTGATCCCGGGCGTCTCCCGCTCCGGCGGCACGATCAGCGCCGGCCTGGTGCTCGACTACCGCCGGGAGGAGGCCGCCCGGTACTCCTTCCTGCTGGCCATCCCGGCCGTGCTGGGATCCGGGTTCCTGGAGCTGTTCAAGATCGGCGAGGGCCGGGCGCCCGAGTGGGGGCCGACCATCCTGGCGACGGTGATCTCGTTCTTCGTCGGCTACGCCGCGGTGGCGTGGTTCCTGAAGTACATCAGCACCCACCGCTTCACCGGCTTCGTGGTCTACCGGATCATCCTGGGCGTCGTCATCATCGCCCTGGTCTCCTCCGGCGTCCTCAACCCCATGGCGTAGTACCCGCGCGGACGGCGCAACCGGGACGACGGACGCCCCGGAGGGCCGGGACCGCGCGGTCGTCCGGATCGGGAAGACTGGACGGGTGCGTCCCGACCGCTTCGACCTGCCCGTCCGCCACGCCCTGCCCGAACTGCTCGCGGCACTGGACGAGCGCGGCGTCGCCGTGCTCGCCGCGCCGCCCGGCACGGGCAAGACCACGCTCGTCCCGCTCGTCCTGGCCGGCCTCGCCGGAGCCCGCCGACCCGCGGGCGAGCCGGTTCCCGGCCAGGAACCGGGGAGGGTGATCGTCGCGGAGCCCCGCCGGATGGCGGCGCGGGCCGCGGCCCGCCGGATGGCCTGGATGCTGGACTCCCGGGTCGGTGCGGAGGTCGGGTTCTCGGTCCGGGGCGAGCGCAGGGCCGGACCGGACACGGTCGTCGAGGTCGTCACCACCGGGGTCCTGCTCCAGCGGCTGCAACGCGACCCCGAGCTGGCCGGCGTCGGCACCGTCCTGCTGGACGAGTGCCACGAGCGCCACCTGGACGCCGACACCGCCCTCGCCTTCCTCCTCGACGTCCGCGCCACCCTCCGTCCCGACCTGCGGATCGTCGCCGCCTCCGCCACCGCCGACGCCGAACCGTGGGCCCGGCTGCTCGGCTCCGGCGCCCCGCCGTACGGCGACGCGGCGTCCGGTGACCCTCGCGGCGCCTCGTCCGGCACGGCACCGGGCACGCCGTCCTCCGGCGCGGCGGGCGGCGACCACGCGTCCGGCGGCGCGCCGTACGGCACCGGCGTCTCCGGCGGCGACGTGGCGCCGGTCGTGCGGGCCTCCGGTGAGGCGCACCCCGTCACGCCCGTCTGGGCGCCCCCGCCGGGCCCGGTGACGCCGCCGCGCGGCCTGCAGGTGGACCCGGCGTTCCTGTCCCACGTCGCCGCCGTCGTACGGCGCGCCCTGGCCGAACGGGAGGGGGACGTACTGTGCTTCCTGCCGGGGGTCGGCGAGATCGGCCGGGTCGCCGCGCTGCTCGGCGGGGACACCGGGGGCATCGGGGACACGGAGATCCTCCAGGTCCACGGGCAGGCCCCGGCCCGCGTCCAGGACGCGGTGCTCTCCCCCGGCCGGGGACGACGGGTCGTGCTCGCCACCTCGGTCGCCGAGTCGAGCCTGACCGTGCCCGGCGTCCGGGTCGTGGTCGACTCCGGTCTGGCCCGCGAGCCCCGCACCGACCACGCCCGCGGCCTGGGCTCGCTCGTCACGGTCCGCGCGTCCCGGGCGTCGGCCATTCAGCGTGCCGGGCGGGCGGGCCGCGAGGCGCCGGGAACGGTGTACCGGTGCTGGTCGCAGGCCGAGCACGACCGCCTGCCCGAGTACGCGCGGCCCGAGATCGCCCTGGCCGACCTGACCGGCTTCGCCCTCCAGGCCGCCTGCTGGGGCGACCCCGAGGCCACCGGTCTCGCGCTGCTCGACCCGCCCCCGCCGGCCGCGATGGACGCCGCCCGGCGGACCCTCCTCGCCCTGGGAGCCCTGGGAGCCTCCGGCGGACCCGGCGCCCCCGGTGCTCCCGGGGGACTCGGCGCTCCCGGCGCTCCCGGCGTCCCCGGAGGCCGAGTCACCGCCCGGGGCCGCATGATGGCCGCCGCCGGGGTCCACCCCCGCCTGGCCCGCGCCCTGATCGACGCGGGTCCCCGGGCCGCCGAGGTGGTGGCGCTGCTGTCGGAGCCGCTGCCCCGGGACGCCGGTGACGACCTGGTGGCGATCTGGCGTTCCGTCCGGCGGGGTGGGAACGGGCCCGGGGACGGCTTCCCGGCCCGCTGGCGCGGGGAGGCCGCCCGCCTGGCCCGCGCCGTACCCCGTGAGGACGCCGGACGGGACGGGACCGCGCCGGAACCGTCACGCCGTCCGGGGAGCGGTGAACGCGCGGCCGGCCGCTCCGGGACGCGGCGATCCGGAGACGGCGGCCCCGGAACCGGCGGGCCCGGGTCCGACGACGCCGTGGCCGGGCTGACGGTGGCGCTGGCCTACCCGGAGCGGGTGGCCCGGCGGCGCGGCGGCGCGTACCTGATGGCGTCGGGGACGGCGGCGGAGCCGCCCGCCGGGTCGCGGCTGGGCGACGCGGAGTGGCTGGCGATCGCGGTGGCGGACCGGCCGGTGGGGTCGGCGGCGGCGAGGATCAGGCAGGCCGTCGTGATCGACGAGGAGACCGCCCGGCTGGCCGCCGCGTCCCTGTACGAGGCCACCGAGGAGGTCGCCTGGCGGATCCCGCCGGGTGAGCGGCGCGGTGACGTCTCGGCACGCCGGGTGGAGCGCCTGGGCGCCGTCGAACTGTCGTCGGTCCCGCTGCGCGACGCCGACGTCCGGCCCGCCGTACTCGCGGGCCTGCGCGCCGAGGGGCTCTCGCTGCTGCGCTGGATGCCCGAGGCCGTCGCGCTGCGCGAGCGCCTGGCGTTCTGTCGGCGCGCGCTCGGCGACCCCTGGCCCGCGACGGACGACGACGCCCTCGTCGAGGCTGCCGACCGGTGGCTGGAGCCGGAGCTGTCGCGCGCCCGCCGCCGCGCCGACCTGGAGCGCGTCGACGTGGCCGCCGCGCTGCACCGCCTCGTCCCGTGGAACGCCCGGCTGGCGGAGGTCGCCCCCGAGCGGATCGAGGTGCCCAGCGGCTCGCGGGTCAGGATCGACTACTCCGGCGACCGGCCGGTCCTGGCGGCGAAGCTGCAGGAGCTGTTCGGCTGGGACGAGGCCCCGCGGATCGCCGGGGTGCCGCTGGTGGTGCACCTGCTGTCCCCGGCGGGCCGTCCGGCCGCCGTCACCGGCGACCTGGCCACGTTCTGGCGCGAGGGCTACCGCGCGGTCCGGGCGGAGCTGCGGGGCCGCTATCCCCGCCATCCCTGGCCGGAGGACCCCCTGTCGGCGGTCGCCACCCGCCGCGCCAACCCGCGCCGCTGAGAGCGCGCCCGGATCGCGCGAACCGTCCTGTCCTCGCGGCCGTGGAGAAGCGCGGGGTGCGGCCGCTCCCGCCGGGCGCCGTCACGGTCACGAGGCCGTACGGCGCGGGCCCGGCCGGTCCGGTCAGGCGGGTGCGGCGGTGATCTTGGACGGGTTCATCATCCACAGCACCCGGTCGATGCCCTCGGCGGAGGCGTCGACCGTGAGGACCGTGAACACCTCGCCGTCGCGGCTGAGCAGCGCGGACGTCTGCCCGTTCGTGCTCGCGTACCGCACGTCGACGCCGTCCCAGAAGTGGCTCGCGAACGCCCTGACGTACTTCGCCACCCGGGTCGCGCCCACAACGGGGAAACGGGAGGCGCGCACCGCGCCGCCGCCGTCGGAGTAACTGATCGCGTCCGCGGCGAGGATCTCCTCCAGCGCGTCCAGGTCGCCGGAGCGGGCGGCGGTGACGAAGGCCGTCAGCAGCCGGCGCTGCTCGTCCCTGGCCACGGGCGCGCGGCGTCCTTCGAGCACGTGCCTGCGGGCCCTGCTGACCAGCTGGCGGACGGCCGGCTCGCTCGCCCCGACGATCTCGGCGATCTGCCGGTAGGGGTAGTCGAAGGCCTCCCGCAGCACGTAGGCCGCCCGTTCGGTGGGCGAGAGCCGTTCCAGCAGGACCAGCACCGCGAACTCCAGCGCCTCGCCCCGCTCGGCGCCGAGGTAGGGGTCGGCGCCGGTGTCGACCGGTTCGGGCAGCCAGGGGCCGACGTAGGTCTCGCGCCGCGCCCGCGCGCTCTGGCTCTCGTTGATGGCCAGCCGGGTGGTCACCGTCGCCAGGAACGCGGCGGGGTTGTCCACCGCGGCGCGATCGCAGCCCTGCCAGCGCAGCCAGACGTCCTGGACCAGGTCCTCGGCCTCGGCGGCGCTGCCCAGCATCCGGTAGGCGATGCCGAACAGGCGGGGCCGCACGTCCGCGAACACCGCGACGGCGTGGTCCAGATCCCCCGCTCCGCCGGACGTCCCCACCGGCCTGCCGTCCACCACGCCGTCACCTCCCGCTCGGGTCTCCCCTCATCCTGTCACCCGCCCTCAGTGGAGCCCGACCGGGGCGATAAGAGGTCTACCACCGTTTGAGGCCCCCTCAGATGAGGAGGCCGCTGCGGGCGGCCAGACCGCGCAGTTCCGGTGTCGTGCGCCCGGACGTCAGGAGACCGGAGACGAGGGACCTCACCGCCGGACGGCTGTGTGTTTCTTCGGGGGCGTGGCGTTCGGCGGTCAGGATCGCGCGTATGCAGTCGTCGCGACGGCCCAGTTGTCCGAGGGCTGCGGCGATGTCGGTGTAGTAGCGGGAGCGGCGTTCCACACTGGGAAGCTTCTGCGGTGTGATGGCGCTTGCGGCGGCCAGCGCCGCAGCGGGGTCACCGGCTGAGTTCTCCGCCGAGATGAGATGCAGCTGAACGGTGACCGGGCTGATGCCTCCGCCGTGGTCGCGCAGGAGAGTGGCGCCGCCGAGTTCGGTGGCGATGGCGGCGGCTTCGGCGGTGAGCTGCCGCATGCCCTGGCGGTCGCCGCTGCGCGCGGCGGTGTAGGCCGCCGATTGGATCAGCAGGCCACGTTCGGCGGCACCGGCGCGTCCTGCGCTGCGCAGGCCGGGATCGTCGGCGGCGGCCAGCGCGATGGACATGGCCTGGTCGTTCCACCCGGCTTTGCGAGCCAGGACGGCGAGGTTCCGCGCGGCTTCGGCCATGGTGAGCATGTCACCCCCTACTTCGGCGAGTTGGCGGGCACGGTCTGCCGCCATCCATCCGAGGTGATGCTCGTCGAGTTTGACGAGCATCCGGGTCACCAGGACGTAGGTCTGCACGAGGGTCGTGTACTGATCCGTACCGGCGCCGAGGGCGTGCCCCGCGCGGATCAACCAGGGCAGGCGCACGGCTAGGCCGCCGTAGCAGCAGGCGTGGAAGTCGCTCAGGGCACGCGCAAGCTCCGCGGGTACCTGCCTCCGGCGACAGCGCCGCCGGAGCGTCGCCCAACCCGAGCATCGCGTCGCGCAGGCCGGCGACAAGCGCGTCGCCGAGCGTCGCCTCGCCGGGTTCCGCGCCTCTTACGGGGATGCGGGAGCTTGCGGCAGCGACAGCCGTGACCGCCAGGTTCGCCAGCAGATTCCTTCGCCGCACCGGGTCTTCACCATCCCCCCGCCGAGTGCTCTCCACCTTATGAGGAGGAGGCAGGCGAGGGTAAGCGACAGGCGCGGTGACCTGGCTGTGCCGGACATTCCATGGCGGGGCCAGACCGAACGCCTCACAGGCGATGCCCAGCGCCCCGGCGAAGCGGCGCAGCACCGCGACGTCGGTCATCGGTGAGATACCCCGTTCGTAGCGGGAGACCTGAGCGGCGGAGTACCCCGTCCTCTCACCGAGCTGGGCCAGCGTCAGCCGTTGCGCCTGTCGTGCTTGACGAACGAGATCCCCGGGCGTTGTGATCACCTGGGGGATTGCTCGTGGACTGCCAATCGCATCCATACCCTGTCCCCGCTGGTAGCCGAGACTGTGTCTTTCCACGTAGCCGCCAAGGGGGCCGGGGAAAGGGGCTTTGCGTCGGATGCAAACGCCTTTGCAGCTCATGCCAGTGTCTCTCCCGCAGGCCGACGAGATGCGGTGACCTCGAAGGGCAGACGGCTCGCGCTGTGCGGGCCGCCATCCGGATCCCTTCCAGGAGGTCTCGATGCACTCTCCGCTTCCCGTCCGGCCCCCAGCGCTTTCCGCCGTGGATGAACGCCTGGCCCCCGGCTACTACGTACAGGTCGGCGACCTCACCCCTCGCATCGCGCAGCTGCCGGCACGCTGCACAACGGTCTTCGACATCAAGGACGCGATGGCCGCCGACCTCGACGGCTTCACCGGTGCGGGCGAGGAGCCGCGCGGTGCCGTGGAGGACGGCGCCCTGATCGAGGGCGACGTCATCGTCCAGGCCGGCGCTCGCGTCGAACAGGGCGCTCGAATCGCTGGGCCGGTGCTGATCTGCGCTGGTGCGGTCATCGCGGCGCCCGACATCATCGACACCGGCGTATGTGCCCAGATCCTCACCTACACCGGAGCCTGCGTCACCACCGCGCTGGGCCGGTTCGCCGTGGCCCCGGCCGAGGCGGTCCGCCCGGTCATCCACTCCGACCTCGGCCGACAGGTCCGCACGACCGCCGTCCTGGCTGCCGCGGTGCTGGCCCGCGCCGGGCAGGTCGACTTCCCTTACCCTGGCGGGGACGCCTTCTGTGCCCGGCTGATCGACCGGCATCTGGCGGCGATGCAGTCCGCCGGTGCCGAGATCACCGCTGATACCACCGGCATCCGCGCCCGCTACGGTCCCCGTGGTCCGCAGGCGTTCACCATGGATGTGGCGACCCCGTACGGGCCGAGCCTGGGGGCGACGGTGACGGCGATGCTGCTGGCCGCCCGGATCCCGGGCACCAGCCTGATCACGAACCCGTCGATCGAGCCGGAGGTCATCGAGACCGCCCGGTTCCTGGCCGAGCGCGGTGTCGGCATCGGGTTCGACGGCCACGGGCTGCACGTCAATGGGACCGACCGGATCGGTGGCGGGGCGTTCACCGTCATCGGTGACCGGATCGAGGCCGCCACCATGATCATGGCTGCTGCCGCCACCGGCGGTGACGTCCACCTTGATGGGATCACCACCGCCGCCTTCCCCGAGGGCCTCACCGCGGCCCTGGCAGCGACGGGCGTCACCGTCACCGACGACCGGGCCGGCGGCGTCCACACCACCCTGGACGGTCCCCTGCGAGGCATCGACGTGGCCACCGGCGCGGTCGTCTGCCTGCGCGGACCCGTCCGGCTGCACGCCACCACGGCGGCCGCCGCCGATATCCGCGCGGTGACCGCTTTGCTGATCGCCGCGCTGACCGTCGATGGTGTCTCTACGATCCGGGGGGCGTACCACCTCCGGCGCGGCTATGGCCATCTGCTGGCCAACTTCGTCCCGCTGGGAGCCGACGTCACCACCGTGGAGGGCCCCTGATGCCTGCCGTACCGTTCAGTGCCGACGACACCGCCCGGCTGCGGGACGCCCTGGGGAAGGTGATCGCTGACGGCGCCGCCCCCGGTGGCGTCATCGTCTGCGGCACCATCGACGGGCAGCGCGAGGTCCTCACTGGCGGCATCATCGCCACCGAGGCGGGGAATGCGGTCCCGGCCGAGACCACGATCTATGACATCGCGTCACTGACGAAGATTGTTTCGACGTGGCCGCTGGTCGGCCGGGCCCTCGACGCCGGCCTGCTAGACCTGGACGCGCCCGTGCGCAACGTCCTGCCCGCCGTCAGCGGGGAGGCGCCGAGCGGCGAGGCGACCGTACGCCAGCTCTTGGCCCACACCTCCGGCGTGCGGGCGGCGACCCGGCTGGACCGCTACCGGGGCGCGGACGCGCCGCTGCACGAACTGCTGTGCCGTGAGCCGCTCGAGGACGCGCCCGGCTGCCACCGTTACATCAACCGCGGCTACATCCTCCTCGGCCTGGCCCTCGCACACGTCCACGGCCGGCCACTGGATGCTCTCGCCGACGAGCTATGGCGGTGCCTGGGGATGCGGTCCACGATGTACGGGCCCGTGGGCCGCGGACCGCACGTCGCGCCGACCGAGCAGCGCATCCCCGGCGCACCGCGCATCTGGGGTGCCGCACACGATGACAACGCCGCGCTCATGGGCGGCGTGGCCGGCCACGCCGGCGTGTTCTCCACCCCGCACGACCTGGCTGTGTACGCCCATGCCCTGCTCGCCGCCCACGCCTGTGGTGACGGTCTGGGCGACTGGCTACGGGCGAGCCTTGTCACGCAGGCCGAGATCGAGCCGGGAGTGGACCGCGGCCTGTCGTGGATCCTCACCACCGGCAGGCGTGTCGCCTACCATCACGGTTTCACCGGCACCAGCCTCTACCTCGCCCCGGACGCCGGTCGCTACTTGGTGATCTGCACCAACGCCGTCTACCACGGCACCGCCCGATCCCGGATCGCGCCGCTGCGGACCCTTGCGCTCAAGCTGATCTCCGCCGCCTGGCGTTCGGAGACACGACATGAGTGACCTGCTGGCCGACCACACCACGCTGCGCGTCGGCGGTCCCGTCGGTCGACTGCTGGCCCACACCGACCCCGCCGCTTGGCCCGACCTCGTCCGCGCCGCCGCCACCGAATCCGCGGTGCCCTTCACCCTCGGCGGCGGCGGCAACGTCCTTGCCGACGACGCCGGATACCCGGGACCGGTGATCCGCGTGGCGACCCGCGGCATCTCCATCCGTCCCGTCGGTGGCGGCGTCGTGGACGTCACCGCTCACGCCGGCGAACCGCTGCAAGCACTCGTCGACGTCGTCCTCAATGAGGGCCTGTCGGGCATCGAGTACCTCGCGGGAATCCCGGGCACCGTAGGCGCCGCCCCAGTGCAGAACACCGGCGCCTACGGGCAGCAGATATCCGACACCCTGACACATTTGACCGTCTACGACTGGAGCCGCCATCAGTTGGGCGTCTTCCGCCCCGAGGCGTGCGGCTTCGGCTACCGCACCAGCATTTTCAAGACCCATCCGGGCCGGTGGACGATCCTGGAAGCCACCGTGCGCCTCACCTACAGCGCCCTGGCTGCCCCCGTCGCCTACCGGCCTCTCGCCCAAGCGTTCGGCGTGCCCCTCGGCACCCGGCCGCCGCTCAAGGAGGCGGCACACGGGGTCCTCGCCGACCGCCGCAGGCGTGGCGTGTCCCTGCCGGAAAGCGGCCCCGATGCCCGCCAGGCCGGGTCGGTCTTCCTCAACCCGGCCATCACCGCAGTTCAAGCAGCCGTGGTTCAGGCGGCGGGCGGCGTGGTCACGGTGGGAGACCGCGGTGTCCTGCGGACCAGCGCCGGATGGCTGCTCGAACTGGTCGGTTACCGTCCGGCCAGTCCCCTCACACCGGGGGTGTCCTGCTCGACGCGCCGAACCCTCACCTTCACCGCTCACGACGGCGTCACCGCGGCTTCCTTCCACGCTGCGGTACAGAAGGCGGCCGACGACGTGTTCGACACCACCGGCATCCGTCTGCGTCCTGAGCCGGTGCGGCCTGCTCCGATACGACCGCTGCAACGGCCATACGGCTGAGCGGCCGGGTCTCGGGCTCCCCGGCGGAGCCGAAGGCCGACCTCGGTGAGGCGTGCGGCCCCTGTGCCCCACCCTGCCGGGCGCATTCCAAGAAAACGGGGCGGCGGGATACGGGTTGCGCGCGGTTCCGCTTTGGGCGCTATCGTAGTGATATCACTCCGATAGCAGAGGAGAGCACATGGAACGACGCGCCTTCCACTTCAACGGGTTCGCCGTGCTGGGCGGGCTGGTGCTGCTCGGCGTCGCCCTGGCCGCGGCGGGCCTGGCGGCCGGACCGGCCGTCCTGGTCGCCGCCGCGATCGCCTGGGGCGTCGTCGCGCTCGTCGTGGCCAGCGGTTTCACCGTGGTCAACCCGAACGACGGGATGGTGGTCCAGTTCCTCGGCCGCTACATCGGGTCCCTGCGCGACGCCGGCTTCCAGTGGACCGCGCCGTTCACCAACCGGCGGCGGATCACGCTGCGGGTGCGCAACTTCGAGACCGCCAAGCTCAAGGTCAACGACGCCGACGGCAACCCGGTGGAGATCGCCGCCGTCGTCGTCTACAGGGTGACCGACACCGGCAAGGCGGCCTTCTCCGTGGACGACTACGAGCAGTACGTGGCGATCCAGTCGGAGGCCGCCGTCCGGCACCTGGCCACCAGCCACCCCTACGACTCCCACGACGACAGCCGCACCAGCCTGCGCGACGGCGCCGAGGTGGCCACCGAGCTGACCACCGAGCTCGGCGAGCGCACCCACCTCGCCGGGGTGGAGGTGCTGGAGGCGCGCATCACCCACCTCGCCTACGCCCCGGAGATCGCCCAGGCCATGCTGGTCCGCCAGCAGGCCGCGCAGGTGGTCGCGGCGCGCACGCAGATCGTCGCCGGCGCGGTAGGAATGGTCCAGCTCGCGTTGACCAGGCTGGCCGAGGAGGATGTGGTGGATCTCGACGAGGAGCGCAGGGCCCAGATGGTGTCCAACCTGCTGGTGGTCCTGTGCGGTGACCGCGCGACCCAGCCGGTGGTGAACGCCGGCAGCCTGTATGGCTGAGCGCAAACGGATCCTGCTCAGGCTCGACCCGGCCGTCTACGAGGCGATCGCCAAGTGGGCGGCCGACGACCTGCGCAGCGTCAACGCCCAGCTGGAGTACGCCCTTCGTCTGGCCCTGCGCGGGGTGGGCCGCGAGGTCAGGCGGGCCGGGCGGGAAGACTCCGGCCACGACGGGCGGAGCCGGGAGGATGAACGGGACGGCCCTGATGGTTCAGACGAACATTCGCGATCAGGTGATTACGGATGACCGGTGATGACACGGACGGTACCCAACAAGTCACCTGATTGAGACGTGTAACGCTTCCGTCGGCGTGCCGTCCGTACCAGACTCGGGGCATGCCGTGGGTGGGGAAGTCCGCAGGTGAGATCGCGGAGGCCGTTCGACGTGGCAAGGCCGGCGCTCCGGAGGTGGTCGAGGAGCACCTGCGGCTGATCGCCGAGCGCGACGGGCGCGTCGGCGCGTTCCGCAAGGTCCGGACCGAACGGGCCATGGCCGAGGCGCGCGCCGTACAGGAGCGGCCGGACCTCGCCGAGCTGCCGCTGGCCGGGGTGCCGGTGGCGGTCAAGGACAACATCCCGGTCCGCGGCGAGTCGACGCGCAACGGGTCGGCGGCCTCCTCCAGCGAGGCCGCCGCCGCCGACCACCCGGTGGTCGCCCGGCTCAGGGCGGCGGGCGCGGTGGTCGTCGGCCTCACCAACGTGCCGGAGCTGTGCCTGGTCGGCTTCTCCGACAGCGTGTACGGCATGGCGCGCAACCCCTGGGACCCGCGGCGCACGCCGGGCGGCTCGTCGGGCGGCGCCGCCGCCGCGGTGGCCGCCGGGATGGTCCCGCTCGCCCAGGGCAACGACGGGCTCGGCTCGCTGCGCATCCCCGCCGCCTGCTGCGGGCTCGTGACGATCAAACCGGGTCCGGGCGTGGTCCCGCCGCCCGGGAACGACTGGCACGGGATGTCGGAGAACGGCCCGCTGGCCACGACCGTCGGCGACCTCGCGCTGGGCCTGGCGGTGATGGCCGGAGACATGTCCCTCGCGGCGCCCGGCGACAGCGAGTACCTGGAGGCCGGCAGCGCCATCGACGACTACCCGGGAGGGCTGACCCCCGCGGAGCCGGTGCGGCTGCGGATCGCCACGGCGCCGGCGCCGCTGCCGCCGGGCTTCTGGGTGGACCCCGAGCTGCAGCGGGCCGTGGTCGAGGCGGGCCACACGCTCGCCGCCGCCGGGCACACCGTGGTGGAGCACGAGCCGAGGATGCCGAGCTGGGTCGGGGCCGCCGCGATCGCCGGCTGGTTCGCGTGCGCCCGCGAGGACACCGAGGACCTGGACCCGCGCCGGCTGGAGCGCCGCACCCGGGCGCTGGCCAAGGCCGGCCGGCTGCTCGCCCGATTCAGGCTGGACGGCTCGGCGGGCCGCGACCGCTGGCGCGCCCACGGCGCCGACCAGTGGTTCGGCAACGCCGATGTGCTGATCACCCCGACGCTCGCCGCCGTCCCGCCCCCCGCCGACCGCTGGGGCGACCGCGGGCTGCTGGCCAACGTGCGGGCCAACGTCACGTACGCCCCGGTCACCGCTGCCTGGAACATGGCCGGCTGGCCCGCCATGAACGTCCCGTACGGCTGGCACTCCACGGGCATGCCCATCGGGGTGCAGCTCGTCGCGCCCCCCGGAGGCGAGTCACAGCTGCTGGCACTGGCCGCCTGGCTGGAGACCGCCCACCCCTGGCTGCGCCACGCGCCGATGGACTGACGTTCCCATCCGCTCCTGTCCTTTTCCGGTCATACCCCCGGCCGGGGCCCGCACCGCGAACGATGCGATGAAGCCGTTCGTCCAACGGATGTCGGACGAAGCATTCAAAGGGGAGAAACATGCAGCCTTCCCGGCGGTTCACTGAGAAGGCCGCCCTGGCCGGGGCGGGCGTGCTGGCGGCGGGAGCCCTCGTCCTGGGAGGCACCGCCTGGTGGAACGGGCTCCACGGGCCGGAGGTGACCATCGTGAAGGAGACGCGGAAGATCGCGAAGAGGGGGACCATGCTCACCAACGTGGTGTGCGGGGAAGGCAGGCGCGCCGTGGGCGGCGGCCATGCCTTCCACGGCACCTATGACGTGAGCAGGCCGGTGTCCTTCCCGGTGAGTGCCCCCGAAAGCACGAGCGACCGCCCCGGCGCCGTCCAGGACGCGTGGGAGTTCGTCGTGCAGAACCCGACGGCCGAGGAGATCGACGTCGAGCTCTACGCGATCTGCGTCCCCGCCCGCTGACTCGCGTGCGGCCCGGCACGCGCGTGCCCGGAGGGGCCACCGCCCGCGCGGCCCGCGGCGCCGTACCGCCCGTCAGGGACGGAACCGCCGCGACCCGGTGCGGAGCGCCCGTCACGGACGGCCACCCGGGACGTCGCGCCGTACCGCCCGTCACGGACGGGACCGCCGGGACGCGGCGCCGTACCGGCCCCGGGGTGGACCCCGGAGCCGGTACGCGGCCCGTCAGACGCCGGTGGGATGCCAGACGGTCTTGGTCTCCAGGAACGCCGTCAGACGCCGGGTGCCCGGGTCGGCGGCCCAGTCGTCCGCCTGTCCGGCGGGCGCGGGGCGCAGGACCCGCTTGAGGTTCTCTGCCGCCGCCTCCTCGCACGCGACCGCGAGACCGGGGTCGGAGACGCCGGTGAGGTCGAGGGCGTTGACGTCCATGTGCCCGGCCAGCCAGGGCGCGATCTCCTTCGCCGAGCCGGTGAGGATGTTGACCACTCCGCCCGGCAGGTCGGAGGTGGCGAGCACCTCGGCCAGGGTGACGGCCGGCAGCGGGGCCCGCTCGCTCGCGACGACCACGCAGGTGTTGCCGGTGACGATCACCGGGGCGATCACCGAGACGAGGCCCAGCAGCGGGTCGTCGGGGGCGACGACCGCCACCACTCCGGTCGGCTCCGGCGAGGAGATGTTGAAGTACGGCCCGGCGACCGGGTTGGCCGACCCCGCCACCGCGGCGATCTTGTCGGACCAGCCGGCGTACCAGACGAGCCGGTCCACGGCCGCGTCCACGACGTCCCCCGGTCGCTTGACCCCGGCGTCGGCCAGCTCGGCGGCGAACTGCGCCCGGCGGCCCTCCAGCATCTCGGCGATCCGGTAGAGGATCTGCCCCCGGTTGTACGGCGTCGCCCCGGACCAGCCGCCGAACGCCTTGCGCGCGGCGGCCACCGCGTCGCGGGCGTCCTTGCGGGACGCCCTGGAGGCGTTGGCCAGGAACTCGCCCTTGGAGGAGGTCACCGCGTAGGACCTTCCGCTCTCCGAACGCGGGAACGCCCCGCCGATGTACAGCTTGTACGTCTTTCGCACGGCCAGCCGTGCGGGCGACTCGGTCCTACTCATCTCCGCGCCCTCTCCGCGAGCTCTCCTGCTGTGCCAGCCTGGCCGGCACGAAGATCTGTCCGCACCGGCTCACCCCGCACCGGTGGGCGAACCAGCCGCGCGGCTCCGGGCGGCCGGCGCGGGCGAAACCGTGGCCCCGCGTCGCCTGGTCGCGACGGGTACGGCGCCGCTTCCGATCGTGGTCACACATCGAGGTACGCCTCCAGCCCATGCCTGCCGCCCTCCCGGCCGTAGCCGGACTCCTTGTAGCCGCCGAACGGGGAGGTCGGGTCGAACCGGTTGAAGGTGTTGGCCCACACGACGCCCGCGCGGAGCCGGTCGGCCATCCACAGGATGCGCGAGCCCTTCTCCGTCCACACGCCCGCCGACAGGCCGTAGGGGGTGTTGTTGGCCTTCTCCACCGCCTCGGCCGGGGTACGGAAGGTCAGCACGGACAGCACCGGGCCGAACACCTCCTCCCGGGCGATGCGGTGCGACTGCGCGACGCCGGTGAAGATCGTCGGCGGGAACCAGAATCCCCGCTCGGGCAGCTCGCACGCCGGGGACCAGCGCTCGGCGCCCTCCAGCTCACCGTGGTCGGACAGCTCGCGGATCCTCGCGAGCTGCGCGGCGGAGTTGATCGCGCCGATGTCGGTGTTCTTGTCCAGCGGGTCGCCCAGGCGCAGCGTGGACAGGCGCCGCTTGAGCGCCTCCAGCAGCTCCTCGGCGATCGACTCCTGCACCAGCAGCCGGGAGCCCGCGCAGCAGACGTGCCCCTGGTTGAAGAAGATGCCGTTGACGATGCCCTCGACCGCCTGGTCGAGGGCGGCGTCGTCGAAGACGATGTTGGCGGCCTTGCCGCCGAGCTCCAGGGTGACCTTCTTGCGCGTCCCGGCGACGGACCGGGCGATCAGCCGGCCGACCTCGGTGGAACCGGTGAAGGCGACCTTGTCGACGTCCGGGTGGTTCACCAGCGCCGCGCCGGTCTCGCCCGCGCCGGTCACGATGTTGACCACGCCCGGCGGCAGGTCGGCCTGGCGGCAGATCTCGGCGAACAGCAGCGCGGTCAGCGGGGTGGTCTCGGCGGGCTTCAGCACGACCGTGTTGCCGCAGGCCAGCGCCGGGGCGATCTTCCACGCCAGCATCAGCAGCGGGAAGTTCCACGGGATGACCTGGCCGGCCACGCCCAGCGGCCGGGGGCTGGGACCGTACCCGGCGTAGGGGAGCTTGTCGGCCCAGCCGGCGTAGTAGAAGAAGTGCGCCGCGACCAGGGGGAGGTCCACGTCGCGCGACTCCCGGATCGGCTTGCCGTTGTCCAGCGACTCCAGCACGGCCAGCTCGCGGGAGCGCTCCTGGATGATGCGGGCGATCCGGAAGAGGTACTTGGCCCGTTCGGAGCCGGGCATCGCCGACCAGGCGCCGAACGCCTCGCGCGCGGCCCGGACGGCCCGGTCCACGTCGTCGGCGGACGCGGACGCCACCTCGGCCAGGACCTCTTCGGAGGCGGGGTTGACCGTCTTGAACGACGGGCCCGCGCCGTCGGTGAACTCGCCGCCGATGAACAGCCCGTAGGACGGCTTGATGTCGACGACGTCGCGGGACTCGGGGGCCGGTGCGTATTCGAACATCGTCAGTCCAGGGTGAAGTAGTCGGGGCCCGCGTACCGGCCGGTGGCCATCTTCTGGCGCTGCATCAGCAGGTCGTTGAGCAGGGAGGAGGCGCCGAGGCGGAACAGGTCCGGGGTGAGCCAGCCGTCGCCGGCGACCTCGTTGACCAGGACGAGCATCTTGATCGCGTCCTTGGTGGTGCGGATGCCGCCCGCGGGCTTGACGCCGACCGTGCGGCCGGTGGCGGCCAGGAAGTCGCGGACCGCCTCCAGCATGACCATCGTCACGGGATAGGTCGCGGCCGGCTGCACCTTGCCGGTGGAGGTCTTGATGAAGTCACCGCCGGCCATCATGGCCAGCCAGGACGCCCGCCGTACGTTGTCGTAGGTCGCGAGCTCGCCGGTCTCCAGGATCACCTTCAGGTGGGCCTCGCCGCACGCTTCCTTGATCGCGACGATCTCCTCGAAGACCTTGACGTAGTCGCCGGACAGGAACGCGCCGCGGTCGATCACCATGTCGATCTCGTCGGCGCCCGCCTCGACGGCCAGCCGGGTGTCGGCCACCTTGACGTCGAGGGAGGAACGCCCGCTGGGGAACGCCGTGGCGACGCTGGCCACCTTCACGCCCGACCCGGCGAGCGCGCCGACGGCCCCCGCCACCATGTCGGGGTAGACGCACACCGCGGCCACCTTGGGGACGGTCGGGTCGGCCGGATCGGGGTGGACCGCCTTGGCGCACATCGCGCGGACCTTGCCCGGCGTGTCGGCGCCTTCGAGGGTGGTCAGGTCCACCATGCGGATGGCCAGGTCGATGGCCTCCGCCTTGGCGGTCGTCTTGATGGAGCGGGTGCCGAGCATCGCGGCCCGCTGGTCGGCGCCGACACGGTCGACACCGGGCAGGCCGTGGAGGAAGGTTCGCAGCGCGACGTTGGACGAGGCCACGTCGGCGAACGAGGTAGTCACAGTTGACACCTCTACAGCATGCCGACTGGCGTGATTAGTTCCAAACCGGACACCGCCCAGGTCCGGGTCCGGGTTTCGGCAATGTTCGCCGAGGACGGTGGGAACACCTCCGGAACCGGGCGGGAACGGACCGGGACGAGGCCGGAGCCACCTGGAACTGATTGGAGGGAACAGCCCGACCTTGAGTGAAAAGGACATAACGGACGGAGCGGCCCGACCTCCGGGCATGCCTAGGTACCCCCTAGGCATGCCCGGACCTGCCTAGGCATCCCCGCGGCGCGGAAGGCCCCGGGAGATAGGGCATCCGTCCGATGTGAGGGCGGGGGCCTTAGGCCGAATCTTGAGAGTGCAGGGAAAAGCACCGCTCAAGAACGCCAGGAGGCGTCGACCATGAACCCCGAGCTTCACCACCAGCTCATCAGCGACCGCACCGCCGAGCTCCACCGGCAGGCCCGTGAGCACCGCCTCGCCCGCGAGGCGAAGGCCACCTCGGAGGGCCGGTCCGGCGGCGAGCGCCGCCGGAGCCTCCTCTCCCGGATCCTCCCCGCATGACCACGCTCCGAGAGCCCGGCCGCCACCCTCAGCCCGGCCGGGCTCAGCGGCCTCCCTGAGCCGTACGGCGGGCCCGCCCGCCGTACGGCAAATGGGGAGATAACTACCCATAAGGCGTGACATGCTAGAGCTCATGATGGGTCGGACGGTGAGCCCCGTCTTCGTGGGGCGGCAGGCCGAACTCGCGGCGCTGACGGAGGCCTTCGCGCAGGCGTGCGAGGGCACGGCCGCGACCGTCCTCCTCGGCGGCGAGGCGGGCGTCGGCAAGACCCGGCTGACCGGTTCCTTCGCCGAACGCGTCATCCGCGACGGCGCCCACGTACTCCTCGGGGGCTGCGTGGAGCTGTCCGCCGAGGGCCTCGCCTACGCGCCGTTCACCGCCGTGATCCGCCAGCTCGTCCGCGAGTGCGGCGCCGAGAAGGTCGCCGCCCTGCTGCCCGAGGGCGGCGCGCGGGACCTGGCCCGGCTTCTGCCCGAGTTCGGCGAGCCGAGCGGCGACGCCGACGGGGAGACCGCACGCGCCCGGCTCTTCGAACAGGTCCTCACCCTCCTGGAACGGCTGGCCGAGCGCCGCCCGGTCGTCCTGGTCATCGAGGACATCCACTGGGCCGACCGCTCCAGCCGCGACCTGATCGCCTTCCTCAGCCGCAACCTGCGCGCCATACCGGTCCTGATGGTCCTCACCTACCGCTCCGACGAGCTGCACCGCCAGCACCCGCTGCGTCCGGTGCTCGCCGAGCTGGGCCGGGTCGAGGGCGTGCTCCGGCTGGACCTGCCCCGGCTCACCCAGGACGAGGTGGCCGCCCAGATGGCCGGCATCCTCGGCACGACGCCCGAGTTCGCCCAGGTCGGCAAGGTCTTCGAACGCAGTGAGGGCATCCCCCTGTTCGTCGAGGCGCTCGTCGAGTGCGGCGGCGAGTGCTCCTTCCCGGACTCCCTGCACGACCTGATCATCGGCTCCGTCGAGCAGCTCCCCGACGAGACCCAGCGGGTGCTGCGCATCGCCGCCGCCGGGGGCAACCGGGTGGGCCACGCGTTGCTCGCCGCGGTCAGCGGCCTGTCCGACATCGACCTGGAGGACGCGCTGCGGCCCGCCGTCGCCGCCAACGTGCTCCAGGTCGCCGACGGCCGCGCCTACGCCTTCCGGCACGCCCTGATCCGCGAGGCCGTGCACGACGAGCTCCTGCCCGGCGAGCACATGCGGCTGCACGCCCGCTTCGCCGAGGAGATCAGCCGGGACCGCACGATGGTCCCGCCCGGCCGGGCCGCCGTCGAGATCGCCCACCACTGGTACTCCGCCCGCGACGACAAGTGGGCCCTCATCTCCGCCTGGGAGGCCGCGGGCAAGGCCGCCAAGAGCTTCGCCTACAACGAGGAGATGCAGCTCCTGGAGCGGGTCCTCCAGCTGTGGGGCAAGGTGCCCGACGCCGCCGAACTGATCGGCGCCGACCACACCACGGTCCTGGAGCAGGCGTCGGCGGCGGCCAACGCCTGCGGCGAACTGGAGCGTGGGACGAAGTTCGTCAAGGCCGCGCTGTCCGAGCTGGACGAGGGGACCGAACCCGCGCGGGTGGCCGAGCTGGTCGTGCGGCTCTCCCAGTTCAAAACGGCCAAGCGCAAGCCCGGCGCGCTCGACGACCTCCGCTACGCCGAACGACTGGTCCCCGGGCCCGGCCCGCACCGCGCCGCCGTCCTGACCAGGCTCGGCTCCCACCTGATGTTCGGCGGCGAGGTCGCCGAGGGGACCGCGCTCACCGAGGAGGCGCTCGGCATCGCCCGCGAGCACGGCGACGAGGGCCTGGAGGCAGACCTGCTGCTCAACCTCGCCCTCGGCCACTCGATCGCCGGACGCATGAACGAGACGATCACCGTCAACATGACCGCCAAGACGATCGGCGAGCGCGTCGGCTCCGGCCGCGTCGTCCTGCGGTCGATCGCCAACACCGTGGACGCGCTCAACAACATGGGCCGCTCCGCGGAGGCGGTCGAGATGGCGCTGGAGGGGGAACGGCTGGCCAGGGAGTACGGCCGCTACCGCACCCAGGGCACCTTCATCGCCAACAACCGGGCCGAGGCGCTGGAGGCGCTGGGCCGCTTCGACGAGGCCGCCCGGGTCGCCGAGCAGGGACTCACCATGGACCCGACCCTGCGCACCCGCCACCACCTGCGCAGGATCCGCGCCGACGTGGCGATCGCCCGCGGCGAGACCGACCTGGTCGCGTCCGTGCTGAACGAGGTCGGCGCCTTCTCCACGCAGGAGGAGTTCACCCAGGAGCTGACCGCGAACATCCGGCTCCGCGTCGGACTGCACCTGCTGAACGGCGAGCCGCTCGCCGCCCTGGAGGTCGCCGAGGAGGCCGTCCGTGCAGCCCTGATCACGAGCAAGCCCATGCTGGGCTGGCGCACCCTCGCCCTGCTGGCCGGGGTCTGCGAGGTCGCCGAGCCCGTCGCGCCCGAGCGGGCGGCGGCGCTGCGGCCCCAGGTCGAGGAGGCTGCCACGTCGCTGACCGTGGACAGTCCGGTCTCGGAGGCCTACCGCTTCTCCGTCAACCGCGACCACGACGCCGCGGCCGCCGTCTGGGAGAAGCTGGACCGCCCCTTCCCGCGCGCGAAATCGCTGCTGCAGGCGGCACGGGCCGCGGCCTCCGCCGGTGACCGCGAGGGCGCCGCCGTACGGCTGCGCGCGGCGCACCCGGCCGCGGCCGCGCTGGGCGCCCGGCCCCTGACCACCGAGATCGAGTCCCTGGCGCGCCGGCTGGGGGTGACGCTGGACCGCGAACCCGCCGCCGGCGCGGCCTCCTCCCCCGTGGCGGACGCTCCCGCGGCTCCGCTGACCCCGCGCGAGCAGGAGGTGCTCCGGCTGGTCGCCCAGGGCCGGTCCAACCGCGAGATCGCCGCCGAGCTGTTCATCTCCGCCAAGACGGTCAGCGTCCACGTCTCCAACATCCTCGCCAAACTGGGCGTCGCCACCCGCGGCGAGGCCGCCGCGGCCGCGCACCGTCTCGCCCTGATCGGCTGACCTCACCGGGTACGGCGCCGCCGGCGGCCGGCCCCGCCGGACCCGGTGACGCCGACGGGCCGGCCCACCGGGTACGGCGGAGGGATCAGCCCGTCACGTCCACCTCACCGGCAGTGAGGCCACCCCCTTGATGGCGTGCCCGGTCCTGCGGGGGATCTCCTCGGAGGGGACGGCCAGCCGCAGGCGGGGCAGCTCCCGGGTGAGCAGGCCGATCGCGACGACGATCTCCAGGTGGCCGAGGTGGCGGCCGAGGCAGTGATGCGGACCGTGCCCGAACGACAGGTGGTGGTTGTAGGGACGATCGAAGATCATCCGGTGCGGGTCGAGGAAGACCCGCGGGTCGTAGCTGCCCGCGTCGGTCGAGGCGATCACTATCTCGCCGGGCCGCACCTCGGCACCGCTGGGCAGCGTCACCCGCCGCGTCGCCCGGCGGGGCATGGTGTCGGCTCCCGTGGTGGAGAACATCCGCGTGAGCTCGGTGACCGCCGACGGGATCATCTCCGGGTGGTCGACGAGGTAGGCGTAGGCCGTCTCGTATCCCTCGTAGGGGTGGGTGAGCAGGACCTGGACGAAGGTCCCGATGGAACTCGCCGTGGTCTCCCAGCCGCCCAGCACCAGGGCGATCGGCAGCATGATCTGCTGCGCGGGGGGCAGATCCGCGCCGGCGACGGCGATCCGGCCCAGCAGGTCCGGTTCGGGCCGCTGCCGCCGCTGCTCGATGAGACCGGCCAGGTAGCCGGCCATCGCCGCCGACGAGGCCTGGGCCTCCTCCCCGGCCACGATGGTGTGGGCCAGGAACGACTCGCCCCAGTGGCGGAACCGCGCCCGGTCCTCATGGGGCAGCCCCAGCAGGTCGGAGATGGTGTCCAGCGCCAGCGGCAGCGCGAAGTCCTCGACCAGGTCCGCGGGCTCCCCGTTCTCCGTCATCTCCTTCAGCCGCGCCGCCGCGCTCATCTCGACGTCGCCCCGATGCCGCTCCACGGCCCTTGGGGTGAACAGCGCCTTGACGACGTTGCGCACGGCCGCGTGACGCTCCCCGTCCAGTCCCAGGATGGTGTCCTCCAGGCCGACGTCGTCGGCGTCGAGGGCGGCCTCCCGGGAGAACGCCGCCTGGTTCCGCAGCACCTCCTTGACGTCGTCGTAGCGGGTGACGAGCTTGCCAGTGCCGGTGGGACGGATGACCTCGGTGACGCCCGTCCCCGTCTCGCGGATCCGGTGGTACAGCTCGTTCGGGTACAGGCCGGGCCGGTTGACTCCGGCGGCGTCCTGGTCGAGCGGGTGCCTCGGGCAGGCGGCGTTCTCGGAGGCGGCGGCGGTCATATGGATCCCTTCGTACACATGTGGGTGTGTGCAGCGGATCAAAAAAAGATCGCCAAGGCAACCACGAATACGGGTTCCCGCCCCCCGTCCTCCCGGAATCGACTTATCACGTGCTATGGGCCTATAAGCGCATAAATAGCGATATATGGCGATATTTAAAAGCGATGATTCACCGGCCACGACCCCACCGCGCCCATACCCCGCCGTACCCGCGCTCGGCTGATGGACGCTTCCCGGACCGGCGCGCCTCCCCAGAGCCCAGGCGGGCCGGTGCCCACCCGGGCTCTTTCAGGCTCATCCGGACCGGTCGGAGGTGCGTGCCGCGGTGGGCGGGATCCGGGAACGCAGGGCCTGGATGGACCAGTCGAGTGCCGGGCCCGGGTCCTCCGGGGCCGGCCAGCCGTTGACCACCGCGAGCAGTTCCAGGTACCGCTGCCTGCGGGGGTCGTTCGCGGTCTCCAGCCGGGTCAGCAGCCGGCGGCGGAGCCCGTCGTCGTCGGGGAGACCGACGACACGGGCGTAATGAGCCGTCAGCGCCGCGACGATCGGGGCGGCCTGCGACGAGGCGGGCGCGACGCCGGCGTCCAATGCCGGACGGACCCCGTCCCGGACGGCCGCGACGGGGTCGCGTCGCGGGACCGCGGCGCCGCCCGCGGCACGTTCGGCCGCGTGGTCCTCGGCCGTGCGCCGTACGGCGGCGCGGAAGCCGGGGTCCCGGGACAGTTCCGCCAGTTCCACCCAGGCCCGGACCTGCTCCGTGCCGGGGTCGTCGGGCAGTTCGGGGGTCATCGAGCGCCGGATCCCCGCGAAGTGGGGGTCGGCGAGTCCGCCGAAGACGGCGTCGAGGAAGTCGTCGACCAGGCGCCGGCGTTCGTCCCCGGAGAGCTTGGCCAGCTTGTGCATGAGATCCATCTCCTCGGGAGTGGCCCCGCGCTCGGCCACCGCCGTCAGCACCGCGCGCCGCAGACGCAGGACGCTGATCTGCGTCGCCAGGGCTTCGGCGTGCGTCGCCGCGACCTCGGTGAGCGAGAGCTCCCGGTCCACGACCTTGCGGATCGTGGCGAGGTCCAGTCCCAGGTCCCGCAACGTGCACACGAGGTCCAGGCGGGCGGCGGCCTCGACGTCGTAGAGGCGGTGACCGGCCGGGCTGCGGTCGGTCGGCGTCACGATCCCGCGATCGGAGTAGAACCGGATGGTCTTGACCCTCAGCCCGGTCCGCCGGGCCAGGTCACCGATCGAGTGGAGCGTGCCGCCGTTCATGGCCCCTACCTTCGCGGCTCCCCTTGGGGGAGGCGCAAGCCCCCGGCCGCCGACGGGCGGACCGCCCCCGTCCCACGAACCCTGCGGTTCATCACGGCGCCGGCGGACGGGATGAGGCCCCTACCGGAATCGGGCGACGAAACGGCGCAGCCAGCGGGCCTCCCAGGGAACGGGCGGCGGCTCCTTGCCCAGCAGGTACAGCGCGAAGGCGGGCTCCCGCCCTTCCGGAAGCGGGCGCCTGAGCCCCCGGCCGCGAACCAGCCGGCCCGAGGGCAGCCGCAGCACGCCCGGCGCCGTGGATTCCCAGGAGTCGACCATGAAAAGAGCCTAGCCTCCGTGACCTGGAAGGGAACGGCTACGGCGCCCGGCCCTGCGCTCTCCCCCGCCAGGGTGGCCGCAAGGCTACGGCGGCCAGCCCTGACCGGGAAGCGGGGTCGCTTCAGCATCGGCGAGAGCCGTGGGCTTTCGGAAAGCAAGCCGCTACGGCGGGTCATCCGTACGGCCGGGGCAGGCTTGGCGCGGAGGTGGGTGGGTGTTCCGGCCGGCTTCAAAACGCCAGAAACCATCGCGCCCGGGACCAGGCCGGAGGCCGGTCGGCACCGGACATCAGCCACAGCGCCGGCCGGAACACCCACCCACCGCAGCGTGCACCGCCGCCCAGCCCGGGACCACCGACCCGCCCAAGCCCGGGAAACACCCCGCGCCGGAAGGCCCGGCCCACCCTCACTCAGATGAATCCACGGGACCCGTTGATTACTTAATCGATTAAGTCCTACGATACCGAAGTCATCGCCATTCCCGCTTTCGCAAGGATGCACTCCGAAGGGTGCGGTCAGGGCCCCTTCGCCCGGGTATCCGCTGGTGAACGCGGCGGTTTCGGGCTGCCCCATGCCCGGCGAGAGGAGATTCTCGCATTCCGCCGACGCGCCAGCGGATGCCGTCACACCGCAGACCGGACGGCCGTCACTGAATCAGTTAACCGTACCGCTGTCAGGAACGGCCGGCAGACCCACGAGGAGAGCCATGGCACCATCTTCCCCACCGCGACGCCGCGCCGTGCTCGCGACGCTGCTGGCCGTATCGGCGCTGCTGGCGGGCGGTACGGCGACGACCGCGCACGCCGCCCCGTCCGCGTGCGCGGTGGCCTACAAGGTCACCTCTGCCTGGGGCGGCGGGGCGACGACCGACGTCACCCTCACCAACAACGGGCCGTCCGTCACCTCCTGGACGCTCGGCTGGTCCTTCACCGGCGACCAGAAGATCACTTCAGGGTGGAACGGCGTCTTCCAGCAGTCCGGAACCGCGGTGACGGTGCGCGACGCGGGCTACAACGGCTCGCTGGCCGGCGGCGCCTCCACCGGCGTCGGCTTCACCGTCTCCTACACCGGGACCAACACCGCCCCGGCGGGCTTCACCTTCAACGGCCTCCCCTGCGACGACGGCTCGTCCCCCACACCGAGCCCGAGCCCGACACCCACCGCCACCCCGGACCCGACCCCCACCGTCACGCCGGACCCGACCCCGACCCCGACAGCCGAGCCGATCAGCCGGGTGACCAGGCAGGGCACGAAGCTCATGCTGGACGGCAGACCCTTCAGGTTCGGCGGCGTCAACCTCTCCTGGCTCGGGCTGGACGAGAACGTCGGCGGGATCGCCTACCCCACGAAGTTCCGGATCGACGACGGCCTGGACACCGCCAAGGCCATGGGCTCGACGGTGGTGCGTTCGCACACGCTCGGCATCTCGACCGGGCACCCGCTGACGCTGGAGCCCCGTCTGAGTCAGTGGAACGACGGCGCGTTCGCCACCATCGACTACGCCGTGGCCGCCGCCAGGGCCCGCGGTCTGCGCCTGGTGGTCCCGCTGACCGACAACTGGCACTGGTACCACGGCGGGCGGCACGACTTCACCGACTGGCTCGGCCTGCCGGAGGACGCCTTCTACACCGACCCGCGTGCGATCGACGCGTTCAAGCAGTACATCGACCACCTGCTCAACCACGTGAACCCGTACACCGGGACGGCGTTCAAGGACGAGCCGGGCGTGCTGGCGTGGGAGCTGGGCAACGAGCTCACCGGCGTCAACACGAACTGGATCCGCACCATCGCCCAGCATCTCAAGCGCCTGTCACCGGACACCCTGGTCGCCACGCACTGGAGCGGCCAGGAGTACGGGGTGAGCGAGATCGACATCGTCGACGCGCACTACTACCCGCTGTCCTCCGGCGACGCGGTCCGCAACGACGCCCGCGACATCACCGGGCACGGCAAGGTGTACATCGCCGGGGAGTACGGCTCCACCGACGCCGACAGCGGGAAGCTCTCCGCGATCGCCGGGGACCCCGACGTCAGCGGCGCGCTGTTCTGGCAGATCTTCCCGCACCGCGACGACCACGGGTACGTGCAGCACAACGACGGGTTCACCATGCACTATCCGGGTGACGACGCCACCATGCGGCAGCGGGCCACGGCCATCCGGCAGTTCCATTTCCAGATGAGCGGGACGCCGGTGCCCGCCGTACCCGCGCCGGGCAGGCCGCTGGTCACCTCGGTGCAGCGGAGGAGCGGCGGGGTGTCGGTGGCCTGGCGCGGATCGACGACCGCGGCCACGTACTCGGTACGGCGCGCCACCGCCGGCGCCGGCGGCCCGTGGACGACGGTCTGCGACCGCTGCGTCTCGGACAACGGCACGCCGTGGACGGACTCCTCGGCCCCCTCCGGAGACGTCTGGTACACCGTGACCGGCCACACCGCCGAGGGTACGGCCGGGCCGGTCTCGGAGGCCGTCGAGGTCGGCACCGGCAGCCAGACCGGCACGACCCTGTACGACTTCGAGTCGGGCACGGACGGCTGGACCGGCGCCGGGGTCACCGGAGGTCCCTGGTCCGTCGGCGAGTGGGCCGCCTCCGGGAGCAAGTCCCTCAAGGCGGACGTCACCCTCAACGGCACCGCCTACCTGGCGCGCACCGGCTCGGCGAACCTCAGCGGACGCGCCACGCTGCGCGCCGTCGCGAGGCTGGCGCCCTGGGGTGACGCGGGCGGCGGCGTCCAGGCGAAGTTGTACGTGAAGACCGGTCCGTCGTGGGCCTGGCACGACGGCGGACCCGTTCCGGTGACCTCCGCCGGCGCCGTCCTCACGCTGGACCTCGCCGGACTGACAGATCTGGGCGACGTCCGGGAGATCGGCGTGCAGTTCGTCAGCCCGTCCGACAGCGGCGGCGGCTCGGCGGTCTACGTCGACGACGTCACGGTGAGCTGACGGCCGCCACCGCACAGACCTCCCGGGGTGGGAGACAGGAAGCGCCCCCGTCCCCTGACGCAGGGGGCGGGGGCGCTCGCCCGTCCGGCTCCGGTCGCGGACGCCCGCCCGGGTCGTGGCCCGTCCGTCAGGCGAACAGCGGTTCGAGCAGGAGGATGATCCCGAAGACCGCGAACGCCGCGGCGGCGCCGTACCGGATGACCTTCTCGGGGAGGTGCTTGCCGAGCATGCGGCCGACGAGGATGGCGAGCGCGTCGGCGGCGACCATGCCGACCGTGGAACCGACCCAGGTGCCGAACCAGCCGTGCTGGGTGGCCAGGGTGATGGTGGCGAGCATGGTCTTGTCGCCCAGCTCGGCGAGGAAGAAGGCGACGGTCACCGCGATGAGGGCCGACCGGGTGGTGCGCTGCGCCTTCTGCGCCTCGTCCTCGGTCAGCTCGTCGCCGCGCAGCGTCCACACGGCGAAGCCGAGGAACGCGATGCCCGCGACGATGGTGATCGCCGTGGTGGGGATGAGGTCCCCGGCGATCCTGCCCAGGCCGACGCTGAACAGGTGGACGACGGCGGTGGCCAGGGTGATGCCCGCGAGCACCGGCCACGGTTTGAACCGGGTCGCGAAGGTCATCGCCATGAGCTGGCTCTTGTCGCCGAGCTCGGCGACGAAGATCACAGCGAGGCTGATCCAGAACGCTTCCAACGAGAGTGCCCTTCCGCGTGCGCGGCCGGGCCGGAAGAGAGGCACCCGGGGAGACGGGCACGGCTTCGGCCCGGCAGCGTGTGTGTACGACTGCCAGGCCGAAGGTCTCGTCCGCCCGCATCCACTCGGATGCCGGGCCCGCGCGACCGGGCGCCGAGAGGCGCCAGTATGTCGATCACGCGATTGGGACTACTCCCCTTCGGGTGGTTTCTCTTGACTCTAACAGGCGGAGAGGACCGATTGTTCCCCTCCCCGAAGCGCCTTCGACCGGCCCGTGACGATCAGTCGCCGCCCGGCCGGGGGACGGCGGCGGGCGACCGGGAGGGCGGGCCTGTCGTCCCATCCTCCGGGTTCACCGGCCGGCGGGTGCCGGATGGCACCGATGCGCGGTAGTAGGTGATGAAAACCGCGGCGGCCCAGTTGCCGTAGTCGAGGTCATTGACCCGGACGACGGCGATGTCGCCGGTGTTGCGGTCGCGCAGGCAGAAGCTGGTGCCGGGCGGCACCTGGGGAAAACGCACCTCACGGGTGGGGTGCTGAGCCAGTCCGGCGACGCAGTCGCCGACGGTCGGTACGGTGCGACCGGCCAGGTAGGCATCGGTGAGCGACTGGAGCTCGAAGGCGCCGCGGCTGTTGCCCCCCGCGTTGGTGCTCAAGGTCCAGGCGCCCTCCCTGGCGACGACGACACCGGCGATGAGGTCGAAATACTCTTCGTAGTCGCGCAACGACAGCGGCCTGCCGACGTAGACGGGCGTGTACGCGGAGGAATGCGCACCACTGTCTCCACCGGCCTGAGCCCTGTCCGCGGGTGTCACGTCAAGGGTCTCGTTCGCCCGGGGAGACTGCGGGGAGCCGGTGGCCCGCACCACGTAGACACCGCCACCGGCCGCTGCCAGTACGAGCACCGCGGAAACCGCCGTGATCTTCCTGCGCCACCAGACCGGCCTCTCCTCTCCGGCAGCCGGTGGCGGCGACCCGCGGGGACGGAGGTCCGGGCCCGGTTCCTCCTCTGGGTACCGGGGGACGTTCCCCGGCGACGCGACGTCCTGCGAGCCGGTCACCTGCGCCTGCCGGGCGGTCGGCCGGAGCGGAATCTCCGGCATCGCCACACCCGTCATCGCCGAGCGGGCCCGCGTCCACCGGCGGCGGCATTCCTGCACCATGGCCTCGTCACCGGTCATCGCGCGGACCATCGCCACCGCGTGATCGATCGAGGGCAACCGCGTGGCGTCCAGAGCGTCCTGCAGCGTGCTGCGTGCCACTCGCGTTCCGGCCTGTCGCGTGCGGCGTTCCAGCTCACGCAGAGACGCGTCTCCACCCGAAAGCCGCACCTGCCGCAACCACAGCGCGAAATCCTCGACCGCACCGCGCTCGTCGTCCGCCATGGCGCCGCCCTCCGGTGTCCGGGACTGTCCGGAGAATAACGCCGCAGTCCGGATCTGTCCGAAGGTTTGCCTTATATGTCCGGATCGCTCTGACCTCCGGCGCATGTACGGCGCACTTGAGGCATCCCCCTTTCCCTCCAGCCGGTCGCACACCGCCCCGGCTGTCTCGAAGGGATGCCCCATGACCGACGGACAGCCCCCTCCCTGGCCGTGCTCCGGGACCGAGATGATCCGCCATCTCGAACGCAACGGATTCCACCGAGTCCCCAGCCGCCGTCATGCCAAGCTCCGCAACGACCAAGGAAGATCCGTCGCCGTTCCCCGCCACCGTCAGTTGAGAAAAGGCACCTACCACAGCATCCTGCGCCAGGCCGGCCTGAAACCTTCTTCGGACGGCGGGTGAAGGACACCGGCGTGGCCGGCCCGGATCGCATCGGGCCGCCCAGCGCCCGTGGCCGTGTGGGAGGCGCCGACCGTCACGGACTCACTGCGGGGCACCGGGCCACCGCGGCGGGCCCTCCGAGGGACGCCGGAGCATCACGCCCCGGCGCCCCTCACAGATCACAGCCGGACGCCCACCATGACGGGCTCGTTGACCAGCGTGACGCCGAACCTCTCCCGCACCCCGTCGCGGACCTCCCTGGCCAGGTCGAGCAGATCGGCGGTCGTGGCCGACAGCTCGGGGTTCGTCAGGGCGAGGGTGTGCTTGGTGGAGATGCGCGCCGCGCCGCGGCGGTACCCCTTGGGGAACCCGGCGTTCTCGATCAGCCACGCCGCCGGGACCTTGACCGACCCGTCCGGCATGTCGAACCGGGGGAACCCGGGAACGCGCCGTTCCAGCTCGGCCGCCTCGGCCGCGGACAGCAGCGCGTTGGTGAAGAACGAGCCCGCGCTGCGGCTGTCGGGGTCGGCGGCGTCGAGCACCATCCCCTTGCCCCGGCGCAGCTCCAGCACGGCCTCGCGGGCCCTCGCCACCGGCACCCGCTCGCCGAGGGCGACGCCCAGCCGTACGGCCAGCTCGCGGTAGGCGACCGGACCGGACAGCCCGCCCGCCGCCGGAAGCTCGTAGGCGACGGCGAGGACGACGTATCGTCCCGGCTCCTCCTTGAACACGCTGTGCCGGTAGGCGAACCGGCATTCGTGCGCGGGCAGCTCGGTCACGTCGCCGTTCTTGCGGTCGTAGACCCGGACGCCGGCGATGGTCTGCGACACGTCCTGCCCGTAGGCGCCGACGTTCTGGATCGGGGTGGAGCCGACCTGGCCGGGGATTCCGGCCAGGCACTCGATGCCGGAACGCCCCTCGGCCACCGCGCGGGCGACCAGCGCGTCCCAGTCCTCCCCGGCCTGGACGACGACCCGGTCGCCGTCGGCCTCGATCCCGCGGGAGGCGACCCGGACGACCAGCCCGTCGAAGCCGTCGTCGGACACGACGAGGTTGCTGCCGCCGCCGAGCACCAGGACCGGCTCACCGGCCCGGTCCGCAGCGGAGACCAGCTCGACGATCTCCTCCGCCGACCCGGCCTCCGCGAACGCCCCGGCCGGTCCGCCCAGCCCCAACGTCGTGTACGGCGCCAGCCGCACCCCTGCCACCCGCTCAGCCATGCACTTTCCCCAAAAAACGCCGGTCCCGGACCTCGCGACCAGCCTACGGGGAACCCAGCAGCCTCAGCACGCGCTCGTAGGTCCGGCGCGACTCGCGCTCACGGTATTCGGGATCGACGTCGTGGTAGCCGCGGTGCCGTCCCTCGTGGACCGGGAGCTCGTCGCCGAGGGCGACGACGGTGCCCGGGATCGTGAGGGAGAACTCCAGGTCGGCGTTGCGGTAGTAGCGCGCCCCCGAGGGGAAGCCGCCCACCGACAGCGCGGCGTCCCGCCGGACCGCGAACAGGTGGCCGAGCACCGCCCGCACGTCGCCGGGCCCGGCGTCCTTCCACTCGCGGCGGTCCTCACCCGGGTCCACGCCCTTCCAGCCCGCGGCGCTCACCTTGTCGTTCAGCGCCCCGGCCAGCGGGGTGATCGCGTCGCCGTCGAGGACGACGGAGGTCTCCATCACCACGTGCACGTCGGAGTCGTCGAGTTCCAGCAGCTTGTTGCGGCTCTCGCCCCAGCCGGCCGTGCCGCCCCGCCAGTGCGGGGTCTCGGCCACGTGCCACGCCTGGATCCGCTCGGGGTCGGCGTCGGCGAGCTCCTGCAGGACGGCGCCGGCTCCGTCCACGTCGCCCAGGTCCAGCGCGACGATCTTCGCGTCGGTGTGGGCGAGCAGGGCGCGGACGCACTCGCGCAGGTCGTCGGGCCAGCCGTCCACGACGAGTCCGACCGTGACGGTCGGCGAGGTCATCGGCTTGCGCCCCTCGACCGGGGTGATCTCCTCGTCCACCCGGGAGACGGCCAGGCTGGAGTCCCACAGCAGCTGGGAGGAGACCATGCGCTCGGGGGCGCGCTCGACGTCGTCGGACCGGCCGAGGAGCTCGGCGCCCTCGGGTCGCGGCCGGGGGGCCGCCTCGGCCTCACCGACCCGTTCGGCGTCGAGCTGGCCCACCTCCTCGGGTCGGGCGCCGGGCTCGGCGGCCGCGGCGACCCGTTCGGCGTCGGGCGCGTCGCCCCGGCCGACGTCCGCGGAGGCGCCGTGCCCGGTCCCCGCCGCGGCGCCGCCGCTCCCGGCCGGTTCGCCGGTCCTCGTCCCGTCACCGGCCCCCGCCGTACCCGCGGCGGTGTCACGGCCGGTGCCGGCGTCGGTGTCGCGGTTCGTGGCCGCGGGGATGCCGTGCCCCTCCGGGCGGAGCCCCGCCTCGGCGGACCGCTCCGGCTGCCTGCCGCCCGCACCCGTCACGGGTACGGAGCTCACCGTGGGCCAGACCTTGAAGGACGGCCGGGGGGCGAGCTCGAACCCGTCGCCGACGTCGCGGACGGTCCAGCCCTCGGCTTCGATATCGTCGCGGAGCGCGTCCGCCCCCGCGTAGTCGCGGTCGGCGCGGGCCCTGGCCCGCCGCTCGGCGAGCTCCGTCACGTGAGGTGGTACATCGCTCATGCCGGGACGCTACCCACGGACCGGGCGAAGTATCGCCCGGCCCGCCCACCGCCGGATCTTTCGGCGCCGCGGACCCGGAACACGCCCGCCGTACGGCCCGCCGCCCGGGGGATCCCGCGGGACGCCCGCCGTGCGGCCCGCGCTCCGGAGACGATCCGGCGCGGGCCGGAAGCGGTCAGGAGAGCTGGACCACCGCGCGGGCCCGGGAGAGCACGCGGGAGTCGCCGGACCGGGCGGTCAGCCCGACCAGCACGCGCTTGTCGTCGAGCTTCTCCTCGACGACGCCGCTCACCGTGATGGTCGCCCCCTCGTCGTCGTCCGGGACGACCACCATCGAGGAGAAGCGCACGCCGTAGTCGACGACCGCGCCGGGGTCGCCCGCCCAGTCGGTGAGGAACCGGCCCGCCTGCGCCATGGTGTACATCCCGTGCGCGATGACGTCGGGCAGGCCGACCGCCTTGGCGAACCGCTCGTTCCAGTGGATGGGGTTGAAGTCGCCGGAGGCCCCGGCGTACATCACCAGGTTGGCGCGGCGGACCCGGTAGTCGGCGGCCGGGATCTCCTGGCCCTGCTCGACCTCGTCGTACCTGACAGTCGCGGCCATCTCAGCTCGCCCCTCCGCGCTCGACGATGGTGTTGTAGGTCGTGCAGACGGGCTCGCCGCCGACCGTGGTGACGTCGCTCCTGACCGTGATGAGCTCGTTGCGGCCCACGCTGCGGATGTCGGTCACGGTGGAGACGCTGACCAGCTCGTCACCGGCGTGGATCGGCCGGTGGTACTCGAAGCGCTGCTCGCCGTGGACCACCATGGCGAAGTTCAGGCCCAGCTCGGGGTCGGCCAGGATCGACCCGCCGGAGAGGCTGAACACGATGGGGAAGGTGGGCGGCGCGATCACGTCGGGGTGGCCGGCGGCCCGGGCCGCCTCACGGTCGCGGTAGACCGGGTTGTCGTCGCCGATCGCCGCCGCGAACTCCTTGATCTTCACGCGGCTGACCTCGTAGGGCGGGGAGGGCGCGGACGCCCGACCGACGAAATCGCGGTTCAGAGCCATCTTGCTCCTTTACGGTTACCGAGCTGGTGGGACCGACGGTAACAAGAGTCCTGCGCTCCCGCCCCGCGACCGGTCATCCAGAAACCGTAGCCCGGTCCGCGGGCGGCACCGGCTGTCGGGCGCGGTCAACGCCCGGCCGGGAAAGCTGTCCGGACACGACAACCGCCCGGACCCGGTGGCCGGTCACCTGTGGGACACGACGACCGGCTCGGCCGCGGCGACCTCCGGATGCGGCGATCGCCCGGCGCGGCGACCGGCCTGAACGCGGTGATCACCCGGACGCGACGAACCGGCGCCCGATGTCGGGACGCCGGTTCGTCGTCGGTATGGAATGCCGCTGAAGCGGGCCTCACCCGGTGGAAGACCGGTGGGCCTCGCCGGGAGACCTAGCGGGTCTCGCGGTGCGCCTGGTGCGCCTTGCAGTTGGGGCAGTACTTCTTCAGCTCAAGCCGATCCGGGTCGTTGCGCCGGTTCTTCCGCGTGATGTAGTTGCGGTGCTTGCACTCCTGGCAGGCCAGCGTGATCTTCGGCCTAACGTCGGTGGCAGCCACTTGGGAGTGCCTTTCTACGTTCGGGACTGGGACAACCCACACCGATGCCCCTGTTGGGAGACCGGGAGGGTAGTAGCGGAGGCCGGACTTGAACCGGCGACACAACGATTATGAGCCGTTTGCTCTGCCTGACTGAGCTACTCCGCCTTGAGGCCGACTGACATCGGCCGACCCCGATAGGATACCTGACCCGCGGAGTGACTGCGCACTCGTGCAGGTCGGGGCCCTTGTTTCCGGGTTTCCCCAGTATGCCCGCCCGCACGCCGGGAGTCACCGGAGTTTTCCGGCCTCGTGAGCCCCGCCCGGACCGGGCTCCCGCCGTCGGCGGGTCCTCCCTGATCGCGGGTCAGATTACCAGCGGCGGGAGATCGGCGCGAACCACCGCGCCCCGCCGTACGCCACCGTACGCCACCGTACGGCGGTCCGGCACCCCGTCCCGGCCGGCCCCGGACCCCCGGAACCCCGGACCGGCGTACGGCGGACGCCCGTCCCGCGAGCCGCCGGTCGGTAGGATCCGGCCGTACACGATCAAGAAAGCGCACGATCGGAGAATCCGGCGCCGAGCCGGAGATCCCGTCCGGGAGGGCACCGTGATCGACGAGACCGAGCTGAGGCACCTGCGCCGCTGCGTGGAACTGGCGGCCGAGGCCCTGGACGAGGGGGACGAGCCGTTCGGCTCCGTGCTCGTCGCCGCCGACGGCACCGTCCTCGGCGAGGACCACAACCGGGTGGCCTCCGGCGACCACACCCGTCACCCCGAGTTCGAGCTGGCGCGCTGGGCCGCCGCGAACATGACCCCGGAGGAGCGGGCCGCCGCGACCGTCTACACCTCGGGCGAGCACTGCCCGATGTGCGCCGCCGCGCACGCCTGGGTGGGCCTGGGCCGCATCGTCTACGTGAGCTCCTCCGAACAGCTGTCGGCCTGGCTCGCCGAGCTCGGGGTCCCCGCGCCGCCGGTGCGGACGCTGCCGATCCACGAGATCGCCCCGGGCGTCGTGGTGGAGGGCCCGGTCCCCGACCTGGCGGAACAGGTCCACGACCTCCACCGCCGCTTCCACTCCCCCCGCTGACCCGCTCCCCGTCCGCCGATCGCTCCGGCCCGGCAGGTCAGCTCTCTCCGACCGGCCCGGAGTAACCGAGACGAGAGGTCTCCGCGGGGACGACCATGTCGGCGATCTCGACCGGCCTGCCTTCGGCGAGGTAGGTCCGCTCGACGGTCAGGACGATGGATCCGGCCGCGATGCCGAGTTCCTTCGCCTCGTGCGGACTGGCGGGGCGAGCACCGACGTCCTCAACCCAGTCGTCCACGGCGATGCCGATCTCAGCCATGCGGTGTGTCACTCCGTGACCGGCGAACGGCCCGTCCTCAGGGAAGGCGATGACCGTGCCTTTGGTGAGGTTGAGCGGTTCGTAGGAGTCCGACAGCATCCACGGCTGGTCGTCCGCGGTGAAGACATAGTGGGTGTGCATGACATCGGGCATGCCGCCCTGCGGATCATCGAGACCGAGCCGGGCCCTCACGTCAGGCGATGCCTGGATGGTCGCGGACTCGTACCGCCAGGCGCCCTTGCGACCCTGTCCCAGCATGTCCGCGGCGAAAGGGGAACCGGCTCGGCGTTCACGGTGCCAGGAGCGGGTGACGCGCCGTACCTTCGGCTGCTCTTTGACGTACACACCGGCGCCGGGCCGGGAGACCACATGACCTTCTTGCGCGAGCTGGCGGATCGCCTCGCGGACGACTCCTTCCGCTACGCCATGTTCAGCCGCCAGATCCTGGCGGGCGGGGAGGCGCGTCCGGGGCGGGAGTTCACCTGTGACGATTTGCCGCCTTATGTGTGCGGCGAGTTGCAAATACCGAGGCTGATCCACGCCACCAGCTTGACAGCCGGATATCCGGCTTACAAGCTGGCTATACCAATCATGAGCCGGATATCCGGATCGCTTTTCCCTGGGGGTGACTCATGCCGACCTTCGCTCAGGATTACGCCTCCCTGCCGAGCAGCACGGAAGCGGCCGTACATCATGCCCGCGCGGTCGTGAACGACCACCAGCCCCACCGCACCGCCGACGCGGAACACATCATCCGCGCGTTCTTCACCGCCGCTCTCGCCCGAACCGGGCCCGAGGGCAATATCAGCCTCATCACGACGGTGACCTCCAACAAGATCCGCTTCGAGATTCACGACGCCGACGCCCCCGTCCCAGGCGCGGAGACCGACCCTGAAGCACACCGCGTCATCTCCGACCTGGCCGACCGGTACGGCTCCCAGGCGACCCGCGCCGGGCACATGGCATGGGCCGAGTTGCACAACCGTCGGGCGGTGACCACGTGACCCGCGGCGAACCGACCGCGGAGTGCTGGCACTGCGGCTGCGAGCTGGAGCGCATCCCCGGCCGGAACGGACCCGTCCACCTCCGGCGGATCCGCCGTGGCGACGTCGACCGGGTGCCCTGCGAGGGCGATGGCTCACCGGATCGCAAGCACGAGCTGGAGACGTCCTCCGTGAACGACACCGGGTGAGCCGTCGAGGACCGTCCCGCAAGCGGCTGCGAGGTCCTCCCAGAACGTCCGGCGCGTGGAACGCCCCCGTTGCCCGTGCGCCGGACCCGGCCCGCCTCACATCCCCCGAGGCGAGCCGCGCCGGGCGTCCGGCGCGCGTCTTCCCCGATCTCATGCGCGCCGGACGTCCGGCCCCGCGGACCGGCGGAGAGTCAGCGGTGCGAAGGTGTCGTGAAGGCGAACGCCCGGCCCCGCGACCTCACGGCCCGAGCGGGTTGAAGGTCGTCGTACAGATCTCACACACAACAAGAAACGCCCGGCCCCGCGATCTCGCGGTCCGGGCGATCTGTCGTACTGGAGTGGAGCCCCTTTACGGAATCGAACCGTAGACCTTCTCCTTACCATGGAGACGCTCTGCCGACTGAGCTAAAGGGGCCTGTCCGCTGCGCTTTCGCGCCTGCCGACAGGTGTAACCATACACGGCTCCGGACCGGGATGCGAAATCAAACGGGAGCTACCGGATCACGACGTCCCGGCGGACTCCGCCTCCACGCGACGCCGCTCAGCGGGGGTTCGATCCTGTGAGTTCCGCCTGATCCTGTCCGGGCGCGGCGTCAGGTCGGGATGGATTCACCGACGCCGTGGACCAGCCGGGGCAGGCTCAGCAGCCGCCTGGCACGGGCCAGCAGCGCCAGGCCCGCCACCGCGACGGCGGCCAGCACCGCCAGCGGCCAGACGAGCTGACCGGGATATGTGATCATGGTGCCGAGCGCGCGGAAGTAGGTGACGTCGTGATCGGAGGTCAGCGTCCGCAGGTCCGCGCCGCCCAGGGCGCGTGCCAGCGCCAGCATGGTGCTGCCGTGGTGTTGCAGGCTGCCCCGGCCGAGGTTGGCGATGGAGTCGCCCGCGGTGTGATACAGCGAGGAACGCTCGATGTAGGCGAAGTTCATGCCGGTGAAGCCGGCCTTGGTCAGCGGTGTGAAGTCCGTGTTGTTGGGCAGCAGCCGATACAGCTCCACCATGGCGGAGTGGCCACGCGGCGCGGGGACGGCGCCGGTGAACGTCTCGACCAGGCGGGCGTTGTTCGCGGAGGTCTCGAACATCAGCGAAGGGCCGCTGACCCCGCGCGCCTCCCAGTTCAACAGCACGCCGCCGGCCTTGCCCAGGGCGTGCTCACGGACGAAGGCCTCAGCGCCGAGCACTCCGTCCTCCTCACCGTCCGACATGAGCAGCACGATGTCGTTACGCAGGCCGGGGCCGCCGCGCAGCGCCCGGATGGTCTCGAGCATCGCGGCCACCGCGGCGCCGTCGTCTGAGGCACCCGGCCCCATGGCTGCGGAGTCGTAGTGCGCGGCGATGAGCACGGTGCCGGTCGAGTTCGTTCCGCGCAGCCGGCCCACGATGTTGTCGACTCGGCCGAACGTCGCCAGCCCCGCCGCGGAGCGGGCACCGACCGAGCGTTGAATCTCGACCTCCAGCCCTGCCGCTCGCAGCTGCCCGGCCAGGTGGTCCCGGGCCCGGTCGCCGGCCGGGCTGCCGATGGGTCGTGGTTCGGCGGCGAACTTCTTCAGGTGAACCAGGGCGCGCTCGGCGCTGAACTGGTCGTTCGGGGCGGTGGCCGGCAGGGGTTGCATGGTGCTGTCCGCCATGGCGGTCAGCATGATCGCTGCGACCAGGACGAGCAGGGCTGCCAACCCGGCCGTCGGCCGCCGCGGCGCGTCGAACAACTTTCCAATCATGATCAAAAACGGTAGATCGATCCGCTCGCCCGGCGGAATGAGGCGCCCGCCCGTTTGAACCTGCGGTTTTCCACATTCCCTGCACGACCGTAAGGGGTATGATCCAATTTATTCGGTTACCGGGGCGAGGTGAAGTGTGCGGATCTCCATCACCGACTACACGGTCGGGGCGACCATGGCGGGCGAGCTGGCCAACACCTCGCCCACCGTGCAGGCCGCGGCGGGCGAGGCCCTGCCGACCCCGGACGCGTTGATGGAGTTCCTCACAAGGCACGGGCTGCGGCTCGACGCCGTGGCGGACGGGCGGCCGCCGACCGGCGACGACGTCCGCGAGGTTCACCTGCTGCGCCGGGAGGTGCGCGGCGTCGTGGAGACCGAGACGGAGAGCCAGGCCGTCGCGGGCGGCGCCGTGCTGGCCGGGCGAGCGGGGCTCAGGCCGGTGCTGGATCGCGACCCCGGCGGACGATGGCAGTGGTACGTCCCGACCAGGCCGGACGCGCCGCTGGCCGAGGAGTTGGCCACGCTCATCGGCATCGGGCTGCTCGGCACCGTCCGGGCACTCGGGCACGACCGGTTCCGCGCCTGCGCCGCCCCGGGCTGCCGCGGGGTGTTCGTCGACATCAGCCGCGGGGGACGCCGCATCTACTGCAGGCCCGACGTGTGCGGCAACCGGATCAATGTCGCGAATCACCGCGAACGGCGGCGGCTTGACAACACCGCTCACTGAAGAAGACAGCACCGCTCACCGAAGAAGACAGCTCCGCTTTCCGAAGGACGTGAAGAGAACCCCATGAACGGTTCCATGGACGGCACGACAGCCCATCCGGTGAGCGGGCCACCGCTCATGGGTGCTTTCCGGCTCCCCGACGGCACCTGGATCCGCGGCCGCGGCCTTCGCCATCCTCTGCCGGAAGGGCCCCTGCCCGGTTTCGGCCTTTACCTGGGCTCCGACGGGCTCCGCCGCCGGCACGAGGGTGAACTGCGGTGGCCGCACGCGTGGATCCAATGGCCCGATTTCCTGCTGCCCCGCGACCGCGGCATGGCCGTACAGCAGATCCGTGCACTGTACGAGCGAGCGCGGGCCGGCACCGCGGTGGAGGTCGCCTGCGGAGGTGGCATCGGCCGCACCGGCACAGTCGTCGCCTGCCTTGCCGTCCTGGCCGGTCTCGACCCGGCCGACGCCGTCGCCTGGACACGCGAGCACCATCATCATCGGGCCGTTGAAACCCCATGGCAGCGCCGCTGGGTGCTGCGCTTCCCCCCGCCCCTCCGCCCGGATTCACGCGGCTGAGCCGCTGACCTCGAAACATCACGCCGAAGCCCATCGCCACCGGAGCGAACTTCAGCGCCCTCGATTTCGTGGCCGCTCAGGTGCCGAGGTAGCGCAGCACGGCCAGGACGCGGCGGCTGTAGCCGGTGGTGTGCGACAGTTCCAGCTTGTCGAACAGGGCGTTGA